>SVPP01000014.1 GCA_015065765.1 Oscillospiraceae bacterium | reverse complement strand
ACAGAGCGTTGCCTCCATCTGATGAGGGAGGTGGCTTTTGCAAAGCAAAAGACGGAGGGAGAGATAATAACAATATGTAACTACCCCTCAGTCATTTTCTTGCGAAAATGACAGCTCCCCTGACAAGTGGAGCCAACTGTTACAACGAATTTATCGGGACTTTTTTTCAATTTGTAGGGTTCGGCAATTTTCGACGAGTCGTTTAAAATAACACATATTTTGCGGAACATCGGAAAACGCCGTTCCCTACAATGTTTTCTTCAATATTATTATAAAATTGCGGCGCAGCCCCAAAATTATTCATTATTCATTAAACAAAAACTGCCGGGATCCTTCGCATTCGCTTGAGGATGACACGGCAGTTTTTTATTTATTTATTTTTTCTTTTCACTATGATAAAACCTACAACAATCTGAACAGTTGTGACAACAAAGCCTGCAATAAGCATAACCTTTCCTGCGGTGCTTTCGCCGTTAGTTTCTGCCAGCATAACGATTGCAACCAAACCTGTTACAAGAAAAATCGCAGCCCATATACCGGCTATTACTTTCAGATATACCTTCCTGACTTTTTTATCAGGAACAAAATGTGTCATAACACCCATGTAAACCTCAACAAATAACTCGAGTATATCTTCCATTATCTGTTTATCCAGAATCTTGGCTCGTCGCCGTCGAAGTATTTGTATGCTTCTTTCATCATCATGGCGGGGCTGTCTGAGTATGAGTTGATTGTGTCGCCGCCGCGGTGGTTTGTAAGAGTTACGTTATCAAGTCCGAGAAGAGGACATGTTTCGTCAATAGGCTCTTTGTCGAAAACGTCGATTGCCGCGCCCATAATACCGCCTGTTTTAAGTGCGTTTGCAAGGGCGTTATAATCAACCATATATGAACGTGCTGTGTTGATGAAATATGCTGTGTCTTTCATGATGCCGAATTCTCTTGCACCAAGGAGAATTGATTTCTTTGAAAGTCTTGCATGAAGTGAAACTATATCACTTTCTCTGAGAAGTTCATCGAGAGGCACAAACTTTGCGATATTCTTGTTGATGCCTGAATAGTTTTCAAACATATCGTTGATAAGGATTTTGCAGTTGAATGACACAAGCTTATCATAGAGAAGTCTGCCAACTGTGCCGAAGCCGATGATACCTACAGTCATGTCGCTCATTTCGCGGATTTTCTTCTCTGTGTTGGGATATTTTTCACGCCACTCACCTTTCTGAATTGCCATTGCTGAACGTGAAATATTTCTCACTTCATTGAGCATAAGACCTACAGTGTACTCTGCAACTGCATTTGCGTTATGTGCAGGGTTGAGAAGAACTGCAATACCCTTTTCGTTTGCTGCGGGAATGTCAAGGTTTTCATGGCCGCCTCTGTTGCAGAGGATAAGCTTTAAGTTGGGGGCTTTCTCAAGAAGCTTCTTTGTTACGGGGCAAAGGTGCACCATAAGAACTTCTGCATCTGCCATTGCCTCTTCAAGTCCTTCGGGAAGAGGAAGTGTTTCAAAACCGCCTGTTTCGATTGTCTTGACAACATTTCTCATTTCGTGTCTGTCATGTGAACCGAAATAGAAATATTTTGTGTCAAACATCATATCTTCATAGCCTTTTTCAATTCCGCCCTTCATCATTTCGGGTGTGATGAAAATATCGCCTACTGCTACGCATTTCTTTAACATGTGAAAAACCTCCCTTATTTTATCTGACCGTCCTGAATCATCATGTTGCCAAGGAGCATATCAAATTCAGTTGTGATTTTGAAGTTTGTTCTTTCGCCTTTTACAATACCTACGCTCTTATCATGCTCAAGGTACATTCTGCCCGCTTCCATGTAAGCGTCAATCTCTTCCTGAGTGAGAGTTTCAAAAAGGTCGTAGAATTCTTTGATTTTAAATGTCTGGGGACCCTGATCGAGAAATACTGTGTCACGGTTGGGAACAACTGTGCTCTGCTTGCCGTCTTCTGCAATGAGAACAGTATCAATTGTTGGAACAGATGTTGTTACCATATTATATTCCTTTGCAATAACAAAGTTATCGTTGATAATTCTTGATGATACAAAAGGTCGGGCGCAGTCATGAATGAGCATCATATCGTTTTCTGTAAGACTGTCGCCGAGGATTTCCATACTCTTTTTAACAATGTTTACCATTGAAAGGAAACGTGTTGTACCGCCGTGGATGATTTCTACGCGGGAAGTATCAACCTTGTATTCCTCAAGCATATTTCTGCAATATTCCTCCCACTGAGGATTCATTGCAAGAATCACTTTGTCAACGCATTTTTCACTGAGGAATGTGTTCAGCGTTCTGACAACTATAGGTGTATCGCCGATTTTCAGAAACTGCTTGGGAACTGAGCTTTCCATTCGGGAGCCGATTCCACCTGCAAGAATACCTGCAAAATTCATGATTTTTTACCTTCCTTTTCAAACAGTTCGCCTCTCACATCAACTGAGCGGAACTGCGGTTTTTCATGTGTTTCAAAAATATATTCGCCCATGTCAACTCTTGCAAAGCTGTGAGGTGCAGAGCGTTTTGAATATGTTGGCAGAGACATATAATCCTTGCCGTAAGCGTAATTGAGATAGCCTGTGGGATCAACGGGAATCGGTGCTTCTATTCCGTCAAAGGGAACATATTTCACCTCTTCAAGACCGTCAATGGGCATTACGCCATGAATAAGCTTTTTGCCTACACTGTCAATGAGATATTTTGCGTCCTTTTTATTCCTGTAGAATCTCACACCAAGCTCAAACATCCTGTGGTAGACACCGTAAGGAATAAGTCTTAAGAACGGCAGTGCAATTTTTGACAGTCTGTAGTGGAAGTTTTCTCTCGCTTCGTTATACCAACGCACTTCAAGAGCCTTTGTGATAGCGTAAAGATACGCCATGTGAAGCTTCTGAAGAAGCTTATTGTTGCTTGTTTTATCGTAAACGAGGATATCAATGAAGATACCGTCCTCATTTACATTTTTGCTTGAAAAGTTTGTTGAGAAATATGTGCCTTTGAGCCTTACTTTATCGATTGTGTAATGGCTTCCGCTCTTGTTGAACGGTGAAGAATATGCAAACTCTCCGCCCATTTCTTTTTCGAAAACTTTTCTGAATTTATCGTAATCGTGCCTGAGCATGCCGATGTCAAGGTCATCGTCCCATTCAATGCTCTTGCCGTTTCTGACAGCACCTAAAAGTGAACCGCCTGCAAGGAAATACTGAATGTTATGCTTTCTGCACACTCTGTCAATTTCTTTGAGAATATAAATTTCAAGGTCCTTCAGCCTCTGAAGCTTGCCCTCGTAGAAAGCAATCATGGGGCCGATATCGTATTCAATTTCTGATAAATGACAAACGGTCTGATACACCGCAGTTTCAAGTTCGCACTTTGCTTCAAAGCCTGTTTTACGCCATTTCATCGTGCCGAGACATTTATTTTCCTTTGCGGGAATTTTATCCACACGACATTCAAGCTTCAGGTGCTCTTTACACTTGTTAAAGATAGCAAACTTAATGTCTGCAGGTGTAACTGTATATGCTGAGACGTTGTATTCATGCCCTGACTTTACATTATAAAGAGCATGAATAAGAGACGCTATGGCATCACGCACATATGTGAGAGTGAAGCTCGTTTTATAATCTTCCTCTGTGATTGTGACTGTTTCGTTTTCAAAGGCTTTTCTGATTTCTCCCATCAAATCGAAAACGGGAACATGCTGTCTGTCAGGAGAAAAAACGTTATCAAAGCGAAGAAGTGATACGTCACAACCGTCATCACGAACTGCTGCTCTGCACATCTGCTGAATTTCATTGAAGAGAGAAAATTTCTCGTTTTCGCTGACAAAATAGTCAAATTCTCTTTCTGCTAAGTATTCGATGTTCTGCGGAATTTTCTCCATTTCAGGGAGAATTGTTCCCACAACTACGCGGGGTTTGTTTTTCTTTGCGAACTGAAATGCAGAAGAAAGAGAAGAAAGAATTTTTTCTCTTTTTTCATTTTCTGAAGCATCAAAAACACAAATAACACATGAGGTTTTCTTCTTTTCATTTGTAAAGGAAGAAAAAGAAGATGCGTCAAGCTCTTTTATGTTACATCCTTCGCTTTCAAAAAGTTCTGTCTGCATGGAACTTTTTTCACACACAGGCACAAAGTAACACTTACCGAGAAAATAGAAAGATTTCTTCACTACGATGTTGAGTGATGTGAGAAGATAATCTGAAAGAAGACTTCCGTCACACATGAGATAGTAGTTATCGTAGAATTTTTTATTTTCAAGGAAAACCCCTGTCAGCACTCTGTGAATACTGTCGGCCGAAACCTGAGTTTCGTCATTTATCATTGAAACCATAATCAGTCAATCTCCGTTTCAAAAAGCTCGCCCTTGATGTCTACTTCTCTGAAATCACCGGGCTGTTTATCTTCAAAGATAAATTCGCCAAGGTCAAGACGTGCAAACTTGTGTGCGCCAACCTGAGCTGAGAGAGAAGGCTTGGGGAAATAGTTGGGGCCGTAGAAGAATGAAAGATATTCGTGATAATGTACAGGCATGGGAACTTTAAGTCCGTCAAGCTCTGTTTCAGTAAGCTCT
Source organism: Oscillospiraceae bacterium (assembly GCA_015065765.1). Lineage (GTDB taxonomy): Bacteria > Bacillota > Clostridia > Oscillospirales > Acutalibacteraceae > SIG575. The sequence continues at coordinate 64,008 of SVPP01000014.1, read as the reverse complement.
GTAAGATAATATTTGGGGAAACGTCCGTAGTGGATATGCTGTCCCGTACTGTCAAGGAGATATTCCGCATTCTTTTTCTTTGAGAACATTGTTGCTGCAAAGTCAAAGGTTTTATGCAGTACCTTCCATGGAATGAGACGAAGGAAGGGAAGAATAATTTTTGTAAGGCGGTAGCGGTATGCTTTTCTGGGAACGTTATACCAACGGACTTTCAGTGCTGCTACCATCATTTTAATAAACTTAATCTGGAATTTCTCAAGAAGTCTGTTTGATGATGTCTGGTCATAGACGATGATGTCAACAAACACGCCGTCCTCGAAAACAAAATGGTTTGAGTAAGCTGTTGAGAAATATGAGCTTTTAAGTCTGATTTTGTCCAGATAATAGTGACAGTTTTTGTCTGTCCACGGAGATGAATAGTAATATTTTTTATCAAGCTCTTTCGGTGCTACCTTCTGGAATTTGATGAAATCTTCTCTGAGCATACCGATATCAAGGTCATCGTCCCAGGGGATACTCTTGTTTTCTCTCACTGCACCTAAAAGTGAACCGCCTGCCAAGAACCACTTGATGTCGTGCTTTTTGCAGATTCTGTCGATTTCAGCGAGAATATCAATTTCAATGTCTTTAAGTCTCTGCAGTTTGCCCTGATAGCATGTAAGTCTTGTCTGCACATCAAAATCGTTTCCTGAAAGTGAGCAGATTGTTCTGTACATTGCATTCTCAAAGGAATATACAAATTTCTTTGTGAAACACACTGTTTTAACTGCTTTAAGATTGCTCAGACAGTAAGAAATAATTTCATCCTTTGTATAAGGTGCAACATCTGTGCTCACACCGATTTTGTCGGGGAATGCAAGCTGAATCTGTTGTTTAAGATCAGCCATTGAAACCTCGAAAAGGTCGATGTTGTAAACATGACCATCTCTTGTACAATAAAGTGATTTCAGAAGTGCACATGCTGCATCTCTTGTGTGGATGCAGGAATATTTTTTAAGGTAATCTTCCTTTGTGATTTCGATTTTTCCCTTTTCAAAGGCAGTTTTAACGATTTCTTCAAAATCGAAGTTGGGAGTTTTACCGCAGGTTGTGCCGATTAAGTTATCAAATCGGAGAACATTTACCTTCTTAAAACCATCGTTCACGATTTTTCTGCACTTCTTTTCAAGTGCAATATACAGTTCCTCAGCAGGAGTTTTGTCCTCTACTGTCTTTTCGAGGAAATAGCTGTATTCACGCTCTGCAAAAAGCTGAATCCCGTGGGGAATAGGACGCATTGCGGGCAAAACTGCACCAAGCATAATTCTGTTTGAGTCAGATACTTTCGCCTTTTCCTCACAGACTGAGAGAATGTCAAGCCATTTTTCGTCAACAAGGTTTGTGTCGCACAGAAGAATATAAGCTGATTTTTCAGTTTTCTTCATATTTCTGAAGCTTTCAAAAGGAACATAAACTGCACCGGGGAATTTCTCCTCACAGTAGTTTCTGTCAACAGATGAATTTTCAAACGCTTCAACAACAACCGTGTTGCCGTCAGTGAAGTGACCTGTCAGCGCAGGAACGATATAACCGCCAAGAGGGTTGCGGTCAGAAATTATATAAACGGTTTCAAATTCTTTTTTCTCTTTTGCAAAGAAAGTGATGTACTTTCCTACGCAATCAGACAAAGCTTTGACTTCATCGAAAAAAATGTTTTCGACCATTTTGCACCATCCTCAAAAATTAAGTATTACGGTAAATTGCCACTCTATAATATAGCATATTACAATGTAAAAGTCAATTATTTCAAACTCATTGACATTGTTCCTCTGCCGTGATAAAATCTGTTATTGGAAAGACGGTGAAAAAATGAAAATAAAAGGTGCAATTTTCGACGTTGACGGAACACTTCTTGACTCCATGTTCACATGGCGACACAGAGGTGAACTTTATCTTGAAAGCCTTGGTATTACTCCGAGAGAGGGACTTCATCTTGATGTCAGACGTCTGGGATTTATAAAGTCTGCCGATATGATAAAAGAAGAATACAATTCACCTTTGTCACCTGACGAAATCCGTGATGAAATGATGAAGGTTGTTGACAATTATTACAAGACAAATCCTCAGGTAAAAAAGGGCACAATTGAATTTCTCGAGGAACTCCGCAAAAACGGCGTTAAGATGTGCGTTGCAACGGCAACTGACAGACACATGGTCGAGCCCGGTCTCATAAACGCAGGAATACGCCATTACTTCGATGAAATTTTCACTTGCGGAGGTCTCAGAACAAACAAAACAAAGCCTTTTATTTTTGAAAAAGCTATGGATGCACTCGGCACATCAAAAGAAGATACTGTGATTTTTGAAGATGCACTTTATGCCGTGAAAACCGCTAAAAAAGCAGGATTTTTCGTCACGGGAATTTTCGATGAGCAGGAGCCTGAACAAGAGGAATTCCGCTCCCTTTGCGACGTGTTTGTGCACGATTTGCGAGATTCACTAAAAATTTTATTGTGATTTTTCTAAATTCTTGTCAAAATAACATTGCAATGGGTAAAATATCGTAGTATAATATTATGTTGTCAAAAACATTTATTTTGTAAAATGTTTATTCTATCTCCAAAGGAGTTGTTCACAATGAGCAGAATGATAGGTACAGTTTCAAGAGGTGTCAGAGCACCCATCATCAAAAGCGGTGATGACATTGTTGAAATCGTTTCAACATCAGTTATGGAAGCTTCAAAGGATGCGCCCTTCAATTTCAACGATAGAGACATTGTTGCTATGACAGAGGCAATTGTTGCACGTGCACAGGGCAACTACGCATCAGTTGATGACATCGCTGAAGATGTCAAAGCTAAGCTTGGCGGCGAAACAGTGGGCGTTATTTTCCCCATTCTCAGCCGTAACCGTTTTGCAATCTGCCTTCGCGGTATTGCAAAGGGTGCAAAGAAAATCGTACTCATGTTATCTTATCCCTCAGACGAAGTAGGTAACCACCTTATCTCTCTCGATGCTCTCGATGAAAAAGGCGTTGACCCCTACAAGGATGTTCTTACTCTCGAAAAATACCGTGAACTTTTCGGATACGAGAAGCACACATTCACAGGCGTTGACTATGTAGAGTATTACGAAAGCCTTATCAAAGAATCAGGTGCCGAAGCTGAAATCATTTTTGCTAACAATCCCAGAGCAATTCTCGACTATACAAAGAATGTTCTCTGCTGTGACATTCACACAAGAGCACGTACAAAGAGACTTCTCAAAAATGCAGGCGGCGAAAAGATTTTCGGTCTTGACGAAATTCTCTCATCTCCCGTAAACGGAAGCGGTTTCAACGCTGATTACGGTCTTCTCGGTTCAAACAAAGCAACTGAGGACACAGTTAAGCTCTTCCCCCGCGATTGTCAGAAAGTTGTTGATGCAATTCAGGCAAGACTTAAGGCTGAAACAGGTAAAAACATTGAAGTTATGGTTTACGGCGACGGTGCATTCAAAGATCCCGTTGGTAAAATCTGGGAGCTTGCAGACCCCGTTGTTTCACCTGCTTACACAAGCGGTCTTGAAGGAACACCCAACGAGCTGAAGCTTAAATACCTTGCTGACAACGAGTTTGCTGAGCTCAAAGGCGACGAACTGAAAGAAGCAATCAAAAATAAGATTCAGGAAAAAGACGGTGACCTTGTGGGTCAGATGGCTTCTGAGGGCACAACACCCAGACGCCTTACAGACCTTATCGGTTCACTCTGCGACCTTACATCAGGCTCAGGTGACAAAGGTACTCCCATCGTATTCATCCAGGGTTACTTCGATAACTACACAACAGAATGATAACAAAATCCCTGTCGGTCATCTTCAAGCGTAAGCGAAAGATCCCGATAGGGATTTTTAGTGCAGAATGCAGAGTGCAAAATGCAGAATTTCGGGCCTGCGGTGCAAATTATTATATGAAACAGGCGGAAACATCGTAGGGCGAGGGTTTACTCTCGCCGTAAAAAACTAACGGCAGGAGCAAGCCCCTGCCCTACGTTTAAAAAATAAATTACCCGACAAATTATAATTTATCCGACTATCAAAAGGCTCCCCTTGAAAATACAAGGGGAGCCGTCATTTTGTCAAAAATGACTGAGGGGATTTTCCGCTAAAAAGCTTTACCTGATTTGATTATGTAGTTCAGCACATTTTTTGCACTTCGCTGAAGTTCACCCAGAGTTATGCCATCTTTCTTGCCGTATGTTTCAGTCAGCGAGCCGTCATTTGATGCTGACTTACTGACAGCAGTTTTTCCGCCGGGCATGAGCACGTCTACCTGTGCACGGACACGATATGCATTGTCTCTCATTTCAGGGAATTCGGGAGATGGTGCATATCTCATCCACCAGTCAGTAATAACATTACCCTCGTATCCCCATTCTCCTCTGAGAATGGTTGTGCAAAGCTCGTAGTTATAATGGCTCCACACGCCGTTGATTTTGTTATAGCTTGTCATAATGTTAAGTGGCCTTGCCTCTTTCACGCAGATTTCAAAGCCTTTGAGATAAATTTCTCTCAGTGCACGCTCAGAAACAACGGAGTCTGTGTGGTTTCTGTTAAACTCCTGATTGTTGCAGGCAAAATGTTTGGGACAAGCTGAAAGGTTGTGCTTCTGTATGCCCCTGACAGTTGCAGCTGCAATTTTACCGGTAACAAAGGGGTCTTCGGAATAATATTCAAAATTTCTTCCGCAAAGTGGGTTTCTGTGGATGTTCATACCGGGAGCAAGGAGCATATCACTTCCTCTGCAGGTCATTTCTTCGCCAACTTTTTCAAAGAGATCAGAAACCAGTTCTTCATCCCATGTTGATGCGATAAGTGTACCGCAGGGAAGAAGTGAGCAGGACGCCATGAGCCTGATACCTGAAGGTCCGTCAGTGGTCGTCATAGCGGGGATTCCCTTTTCACGAAGTGAGGGCAAAACTCCGCCGAGAGCGCCTGCGTTACCCTCTGCACCAAGAGACGAATTCATAAGTCCCTCACCACGGCTGATAGCTTCAAGCTCTGTCAAATCAAGCTGAGCAACAAAATCTTCCATTGTCACCTTGCCCGCTTTGACGTCAGAAAGTTTATATCCCTTGTCCCCAGTCATTTCAGTGCCCGCAGGCAGATTTTCAAGAATTATCTGCCTCAGATTTGTTGTGACAGTGGGGACTTTTTCTTTTGTGAGAATAATTTTTCCGTCTTTAACAGATGCTTTCATTCTGTCAAAAGCCATATCAGGTCTGACAGCCATAGCTTCTGTAAGTGTGCAGAGAATTTCATCCTCTGCGAGAGTTTTTGTGTAAACCTTTCCGCACTTTTTAACGCTTGTGCCGAGATAAAATTCATAATCACCTTTTTCAAGGATGTAAGAATTTTTGTGACCTGTAACGCCCGAATCATCGTAAGATGCACAAGTGTATTTTTCTGCGGTAATTGTGAGAATTTCCTCTTCTGAGGGCTTAAGAAGTTTTGTTTTCTTGAAACCTACAAGGCTTTTTTCAGCTTTACCAAGCTTTCCCTGAGGTGCAGAGAAATAAAGCTGAACTGTCTCTTTACCTGAAATATCACCTGTATTTTTAACCTTTGCGGTAAATACAATTTCATTTTCTTTCTCTTCTGCGTTCACAAAAGAAACATCAAAGGTTGTGTATGAAAGTCCGAATCCGAATTCATAAAGAACCCTGTCCTTTGCAAAGGTTTCAAAATATCTGTAGCCGACGAAAATATCCTCGGTGTAGTTGTTGAATTTCAGTTTGCCGAAATCCTTTGAAGACGGGTAATCTTCGTATGTTTTCGCAATTGTATCTGTCAGTTTACCTGAGGGATTCACTTTACCCGACAAAATGTCAGCAACTGCGTTTCCGCTTTCCATACCGCCCTGCCAGACAACAAGAATTGCAGAAATTTTATCACCAAATGCATCAATTTCTTCAAAGTCAATTACATTTCCCACATTGAGAATGAGAACTGTTTTTTTAAAGACAGATGTAACATTTTGTATGAGCTTTTTCTCTTTGTCAGTCAGGTAGAAGCTTCCCTTTTTCAGAACATTTTCTCTGTCCTCACCTGATGATCTGCCGATGACGATAACTGCACTGTCGCTCTTTTCCTTTGCCTTTTTAATTTCAGCAACAGAAATGGGCATTTCCTCATAGTATCTTGGCCAGTGCGCCCAGAAACCCGGATCAGGAATATTTCTTTTCTTTGAAGTCCATGCTTTGTATTTTTCTTTCAGCTCTTCGTTGATAACAAGAGAACTGTTTTCAAGACCTTCAATAAGGCTTACTTTGTATGGCGTTCTCACATCTCCGCCTGAGCCGTTGCCAACATAAAAATAGTCACATTGTACTCTGCCGAAAACTGCGATATTATTGTTTTCATTAAAAGGAAGAGTGTCATTATTCTTCAAAAGAACAGCACCTTCTGCTGCACAAGAGCGAAGATATGGCCTGATGCTTTCGTTGGCTTCGCCTGTAACCGTACCGCCTGTTTCCTTCTGTGCAAGCTCTGCACCTGACACAAAACGGATAAATTTATTGAAGAGTCTCATAAAATCACCTTATTTTTTAAACCTGATAACATTAAAGCTCATGTTCTTAAGATTTGCAGTAAATTTGCCGTTGTCACCTACGGGGATTTCGTTGGAATGCATGCACACAGTTTCCTTACCGAAATCGTTTACAAGAAGCTTGTCATAGCCGTCCATTGACTCAAAGGAAACAGGTTTGTAGCCCTCAAAATCAAGAAGAGAGAAATCAAGGACACAATCCTCTGTAAGCGAACGGTTAACTGCGAAAACTGCAAGCTCTTCGTTTTCCTCGTCGTATGTTGCGATAGTTTCAAGGTAAGGCACGTCAGTGTAGTCCTTTGTATCGTATTTGTCGCATTCAACAATAGGCTTGATTGATGCACCGCGTGCATATTTTGACATTCTCTCGAAAGGATAGAATGTTGTCTGACAGAACACACCGCCACCTGTTTTTGTGAAAATAGGTGCGATAACATTTACAAGCTGAGCGATGCATGCAACCTTGATTCTGTCAGCGTGACGAAGAAGAGTGATGAGCATACATGCTGCAACGAGAGCGTCCTCAAAGTTATAGATATCTTCAAGCTGATTAGGTGCGGTTGACCATTTTTCAACAGGTGCACCCCATGAATGATACCACACGTTCCATTCGTCAAATGAAAGCATAATCTTTTTCTTACTGCGTTTTTTCGCTTTCACATAGTCGCAGACGCAGATAACGCTGTAAATAAACTCATCAAGCTCTGTTGAAAGTGCAAGGAAAGTTTCTGTATCCTTTGCACTGTTGCCGTAATACTGATGAAGAGAAAGGTAATCAATGCTGTCATATGCAATATCAAGGGCAGTTTCTTCCCATTTACCGAATGTGGGCGAATTTCTGCTTGATGAACCGCAGAGAACAGTTTCGATTGAGGGGTCAACCCATTTCATAAGCTTTGAGGCTTCAAGAGCTGTTCTGCCGTATTCGTGGGCAGTTTTTGCACCCATCTGCCATGCGCCGTCCATCTCGTTACCGAGACACCAGAGTTTAACATCCCACGGTTTTTCGTAGCCATGCTCTTTACGCATATTTGCATATTTTGTGTTTGTACTTAAGTTGCAGTATTCAACAAGTGCACGTGCTTCATCAGGACCGCGTGTGCCCAGATTCACTGCCATCATAGGTGCAGTTTTGGCTTTCTGACACCATTTCATAAATTCGTTTGTGCCAAAGGTATTGGGCTCAGTTGTGCCCCATGCAAGATCAAGTCTCTGAGGTCTTTTCTCAACAGGACCTACTCCATCCTCCCAGTCATAACCTGAAACAAAGTTACCGCCCGGATATCTGACGATAGGCACATCAAGCTCATTTACAAGGTCGATAACGTCACGTCTGAAGCCGTCTTCATCTGCAGTTGCGTGTCCCGGCTCATAAATTCCGCCGTAAACGGCGCGTCCCAGATGCTCAACAAATGAGCCGAACATTCTTCTGTCAATATCGCCTACTTTAAGTTCTTTCGCAATAGTCATTTTAGCTTTCATACTTTTGCCTCCTTTGGCATTTTATGGATTAAGTATAGCATAACGGCAAAGTAGATTTCAATATTTTTAATGAAAAATCCCCTCAGTCTTCTAAACGCAGACAGCTCCCCTTGCATTTTCAAGGGAAGCTGATAATTGCCGTCAATTTAAATTATTCAACTGTTTCTCTGTATTCAAGTGCTGCCTGATGTACCTCTTCTTTTCTCTTACCTGTAAGCTTATAGAAAATGAAGGGAACACCTGCCAACAGCATCATAATGCCGTGAACGATTGTGTAGAAGAACAGGAGCATAACCTTTGTCTGCATTTCCTGCTCAGGATATACGTCTGCAACTGGCTGGATATAGCCGATGATTGAGCCGTCACCATAGAGAATTCTTGGAGCAAGGGTTTGCGCAACTGTACCTGAAATTGTAGCACCGATACCGCATACAAAACCAAGTGTTGCATCGAGACGCTTGTGCGATTTAACCTCGATATCTTCAAGGATATCAGCCTGGAACATTGCAGGAATAAGGTTTGATGCACCAAACTGCAGACCTATAAGGAAAAGTGCTGCGATGAAAGCTATCTGCAGGACTGCGTTTCCTGTTTTGAAATACTGAACACCGATTGTAAAAGCAAGGGTGTTTGCAAGAAGTGAATAAACACCTGATGCAATATAAATCTGCTTTGAATTGAACTTTTTAAGCAGTGCCTTGACAATGAGCATACCTACGAATGTACCGATACCTGTAGGAAGTCCGAGCAAAATGAATTTACTTGATGAACCGAGTAGAGCTGCTGCAAGGAAAACGCCCATGTAGTTTGCAACACCGCGGAAATTCTTCAGGAATTCACTGATAATTACAATCCACGCATACTTGTTTTTAAGCACGTCCTTGTATCCAAGGAAGGGATTGCGTTTTTCTGTGCTGTATACTACACGCTCTTTTACTTTTCTTGTGGCAAGAAGCATGAATATTACTGCAACAATTGAGCAGGCAACTGCTGAGCCTAAATACTGATATTCTTCTTTATCAGTAATAAGACCTGCAACAAGAACAACTACAAGAGGTGCTGAGTTGCCGACTGCGTTTACGATTCCGCGGAATGTAAGAGCGGTGTCTCTTTCTTCGCTGTTGGGCGAAATTACAACTGCAACGTTGTTAAGTGCGCCTGCGAAAACATTGAGTATGTTATAGATAAGCTGGAGACAGATACACCAGATGACTATCATTGAAGTTGTTCTGTCAATAAAAGGCGGTGTATAGTACATGAGAATTACAACGATACCGAATGGTATTGCCCAGTTTCTCACAAGGGGCAGGAATTTTGCTTTTCCTTTTTTCGGCGGTCTGTCAACACGCATCATAAGGAAGAAGTTAATAAAATAGCTGGCGATTGAGCAGACCAGGTTGATTGTACTTACCTGTCCCGATTCAAGACCGAGAATGTTGATAAGATAAGCCTGTCTGTAACTTCCGCACATACCTGTCATTGTTGTGAGGAAGAATGTTCCCATGAGGAAGAAAATAAGCTCATTTGTGGAAACAAGTTTGTTTGTGTCTTTCTGCAGGGTTTTGCTGTTTGCCATTTTTACAGTACCTCCTTCAGAAGTTCTTCTGTTGTTTTTACAATGAAATCCGCACCTGCGTTTTCAAGCTCTTCTGTGTAATCAAAGCCGAAAACTACGCCTGCAGATTTTATGCCGTTTTGTTTTGCACCGTCGATGTCAAAAACTCTGTCGCCTACCATAAGGGTTTTATCTTTTTCGGCTGAGAGTTCTTCCATAGCGCGTGCAATTATCGCCTGTTTTGTGTTGTGGATGTCACCGAGAGATGCACCGCACACAACATCGAAATATTCTGTAATTCCGAGATGCTTCAGAAGCTTTGAGAAAAATTTCTCAGGCTTCGATGATGCAATCGCCATTTTTATGCCATTTGCTTTCATTTCTTTCAGCATCTCTTCGATACCGTCAAAAAGATTAAGTCTGTACATGGCATTATCCGTGTAAAGCTCACGGTATTTTGCCGTCAGCGTATGAGCCATTTCATCTGTGCAACCTGTTGTTTTTTTGAAAGATTCGTAAAGAGGCGGTCCTAAAAAGGAGTTAAGGACGCTTTCATCAGGCACTTCGTAGCCGTAAGAAGTAAGAGCATAGATTATGCTGTCAAAAACACCTCTGCGTGTGTCTGCAATAGTGCCGTCAAAATCGAAAACTATAAATTCAAACTTCGGCATTATTTGCCTCCGAATTTTTTCTTCATTCTAAGTTCCTTTGAGAGAATGCGTTTTCTCAGTCTCAATGATTGGGGAGTGATTTCAAGAAGCTCGTCGTCACTGATAAATTCCATTGACTGTTCAAGGCTGAGCACTGAATGAGGAACGAGTCTCAGCGCATCGTCTGAGCCTGCTGCACGGGTGTTTGTCATCTGCTTTTTCTTGCAGACGTTGCACACAATATCTTCATCCTTTGAACATTCACCTACAATCATTCCCTCGTAAACATCAACACCGGGACCGATGAAAAGTCTGCCTCTGTCCTGAGTATTGAAAAGACCGTAGCCTGTGCTTTCGCCTGTTTCGTGAACAACAATTGAACCACGCTCACGCATTTTTATGTCACCTGCGTAAGGCACATAGCCCTCAAAGAGCTGATTCATGATGCCGTTGCCGTTTGTGTCTGTCATAAACTCTGAGCGGTAGCCGATAAGACCTCTTGAGGGAATTTTAAATTCAAGATGGCTCATTCCGCCGTCACGAGTGCCCATGTTTTCAAGTTCACCCTTTCGTGAACCTAATTTTTCAATAACTGCACCAACGTAGTTTTCAGGAACTTCAACAATAAGAAGCTCAACAGGCTCCATCATAACTCCGTCCACTTCTTTCATAATAACTTTAGGACGGGATACCTGGAATTCATAGCCTTCACGGCGCATAGTTTCAATGAGAATTGAAAGATGAAGCTCACCTCTGCCTGAAACCTTGAATGTATCAGTAGTTTCAGTGTCCTCAACTCTCATGCTCACATTTGTTTCAACTTCTTTATAAAGTCTGTCACGGAGGTTTCTTGAAGTTACGAACTTACCTTCTCTTCCTGCAAAGGGGCTGTCGTTGACGATAAAGTTCATTGAAATTGTAGGCTCGTCAATTTTGATAAAGGGAAGCGGCTCAACGCATGAGGGAGTACAGATTGTCTCGCCGATGTTAAGTCCTTCAATACCTGAAACGCAGATAAGGTCGCCCATTGAAGCTGAGTCAACTTCGACTCTTTTGAGACCTTCAAACTGATAGAGTCTTGCAATTTTAACGTTCTGTGTAGTGCCGTCTCCTTTGCAGAGAACAACACTCTCACCTTTTTTGATGCTGCCTCTTTCAACTCGTCCGATACCGATTCTGCCTATGTAATCGTCATAGTCAAGGCTTGAGAAAAGCACCTGAAGAGGGCCTTCGAGGTCACCCTCGGGACACTCGATATTTTTAAGGATTGAGTCAAGGAGAGGTCTCATGTCGCCCTCTCTCACTGAACTGTCAAGGGAAGAATAGCCTTCTCTTGCAGAAGCATAAACTACGGGGAATTCAAGCTGATCCTCGTTTGCACCGAGTTCAATGAAAAGGTCAAGAACCTCGTCAATAACTTCCTCGGGACGTGCTCCGGGACGGTCGATTTTGTTTACAACAACTACAACTTTCTTTTCAAGACCAAGTGCTTTTTTGAGAACAAATCTTGTCTGGGGCATACAGCCTTCAAACGCATCAACAAGAAGCAGAACACCGTCTACCATCATAAGAATTCGTTCAACCTCACCGCCGAAATCAGCATGTCCGGGAGTGTCAACGATATTGATTTTTGTGTCCTTATAGTGGATAGATGTGTTTTTGGAAAGAATGGTGATTCCTCTTTCCCTTTCAAGGTCATTAGAGTCCATTACTCTGTCCTGAACCTGCTCATTTGAACGGAAGATACCGCTCTGCTTGAGCATCTCGTCAACCAATGTTGTTTTACCGTGGTCAACGTGGGCGATAATGGCTACATTTCTTACTTCATTTCTTTTATCCAAGTTTTTCACCTTCAATATAATTTTACAAATAAATATTATACTATACTGCAAGAAGTTTTACAAGAGATTTTAATAATTTAAACGAAAAATCCCCTCCGTCAACCTGACGGTTGCCACCTCCCCTTGCATTTTCAAGGGGAGCCTGAAATCGAACTATACAGATAAATTACAATTTAGCGTGCAGTTGAACAGAGCGTTGCCTCCATCTGATGAGGGAGGTGGCTTTTGCAAAGCAAAAGACGGAGGGAAAGATAATAACAATATGTAACTACCCCTCAGTCATTTTCTTGCGAAAACGACAGCTCCCCTGACATGGGGAGCCACTTGTTATAGCTAATTTCTAAACGTCAAATTATAATTTAACTGTTAACAAATTCCAATTTGTTAAGTAAATACTGTTTTCAGAAATAACAAAATGAGCCGTCCGAGAGTAATTGTCCGGACGGCTTGATGTTTACTTTTCTGCTATGAGATGATAATAACCTCTTTATCGATTTTTCCGATAAAGATATTATCCTCTGTTTTCAATGCATCTGCATCGGGATTTTCGTGAATAATTCCGTAGCTTGGTGAATCGGTTTCTTCAGGTGCAATAAACACATTGCCTTTCACCCTGACATCATAAACCATAGGTCTGAAAATTACATAACCTCTACTTTTTCCCTCTCTGCCTGAAGGTCCGTCAAAGATATTATCAACAATTTCAATATTATGATGGTCGCAATCACCATGATGTCCTACTCCGGGGAAGCCGTCACATTTGAAAATGTTGTTTCTCACTACAATATTACGGCATACTGTTTCGTCAGTTCTGAAATCAATAAGCTTGCCGTCACAGTTGTAAACGGGACCGTAAGAGCCTTTACTGGATAAATCAAGCTGAAGCTGTTCGTTGAAAAGTCCGTCATTGCATGCAGTGTAACTTGGTCCGTCAAAAATGCAGTTCTGAACAACGGCATTTTCCGTTGCATTGATTTCAATACAGTGCCAGTGTGCACAGTGAATAAAACGGCAATTCTCAATTGTGATGTTTCTGCAATGAACGGTATTTACAAGTGTTATCCATTCGGTGAGGTTTGCATTTCCGTCAAATATGCCGCCCGAAATCACAACATCATGTGTGCCGTTATATTCTCCCCATTCGGGCTCTGAATAGGAAGCGAGTAAATATCTCGTCCACGGTTTCTTTTTGTCATCGCGGAGAATTGTTGCCTTATCAGAAAATTTAAGAGTCTGGTTTGAATAAAAGATAAGCGCTGCCGAAACAAGATATGTTCCGTCCGGGAAATAAACTGTTCCCCCATCCTTCACCTGATCAATACAAGCTTGTAACGCCTTTGTGTCATCATGAACACCATCAGCATATACATCTTTGTTTTGCATTACATTAACAAATTTCATCTGCTCCACCTCTTTTACTTTTCTTCACAGGCAGAAGCCTGAACATTGCTTTCGGTTGTTCCCGCTTCTGCTCTCTGTTTGAGAACTTCCATAACATGGGCATGCTTTTCGTCAGTATAGTCCCACCAGAGAAGATATGGTATTGTCATCAATATGTAACCCACCAGGTCAAAACCCAGACCGATTATCAGACACTGCATTCTTACATCGCTCATATAGAGGACATCCCAGTCAGATGTAAAGCCTGCACGATAGAACATAAGAGGAATGATAAGAGAAACAAGCGTTGTTATAGGTGTTGTAAACCAACCGATAATTCCCTGATACGCTTCAAGTCTTTCCCCGGAAATATACATCTGATAGTCAGTTACACGAATTTTTGTGTCGGACTCAGCAATTTTTACAGCTGATTCAAGAGCATCGCCGCAGAATAATACGATAAACATGGCAAGTCCGCAGATAAACGGTGTCTTGCCCAGGAAAAGAATCGCAAGAATATAAACTGTATTTCTTATTGCAAGAACAATATATTTGAATACTATCATGCTTTTATACTGGAAACGTTTTCTTATCCACGGTGCAAGGAACTGTCCCGGATTGCCCGCCATTTTGATAAGAATTTCGGCAAGCGAGAAGAAAAGTCCTGTTTCACGCCATGTGTAAATAAGAAGAATGGTTTTCATGTTAAGCATGCCATTACCCAATGAGTCAAGGAGACCTGCAATGTTGGAAATCCACAGATATTTGTTTTTGAAGATACCCGAAACGCAGTGCCAGAAAGAGAAATATTCTTTCTGTTCAATAGGCGGTGTAGGAATTCTTTCCTGAATTTTCCCAAGTCCCAGAAACATAACAACTGTAGAGATAATAAAGAATACGGGAAGAAGATATTTAAACATTCCTATATCCTTGATGCCATCAATAAACATTGCGCCTGCCATTGTGGGAAGAAGAACATTTACAATATTCTGAACAAAATGGCTGATTTTAACGGGGAACGAGCGGACAAAAAGTCTTTCCTGAGGATTTGGACTGATATTGTCTGCAACAGAATGTGAAAAGCCGACAAAATTGAAGATTGCATAAAACTGGAAAAGCAGATAAAGTTTCCATACTCTTTCTGTAAGAGGAAGCTCATAAAGAGGAAGCTCACAGATAAGAACAACAATTATAAGACATTGAATAACATTTGCATAGGCGAAAATTTTGTATCTGCCCAGCTTTTTGAGAAGCTTCTTTCTTATAAGAATACTTCTGAAACCGCTCCAGCCGTTGCAGAGTAAATGTGCTCCGAATATTTTAAAAATACTGAAGCTGTCTATACCCTTCAGACGTGTGTTTATAAGGTCTGCGATACGATCCGGAAGAATCGGCGAAAAATCGAAAATCAGCATCAGCAGACCCAATGCGGCAAGTCCCAAATACACAGCATTATATCTCTGTTCGATTTTTTTCGGAAGGAATCCCAGGTTTGCATCAACACCCATATTCAGAAGATTCCAGAAATATGTTGCTGCCACAAAGAAAACACTGATTGCGCTGAATGTGAGAAGAGGAATATTGTAGTAATATGCTACAAGATAGCAGCCTGTTCCGAAGGAAAGGAAACCCTGAAGATATTTGAGCGTGTAGTCTCCGCCCACTGCAGCGAAAATTGAAAAATATTCCTTATACGGTACATAGTTTCCCTCTTTTGGAGTATGCCACTCGTTTTTCATTGTTCTGAAAATATTTGTTTTTCCTTTTGATGAAGATTCAGCCATCAGTTTTCCCCTCCTTCTTCTGTCGTGATTGTTCTGATTATTTCATCTGCATCGGCACGTGTTTTGCCGTACTGAGCCTCAGGTGCAATATTTATAACTGTTTTTTCAATGTTTTTAGGGAGCCAGCTTTCGCCCTGAATTATTTCATCCTCGCTTTTCGCACCCATATAAAACGCATTCAGGTTTGCACATGAGTAAAATGCATAATTTCCGATTTCCTTTACGGAAGCGGGAATATAAATCAAGGGCTTCATTCCGTGGCAATAGCTGAAAGCATCAGAGCCTATTTTTTCAAGGCCATCAGGAAGTGTGACGAGCGAGATTTTTTCACACTTGAAGAAAGCCATATCGCCGATTTCTTTCAGAGTCGAGGGCAGCTTCACCTCTGTGAGTATATCGTTTTTATAGAATGCAGCGGCGGCGATTCTTTCAACGCCCTCGGGAATTGTATAAGTCATTGCTTCTGCGGGAGTAGCTTCAATTTCTTCGTTGTGTGCACCGCCTTTGTTATATGGGTATACAACAAGTGTTTTCATATCCTTTGTGAAAAGCACTCCGTCAACAGAAGTGTAATATGGATTATCTTTATCAACTTCAATCGACCTTAACATTTTGCAGTAGAAGAATGATGTTTCGTCTATGTATTTAACATCTTTACCGATATAAATAGTTTCTACATATTCATCGGTGTTCATTGTGAAATTGCCTACTGCCGAAACAGGCTTTGTTTTATCAGGATTGTTTCCGTCCTCGTCACGGACAAAATCAATACGCACATCTGCTGTCTGCGGATTTCCGTTAAAGCCAAACATGACCCAGCCTTCTTCGTTTGCGTTTTCGCCAAGCTCTGTCTGATACTCATATTCAAACGGTGCTCTTGCCAGCGAAATGAACGAAATAGTAACAGATGCGATAATAAATACTACAAGAACAATAATAAACGTCGCTTTTTGCCATGTTTTCAATTTTATCAACTCCTTAAATCAATTCTGATGTGTGCCTGATTTTTGATATTCTCGGTGCGGCACCTGTAAGATGAGAAATATCACAGTATGCAGGAATTGACGCATCATCAAAAATTCCTTCGGGAATCTGTGAAGTCCATCCCGTCTCGTTGAATTCGGGCATGTCAATTCCCAATGCATAAAGAACAATTGCCGCAAGGTCACGGATATTCATTTCCTTGATTTCCGTTTTATTTATTCCCCTGCCTGCCACAGCAAAGGTTACGTATTTTTCGCTGTCTGTCCAGCCACCGTGGCTGCCGCCTTCGCCGTTACCGGGATTTGTTCCGCCGTGGTCGGCAACAACAATAAAGAGAGTATCTTCAATTATTCCCGCTTCTTCCGATGCTGAGTAAACATCGTTTATCAGTTTATCAACTTCATTTATACGCTTCATAAACGGTGGTGTTCCATAACCGTATTTATGACCTGCACCGTCAATGCTGTCAAAGTGAATAAAGAGAAAATCAGGTTTCTTTTTCCGGATATAGTCACAGATAATGGGTGTCAGCTCATCATCATTTGCTGTATCGTGTGAAACACCGATGTTGTTCTCCACAATGCCGTAAGTAATAGGATTCCAGTCACAATATGAGCCAAGTTCAGCTTCGGGATAAGCTTCTCTTATTCTGCGGAAAAGCGACGGAAACGGTGAATCGGTGGGGTAAGGAGTTGAGCTCACAATTCCGTTAGTCAGTTTATGTATTTCAGGACCCACACCAAGGAGCATTGAACCCCAACATTCTGCACTGATTGACGGATTTGAAGATAAAGCATCGTAAGTAACTGCACCGTCTGCAAAAATGCGGTCAAAATTCTGTGTGTCCGCATCCTTGACAAATGAGCCTGCACCGTCAATTCCCACTACAATTACGTGAGAGTATTTTCTGTCCATATTTCTCCCTCCGATATAATAACTTTAATATTCTGTTTTTTACATTATAATATATCAACTTGCATAAATCAATGCTTTATTGTGGAAAACTTCTGTGAAATTTTCTCAAATCTTTATCAATATACCTGTTGCACCTCATGAGTCAACTATGATGCATTTAATTATTGAAGTAACAGCACGCAGATTACAGTATAATTTCTGCCACGGTTCAAACAATATTGTGTACGGCGGGAATTTGTGATATAATAGTTGCCATACAATGGCAGATGTTCCGTTAAAGCATTAAATGCGGAGGTTAATTTATGAAACTGATTCACTTGTCTGATCTGCACATAGGAAAACGTGTAAAAGAATTTTCCATGCTTGAAGACCAGAAATATATTCTTACTAAAATAATCAATATAATTGACGAGGAAAAACCTGATGCCGTTCTTATTGCAGGTGACATTTACGATAAATCTGTACCGTCTGCAGAGGCTGTTCAGCTTTTTGACAACTTCCTCGTAAAGCTGGCAAAGCGAAAGCTTCATACTTTTGTAATCAGCGGAAACCACGATTCCCCCGAGCGTATTGCATTCGGCGGAAGACTTATGGATATAAGCGGTATACATATGTCACCTGTCTATGACGGAAAGGTTGAACCTATCTGCATTGAAGATAAATTCGGCAAAGTCAATTTCTACATGCTTCCCTTTATCAAGCCTGTTCATGTGAGAAAATTTTTTGAAGAAGAAAACATCGAAAGCTACACTGATGCCGTTGACACCGCAATCAGAAACATGAACATAAACGAAAACGAACGTAACGTTATCATAACCCATCAGTTTGTCACAGGCGCTGCCAGATGCGACTCGGAAGAAATTTCTGTGGGCGGTTCTGACAATGTTGATGCAAGGGTGTTTGAAAAGTTCGATTATGTTGCTCTCGGACATATTCACGGTCCGCAGAACATCTCGGACGAAAAAATCAGATACTGCGGAACACCCCTTAAATATTCTTTCTCAGAAGTCAATCACAAGAAATCAGTAACTGTTGTTACCCTCGGAGAAAAAGGTGAACATGAAATCAGAACTGTTCCCCTTGTGCCCATGCATGACTGGAAAGAAATCAGAGGAGCTTTTGACGAAATCATGGAAACAGGCTCAAAAAGCGAGGACTACACGCGTGTTATTCTCACAGACGAGGAAGATGTTCCCGATGCCATGAACCGTCTTCGTGTTATTTACCCCAACATCATGAATATTGTTTACGATAACACCCGCACACGAAGATGCGGTGATTTCATCATTACGGAAAACAATCAGAATAAATCACACATTGAGTTTTTCTGTGAATTTTTTGAAATGATGAACAATCATCCCATGAGCGACGAACAACGTGAATTTTCCGCGAAACTCTTTGAAAAAATTCTGGAGGAAAACAAATGAGACCGATTAAACTTGTAATGTCAGCCTTCGGACCTTATTCAGGTGTTACGGAGATTGATTTTGAACAACTGGGAACAAATGGACTTTATCTCATTGCAGGCGAAACCGGTGCAGGCAAAACAACGATTTTTGATGCCATTGCTTTCGCTCTTTACGGCAAAGCAAGCGGTGAAATCAGAAAAGCTTCCATGCTCCGTTCAAAACATGCAGATCCTTCTGTGCCCACATTTGTGGAACTTACCTTCCTTTACCGCGATAAAGTTTATTATGTTAAAAGAAACCCTACGTATTTTCGCCTTAAAAATAATAAATCGGGTATGAAGGAAACAAAGGCTGCCGTTGAACTGATATGTCCCGACAGCAGCTTGCCCATTACAAAAATTGATGAAGCAAACGCCCGTCTGGAAGAAATTCTCGGTGTTGACTATAACCAGTTTTCTCAGATTGCCATGATCGCTCAGGGTGAATTCAGAAAATTGCTTACCGCAGATACGAAATCACGACAGGAAATCTTCCGTAAAATTTTCAGAACTGAGCCTTACCGCAGGTTTCAGGAGGAAATCAAAGACGCATACTTATCAGTTGACGGTGAATTCAGGTCACTCATGAGCAGCATAAAACAGTATATTGACGGCATTGAATGTGACGAGGATGATGTGTCTGCTATAGAAGTTGAGAAAGCAAAAAACAACGAAATGAAAACAGACGACACTATCTGCCTTATTGAAAAAATCATCGCAGATGATGAAGAGAGGCAGAATAAAATTCTCCGTCAGATTGAAGAAAACGAAAAAGCCATTGAAAAAGTCACGGCTGTTCTTGCAAAAGGTGAAGAACAGGAAAAATCAAAAAGAGACCTTGAAGAAACAAAGAAAGCTCTTCAGGTTTTCTGCGAAAAAGCAGATGAAACGAAAAAGAATCTTGAAGATGAAGAAGCAAAAATACCTGAGCATGAAAACCTTGCAAGGCAGATTACCCTGATGGAAGAAGCCTTGCCTGAATATGACAAGTTTGAAGAAATGAAAAGCAAGACAATGTCTCTCAGCAGAATGCTCTCTCAGCTTCTGGGAGAAATTGAAGGTAAAAATGCGTTATACGAAAAGCTTACCGAGAGAATAAATCTTTTCAGAGAAGAGCAGAAAACTCTTGAAAATGCAGGTGTGCAGAAAGCAAACCTTTTTCACAAAAAAGAACAGACAGAAATGCATATATCATCACTGGAAAATCTGCTCAGAAGTCTGTCAGAGCTCACATCAGACAAAGCCCTTCTTCAGCGTGCTCAGGCTCAGTACCTTTCAGCAAAAGAAGAGGCAGAGCTTTCAAAAAGCAGATATGACAGCCTTTACAAATCCTTTCTTGACGAGCAGGCAGGTATTCTTGCAGAGAGTCTTGAAGAAGGTGTAGCCTGTCCTGTATGCGGTTCAGTGTCACATCCTGCAAAGGCTGAAAAATCTGAAAACGCTCCCTCAGAAGCTGAAGTAAATTCAGCGAAAAAAGATGCAGATGCGAAAATGAAAATCGCTTCCGATGCCAGCGAAAAAGCCGGCGTTGCCAGAAGTCAGGTGTCTGCACGTGAGGACAGCGTAAAGAAACAGATTGCAGAGCTTATGGTTGAAACAGATATAAGTCAGGCAGAAGAAAAAACAACTGCTCTCATCAGAAAAGCAAAAGAAGAAATTAGTCTGATTCAATCTGAAATCAGGAAAGAAGAAAATAACGAAAGACGAAAAGCAGAGCTTGATAAACTTATCCCCTCTGAAGAAGAAAAGAAAAATAAAACTGCAGATGAAATCGCTTTACTGAAAGAGAAAAAGGCTTCCGCTCAGGCATCAAAAGATGAAATTGAAATACAGTGCGATGTTCTTGGAAAAAAACTTAAATTCGAAAGCAAAGCCCTTGCAGTTGCAGAAACTGAAAAGCTGAGAAAAACTCTCAGCCTCATGAAAATGTCACTTGAAAATCTCCGCAAAAAATTTGCTGAAGAAGAAAGAAGAATTACAGAAACAAAAGGCAAAATCAGCCAGCTTGAAGAACAGCTTTCCAAGGCTGAAGAAATTGACATGGATAAAGCTATGAGACTGAAAAATGAACTCAGCGAAGAAAAAACAAAGCTTTCAACTCTTCATAAGCAGATAGGCTTCCGTGTTACTTCAAACAACAACATCCTTTCCCGCATCAGAGAAAGATCTGAGGCTTTGTCTGCCACAGAAAAGAAACTGAAGTGGCTTCACTCCCTTTCAGCAACTGCAAACGGAAGACTTGACAAAGAAAAGGTTATGCTGGAAACTTATATTCAGATGACTTATTTTGAAAGAATCATTGACAGAGCCAATTCAAGGCTCGAAAAAATGTCAGACGGTCAGTATTCACTTGAACGCACAAAAGACAGTGAAAATAACAAGTCACAGAGCGGTCTTGAGTTGTCTGTTGTTGACCATACAAACGGTACTGAGAGAAGTGTCAGGACACTTTCAGGCGGTGAAAGTTTTATGGCTTCACTGTCACTGGCACTTGGTCTTGCAGACGAAATACAGTCTACTGCGCAAGGCGGCGGAATCAAAATTGACACAATGTTTATTGACGAAGGCTTTGGCTCTCTTGACACACAGACACTCAGCAAAACTTTCTCAACCCTTGCAAGTCTCAGCGAAGGCAACCGTCTTGTGGGCATTATTTCCCACATCGGAGAGCTTAAAGAAAAAATCGACAAGCAGATTATCGTAACAAAGGATGCATCAGGCAACAGTAAAGTTCAGATTATCACATGATTCACACTCACTGCCGAAAAAAGATTGATATTGAATACTCCGCGCCTTTGTGGTATAATCAAAGAAAATAATATGAAAAGGTGAAAATTATGTTTTTCTTCAGAAAACCTTTTGCAAAAAAAGTTCCTTACTATTCAATCCCTCAGGTTGATTTAGCTCTAAAGCCTGAAAACACACCTGCGGAGCTTGAATATCTTTATGAAAATGTGACCGTGGATGATTCATCTGCCTACTTAGGACATCCCGATTCAGTTCTTCTCAGAAACGGAAACGTCCTCACCTTCTACCCCGAAGGTCACGGCAAGGGAAGAATCATTTCAAAAATTTCTGTTGACGGCGGTAAAAGCTACACAGAGACAATAAAAAATCCCCCCGAATCATGGAAGAAATCCCTTGAAACACCTACTGTTTACCGTTTGCAGTTTACTGACGGCAAAGAAAAACTGATTCTTATTTCAGGTAATCCCAAGTGGCCGAACACTCCCACTCCCGGCGGATGGAACTGTTCAATTTCTGACGATGAGGGTGAAACCTGGTCAGAGTTTAAACTTTTCTATGACAAGAACTCTGACTACCCCACAATCCCCGTAGTTTCCATGGCTTCCCTTACACGTCTCAAGGAAAACGGAAAATTTGTTGACAAGTGGATGGCTCTTTTCCATAACAGCAAATTCGAGAATTTCATGACTATTCTCACTTTTGACGAAAATGGTGACTACCATTGGTCAGAACCGAGAAAGTATCTTAAGAAATACAGAAAATATGAAAAATATGCAGGCATCTGCGAGGTTGAGGCTGTCCGTTCAGACAAGGGTGAAGGAGACGAAATCTGCCTTATCGCAAGGTGTAACAAAAAAAGATGCACAAGCCTTCTTATGTTCTCAAATGACGAGGGCAAAACATGGTCTGAGCCGGTTGAAGCTCCTGTTTCACTGAACGGCGAGAGACACAAGGCAGACTACACTCCCGACGGCAGACTTTTCATCACCTTCCGCTCAATTGAGAGAAACAAGGAAGCCTATGACAAAAATAACGTGGAACCTGTCAAAAGAAACTGGTACTCCGAAGGTTGGGTTGCATGGGTTGGTACATACGATGACCTTAAAAACGGAAAGGAAGGTCAGTACCGCATAAAGATTGCACACACATATCTTAACAATCAGGACTCTCCTGCTCTTGCCGCCAACGGCGACACAGGCTACTGCGGAAATGTTGTTCTCCCTGACGGCACAGTTGTCACATCTTCATACGGCATTTTCTCACCTGAGGAAATGAAAGAAGGTACACAGAAAACCGACAAAGGCAAACAATCAAGAAGAACTTACATCGTGTCGAAGAGAATTAATCTTAAAGATGTAGATACGCTTGTTGAGAAATTATAATTTATATGTACATTCAGTTATGCATCAACTCTGCATTCTGCATAAAAAATCCCTGTCAGGTGACAGGGATTTTTATTTAAACGTTGGTTGTTTCTTTTTCGTTCATCTCGTCAAGTGTCTGCTGACGGCGTTTGTTCAGTTCTTCAACCATTTCTTTCTGCTGTTTTCCGCCAAGCTTATAGAACAGCATGGGAATGATAGCCATAAGCGAAGATACTGCGGGGAAAATTGCAAAGAGTGTGATAAGCCACTGCTTTGTATCGGTGGTGATGTTTGCAACCTCTGTTCCGTTCTGCACATAACCGATGAGAACAAGACACCATGATGATGCGTAGTTACCCAGAGAACCGATGATTTTCGTGAGAGTTGATTTCAGCGCGCTGACAGTTGCCTCGTTACGCTGACCGAATTTGTACTCGCCGTAGTCATACGCTGTAAGCTGGAGCATACCCGGTACAACAGAATAGAAGCCTGTTGTAAGTCCATGGAGTGCATACCAGAATGTAATTTTCAGGAAAAGTGTTGTTGCATCCATTCCTGTGATGGGGAATGTTGAAATGAACAAGCCTGTGTAACAGAAGAATGTCCAGAATTTTGTGAAGATAAAGAGAGGTTTGTCGGGAATCCATTTTCTGATAATCGGTGCTAAGAAAAGTGATGTGGCTGTGGGTACGATTGTTGCTGCAGAGCAGGCTGCCATAATTGCCTCATAGCCCTGAAGGACGTCACCTATCTGGAAACCGAAAAGTGAAATCTGAAGTGTGACCTCTGAGAAGCATGCTCTGAAAACATAGATAAGAAAGCCGTAACCGATGCTCATGCCTGAGGAGAGAACGTCGGCAATTGTGATAAGTACAAGTGGCTTATTCTTAAGCACCTGAGTGTAAACATCTCTCAGTTTGGGAACTTCCTGTCTTGGCGGCTCCACAATTCTTTCCTTTGTGGCAACAATGTTGAAGAACGTTGCAGGAATTGCGATAACACTGAAAAATACCATGCCGTAGAAGTATCTTTCCGCTTCGGGAACACCGGGGATAACCGCCGCAACAATTGCCGCAATATATGTACCGCTGCCACCGATTACAGATCCGATGATTCCGCCAATACCCGAAAGATAACCACGCTCTGTGTTATCTGTTGACTGTCTTGCTGAGAGAGCCGTAAGGGCTGAGTTATAAAATGTTCCTACAAGGTCATTGACGAGGTATAGAATCACAAGATAAATAACCTTGAATGTATCTCCCATCTGAGGGAAAAAGTCCTTAAGTGGCACAGCACCTGCAATTGAAAGAAATGCTGTGGGAATAAGAAGCCACAGAAGCACGGGTTTGAAGCGTCCCCATCTGGGATGATTCTTCCGTCTTCTGTCGATAACATTACCTACAAGGATATCGTTGAAAATATCCCAGAAAGAAAGAACAAATGCGATTGATGTGTATGTAAGGTAGGCACTTTCGCTCAGTCCTAAGTATGTGGAAACAACCAGACCGCCGAAAACACCTGACAAAGCAGATTTCAGATTCTGACCTACTCTGTCAACGGTATATGCGCCGTATTCTAAAAGTCCTAATTTTTCTTTGACATCAGTTGCCTTGGAGTTTTTAATTCTCATTTCGTCACCTCTTATGTGTCGTTTTTGTCACGCTCTCTGATTACATAGTTTGTGGGGGTGCCTTCAAGTCCGAAAATTTCTCTTATCTGATTGTCGATGTATCGCTGATAACTGTAATGGAACAAATCCTTACGGTTTACAAAGCAGACAAACGTTGGCGGTCTTGTTGATGCCTGTGTCATGTAGTAAATCTTAAGTCTTCTGCCCTTATCCGTCGGGGGCTGAACTCTTGCCGTTGCCGCTGCAAGAACGTCATTGAGTTTACCTGTTGAAATTCTCATTGCGTTCTGCTCGTCAACAAACTTGATAAGCTCGTAAAGTCTGTCGATTCGCTGACCTGTTTTTGCTGAGATGAAAATAATGGGAGCATAGGGCATGAATGAGAAATCGTTCATCAGCTTCTTTCTCTGTGCGTCCATTGTTCTGCCGTCTTTCTCAACAGCATCCCATTTATTTACCGCAATAATACAAGCCTTGCCCATTTCGTGAGCAATACCTGCAACCTTTGAATCCTGCTCGGTAAAGCCTTCCGTAGCGTCAATCATTATAACGCACACAGTTGCTCTTTCAACTGCCATTTTTGCACGGATTACGCTGTATTTTTCAATTGCATCGTCAACACGGCTCTTTCTTCTCAGACCTGCAGTGTCGATGAAAACAAACTTTCCGTGCTCGTTTTCAACAATTGTGTCTGTTGCATCGCGTGTTGTACCTGCGATGTTTGAAACGATTGCTCTCTCTTCACCTGAAATTGCATTGACAAGTGAAGATTTACCAACATTGGGTTTACCGATAACGGCAACTCTGATATATTCGTTGTCAAACTCGTCTTCTTTTTCCTCTTCCTCGGGGAAATATTTGCAGACTTCTTCAAGCAAGTCGCCTGTGCCGTGGCCATGAACTGATGAAACGGCAATAGGCTCGCCGAGAGCCAGATTGTAAAATTCATAGAATTCTGAGGGTGTTTCGCCGATGCCGTCGCATTTGTTGACACAAAGAACGATGGGCTTGCCTGATTTTCTCAGCATAGCCGCAACCTCTTCATCAGTTGCAACAACACCTGTTTTCACGTCTGTAACAAGAACAATTACATCTGCTGAGTCAATTGCAAGCTGTGCCTGTCTTCTCATCTGAACGAGAATAATATCGTCAGAAGCCGGCTCAATACCGCCTGTATCTATCAAAAGAAAATTATGTCTCTGCCATTCGCAATCGCCGTAGATTCTGTCTCTTGTAACACCGGGAGTATCGTCTACGATTGAAAGTCTCTGACCTATAAGCTTGTTGAAAAGTGTTGATTTTCCAACGTTAGGTCTGCCTACTATGGCTACAATCGGTCTTGACATTTTCATTCTCCTTTCATTTTTCCGAGAAGCTCATATCCGTCTGCACTGACGGGAACAATTCTGCAAGAGAGAATTTTTTCCGCTTCCTCCACAGTCATGCTATCGAGAAACATATCCCCTTCGCTTCTGAGCATTGAGGACGAAATGAGCAATTCGTCAATTTTGTATTTATCCTTCAACTGATTCGTTAAATCTTTTCCTGTCACAAGTCCGCTGACAGTGATAGTGTGACCGAAAAAGTCATTTTCTATTTTAACAACAGGAATTCTCGTTTTATATTTTTCATAAAACATTTCCGAAAGTTTACACATCAACGGATATGCTGCCTCGCCTGTTGCAATAAGTCTTTTCTTTTCATCAGGATTTCCCTCATCACTTCCGAGAGCCTGACAGAAGGTGTGTTCAAGGTCTCTCCACAGTCCTACGCCGTTTTCAATCTGAGGGTAGTCCTCATATTCTTCGTTTTCGGGAATCGGAAGTCCTGCTTTCAGATAAAATTCATCTGAGGCATAAACAAGACGTGTACCGAATTTTTCAAAAAATTCCGATGAATATTTTTCAATAATTTCTACTACTTCCTTTGCCTGCTCAGGAGTATAGCATTCAAGGTCGGGGAGATTTTCTCTGTATTTTGTAATTCCTACAGGCACTGCTGCAATTGACTGCACAGCAGGATAGAGAGATGCTAATTTTTCTATACTGAATTTCAGCTCTTCGCCGTCATTTATACCGGGGCACAAAACAAGCTGAGTGTTAAGATGGGTGCCGTGATTAGCTAAGACATCAATATATCTCAGCACTTCACCTGCGTGAGGATTCTTCATCATTTTCACGCGTAATTCAGGATTCATTGTGTGAACGGAAATGTTCACGGGGTTAATGTGCATTTCGATTATTCTTTCAACATCACGGTCAGAAAGGTTTGTAAGAGTGATATAATTTCCGAAAAGGAAGGACATTCTTGAATCGTCATCCTTGAAGTAGAGACTTTCTCTCATTCCCTCGGGAAGCTGGTCGATGAAACAGAAAATGCATTTGTTTTTACAGGTTTTCTGCTTATCCATAAGGTAAGTATCAAAAACGAGACCTAAGTCTTCGTTTTCGCCTTTTCTGATTTTCTTCTTTACGCGTTTACCGTTTGGCTTTGTAAGTTCAAGCACCACTTCGGACTCATTGGCATAAAAATTATAGTCGAGGATATCGTTTATATCATGGCTGTTTATCTTTTCCAGCATCCAGCCTTTTTTTATCCATTTTTTAGAACATGGTGATTTTTTGATAACATCAATAATTTCAGCTGACAAACCGGTATCCTCCTTACAAAAATTTGCGATATGTGCTTCGCACACGATATGTTTTCGCTACACTCAAACGCGATATATTTTGCTCTTCATTCAAAATGCGATATGATATAAATCAACATCACGCCGTAAGGCATATCGCATCGTAAGATATATCGCACGCACTCAGCGTATATCGCAAATCAGAATGATTTATATCGCTTTTATTGCACAGCAATAAAAATAAATGGGTAGAGATTTTTCCTCTCTACCCAATTTAAAAGCTTATAAGAGGATTAGCCCTCAACTTTGATAACCTCTACACCCTTATATTTGCCGCAAGCGCTGCAAACTCTGTGAGGTCTCTTGTACTCGCCGCATGCGGGGCACTTAACGAGCTCGGGAGCTGTCATCTTCCATACGTTTGAACGTCTTTTATCTCTTCTTGCTTTTGAAACTCTTCTCTTAGGTACTGCCATTTTTAAGTTCCTCCTTATAAAAATTCAATAAATTATTTACTCATTATCAAGCAACTGCTGAAGAATCGCCAATCTGGGGTCAACTTCTTTTTTGCAATCGCATGGACCGTGGTTTAAATTCTTACCACATTTTGTGCAAAGTCCGGCACAAGCTTCACTGCAGAGAATTTTCGTTGGTAGCGAAAGAAAAATATCCTCAATAGCCAAGGGATCCAGCTCAAAATGCAGATCCTCAATAAGCATCAAGTCATCATTTTCCTCGTTATTGAGCGACAGCACCAAAGTGTGCTCAAAATCAAAAGTAAAATCCTTTGCGATTTCTTCCGCGCAACGGTCACAAAATGACTCATAACGGAAATTCACACTGTACTCCAGAGTGACGATACCTGATGAGTTTCTAACGACACCCGCTACCATAACAGGTGTTTTGAATGGAAAAACCCCGTCAAGCTCTTCTTCTGAAAGGTCGATGTTAAAATCGAAGGTCTTTTGTTCGCCTATATTATTGAAAATA
This sequence comes from Oscillospiraceae bacterium, assembly GCA_015065765.1. Lineage (GTDB taxonomy): Bacteria > Bacillota > Clostridia > Oscillospirales > Acutalibacteraceae > SIG575. Next base: position 36,044 of record SVPP01000014.1, on the reverse strand, counting down.
GGCTCAAGCTCAATAAACATAATTCACCTCAGTCAAAGACAAGATTATCTCATCTTTACACGCTTAAATATTATATACTTGAAGTCACTTTTTGTCAAGCAGTTTTTTAATATTTTAAAGATTCTCCAAAAATGCCCACCATACTATCCGTACAGTGGGCAAATTGTTTAAAATATTACAAAATTACATTTCTTTGCAGTATTCAAAAATCTCTGCAGGAAGCTCTTCCTTATCAGCAGAAACTGTGAAAACAAAGTTGTTGCTTGTAAGTGCTGAGAGCTCTTCTACCTTCTTGAGGAATGCTGCAAGCTCTGCATAGTCGCGAGAACCGATGCGAAGTGTAGCGTCAACAAGGATATCTGTGATATCGTGGTCGCCTGCGCAAAGTCCGCTGAGGAAACCGTAGAAAGCTTCGTAGCCCTTTATTGAATATTCATTTGCAGATACGAGACGTGCACGGTAGTTAACCTCAGTTCTGAGCTGTGTGCCCTGCTCTACGCAAACAACGTTACCATTTGAATTCTCGATAGCATCGTTGACAGCCTGAATCAATTTCTTTGTTTTGCCTGATCCTTTGTGTCCGATTATCAATGTTACCATAAAAAACAACTCCTTTAAACTTTATGTAAAGGTCCTCAGACCTTGTACTCATTATTTTCCGAGCCTTTCTTCAAGCTCTTTTTTCATTTCTTCATATCCCGGTTTTCCGAGAAGTGCAAACATATTCTTCTTGTAGCTTTCAACGCCCGGCTGGTCGAAGGGATTTACGTCTAAGATGTAACCGCTGATTGCGCATGCTTTCTCGAAGAAGTAGATAAGCTCACCAAGAGAATATTCGTTCATTTCTTCAAGAGAAATGATGTTGTTAGGAACCTGACCGTCAGTGTGAGCAAGAAGTGTGCCTTCAAATGCTTTTCTGTTAACTACGCTCATTCCCATTCCTGCAAGGAAGTTGAGACCGTCAAGGTTTTCAGGGTCAGTGCCGATAATATATTCCTGCTGAGGCTTGTCAAAAGTAATTACAGTTTCCATAAGGTGTCTTTCACCTTCCTGGATGTACTGTCCCATTGAATGAAGGTCTGTTGAGAAAACAACAGATGCAGGGAAAATACCCTTGTTTTCCTTGCCTTCGCTTTCACCGTAAAGCTGTTTGAGCCATTCGTTCATCATTGCAAATGAAGGCTCATAGGAAACAAACATTTCAGTCTTCTTGCCTTTTCTGTAAAGGAGATTTCTGATAGCTGCATATCTGTAACAAGCATTGTTATCAATATCTGTGTCCATGAATGCTTCTCTTGCATCCTGTGCACCCTTCATAATAAGGTCGATATCAATTCCTGCTGCTGCGATGGGAAGAAGTCCCACTGCTGTGAGAACAGAGTATCTGCCGCCTACATCATCGGGGATAACAAATGTTTTGTAACCCTCTCTGTCTGCAAGACCTTTGAGAGTTCCCTTAGCCTTATCGGTTGTAACGTAGATTCTGCCCTTTGCTTCTTCCTTGCCGTATTTCTCTTCAAGAAGCTTCTTGAAAACGCGGAAAGCAATTGCAGGCTCAGTTGTTGTGCCTGATTTTGAAATTACGTTGACTGAAAAATCTTTACCCTCGCAAAGTGCGATGATTTCGTTAAGTGCTGTGGGGCTGATTGAGTTACCTGAGAAAAGAATCTGAGGTGTATCTTTTGCAAGCAAATTGTAGTTTGCACTCTTGCAGAATTCAATTGCCGCTCTTGCACCTAAATATGAACCGCCGATACCGATTACTACAAGGACATCTGAATCCTTTTTGATTTTCTCGGCAGATTTTTTGATTTCTTCAAATTCCTCTTTGTCGTAATTTACGGGTAAATCCACCCATCCGAGGAAGTCGCTGCCTTTACCGGTAGCTGAGTGCAGACTTTCGTGTGCTGCCTTTACTTCTGCACTTATTGCCTCAAGCTCGCCTTTTTCAAGAAAGCTTTCAGCATATTTGCTGTTAAATTTCAAGTTCATGTGTTTCGCTCCTTAGTTTTTACATTTCAATTGTACAATAAATCCTGCAATTTTGCAATAGATTTTTGAGATTTTTCACAAAAATTTATCAAATCAGTCTCATAAGAAGTCTTCTGAGTGCAAGAGGCAGTTTCAATGTATCAACGTTTTCAGGTGATAACAAATTATATACCGCCAATTTCTCCCCGTCAAGAGTAAATTCAACATTTCCCAACGTCTGACCTTTTTCCACAGGTGCATTCACTGCAACTGACAATGTGACTGTCTGCTTTATGTCACCTTTTCTGCCTTTTTTCACTAAAATCGGCTCTGTCTCGGGAATTGCGGGCGACACCTTATCTTTCTCGCCTCTCATGACTAAAACATCAGTTATGAGACTTCTGTCAATTGCGGGGTTTATGCTTTCATAATTTGAAAAGCCCCAGTCAAGAAGAGCCTTTGCAGTTTCAAACCGGTCTGTGCTGTTTTCGCTCCCCATTACAACTGCCACAAGATGAAGCCCTTCACGCTCAGCCGTAGCACTCAGACAACATCCCGCTTTTGAAGTTGTGCCCGTTTTCAGACCTGTCGTGCCGGGATAAAATCTGACAAGCTTGTTTGTATTGACAAGTTCAGTTTTGCCGTCCCGCAGAGAATCCATCCACACGGTTGTATATTTCATGATGATTTCCTTGTGTTTCATAAGTTCTCTCGACATGACAGCCACATCATGGGCAGAAGTATAGTTTGTGTCAGTATCGTCAAGGCCACTGCAGTTTACAAACGTGGTTTCGTTCATTTCAAGCTCCTTTGCCCTGTTGTTCATAAGCTGAATGAATGCCTTTTCACTGCCTGCGATATATTCCCCCAGAGCACAGCAGGCATCGTTTGCACTTGCAATGGCGACGGCTTTCAGAAGGTCATCCACACTCATTTCCTCCCCTTCTTTCAGCCATATCTGTGAACCGCCTTTTCCTGCAGCATGGGCAGAAGTTGTCACCTTGTCGCTCAGTGAAATTCTGTTTTCTGCAACCGCTTCCGTAAAAAGCAGAAGAGGCATGATTTTCGTCACCGATGCAGGCGGTAACTTTTCGTGAGAATTTTTCTCCATTAATATTTTACCCGAAGTGATGTCCATTAAAATTGCAGATTTTGCCTTTATTTCCACAGGGTGAGTTTCTTCCTCTGCAAAAGCACTTACAGAAAAAACCAAAATAAACGATAACAAAATTGATAATATACGGATAATCTTTTTCATTATAATATCTCCTTTCACATTGATATTTTTATGAAAATTTTTCCCGATTCATTACTGCAACTTTCAACGAAAAATCCCCTCAGTCATTTTCTTACAAAAACGACAGCTCCCCTTACGTTTTCAAGGGGAGCCGATGGTTGCCGTTGGTTTCACGACAAATTATTCATTAATGCTTTCACTTTTTCCAGAATCGCCGTATCAGCTACACAAAAATCAAAATCATCTATTTCCGATGCTTTTATCCACTTCATATCCACGTGCTCCAGCTTTTCAGGTGTTCCATCTGTAATACGTGCTGAAAACATGGTAATTTCCGCAATAATATCAGGGTATTCATGTGTAACAGAAATGATTTTTTCTCCCACTTCGATACCCACATCAAGCTCTTCACGGCATTCTCTCACAAGAGCCTGCTGAAGTGTCTCCCCTTTTTCGGTTTTTCCGCCCACAAATTCCCACTTCAGTGCATTTCCTTTGTGCGGAGGCCTCTGACAAATCAGAATTTTATCATTTTGAGTAATAAGTGCCGTTGCGACGTATCTTACAGGTTTATTCATTTAAATCAACCTCAATTTCATTTAGAATTTCTATAGAATCTTCTGTCACTTCGCAATTCATTGCAAGGATTTTCACACCCGCGTTCTCTGCTTTTCGCAAAGCATCACCGAAAGCTTTATGAGTGATGTCATTAGGTTTGAAAAGGAAAACCTCTTTCATCTGAATCACGAACAGAATATACGCTTCATACCCTTCATTTTTAAGGGAAATGAGTTCATTTATGTGCTTCACTCCTCTTTCTGTGGGAGCATCAGGAAACATTGCAACGCCCTCATTTTCAAGAGTTACACCTTTTACTTCAAGAAAAATTTTCCGCTCCCCGTCCTCGATGTAAAAATCAAAACGGGATTTTCCTTTCGTCACTTCACGTCTGATGTGAGCGTTTTCTGAAAACAAATTACCTTTTTTCAGCCATTCGCCCGCAACATCATTGGGAATCTGCGAGTCCATATTAATAAGCTTTTCACCTTTTCTGACGGCCACTAAATCGTATTTTGTTTTTCTTGCAGGATTTTGCGACTGAGCGAGAAAAACCTCTGCTTTGTCCGTAAGAAGTTCACGGCATCTGCCTGTGTTTTTCACATGAACTGTTTCTTCTTCTCCGTCAATGAGAACCTTCGCAATAAATCTGTTAGGGCGTGATAAAAACTCACCTTTTACAACTTTTTCGTATTTCACACTCTCACCTCAATTACCAAAATGTATTTTATCATAAAAATTTTTGTGGTACAATAGTGACGGATGAAGATTTTTTCCGTCTTTAAGGGTGAAAGGAGGAAATCAAATGGAAGACAGAGAAATTGTTGCATTATATTGGAAACGCAACGAACAAGCTATTACGGAAAGTGAAAACAAATACGGCAGATACTGCTATTCTATCGCCCTGAATATTCTCAGAAATCACGAAGATTCCGAAGAATGTGTGAACGATACATATGCAAAGGCATGGAATTCCATTCCGCCGAAGAAGCCTGAAAAGCTTTCTGTTTTTCTCGGTAAAATCACAAGAAATCTTGCTCTGGATGTACTTGATAAGCTTTCTGCCAAAAAGAGAGGAAGCACGGAAATCACCCTCGTACTGGATGAAATTTCAGAGTGCATCCCCTCTCCCAATTATACGGAAAAAGAAATTGACAATCGTGCACTGGCAGAAAACCTCAGCTCATTTCTGAAAACGCTGACAAGTGAAAACAGAAAAATTTTTCTGCAAAGATACTGGTACATGATGCCGATTAAAGAAATCGCAAAAGAAAACTCTTTCACTGAAAGCAAGGTCAAAATGAGCCTTATGAGAACAAGGGAAAACCTGAAAATATTTTTAGAAAAGGAAGGTGTTGAGATATGAAAGAAAAGAAAATCCTCGAAGCTCTGACGGATATTGACGATGAACTCATAGAAGAAGCAGAGCCTGAGAAAAAAGCAAAGAGTAAAAAAACATATATTAAATGGATAGCCGCTGCAGCGTGTATAATTCTTGCAGTCGGTATAGGTATTACAATAAATCACATAAGTAACATCTATGACGGCGGTGTCATCAGCGAAGAAGAGACAACAACAGCCTTAGTCACTGAAAGTAATGAAGAAGTTTTTGAAGAAGGAAACACAGAAATCGTCATTGAAGAAGCCACAAGGATTCCCATTGATGAAAATTTCTGGAAAAGCCTCGACATCAATCAGCGATACGATAAGCTTCAATACAGGTCTGCAATATATTACAACCATAATATAACTGCTTCTGAAGCTGAAACAGGTGAAAAAATCACCACTGTAAAAGCAGAAGGCACAGATCCGTTTGACAACAAAAGTCATACGAAAGATGCTTCGGTTTATAAGTTGAAGAAATTTTCAGATAAAATTGCCATTGCAGTAAAATTTGAAGAGAGCGATAAGTTTTTTGTATATTTAAATGATTTCTATGAGTTTGAAACATCAGGCGAAATTATTGATGAGCTGAAGCTCCGTGACAATCTGAAAGCCATTGACGGTTATTACAAAGAGGACGATATTGCTCTTATCAGATATGAAAAAATCGACACAGACGTAATATTGAAAATGCTCCTTGATGACACTACACTTACAGCAATAAAGGTAACGGACAGGATACTAATCCCTGATTTTTCCGTAGAAATTGAAATTTCACCTTTTTCCTCTGACGGAAGCATAGCAGTTACGAAAGACGGATATCTCATCATAAACATTTTCCACCGCGAGACCGTATTCTTTATCGGCAGAGAAAAATCTGAAAAATTCATTGATTATGTCATGGAAAATTACGAGGGCAAAAAACTTGTTTACACAACAGACTCACCTGTAGTTTACGATGAAACAGCAGAAAAACTTCCTGTCACCGAGGTATTCTCAAATGGATATAAACCATAAAATAAAGATACTGATTTTGCTTTTAGTCTCCCTGATTTTCCTTTGCTCCTGCGGTACTGACAAAGAGGTTGCACCTCCGTCTGAAATTTCATATGAGACAGGAGTATACGATCGGAATATCATTGAAGAAATCCCTTACGAAACAGGAACGTTCGATTGGAATATCAGTGAAGATGACACCATCACAGACACTTGTGTTCCCGACAAAGAAACGGCAATAAAAATTGCCGAAGGCATAACATCAGGTTTTCAGAAAAAAGGATTTTTCCCCGGTTATGTTCCTCAGCATGTTTTCTTTGACAATAAAAGAGAAGTTTGGATAGTTTCCTTATGGGAAGAAAGCGAAAATGAAAATGAAATTCACTCAGGTGCATGCTTTTCTGTGGCAATAAGAAAAGATAACGCAGAGGTTGTAAAAATGTGGGTGGGAGAATGAGTTTGTGATTCTTTTCTGCATTAAAAAAGCTCTCCTGCAGGAGAGCTTTTTCATTAAATATTAAGGAACTCTTTAAAGTCCTTTATGTACTTACTTGCTTTTTCTTTATTGTCTGCCTCAGCGAAAATTCTGAGAAGTGGCTCTGTGCCTGAGAATCTGCAGATTACGAAGCTGTCATCTGCAAAATAAACCTTACAGCCGTCATCATAGCTGACGCGTGAAACCTCACTGTCAAACGCGGGAAGCTTTTTATCTTCAAAAACGATTTTCTCGATTACGGGTTTGTAATCAGGTGCGAAGTGAAGATTGTCTTCAACCATTTCAAAATGACCGAACTCATTTTCAAGCTCATCCATTATTTCTGCAGGACTTTTACCGATTACGCTGACCATTTCTGCAAAAAGCGATGCGGCATAAACTGAGTCCTTGCCGTGGATGTGACCGCGTACTGTCAGACCGCCTGAGCTTTCACCGCCGAGAACTGCGTCAACCTCGTCGATTTTTGAAGAAATATACTTGAATCCTACGGGAACCTCATAGCACTTCTCACCAAAGCTTTCAGCGATTTTGTCAAGCATATGAGTTGTTGCAAGGTTGCGGACTACTCCGCCTTTCCAGCCTTTATATTTTACAAGGTAATAGTAAAGCATGCAGAGAATCTCGTTGGCATTGATGTATCTGCCGCACTTATCGATAACGCCAAGTCTGTCACCGTCACCGTCCATAGCAATACCAAGGTCATACGAGCCTTTCACAACAGCATGGCGAAGCATGCTCAGCGTTTTTTCAGTAGGTGCAGGCATCATTCCGCCGAAATATGCATCCTTATTAAGATTCATTGTGTCAATTGTACATCTTGCTGTGTGGAAAATTACCTGAAGAGGATATGCACCTGAGCCGTGCATTGTGTCAAAGAGTACGCGAAGCCCTCTTTCTCTGAGAGCAGACATATCAAGCAGGTCGATAATATCATCAAGGAATTTGTTGAAAGGATTTTTTCTGTAAACAATTCTACCCGCTTTCACTGCGTCATCAAAATTGCAGAATTTCACGTCCTTTGTCTCTTCAATAATTTCTTCAAGTCTGCCTGTTGTTTCAAGGGGAGCATCTCTGCCCTCGTCAACGATAAGCTTGATTCCGTTGTAGCTTGCAGGGTTGTGGCTTGCTGTGATTTCGATACCGTAGTGAAGTTCTTCTTTCATAACGGTGTGCATAATAAGAGGTGTAGGTGCTGATCTGTTCAGGAACCACACTTCAATGCCGCCTTCCGCAAGAGTTTCAGCAACCCATTTTGCCGCACTCTCTGAAAGGAAACGTCTGTCGTAGCCGACAATGATTGGTTTTTCTGTTTTGTTTTCTTCTTTTGCAAGCTGAAGAATTCCTGCTGCCACAAGACGGATATTCTCCTGAATGAAATCCTCGCCTATGACTGCTCTCCAGCCGCCTGTGCCAAATTTAATCATGTTTTTTGCCTCCCAATCTGACTTCTGAATTTTTATTTTAGCACAATAAATTCACTTTATCAAGATAAATCGCTGAATTTCTGTAAATTTCTACAACGAAATGTTAACAATTCACTCTCAATTTGTAAACAAATTTGTACACCTGTTGCAGTATTGGCAAAATTATGGTAAAATGAAGTTCCATAAACCCGAAAGGATATTTAAATCATGAATTCTACAAAGAGAAATTTTTCGGAAATCACTCCCGAAATTCTGAAATATACTGACAAATGCACAGAAGAATGTAAGATTGAGCCATCACTCTATGTTGAACACAAGGTAAACAGAGGTCTCAGAGACCTTAACGGTAAGGGTGTTCTTACAGGTCTGACGGAAATTTCGGAAATTATTTCCAAACGTCAGTCAGGCGACGAGGAAATCCCCTGCGAAGGTGAACTCTACTACAGAGGCTACAACATTTTCGATTTAGTCGGAGGTTTTGTAGGCGAAAAGCGTTTCGGATTTGAGGAGATTACATACCTTCTTCTTTTCGGAAAGCTCCCCACAGAAGAAGAGCTTCGGGAATTCAACAATGTTCTTGCAAGCTATCGTTCTCTTCCCAACTCTTTCGTAAGAGATATAATCATGAAAGCTCCCAGCGAGGACATGATGAACTCTCTGGCACGAAGCGTTCTCACTCTTTATTCATATGACAAAAACGCAAACGATACATCTATCCCCAACGTTATCCGTCAGTGCTTACAGCTTATTTCAATGTTCCCCCTGCTTTCCGTTTACGGCTATCAGGCTTATGAGTATTATATCTGCGAGAAAGGCTCATTCTTTATCCACGAACCGAAGAAAGAGCTTTCAACTGCTGAAAATCTTCTCCACATGCTGAGAATTGACAGTAAATATACAGAGCTTGAAGCAAGAATCCTTGACCTTGCTCTTGTGCTCCACGCTGAACACGGCGGCGGTAACAACTCAACATTCACAACTCACGTTGTTTCTTCATCAGGCACTGACACATATTCTGCAATTGCTGCAGCTCTCGGCTCCCTCAAGGGACCGAAACACGGCGGTGCAAACATCAAGGTATGCCAGATGTTCGACAACATCAAGGAAAATGTAAAAGACTGGGAAGACGAAGACGAAGTAAGAAGCTATGTTGAAAAAATCCTTCACAAGGAAGCTTTCGACAAAGCAGGTCTCGTTTACGGTATCGGCCATGCGATTTACTCAGTTTCTGACCCAAGAGCAAAAGTTTTCAAAGGTTATGTAGAAAAGCTTTCTCAGGAAAAAGGCATGACCAAGGAATACAAGCTTTATTCTGCAGTTGAAAGAATTGCTCCCGAAATCATTTCTAAGGAAAGAAAAATGTACAAGGGTGTCAGCGCAAACGTTGACTTCTACAGCGGCTTTGTCTATGACATGCTTGGACTGCCCCGCGAGCTTTATACTCCCATTTTTGCAGTTGCAAGAATTTCAGGCTGGTCTGCCCACAGAATTGAAGAGCTTATCAACGGCGGAAAAATCATCCGTCCTCAGTACAAGGCTGTTCAGGACAGAAGAGAATATAAAAATCTTAAAGACAGATAAAAAAACACACCCTCTTATGCGCGTTAAGAGGGTGTGCCTTCTCTGTGGGGGCACAGAGAAGTGTGGTTTATCAAGAAAGGGTTTCCACAACCTTATTATATATCCAATATGGAATTTTGTCAATAAAACAATTCACCAAGTGGTATACTACTCATTGGTGAGTTAAATATTTCCTGCTTATTATGGTAAAATAACATTGGTGATTGTTATGATTAAGACTAATATTCAGGCAATACTCAACAAAAAAAATAAAACACGCTACTGGCTCGTCAAGGAGATGCAGACAACCTACAAAACAGTGAACAAGCTTTGTGACAACACTCTGACGGGAATACAGCTTGAGACCATTGAAAAGCTCTGTCAGATTCTTGAGTGCACTCCGAGCGACCTTTTTACAATCGAATAGCAAAATAACGCAGTAGGATTTTCGGTGTCTTACTGCGTTTTTTATTGACATCCTTTTACTGTAATGTTAAAATTGAATTACCAAATTTTACGAGGTGATATTTATGAAATTAGGTATTATAAACGGTTGGGAAGAAGGCAACTTCAGATATGTTCACGACAAAGGTCTTGACGCTGTTGAATTCTGTGTCAACCACAACTATGATTCAGAAGAATTTTTAGCAAAAGCTGAAGCCATCAGAGGCTACAGCGAAAAATATAATATCCCCGTAGGCTCAATGGGCAGATGGGGCATGACAAGAATTGACGAAAACGGTGAAATCATCCCCGAGGCTATTCAGGCTGACAAGAATATCATCACTGCAGCATCTATTATCGGCTGCCCTGTTTTCAACTGCGGTGTAAACTACACTGAGAGCAAAAGCTTCTATGAAAACTGCGAAATCGCAATAAATTATTTCAGAACACTTATTGATTTTGCAAAGGATAAAAATGTTAAAATTGCGGCCTACAACTGTAACTGGGAAAACTTTGTAATCGAGCCGAAAGCATGGAATTACATCATGTCTGCACTGCCTGAGCTTGGCATCAAGTATGACATTTCCCACTGTCTTTCAAGAAACGGTGACTATCTTCAGGAAATGCTTGACTGGGGTTCAAGATTCTATCATTTCCACCTTAAGGGCAGAGTGACAATAAACGGCGAGCACTATGACGATGCGCCTGCAGGACTTGACATGATTCAGTGGCCTGCAGTTATGGATATTCTCTATACAAAGGACTATGACGGCATGCTTTCAATCGAGCCTCATTCAAGCTATTGGGAGGGCAAAAAAGGTCAGTGGGGCGTTGACTACACAATAAACTATTTCAGACCTATGGTCATGCCTGAAAATTATGAGTATGACGATTCACCCTACATGCCCTGATTTTGTTATTTTTCACAAAAACAAAAGCCTGAGAATGCCATGTGAATAACGAGATGTAAAAATTGAAAAAATTCACAGATTTTTATTTACAGATAAAATATTTCTGTGATATAATATCTGCATGGACTGAGGAAGCCCTAAAATTTAGCGTTACCGTTAGGTAACGGAAGGAGTCTTTAAAATGAAAAAATTGTACGAAGGCAAAACCAAAAACGTTCTTCTTGACGAAGAAACAGGCATTGTTCACCTTTTCTTCAAGGATTCTGCTACAGGCGAAAACGGCGTTTTCGACCCCGGCTCAAACACAGTAGGCGGCAGCGTTGAAGGTAAGGGCAAAATCGGCCTTGCAATTTCAAAATATTTCTTCGAGCTTATGGAGAAAAACGGCATCCCCACACATTTCATCGATGCAAATGTTGAGGAAGGTCTCATGAAGGTTCGCAACCTTACAGTTCCTCCCCTTGAATTCGTTCTCCGTTACTATACAGCAGGCAGCTTCTGCCGTCGTTTCGATATCGAAGAAGGCATTGAATTTGACCCCTGCTACAAAGAAGTTACTCTTAAGAGCGACGCTCAGGGCGATCCCCTTGTTACAGAAAGAATCTGCCTTATGAAGGGTATCCTCAAGGAAGGTCAGTATGACGAAGCTCTCGACGTTGTAGAAAAAGTTGGTGCAGTTCTCAGAAAAGAACTTGCTTCTCTCAACCTTCAGCTCATCGACTTCAAAATCGAAGTTGGTTACGATGAAAACGGCAAAATCTATGTTGCTGACGAAATCACTCCCGACATCTGGAGAGTCAAAGACGAAAACGGCAACATCCCCAACCAGATCGATTGCTCAAAAATGCTTCTCGAAAAGCTTTCAAAATAAGTTTATTTTAAAAAAATCACCCACACTTTTTAGGTGTGGGTGATTCATTATGTTTACTCAGAGAAAAACTTTATTTGCCGGTATAACGATAAACATATTCTACGCCGTAATTGTTCTTAATGCTCGAAAGTGTGGTGCACTTATTGTTGAACTTACCGATATTGATCTGTGAGTTCACCGAACCCCAGCATTCAGCAAATGTGCAGTTGCCGTTTGAGTCTACCGAAAGAACTACTGCTGTGTGTCCGGGTGCTCTGACAATGTCTCCCACCTTCAACGACGTGGGTTTTGTAATTTTTGTCCAGTTTGTTGTATTTCCGTTTCTTGGAATTACGTCTGTTCCTGTGACTTTCGCCATCACATAGCATGCAAAGCCATGGCATTCCCACTGATTTTCATAGTTAAAGCTCTTGTAGTTGCCTGAAACTGTGGCTTTATTACCACCTGCATAAAGGTTTGCACTTCTTGTATATTTCACTTTTGAACAATCGCTCTTTGTGTTGTTTGTCTCCTTAAGAGTCCAGTATTTACCGTCGGCATAGCCGTATTTGTTGAGAATTGACTGAATCGCAGATGTAGTCACCTTACCGTTGGAAGATATATCTGATTTCGTTGAAAGAACAGATTTCATCTTTTTTATGCTGGCAGGGCCAAAGGATGAGTCCTGTGTAAGTCCCATTGCTGCCTGAAATTTTTTGGTTGCTGCCGCACTCGCAGGTCCGAACGACCCGTCTACGTCGAGCTTTTTACATGAAATTATTCCTTTATCAATCAGTGAGTTAAGCGAACTCTGCATCCACTTGATCTCTGACACAGTAGTACCTGATGCCTTGACAACTTTCTTACCATTCCAGTACGCATAGTCACCAGAGTCGGATGGAGCTGAATAGTTCTTGTAATTGGAAGTATAGTTCGCAGCAGATGAACTTACAAAATTGATACTGAACACACCTGTAATAACCGTAAGGGCGAGAATGATTGATACAATTCTTCTGAAATTATTTTTCATGACTATTTCTCCTTAAATGTCCTAACATAACTTTAGTTTTACTTTTTCACCGCAGTGATAGCTTTCCTTGTCGACGAATAAATAATATCACACATTGTGCACCTGCGGGGATGGTAAACATCGGCTTTTAACAAGAAAATAGTAGTAATTTACCAACTTTTTGACATAAAAATAGTGCCGGGGGAACTTCCCGGCACTTTCCGTCTGCTTTCGCAGTCAATTTACTTTTTCTTTGGACTCACCTATTTCAAAAAGTTTTGTAGTGAAATTTTAATACCTATGGATGACTTTTCATCCGTCAATTAACTGTATTTGGGACTCACCTTTTTCTGAAAAGTTTTTTATCCTTTTGCCTCTCTGATTAGGGGCATTGTTAACTGTTCTTGGGACTCACCCATTTCTTCAATTTATAGTTTTCGGTGTACTTGATTTACTTGTACATCGGAACCACCTTTTTCTTGAATTTATAGTGTCCTGGTTCATGTTAAACGAATTGTCGGACTCACCTTTTTCTTTGAGTTTATAGTTTTCGGTGTACTTAACTTATTTGTACATCGGAACCACCTTTTTCTGAAATTTTATAGTGTCCTGATTCATGTTAAACAGATTGTTGGACTCACCTATTTCTTTAGTTTTATAGTTTTCGGTGTACTTGACTTATTTGTACATCGGAACCACCTTTTTCTTTTATTTACATTTGTTAATTATTTATTGATTTACTATTCAGTTTTCTCTTGCGGTGTTCCGCAACGCTATTTGTTTATCCGCTTTTTGTTTCAGCGAAAAGGTCCTATTTCATCGGAACCACCTTTTTCTTTATATTTCTGCAAGATAACCTTGCTATGTGTTCTCGTTTTCTTCGTTTCCGCTTTTGTTCTTTTCTGATCATCAGACCGGGTGTGCGTCATTTTTCAGTTAATGTCGTTTACCACTACCGGATTAAATCGGTTACTTGAAAACCGGAACTTAATTTTGAATTTTTGTTTTATACTATATTAACTTTTCGGTCTGCCCTTTTTCTTTATCGGCAAACACCTACAAAGGCGTTTGCCTCTGATGAGTTCGGTTCAGTTGTGTTCATTGGAAACGCCTCCTTTGCGTTAATTTAGTATGTAAAACAACTCTGAATCTTTCTGATTCATTTGTTCGTTGTCTTATCTTCACCCTTATTATAGCAGCACATTTGTCACTTGTCAATAGTTTTTTTGAAAAAAGTTGAAAACTTTTATTAATTTTTATCAAAACTCCCGAAAATGGCTTAAAATGGGCATTTTTCCATAGATAAATATACCCCATTTGAAGTTTCCTGTTGACTAATTCCCCTTTTTGATGTAAAATACTAACAGAAATACAAAGTTTTTATGAGGTAATATTTTATGAATAACGATTTTGAAGAAAAAGATTTTTCGATGCCGGATGTTGTCAGCGTAATCGATGAAGAAGGCAACGAGCATTTTTTCGACGAGCTTGACAGAATCGAAACCGATGACGGAAAGTTTGTAGCTCTCGTTCCCATTTATGAGGATGCTCAGGATATCATCGACGATGACGGTGAACTTATCATCCTGGAAGTTCTTGAAGAGAACGGCGAAACCATTCTCGCTCCCATTGAAAATCAGAAACTCTTTTACGAAATCGGTAAAATTTTTGAAGAAAGACTTTCTGAATTTTACGACTTTGAAGAGTAATAATAAATAATAATATAACTCCCTGCCTTGTGCGATAATTTCGGTTCATATTAACCCAACACGTATTTAAAGGGAACTTATCTCCGCTGTATGGGAAAGCAGACCTCCCACCCTCGGGTGGACGTTGGGAGCTCAAAGTCAGCGGGCGGTGCCCACCTGCAAAAGAGCAGGTTACTATCGGCCGATTCCGGCTTGGCGGGGAGACAAACATATAAAGTTGGTGAAATGTTGTGAAAAAAATTGTTGATGACAGCATCCTCGATATAGTTCCGTTCACCTACGGTTTTGTTTACGCGAAAAAAGAAGTTGACGAAAGCGGTAATGCAAGAGCCGCTTTTTATTCATATAATGCACAGTCGAAAAAAGTTGAGGCTGTAAGACGCACAGGATATCTCCACACAAAGTTCGGCGAGAATTTCGAGAAAATAGTGGGAAGCGTGCAGAATTTCATCTTCTGCGATGCTGTGCTTCTCCAGAGCGGAGAATGTGTCGTTCTCACATCCGATTCGAGAATGTATGTTTTCGACACAGAGGGAAATACCGAGTGGGAAGAAAATCTCTGCTACCGTGAGTCTCCCGTAAAAGGTCTTTCTGCAGACGAAGACTGCATATGGTTTGTAGTTCCCGATAAAAACTCAATCGTGCGTTTTTCCACATCAGCGCAGAAGGTTTATACAAGAATCGGCGGTAACGAAACTACTACCTTCGACGATCCCGTAGGCGTAACAAAATCAGGTCCTTTTCTCTATATCAGTTGCGCAAAATCAAAGAAAATAAGAAAAATTGACATGCAGACATATTCAATCAAGGACTACCGTGTTTTCGATGAGCCTGTTTACAAGTTTTTTAAAGTCCTCGGAAAAGAGTATGTTCTGCTTAAATCAGGCTTTTATATGCTGTAAAAAAACCCCTGCCACCGGCGGGGATTTTTTAATGCAAAGTGCAGAAATTCGGGTCTGCGACGCTGATTTATTAATTATATCAATGGCTGTACCATAGGGAACGGGTTGCCCGTCCCGAATAAGTACACACAAAAATTTGCGGGAGCCGAAACGGCTCCCCTACGATGTTCCTGCCCGTTTCATAACAAAACAGTCAAACAAACTATAATTCAGCAGTAAACCAACCTTGTCATTTTGTTGTCATCCTTGAGTGAAGCGAAGGATCTCAGAACAACAAAAAAAGACAGCTCCCCTGACAAAGGGAGCTGCCGTTTTACATTGGTTTTATAAAATATTCAGACATAAAGTGCAATCGTTGCGATACTATTCTGCACTCTGCACTCATTTAAGCCTTTGCTTTTGCGTCCTCATACATTGCGAAAACCTCGTCAAGGTGAGAGTAGTTTTCCATCTGAACGAGCATCTTTTCTGAATCAAGATAGGGCTTTGCAGCAACGGTGAAGCTTGTGATTATGTTCTGCTCAACCTTCTCTTTTGCTTTAAGATCTCTCTTTTCTGCCTTAAGAGCTGCGATTTCAGCTTTTACTGAATTTACATCAAGAGCTGCGCCTTCTTTTCTTGCTCTTGCAATCATTTCGTTGCGAGCCTTGATTTCCTTGTCGATTTCGTCCTCACGTGCATAATATCCCTGAATGATAGTATAGTCGGGCTTTTCAAAGTTTTCGCCGTTCGCGTAATGCTTTTTAATCATTTTGTAAGCATACTTTTTCTTCTTAGCCAATTCTATTGCTTCAAAGCGGGCATTCTTTTCTGCAGGTGTAGACTTTGACATAGCCTTTGCATCTCTGATTTCTATGCGGATTTCTCTCATATCCATTGAAAGAAGCCCCTGAAGTCCCTTGCCGTAAACTGTTTTCCACTGTGCAATCTGTCCTGCATAAAGTGGACTTGAGAACTTGTCAAGCTCTTCACATACAAACTTTGCAATTTCAATTTCGTCATTGAACTTTTTGTCTGCAAAGAAAGCTTTCTTTGCCTCTTTTTTCAGTTCTTTATCAGCAACTGATTTGTAGGAATTTTTATCAAGCTCTTTTGGTGTCATTTTTGACATTTCTCTTGATTTCTTGATAATTTCAACTGTTTCGATAAGATTCTTATCGCTGAGAGCCTTGTTGCCGAAGTCCTCAAACATAGCTCTTATTTTCAGCACTCTGATAACTGATTCCTGTTTTCTCTCGTTGAAATCGTACCAGAAATAGGGGATGACATTCATCAGTGCACCGAATACGGAGAAAAGAATGAGAACATGGAGAAGGGAAAGAAGTATCTCAGGATCATACAGTGCAGAATAAGCGTTGTTGTAGTTATCCTGTCCGTTGGCAAGCTGTTCAGCAAGAAGCTGACCTACCGTTTTATCACCGATAACACGGCTGAGAATTTCAGGTCTTGATGTGACGATTGCGGCGTTTTCCTTTGTAATACCGCCTCTTTCGTAAATTGCGGGAAGAACAGATGATGTTACAAGAGAAATAACAGTACCGATTGTTCCCACAGCAGAGAACATACCGTCGATTCTTTCACCTGTTTTATACTGCTGATAGTCTCTGATATCTGCCTGAATCGAGGGGTTGAGAATATGCGCAAATGAGCCCATAAGTGCGTTCATGTACATACAGCAGAGAACAAGCCAGATTGTAGCACCGTTCAGCTTGCTTGTAGCGGGAAGCATCATAAGAATGAATACTACATTGAAAGCATTTGTTACAATAAGCACTGCTTTCTTACCCCATCTTCTGATACAGAAAGGAGCTAAAAGCATGCCCCACAACGATGCGTTACCGTAAACTGTTGTGATAATACCGTAGGCAGTACCTGAGCATCCGCCACCGTAGTTATAGAGCCAGTACATGATGTTGAGGAAGGATGATTCAAGGAAACCGATCCAACCTGCAAGAGAAATTATCCAGAAATATTTATTCTTGAAAACAGCTCTGAGCGCATCGATGAATCTGATTTTCTGAACATGAGTTCTTGCCTGAACGATTTTTTCCTCTGTGTGCTTATAAACAACCATGCAAAGGAGAATACCGCCTACTGCAAGAATGGGGTAAACCAATCTGTAAACTCTGATATCCGTCATATTTGTATGGAAAATATGCTCGGCGATAATGGGAGTTGCAAGATTAACAACTGTAGGAGCAAAGGAATAAACAACGCTCTTGACTGATGCTACATCTGTACGCTCCTGAGTATTGGGAGAAATAACATGGATAAGGTTTTCATAGCTGTCATAGAAGAAATAATAGAAGAAATGCATCAGGAGATTGAGAAGCATTATCAGCGCACATTTTGCAATATACGCATAGCTTTCACCAAAAAGCATGCCATCAGGCAACCAATCACCAAGCTTGTTGTATGGGAACCAGACCATGGTAATTGCTATAATGGCAGTAGGAATTGCCATTGAAACTATGTAAGGTCTGTATTTACCCGCTTTGTTTCGTGTGTTGTCGATGATATTTGCTCTGATACCTGTCAGGAATACGTTTGCAATGACGGCCATAACGTACATGACATACATATCCATGGCGTCAACGCCAAGTGTACTTGAGATAAGAGTGTTACCTGTACCGAGAATACATGCCGAACCGATTGTGATAATCATATATGCGCCGATACCGCCGCCTGAATACGCAGCAATTTCCTTGAAAGGCACATATTTTCCTTCCTTCGGTTTACTCCAGTATTTTCTGATATCACTGAGCAAGCCGAAAACTTTTTCTTTCAACTTCAAGAGAAAACCTCCCCTTTCATTTATTAAACTATATTATAACAAATGTAACATTATTTTGCAATAGGAACAGATACAGTTGCGTCATTTATACTTTTGTGTTATAATAAAATTTAACTTCATACTATAGTTACGGAGGTGTTTTCCATGAACTGCTGCGTAACAGATTTAAGGTACAAGGAAGTTATCAACAATGCTGACGGCACGCGTCTGGGCTGTGTGAACGATGTGGAAATCGATACATGCACAGGCTCTGTCGTTGCAATTGTCATTTACGGTCAGGCAAAGTGTTTCGGGCTTTTCGGCAGAACTCCCGATATAAAAATCTGCTGGAATGACATATGCGTTATCGGTGAGGACACAATTCTTGTGAAATTCTGTCCCCCGCCCTGTAATGATGTAAGGCAAAGAAAAAAAGCAAGAATCTTTGATTTATTTTTTAATTGAGGTGTAAATACAGGATGTTCAAAAAATTTACAGCAATCATTCTCACAATATGTTTTCTTTTTGCACTTTCTTCCTGCGGAGAAAACGCAAGCAGCTCCTCGCCGCTTAAGGCTTCGGAATTTATTTCTGCAAGAGTTGACGAAAAAACCTCTTTCAGATATGACGAATACGAAGACTACATTATCATCACAGGCATCAACGGTGCACCCGATGAGCTTAAAATCCCTGAAACTCTCGGGGACAAAGAAGTCAGAGCAATCGGTGACAACGCTTTTGCCGACATGGGTTGGGTGACAGAAATAGATATTCCCGACACTGTTGTAGAAATAGGCAAAAATGCTTTTTCGGGAGCAGTGAGTGCAAAGAAAATTTCACTCTCTGAAAATCTTTATTCTATCGGCTCTTCTGCATTTTTCGGTGCAAGAAAAATCGAAAACATCCGTCTACCTCTCGATCTCAAGGTTATCGGCGGTTTCGCCTTTGCAGACTGTGAAAAACTTGAAGGTATCTCCATACCGAAGGTGACTTTTTCAATCGGTGGCGGTGCTTTTCAGAATACAGAGTATCTCAATAAACAGACAGATGAGTTCGTAATTGTGGGCGACAATGTTCTTATCCACTATAACGGCGAAGATGAAAAAGTGACAATCCCCGAAGACGTGAAGACTGTTTCCGCTTTCTGTGACAATTTCTTCGTGAAAGAGGTTGTTTTTCCTGAGAGCGCAGAGGAAATCGGTGAATATGCTTTTGTAAATTCATCTGTAGAAAAAATCACACTCAGCGAAAACATCAGGAAAATCGGAGACAGTGCTTTTGACTCGTGTCTGTATCTTGAAAAGATTGTTGCTAACGAAAAGCTTGAAGAAATCGGCTCATTTGCTTTTGCAGGATGTCAGGCACTTAAAGAATTTACTGTTACTGAGAAAGTGAAAAATGTAGGTGACGGTGCTTTCGCAAGATGTGACGGACTTGAAAAACTTACATTCACATCGTCAAAAACGGAAATTGGTGAAAACATATGCGACAGTTGCGGTAACTCGCTTAAAATATCGTGTCCGAAAAATTCGCCTGTCATTACTTACACAAAAGAAAACAAATTCATTCTTGACATTATATAAGAAGGTTTTAAATTGAAAAGGATAGTTACAATTCAGGATATTTCATGCTTCGGCAAATGCTCGCTGACAGTGGCTTTGCCCATAATTTCAGCCTGCGGAGTTGAGGCCTGCCCCATTCCCACTGCCGTTTTGTCAACACACACGGGCGGTTTCAAGGGCTTTACAATTCACGATTTAACAAAAGAAATTTCTCCAATCACCGAGCATTGGAAAACGCTCGACATGAGCTTTGACGGAATTTATACAGGATATTTAGGCTCTAAGGAGCAATTGAAAATCGTGTCAGATTTCATTGATGATTTCAAGAAAGAGAATACACTTGTTTTCGTTGATCCCGTTATGGGCGACCACGGAAAGCTTTACGCAGGCTTTGACGAGGATTTTGCAAAGGAAATGGTGTCGCTTGTGAAAAAGGCTGACATCATCGCTCCCAATCTCACAGAAGTTTCTTACCTTCTCGGTGAAGAATATAAAGAAAACTTTACTGACGATGAAATCAAAGACATGCTCAGAAGACTGTCTGCACTTGGTGCAAGAACAGTTATTATCACAGGTGTAAGACGTGGGGACAAGCTTGGAGTTTTTGCATATGAAAGCGAAAAAGATGAGTTCACTCACTATTTCCGCGAGAGAATCAACGATACATTCCACGGCACAGGTGACGTTTTCGCATCTGTCTGCTCATCAGCACTTGTGAAAGGTTTCTCAGTAAAAGAGGCAATTGAAATTGCTACAGACTTTGTAGTTGAATGTATTCACCACACTGCACCTGACAAGGAAAACCACTGGTACAGCGTGAAATTCGAGGAGTGTATCCCCTCACTTGTGAAAAGGATGTTTTAATGAAAAGCTTTACTATAAAACCCAATGACGCAAATCAGAGACTTGACAAATTCCTCACTAAAAGTGTGCCCAATCTGCCCAAAAGTCTCATGTACAAATACATAAGAACAAAGAGAATCAAAGTCAATTCCAAAAGAGCGGAAATTTCTACAAGGCTGAACACAGGTGACATTGTTGACCTTTACATAAACGATGAATTTTTCGTAAAGAGCGAGACAAGATACGATTTCATGTCAGCATCGAAGAAGTTGAGCATTGTTTACGAGGATGAAAACATCATGCTTCTCAACAAGAGCGTGGGACTTCTCTGCCATCCTGATGACAGAGAATATAACGACACGCTCATTACACGAATCAAGCGTTACCTTTATGAAAAAGGTGAGTTTCATCCCGATGAAGAAAATTCATTCACTCCCTCGCTTGTGAACAGAATTGACAGAAACACTTCGGGTATCGTAATTGCAGCAAAAAACGCTGAGTCACTGCGTATTCTCAATCAGAAAATGAAAAAGAGAGAGCTTCACAAATATTACTGCCTTATCGTTCACGGATGTCCTAAAAAGAAAAAAGGCATCCTTGAAGGATACCTTGAAAAGGATGAAGAGAGAAACATTGTTACAGTTTCAAGAAAAGGCGGAGAAAACAAAAAGGAAATCAGAACAAAGTATGAAGTCCTTGAAACGAAAGGAAATCTCAGCCTTGTTGAGGTTGAGCTCTTAACCGGCAGAACACATCAGATTCGTTCACACTTCGCATCAATCGGACATCCCCTTTTAGGTGACGGCAAATACGGTACAAACAAACTGAACAAGGAAAAAGGCTATAAGAAACAATGCCTTTGCTCTTACAAGCTTACCTTTGATTTTCAGTCAGATGCCGGAATTCTCAACTACCTTGACGGGAAAACATTTGAAGTTGATGACATCTGGTTCAGAGATGAATTTCTGAACGGAACACTGTAAAAAATGTCACATGTCACCGATTTTCGAGTTGGCTCCACTTGTCAGGGGAGCTGTCGAAAAACGAAGTTTTTTGACTGAGGGGTAGTTTAAGTATATGTTTTCTCTCCCTCCGTCATTTTTCTGTCGAAAAATGCCACCTCCCTCATCAGATGGAGGCAATCGTTATTTAAATCTCATAATAAATTTCAGATTGGTAAAGAAATGAAAGACTACAACAAAGATAACATTAAACTTGCAAAAACGCTTCGAAAAAGCCAAACACCCTGGGAAAGAAAATTGTGGTATGATTTTTTGAGAAATTATCCTGTAAGATTCCAGAGACAAAAAGCAATAGGAAATTATATAGTGGATTTTTACTGTGCGAAAGCAGGTCTTGTTATTGAACTTGACGGTGGCGGTCATTATGAAAAAGAGCAAAAAGAAAAGGACGAAAGCAGAACAAAAGAATTAGAAAAAATAAATTTGAAAGTTTTACGGTTTTGCAACATAGACATTGATAAAAATTTTTACGCTGTATGCGAATACATTGATAAAATAATTAAAAGCAGAGTTGATTTTTAAAAATCAACTCTGCTTTTTATTTTATTTACTTAAAGAATTTATTGAAATTTCTTTAATATGGGGAATGAAAGTTTCTCCGCCGTTAAAGTTTCTTAAACCGCTGTTGGTGAGAGTGATTATATTTTCGCCCTCTGTGAGATTTACTGCAAGGGACACTGTTTTGTAAGTTTCCCAGCTGTATGTATTTCTGCAATAAATGTCGTATTTTTCGCCATTTACCGATACCGTCACATATCTTTCAACAAGGTCGACGTTATAACTGTGAACGCCGTTTTCATCATTGTTTGAATAGGTAAATGTGAGATAATATACGCCTTCCTTTTCTGCATTTACGGTAAACTCACCTTTACCCGAAAGGCTTGAAATATTATGGATAAATCCGTCTGCCAGAAGTGCCCCGTCTGAGAGTACTATATCTTCTGCCGAAATTATACATTCATTTTCAATATCTGTTTTTGTGATTTTCAACTTTTCTCCCTTTTCAAGGTCGATGAAGTTAAGACCTCTCGGGAGATAAACATACTCACCTTTTTCTGCTTTGTTGTCATTGACTTCAAAGCTTTCAGCGTCTGTTTCTATTCTGTAATAGCCGTCATAAGGTGCTACAGCAAGAAAAGAAACTGTGCCGTCTTTTGTTCTGTCTCCATCGGGAATAAGGCAGATTTCTTCTTTTTCTTCCGTCTTTGAAACAAGAACACTGTCTATGACATATGTGCCCTCATTGTTTGTAAATTCAAGAGTATGCTTTCCTTTTTCAAGGTAAGATGTGACAGTAAGAAAATCAGTATATTCGCTCTTGATTGTGTTAGGAAGAGTGAGAATCTGCTTTTGACCGTCAAGGGAGAAATTCACCTTAGCGGAAATTCTGTCCTCTTTTTTGTTTCCGTCATTTGCTTTGCCGTAGATAATTGCAAGGTCATATTCTCCGCTTTCAGGGACTGCGATTTCCATTTTTAAGCCGTCGCCCTGTTTCTCCATACCGCCCACCATGCCATATGTTTCACCTGTTGTGGCATAGGCACTGTCATATGTGTAAGCGTTGCCGAGAAGCGTGCCCGCTTCTGCTTCAAAACGCTGAGGTAATGACTTTGAATTATCATAGATTTCAGCATTTTCGTCCCATTCGGTAACGGTGATGTGGTATGCGTTTTCTTCCTTTATTTCAGGCATTTCAATTGTAAGAGAGCCGTTTTTGACTTTTCCTTTATACCGCATGATTTTCTCAGGCTCATTCACAATTCCCGAAAGTCCTTTGTAAAATACTCCCTCAACAGAAACAAGAACATCTTTTCCGTCAAATGATGAAGAGTCAAGTCCTTTTATTTTCACTCTTACATTGCCGTCTGTACCACCGCAGATGATGTCGATTTTATCATCAGTTTTTGATGCAAGTCCCATAAAGCCCTGAGAATAAAGGTCACTTTTTCCGCTGAGAGCCTTGCCCACATTTGACTTGAAAATGTCAACATATTTGGTGTCAGCAAGAGTGCCTTCCATGTCTGCATACCAGCGGTAAACCCACCAGTTGGAGTTGGGAGAATTATCGTCACCTGCTACGTCACAAAGGTTATTTGCAAGTCGCCAGTAAGCGTTATCCGCATAAACGCCTGAGACCTCAATCTGTGTAATGTACTGGAGCATTTTGCCCGGCATGCCGTTATCCTGCATTCTGCCGTATTCGCTGACAACAACGGGAAGCTCATCAAGGCAAAGCTTTCTTTCAATTTCTCTGTAATCATCCACATTTGCCTGCCATTTATAAATGCTGTTGTCTGCAAGCTCATGGTAAATCATAATTTCAGGCACGCAATCGTTATCTTTGCAGTAAGACAGAAAATCTTCAATCTTATCATGGCTGTACTCATAAAATCCCGGACCGCCGATGAGGGCATCAGGGTTTATTTTTTTCACCTCATCATAGGTGATTTTCCAGGCTTTATAAAAATTCTGTCTGCCCGCTTCGTCATAATTTCCCCAAACATAGCCGTCATCATTCACAACTGTTGTACCGAACCAGACACCATTGTCCGTTTCATTATAAAGGCAGTAAACAGTTTTTTCACTGTATTCTTTCCGAGAAAGAGTGCTGACAATTCTTCTCACACGGGGCAGAAAATCTTCTCTCACATGGCTTTCCCAGTTATATGTGCCGTTCTTTCTCTTCTCATTGATTTCATCATGGCAATAGTACCATGTATCGTAATCATCCTGAAGATAAACTATGTTATAGTCTGTATTTTCAAGGTGGCTTTCAACGTGTTCAATGTCACCGATGGGATGCTGAAGTCCCTCAGGTGCTTTCTGCACAACTGTGCTGATATCAACACTTTCCGTCATGTTTTTTGAAGGAACGCCCTCTTCAGCAATACCGTAAAGATACCCCGATGCACCGCTTGAAATTTCCCTTTCCGATTCTGAAAAATCGGCTATGAGCACAGGCTTATAAACAGGAAACGAAAAGCAAGGCGCTGAAAAAACTGCAGTGAAAAACGCAAGTATCACCGACATAAACCGAGTAAACCATAATCTGATTTTATCCATTTATTTCTTCAACCCTTTCTGCAATTTTATCTACACATTCCTCTGCCGTAAGGTCAGTGCAATCGAGAGCAAAATCTGCATATTTTTCGTAAAGGTCTTTTCGTTCAGCATAAATCTCGCTGAGGGTTGAGCCTTCTTTCATGGCAATTCCCCTTGTGTGGATATTGTTTATCCGCTTTTCAAGCTCATTTACATCAACTTTCAGATAAACTGTGAGAGCATCTTTTTTCAGCTTTTCCATAGCCTTTTCGCCGAAAACTGCACTGCCTCCTGTTGCCACAACTGAATTTTCAAAATCAGATTCACAGATTACGTCATTTTCAATTCTGAGAAATTCTTCCGTACCTTTTTCCTTGATTATGTTTGAAAGGCTCTTTGAATATTTTCCCTGAATGAGCAGGTCTGTGTCAACAAAAGAAAAAAGCTGAGTTTTGGCGAGAAGAACGCCGATTGTGCTTTTTCCTGCACCGGGCATTCCGATAAGAATTATATTTTTCATTTTAGTTAATCCTTTTAAAAATCAAGGGCACACGTTTTTGTGTGCCCCATCATATTTCTTATTTCATATCCTCAATCATTGTAAGGTAGTTGCTTACATAGAATGATGCGATGTGTTTACCGATTGAAAGAACTTCGTCTGCGATTTCCTCGCCGATGATGTGGCCCATGAATGCGAAGTTGTTGTCTGTAACTGCATAGCCGAGAGCATCGTTTGCAAGGCTCACTGCATAAGTTTTAACGCCTTCAACCTCATCTGCAAGGCTGTCATACTGCCATTCTGTGCCGTCCCATGTAACTCCGCCTGTGATATCGTTACCGAGGAATACTTCGGGATAAAGTTCACCGGGGAAGAGAGCAAATGCCACTTCGTTACCGAATTCAAGATAACCGATTTCTGAAGGCATATAGAATTTCTTGAAAAGAAGTCCGTCATAGAAAACCTTGTTGTTTACAAGCTTGATTTCGCAAGCAAGAACAAGAATACTGTTTTCGGGCTCGATGAAGATTTCTTTATGTGTTGCATTGAGAACGGGCTGGAGAGGCTCGCCATAGTCTGCTTCAACAATAAGCTTACCGAATGCTGAGCCGAGAGCATCTGATTCTGCACCGAGAGCTGTATACTCGTCCATGCCCTCTTCTGAATATTCAATATCTCTTGAAACCTGACCGAGAGCACCTGCAACCATAACTGTGTTGTCGCCTGTCTGTTCTCTGATGTATTTGTCAAGATAGTAGATATAGTCGCCTGTTATGTAGCCATGGCTTGCACTGAATGATGTTGCATGGCATGAGATGTCTGCGATGTATGTACCCTCTGATTCTGCATTGTCGGGAACAAAGTGGAGAACTGCAGTTTTCTGCAAATCTTCTCTTGCGATAAGGTCACGCTTATCGTGCATATGTGCACTTGTGTCAACCTCTGCGAAATACATTTCGCCTTCTTCCATGTTGCCGATAGCTTCTTTTACAGCTTCGATAGACTCACCTATAAAGAACTGCTTGAATTCTGCTGCTGCTTCAAGACCGGGAAGTTCTGCTGTGCTGCCTACAAGGTTTGCCCAGAAAGAACCTGCAAGCTTCTTGAAGAATTCTGTTGCAACACCCTGTGTGTCAAGAGCTGAGTGAGAGTGTGTTGCAGTGATGTTGATGCTTGCAACCTCAATATTATTTTCTGCACAGTATGCGATAATTGCTTTACGGACTGTACGGATATCTGCTGATGTTACGCCGAGAGAGTCGATTGCGCCGAGAACAACAATTCCTTCACCGCTGTTGTCATCAATTGCAGTTACACGGATTCTGTTGTCATCGTAAACGTCCTTTGCAATACGAACAGTAAGGTCACGGCCGATGTAATATTTGCCGTCAGCGATGTCTTCGGGGACAATTGAACGGCTACCGTAACCGAGAGACCATTTATTGCCCTCTTTTGCCTCTGTCTGATAATTTTCACGACCAGCCATGAAGCCTACTTCTTCACTGTCATATTCATCAATACTCTGCCATTCTTTGGGATTTACATAAATCTTACAGATTGTTTTTACAAGAGCTTCACACACTACGTTGAGAGCGTTGTAAAGCACCTTCATAATTCCGTCGCCAACACTTTCTTCCTGGAGAGCTACTGCAGACTGTGCACTTACATCCGCTGCAGATGCACTGACTGCTCCGCCTGTAAAGAGAAGAGTAAGTACAAGCAGGATTGACATAATTTTAACTGATACTTTTTTCATAAATTTACCTCCTTTAAGGTACATGTACAAATAAATTATATAAATTTGGCAGACCTAAGTCAATATTTTATTAGAAAAAACCACTCTGTCTTTCGTTAGTTTCATTTATAATTTGCGTCGCATACCCGAAATTCTGTACTGAAAAATCTCCTCCGTTACCCGAGGATGACAGAGGAGATTTTTACATTTATCTTTCAGGATATTCAAGCTGTCTGCCGGTAAAGAGCTCACCGAATACAAGCTCAATTTTATCAAAGATCTTCTGGAAGAAGCCAAGGAAAGCAATTTTTGTTCCGATTTCTTTTCCATATTCATCCTCAACCTGAAGGGCATCTTTCAGTGTAAGCATATCGTACCAATGAACAGAATATGTTGAGTAATCTGATGTATCGTTTTCATCAACCACAATCATTCTGTAGCCGTACTGTGTTGAATAACGCTCGTTGTTATAACGTGTGCTGAGAGAGTTCACAATGTCAATTCCCTGATTCTGAACACCGAATGCGTTTGAATGGTCATGGCCTGAGAAAATAGCAAGCACATCACCTTTTTCTACCATTGCGTCAAACTGTCCGAAGTTTTCATAGCCTGAACAAGGTGTTTCGTGGAGTTTTCCGTAGTTTACGGAATTTTCATCGAAGGTATAATATTCACCTTTGTTATACATGTGTTCGTAAGCAAAAAGTCCTTTTTTGTCTGTTTTTCTGAGAACATCGTAAACCTCAGGCACAATGATATGCTGGAAAGCAAGTGAATAAACCTTTTCACCGCCATTTGCCTCTTTGAGTTCATCAGATGTTTTCTTATACCATTCAACCTGGTCTGCCTGAACACAGCCGTAATGGCCATCTTTATCGTAATCGTTTGAATCGAATACCCAGAGATTGAATTTCACCTTTTCACCGTCTGAGGACATAACGGGAATGCTGTATGTTCCGCAGCCTGAAAGCGCTTCACCGTCATCAACTGAAAGAGAGCATGAATATGTATTGTAATAAGCCATAAGCTCTTCTCTTGTCATCGCTCCTGTTTCGGAATCGTGGTTGCCGAAAGTTACTGCAACAGGAATATTTCTTGTTTCAAAAACGTTCATCAGCTTATCAATGAGACGTTTTGTATCTGCGGGATTTTCACAGTTCTGAACATTATCGCCTGTGATAACCACAATATCAGGCTTTTCTTTATCGCAGGCATAGCCGATTGCCCAGCATGAAGAATCTGCATTGTAGTCCTCAAAGTGAGTATCTGTAACATGCATGATTCTAAGTTTTCCGTCTGATGAAAATTTCATTGTTGTTTCCCCTTCTTCTGCCATTGTTGTTACCGAAAATAAAGCGAACATTGAAATCACTGCTAAAAACAAAGCAATAAATCTTTTCATTTTTATCTCCTTAAAACATAAAATATTTCAGGGAATCCCTCTTCGGAATTCCCTTTTTATTTATTAAAGATTGTCGATGCCTGCTGCTTTTCTGATTGCTTCTGCCTTATCTGTCTTTTCCCATGCAACGTCGATATCTTCTCTGCCTACATGGCCGTATGCTGCAAGCTGGCTATAGATAGGTCTTCTCAGCTCAAGCTTATCGATAATTGCTGAGGGACGAAGGTCAAAAAGCTCTGATACGATTGAGCCGATTGCACTGTCGTCAATTTTACCTGTGCCGAAAGTATCAACCATAACTGATACAGGCTTTGCAACACCGATTGCGTAAGCGAGCTGAACTTCACATTTTCTTGCAACGCCTGATGCTACAACGTTCTTTGCGATGTATCTTGCAGCGTATGCAGCACTTCTGTCAACCTTTGTGGGGTCTTTACCGCTGAATGCACCGCCGCCGTGACGTGAATATCCGCCGTATGTGTCAACGATAATCTTTCTGCCTGTAAGTCCGCTGTCACCGTGAGGTCCGCCTGTTACAAAACGTCCTGTGGGGTTAACGTAGATAATTGTGTCATCATCCATAAGGTCTTCAGGAATAATAGGCTTGATTACGTTTACAACGATATCCTGTCTTATCTGGTCAAGGGACACATCTGCACTGTGCTGTGAAGAAATAACAACGGTTTCGATTCTTACAGGCTTATCGTCTTCATATTCAACTGTAACCTGAGTTTTTCCGTCGGGACGAAGATAAGGAAGAGTGCCGTTCTTTCTGACTTCTGTAAGTCTCTTTGCAAGCTTGTGAGCAAGTGAAATGGGCATGGGCATAAGCTCTTCTGTTTCGTCACAAGCGAAACCGAACATCATACCCTGGTCGCCTGCACCGTGAAGATTGTACTCATCATCGTTGCCTTCCTTGATTTCTGCTGAGTTGTCAACACCAAGAGCAATGTCAGGTGACTGCTCATGAATTGCAAGGAGAACCGCACATGTATTTCCGTCAAAGCCTTTTCTTGCATCGTCATAGCCGATGTCACAAACTGCCTCTCTTGCGATTTTTGCAATTTCAATGTCAGCAGTTGTTGTGATCTCACCCATAATGAGAATCTGACCTGTTGTACATGTTGTTTCACATGCAACTCTGCCTTTCGGGTCCTGTGCCATAATTGCATCAAGAACTGCGTCCGAAATTCTGTCGCATATTTTATCGGGATGTCCTTCTGTTACAGACTCCGATGTAAAAAGATGTCTTGCCATATTTCTTACCTCTTTCCAAAATAATAAAAATCCGCAGGGAAACCTGCGGATGTATTTAACTTATCTCTCGGATAAATTCCGCAGGATTTAGCACCTTGCAATTGCAGGTTGCCGAGCTTCATTGGGCCTGTTCCCTCCGCTACTCTTAATAAGAGCTATTTATTTTACATATATATTGTATTATAACAAGATTGTTTTGTCAAGCGTTTAACAAAGAATTTACAGTTTGGCAACTTTTTTCAGCTTGTCAACAAGAACAAAGATAACAGGATATGCAACTGCACTGAGCATTACACCCTTGATTACGTTGATAATACATGCGTATGAAAGGTAACCGATAAGAAAATCATTTGTAATTTCCTGACCGACAAAATATTTGAAGTAAAGGGGTGCTACAAAATAGTTTGCCGCTGCACCGATTCCTATGAGTGCAAGACAACCGATGACTGCTGAAACGAGAATTGCAACTGACTTCTTCATTTTCTTTGAAAACTCATGATAGCAGAGCACAAAGGGTACTATGTACGCACTGCCTACAACGAAATTCATCAGGTCACCGAAGCCCATAGTAGAGCCTAAGCCTTTTATAAACACATGGAAAACATTTTTAAGCAGTTCGATAAGCACGCCTGCACCCGGTCCGAAGCAGATTCCGCCGATAAGCGCAGCAATATCACTGAAATCAAATTTGAGAAATGCAAAGGGACCTGCAAAAATCGGGAAATCAAGCATGTAAAGCACTTCTGCAATAGCTGTGAGCATAGCTATCGCTACCATTGTATACAGATTGAATTTTTTATTCTGTTTTTCCAACAACATTTTTTATTCCTCCCAAAAATACAAGCAACTAAAAATGCCCTGTGAAATAAAATCACAGGGCAAAAGTTTTGTTTGAAACACTTTCTTTCATCCGGACTATACCGTCGGCTTCGGAATTTCACCGAATCAACCATTTCTGGCTCGTGGGCTGTACCACCGGTGGGGAATCACACCCCGCCCTGAAAGTTTAAATTTTCCGTTTATTTTATATTTCTTCTATATATTTAACGATGTCGCCGACTGTCTTGAAGTTTTCAAGCTCCTCGTCAGGAACTTCAACCTCGAAGCAATCCTCAAGTGACATAGCAAGATCAATAAGGTCAAGGCTGTCAGCATCAAGGTCTTCAAGCAGTACAGTTTCTTCTGTAATGTCATCTTCAGGGATGGCAAACTGTTCACTGATAATTTTTTTGATTTTTTCCAATGCCATAGTGTTCATCCTTTCGTTTGTAAAGTAAATGAAAAATATTCATGTACTAATCATAATATAATAATCTTACTGAAATTTGTCAAGACTTTTTCCGAAACTTCGGAGTAAAATTTTTTGTGTTTTTGTGATTTTTGGTGAAAGTTACAAAAAATAAAAAAATCATAAAAACTCTTGACACATTTTCGGTTACAAATTTGTAACTTTTAATTTTGCAAGATTTTATTTTTTTCTTGCATTTTGATTTTTCAGCCTTAATTTCCCCTCCTGTTCCTGATGAATAAAAAATCTCATTTTGTGCAAAAAAATTGAAAAAATGTGGAAATTCTGAATTTTTTTGCAAGTGTGGAAAACTCTGTGGAAAATGTGGAAATAGCCTTTAAAATCAAGGGTTTTTCAATTTTTAAACAAAGTTTTCAACACTTTTAATTCTTTTTTGCCATTAAAATGCGGATTTTTATTAAATTTTTAACAGAACTTTTTTTGCAAGTGAAACCCAAAAAACAGATTTTTGTTGCAATTTATTGATGTTTTTATTTCTGATTTAGAATTATTTTTATGAAGTCAAGAAACAAATTGGTTACATTTTCCGGGTTGATTTTTGATTGTTATTTTTTTGTCATTTCCTTTTTTTATAATTTTTATTAAACTTGCACAAAAATTTCAAACGACAGGATTTGACAAGAAATTCGGTGACTGATTATTTATTTTGTCTGAGAGAGACGGAGAAAGTTTTCCGGGTACAGCGTACTGAATGCAGAGTGCAGAGTGCAAAATGCAGAATTTCGGGCCTGCGGTGCAAATTATTATATGAAACAGGCGGAAACATCGTAGGGCGAGTGTTTACTCTCGCCGTAAAAAAACTAACGGCAGGAGCAAGCCCCTGCCCTACGTTTAAAAAATAAATTACCCGACAAATTATAATTTTAAACGAAAAATCCCCTCAGTCAAAATCATAGATTTTGACAGCTCCCCTTGCGTTTTCAAGGGGAGCCTGAAATCGAACTATACAGATAAATTACAATTTAGCGTGCAGTTGAACAGAGCGTTGCCTCCATCTGATGAGGGAGGTGGCTTTTGCAAAGCAAAAGACGGAGGGAGAGATAATAACAATATGTAACTACCCCTCAGTCATTTTCTTGCGAAAACGACAGCTCCCCTGACAAGGGGAGCCACTTGTTATAGCTAATTTCTAAACGTCAAATTATAATTTGTTGCTCTGTAGTTATAAAAAAGCAGCTCCCTTAAAAAGGGAGCTGTGGCCTGGCAGATTTTATTTTGTTGCTTCCATAAGGTAGTTTACTACGTCGCCTACAGATGCAAATGACATAAGCACTCTGTCAGGAATTGTTACGTTGTATTTTTCCTCAATCTTACAGATGATTTCAAAAAGCTCGAATGAGTTGAGACCGAAGTCTGCTGTAAGTGCTGTTTCCATTGAAATTTCGGGAAGGGGCTCGTCTGTGTATTCCTCGATAATTGCCTTGAGTTCTTCAATCATTTTTTCCTGCATTTTCTTTTCCTCCGTTATTTTTTCTTTTTATAATTTCTTTTGATTTTCATTGATGTGGTTTTCGGGAAAGCCTCATCGCGCACTTTTGTCTTTGCGATTTTCTTATATGAGGGAAGCTTTGCGTTAA
Organism: Oscillospiraceae bacterium; assembly: GCA_015065765.1. Lineage (GTDB taxonomy): Bacteria > Bacillota > Clostridia > Oscillospirales > Acutalibacteraceae > SIG575. Next base: position 3,573 of record SVPP01000014.1, on the reverse strand, counting down.
GACGCTTGATATCCTTCTTGACTTTCTCTTTTGCCTCAGGCTCTGCAGCCTGACCGAGATAAACTTCAGCAGTAATCTTATCGTCCTCGTCATAAACCAGAACCTCTTCAACTCCGCCGATTTCATCAAGAAGCTTTTCTTCAAGCTCTTCCGCTGAAACATTCTTGCCGTTAGGAAGAATTATGAGGTTCTTGATTCTGCCTGTTACAAAGAGGAAACCATCCTCGTCCAGATATCCTAAATCGCCTGTTTTGAACCAACCATCATCAAATGCTTCTTTTGTTGCTTCTTCGTCGTTATAGTAGCCTACCATAACGTTATCGCCTCTGACATAAATTTCGCCTACGCCCTTTTCATCAGGGTTGTTGATTTTTACTTCGTTACAGTCAAGCACAAGACCTACACTACCGATTTTGTTAGCAAAGTTTCTGTTAACCGAAACGATAGGCGAACACTCTGTAATGCCATAACCGTTAAGAACATTGATACCCATTGAAGTAAGCTCAAATGCCATTTTCTCGCTGAGAGGTGCACCGCCGCACACAAAAAGCTCAAGATTTCCGCCAAGAGCTTCATGTACTTCTGCGAAAAGCTTTCTTCTCACGTCGATACCAAATTTAAGAAGGGTGTTACTGATTTTAATACCCTTTTTAAGGATTTCATCCTTGCCCTTTTCCTTTGCAGTTGCCCATACCTTTTTGTAAATAAGCTCTGCCATAAGGGGTACACAGAATGCCGCAGTAGCTCCGATTTTGATCATATCTGCCTGAATGTTTCTGATACTGGTTGTCATATAGATTGTTGCCTCAAAAAGCAAGGGAGCAATAACGTTAGCAACCATACCGAATGTATGATGAAGAGGAAGAGCAAGAACGCCCTGTCCTTCACCATTTATGTTACGACAAGCTGAAAGAGCATTTGATGCAATATTCCTCTGGGTGAGCATGACGCCCTTGCTTTTACCTGTTGTACCTGATGTATATACAATCGCTGCAAGGTCATCAGGCTTAACATCTGCTTCTGAGAAGCTGTTGTCGCCTGAAGCAATAAGCTTTCTGCCTTCTTCCAGCATTTCGTTCATATCAGCTTTTGAGAAATAAAACTCAATGCCTGAATCACGCTCTTTAAGCTTTTCCGCAACATCTTTATAAAGAGCTGAACAGAAAATTGCTTTACAGCCACTGTTATGAATATTATAGAGAAGGTCATCTACCGGAAGGTCTCTGTCAAGAGGCACTGCAGTATTGCCGCTTCCGAGGACAGCAAAGTAGCAGAGAAGCCACTCATAGCTGTTTTCACCAAGAATTGCAATCTTTTCTTTCTTCAGCCCCTTTGAAAGGATAAATGTACCGAGAGATGCAACCTCATCTTTGAACTCTTTATATGTTTTGAAAAGATCCTCCGATCCGCTAACGGGAATCTGGAAAGCAAATTTCTCGCCGTGATGATCTGAACAATATTCAATTATATCAAAAACCACGTTTGCATCAATTGTCTTATAAAGAGGGTAATTCTTCTTTATACGCGCGTGATTACAATAGTTCTTAGACTTCATTATAAAACTACCTTTTCTTTACTTTGCAGCCTTTTTTGCCGCTTTTTCTTCCTTACGCTTACGCTCGATTTCGTTGAAAATTTCTTCTGTTGCAAGAGCTACCTTAGTTACTGAGAACTCACAGTTTTCAGGAAAAACGTACCATGTATCTTCCATTGTGTTAAGGTCGATGCAGTCACGTCTCTTTCCGAAACGGTAATCGTATTCGATGTGGCATGCATACTGCATTGCTGCAGGAATTTCCATTTTCATAGGTTCGTTGTCATATTCCCTTGTAACCTCAACCTTAAAGCCGTTCATATCATGAATAAGCTTGCCGTGGCCAATGTGGACAAATCCCTTTGAGTTGGGAAGGTCATTTACATCACAGTCACACTCAAGGCGATACGTACCGTCAAGAACCTGCTTCTTAACCTGCTCGCGCTCCCAGTCATACCAATCGGTGGGGAATTTAAACTCAGTTTCACCGCTGTCTGCAGTCATATCGCCGTACTCGCCGAGAGTCCAGCTCTTTCCGCAGTGCTCGCAGTAAACCTTTGAGCCTTCTGATTTCATCTTGTATTCTGTCATGCAGCTGGGGCACTGGTAAAGCACCTTGTGAAGTCCCTTTGCACGGTTTTTATAGGGGATTCTGATTTTGTTTTCGTACTGCCACTTGAAATCATCATTGAAGAGATATTCTCTGATTTTTGCGTTGATTTCATCAGCAGATGCTGTTTTCAGCTCCTCAGGCTTGTAGATACAAGTCATTGTTGCTTCAACAGGCTTGATATATCTTCTTCTTGAATTCCAGAAGGGCTGATAGAGATGATGTCCTGACATTTTGAGAGTAACTACAGGCACATTCTGATATTTACACATCTGTCCTACAGAATCAGGAATAACCTCGGTTTTACCGCAGTGAGAATATCTTGCTTCTGCGTAAATACCGAAAATCTGTCCGTCCTGGATAGCCTTTTTACAGTTTCTGATAATGCTCAGGTCAGCGGTATACTTTCTCTTAGGAATAGCACCGAGACGGCGAAGAGGCCACTCTCTGCCGATATAGTCATCAACCGCTGCAGGGAAATAACCTCTGCCGGGCATAATCATTCTGCTCATGATATAGAAGTCAAAGAATGCGTTATGATTGCAGATAAGAATGTAAGGAGGCTTGATTCCTTCCATATTAACTTTATGAAGTCTTGCTCTGTGGAGATTCTTCTGAAAATCCGAGAAAGCCCAGACAAGGGGCATAAAATACATTGCCTGTTTATGGGGCGGTTCAAGCATGTCAAATTTCTTTGTTGCGGGCTTACCGCCTCTGACATATTTACCGTATTTTAAGCTCACATAATCACTCCTCAAACATATTTAAAAATCAGTTTTTTCGTGCTTTTTATGCATTAAACGTTGCTTTTTTCATACCTGACAAAGGCAAATACAGACTTTCCATTTTATACGATTATCGTCTTACATTATACTAATTTTTTACGTCTCTTGTCAAGGTTTAAAAGATTTATTAAAAAATTATAATGATTTGTTCATAAGTTATTTATATTTCTGCATAATTTTGTAAACTTTCCCGACGAGTATCTTTAATATTGTCGGTTTAATCGTCAACAGCACATAGTACACGCTGACTATTTTCTTAAAAAGAATGTAAATTTCATTTATTCTTCATTATAAAATCTGGTAAAAAATGAAGCTTTATTAAAGCAAAAAAGGCGATTTTAATGCAGAGTGCAGAATGCAGAATTTCAGGTCTGCGACGCAATTTTATAATGAAATGGGCGGAAATGCCGTAGTGACGGATGTCCTCGACTGTCCGCAAATTAACGCTTAATTTAACGGCTCGTCGAGGACGCCGAACCCTACGAACAGTTGTTTTAAAAATACAGGTAAATTATAATTTATAAATAAATATCACACCGGCTGAGCCGGTGGTTTTATAACAGCCCTAAAAGGGCAAAATACTGGCTTACCCCTAAAGGGGTACGCAAGAAGCTAAAGCTACCAACCGCAAAGGGGTGCGTTAA
>SVPP01000037.1 GCA_015065765.1 Oscillospiraceae bacterium | reverse complement strand
GCTTCTGTAAACATTGTAAGCGGTTGTTTCGGTGTATTCGTTCTTACTGTCCGACCAATGCTTATATTTTTCAGCCTGATATGTTGCGTTGACAACCGCATCGCAACTGAAAAGCCAATGGGGAACGTAAACACCTTTGATTTCCTCAAGTTTATTATCGCTCAGGAATGCTTTCGGAACAAATTTCTTGCCCTTGAAATGCTTTTTAAGAGCTTCTTTTGCAGCTTTTTTATCAACCTTGAAAGGAATAACAAGGTCAGGCTTCAGTTCACCTGAGAACTGTCCTTTCATAACAACCTGATTTCCGCAATAGGGACAGGTTGTTGCACCCGTTGTTGCATCTGCAACTATTTCACCTGCACAGGAATTACAGACATAAACATTCATTCCGTCTGTTTCCCCTGCTTCCCACTGAGAATTCTGAGAATTCCAGTTTATATCCTGCACAGAGTTTGATTTGAATTCTTCTGCCTGCTGCATTGCTGCAATATCAAATTCAGTGTCACAAAAAGGACATTTGAGACGCTGCGAGTTTGCGTCAAATTCAACTGCACCGCCACAATTAGGACACTTCTGTTCAAGAATTGCTGACAAAGTCATCATCTCCTTGTTTATTTGTATTTAAATAATATGTTGTAAACCTCCGAGAAAAAGCCTGTGCCTTTTTTCGGCAATTTATTGTTTGAACTGACTGAATAGTATTCTCCGTCACCGTATGTAAAAGAAATAGAGGTCGTAGGTGCATCAAGGAGAAGCTCATCACTGTCGGAAAGTTCCCCCCAGTTGAGTACACCTGTTTTTCTGCACAATGACCTTATTTCTTCAATAGCTTCGGCAGGTACTGTGTGACTTACAGTTTCTTCCTCTGCACCGATGTAAGGCAGGCTTGAGTATTCAAGCCATACCTCACCGTTTTCTCTTACGCTGATTTCAAGACTTTCATAAGAGCCTTCCATCCCGCCACCTGATGAATATGTACATTTCGTGACAGTGTCCGACAAGTCACGCACCATACCGTCTTTATCAGGTATATAAAATTTTGTTTTGTAATACCATACACCTGCCGAGATACCTATGAGCAGAACACTAATCAGAATTACAATTATCAGAGGCTTCATTTTCTTCATCAGCCGGGCATTTTTGCTCCGCATGCAGTACAGAAAGCACCGCCTGTGTAGGGAGCACCACAGTAAGGACATTCAAGACCCTGAGCCTGGGGTTGAGGCTGTGCAGGCTGATTATAGCCATTGTTCATAGGCTGCTGATTATAGCCATTATTCATGGGTTGCTGAGCATAGCCATTATTCATGGGCTGATTGTAACCGTTGTTCATGGGTTGCTGAGCATAACCATTATTCATAGGCTGATTGTAACCGTTGTTCATGGGTTGCTGAGCATAACCATTATTCATAGGCTGACCGTAACCGTTATTCATAGGCTGCTGAGCATAAGCTCCCTGTTGCTGTGCGTAGGGGTTAGGCTGTGCATAAGTGCCCTGCTGTACAAAACCGCCTGCAGGAGCATAGCCCTGATTCATGGGCATCCCCTGATTCATAGGCATACCGTTATTCATTCCCATGTTGGGCATTGCACCTCTGCCGGGAGTAAGTGTATTGATAATTTCCATAGCCATCTGCTGATATTTATTGTATTCCATTGTGCCTACGCCTTCAACGCTGAAGGTATTAAGCTTAACCTTGAAATCATCAAAATAGGGGTTGTTGACTGTAAATTCAAGATAGAAATCATAGCTGTATTTGTATCTTGGGGGATTATAGCTTACGCTCTGACCATCTTTACCCTGTGTATAGATTTCATCTCTGTCTTCATCAATATTAAGATTGCAGCTTGTAATTGATGAAAGAGGCATAACATCGGGATTCTCGTCGTCCCAGTTGTTAGGACTATAGGATGAAACAACAAAATTTCCGTTTACTGTGTCAACATAGATTTTTTTGCTGTCACCGAATGTGAGATTAGGTCTGAAGGATGCAAGAACCTGTTTGTTCTGTTCTCTGTAAGCAAGCTGTTGTTTGATTTCTTCAATAGTTGAGCTTCTTCTGTCGCTGAAGAAGGGTGAAAGCTTCTTTGCGCAATCCTTACACATATTGCCGTCTTCAAGCTTTCTGTTGCCGAGAAGTCCTATTTTATCTCCGCAGATGTCACAAAATTTCTTATCAAAAAGTCCCATAATAAAAATCTCCTTTAAAATTTATTTTTTATATTTTTAATTATTTTGCATCGCTTTCATCGAAGATGTCACCGCATTCGGGACAGAACTTCGGAGGATTGTGGGGGTCTTCAGGTTTCCAACCGCATTTATCACACTGATAAAGAGGTGCACCTGCAGGTTTTTGTGAACCGCAATTCTGGCAGAATTTACCTTTGTTCACTGCACCGCAGGAACAAGTCCAGCCCTCAGCCTCTGCCGGTTTGGGTGAACCGCATTCGGGACAGAATTTTCCGGTTGCTGTTGCACTGCAAGAGCATTTCCAGCCATCTTCAGCGGGTTTGGGTTCAGGTTTCTTTGCACCGCAGTTGGGACAGAAATTACCCGAAACTGTATTTCCGCAAGAACATTTCCAGCCGTCTGCAGGAGGTGTTGTCTGAGGAGCAGGCTGCTGAGCCTGTTGCTGCTGACCCATTGCGAAAAGATTCTGAGCATTCATACCGCCTGACTGCTGAGCAAATCCCATTCCCATAAAGCCCGTCATAGCACCTGCTGAGTTGTTTGCCGCATCCTGCATTGCCTGTGCCTGAGCACCTACAAGATGTGCACCTGCCATTGTAGGATTACGGAAAACTGCGTTTCTCTGCAGCTCTTTAATCATATCTTCGTCTTCTTTAGGTGCTGTTACTGAGTTAACACCGAATGACCAGACTTTGATACCGCGTAATTCAGTCCATTTCTGTGACAGAACTTCGTTGAGTGCATCAGCAAGTTCAACTGTGTGGCCGGGAAGTGCACTGTAACGTATGCCCATTGCAGAAATCTTCGCAAATGCAGGCTGAAGGGCTGTCATAAGCTCTGATTTCAGCTGTGAATCAATTTCTTCTCTGGGGTATTCGTCACTTACATTACCGCATACGTTTGTGTAGAATTTGAGGGGGTCAACGATTTTGTATGAATATTCACCGTTACAACGGATTGCAATATCAATATCAAGACCGATGTTCCGGTCAACAACTCTGAAAGGTACGGGGTTGATTGTACCGTATTTGTTGCCCATAATTTCCTTTGTATTGAAATAGTAAACTCTCTGGTCTTTACCGGTATCTCCGCCGAAAGTAAATCTCTTACCTACCTGTTTGAATGTTTCTTTGATTGAATCACCGAGACTGCCTGAGAAAATACTTGGCTCTGTTGAAGTATCGTATGTAAATTCACCGGGTTCTGCACAGACTTCAACAACTTTTCCCTGTTCAACAATGATCATACACTGACCGTCTGCAACAGCAATACCTGAACCGTTGGAGATAATGTTGTCACTTCCCTTTGTGTTTGAAGAACGTCCGCCTACACGCTTCTGACCTTTGACCACAAGCACATCGTTTTCAATTGCTTCGCAGTAGAAAAACTCTTTCCACTGGTCAGCAAGAACTCCGCCCAATGCTCCTAATCCTGCTTTAATAAGTCCCATAAAAATTTCTCCTTTCAGAACTTTATATTATTAATTTTTTTGCTTTATTTTTCATCCTACGGATGATGTCGCATAAATTGTATAGTCCACACCGTCGCCGGGATATTCATATTCCTTTGTATAACCCTCATCAAGATAAGCTGCAAACACAGTATCATATAAATTATTATCCGCAATTACTTCCCAATTGACAGGAACTTCGTATTCTTCTGTATATTTTACCTGTTCACCGTCTTTGTATGTTTCAAAAACGACGGTTACATTTTTCTTTTCTCCGTTCCAATCATCAAGCACATTCATCAGTTCAAGAGGTTTGTTGTAAATATATTCTTTTTCAACAACATAGCCATCGTTATCATTAACTATTTTTGTTACATTGAGGGTTTGTTTGTCTACATAACAAACGGTCTGAATATACAGCTCATCCTCGGGGTCATCATCAAGATTTTCGAATATGTAAAAGTCATCCGTTTCTTCTCTGAAAGAAAGATTATCGTAGATAAGCGAATATGCGATGCATTCGTTATACCACTGTGTATCAGCATTTCCTTCTTCAGTTCCGAAGGTATCCACAAAGGCACGGACACAAAATCTTTCTTTATTATAAGACACCATATTCATACCCTTGTATTCAGCTGTAACAATATTTACAGCTTCACCGTATTCATGTAAAGTCTGGTCAACAGCTCTGACTGTCTGTGAGTTGAATGTAAAATAAATCTCGGTGGTTGTTGAGTAATCACATTCATCCTTATAATAAACACATTCGTTTCTCTTAAGCAAGTTTTCAAGAAGATTGGCTTCAGCCACTTCCTCTACCGTGGGGATTCTTTTTTCTTTTTCAGTTGCAGAAACAGTTTCCTTTACTGTTATATCAGGCACTGTGGTTTCACCGTTATTTTCTGTTTTACCGCAAGAGAATAACAACAGTAAAACACATAAAACCATCAGAACCGAAACAAGGTTTTTAAATATTTTCATCTTTGTTTTCTCCTTTCATACCGGGTTTGTATGTTGATGAATAGGGGTTTTTGTTTTCTTTCGGCGAGTCAGGAATATTTCCGTTTCTCACAAGCCATGAAAAGACAATAGTTTTAACCGACACACCGAGAACCCACAGTATCAGCGCACCAACAAACCAGAAAATTGATATTCTGAAAAAATAGTGTGCAACAAGCAAAAGCCATGCAGGAATTGTCCATTCAAGGTTGAATATGAGATTTATTAAAAGTGCCGAAAAAAATCCGCCGTTTAAATTTGGTCGTCTTTTCATAATTAATAATAATTCCTCCGGATAAGAACTCGAACAAAAACCCAACATAATTCAATTACATTATATCTTTTTAAAAATCTTCGCACAATGTACTTTAGTACAATCTTTTCAAAAAAAAATGAAATTTTTTGATTTTTTTGTGGAAAATACCATTCTTTTATGATGTCACCAAGTGCACCTATGCCTGCTTTAATAAGTCCCATATTTATTCTTTCGGAAATTCTTTATGAAATCATTTGAATGTAGATTAGTAAGCTTCTTCAAATTTTTTATATCAATTAACTTTATTCTCTGCACATTTTTTACAACATATTAATAAGTATTTACAATATCATTTTACTTGTTAAAACCTATTAAAGTAAGTATCCCTAAAGGTTACTTTCTTCAAAAGAAGGCTACCTTTAGGGCCACCATGTCAAAATCACAGGGGTTAATTTGTGATATTTGCACAACAATCTTATTTTAAATGATTTTTTGTGGAAAATACCATTCTTTTATTCCGATAATTAATGATTTAACATGAGTATACGAAGACAAACCGTGGGGATTCCCGGGTTGTTTCCATATGAAGTGTAGATTTTTTCAGAAATGTATGATATACTCGTTTTATATAATAAGAGGAGGGAATGGTATGAACAAGACAAAGCGTAAAGAAATGCATTATCTTGTGGCGGCGGTTGTTATATTTTTTATCGCTATGTTCAGCCATACGGGACATTATGGTTACAGTGACCATATATTTGTGCGTACAGTTTTTGGCTTCCTTCCCAATTTTATATATATCGGTTTGCTGTCTGCCTGGTGTGTGTCCATAGAAAAAAGAATTATCAACAAACAGATTAAGCATCATCTTATCGCAGTCGGAGTGTTGATGATTTTCTGGATTGCTGTCAGGACAGTTAAGTGGCGTTTCTTTTCTCCTTTTGATGTGATAGGCAGATATCTGTGGTACTGTTATTATATACCTATGATTCTCGTGCCTCTGCTTGGTGTGTTTATAATCATCTGCAGCGGAAAGTCAGAGAATTATACACTGCCGAAGAAGATGAATTTTTTCTTCATTCCTGCATTTGTATTGATTGCCGTTGTTATGACAAACGATTTCCATCAGCTTGTTTTCAGATTTACAGACGGAATAGAAAACTACAACGATAAATATACATACGGATTTCTTTTCTATGTGGTTATAGCGTGGTTTGTTGCATTGGGATTTTATTTTGTTGTGATGCTTCTTGTGAAAAGCCGTGTGCCGGGCGGTAAAACATTTCAGAAAATGCCCGTTATAATAATGGTGTCGGCAGTTGTTTTCTGGATACTTTATGCGTTCAGACTTGTTTTCAATGTTGACCTGACAGCTGTTGACTGCCTTATTATCGCACTTCTTCTTGAAAGTGCAATACAGTCGGGACTTATCCGTTCAAACTCAGGCTACAGTTCGCTTTTTGAAAAGTCTACAGTTTCCGCCCAGATAGTTGACAGTGAATATAATTCCTGTTATGTTTCTGCGGGTGCAGTCGAGATTACTCCCGGTGTTATGAAAAAATCGGAAAAAGGAACAGTTGACCTCGGAGATTTTCAGCTTCAGAGCAGGCCTATTTCAGGCGGACGTGTTCTGTGGCAGGAGGACATACGAAACATCAAGGAATTGCTGGAGGAACTGGAAGAAGCACAGGAAAGGCTCAGCGAAAACAATGTTCTTCTGAAAGCAGAGCTTGACATCAAGGAACGAAAAGCAAGGCTCGACGAAAAAAACAGACTCTATGACCGCTTGATAGATGAAATGTCAGAACAGCTTATCAAGGCTGATGACCTGCTGAAAGAAGCAGAGAAAAATCCTGAAATTGCAAAAGAAGCTCTTGCGCAGATATGTGTAATCAGCGCGTACATAAAAAGACGTGGAAATCTTCTTCTTATCAACGAGGATAACGCAGATATTTCTGCAACCGAGCTTGAATTCTGCATGAAAGAATCCCTTGACAATATGCTCTTTGCAGGGATTTTAACTTCACTTCACAGCCAGCTTAAAAATAAAATCAAAACAAAACATATTGTTGCCTTTTACGATTTGTTTGAAAAGATCACAGAAGCATATTTTGGCGACATGACGGCCATGCTTGTCAACCTGAAAAATGATGACTCCTACATAAAAATGAGAGTGCAGATAGGCTTTGAAGAAGGATTCGATGAAAGTATTCTAAACTCATTCTGCCTTGAGGGCGGAGAAGTTTCATATAACATTCAGGAAAATGATGTGACATTTGATGTGACACTTCCATTGGGAGGTGACGCACAATGATTTTTTCTGAAATGAGCAGTGCCTTGCGTGCAGTTTTTCTGATTTGTATGTTTGTTCCTACTGCCCTTGATATGTGCGTTCTTCCGAGTGTGTTTATGAGGAAGAATAACGAAACGCGTAAAATTCTGCTTTTATTGATAATTGCAGTAAATTCAGCTTTTCTTTGCATTTACACAGCAGTGAATTATATGTATCTGTATGGTATTACTCTTTCACCTGCATGGGAAGTGTTTGCAGAGACGTCAGTTGTTCTGCCAATGCTTACAACTCTTGTAAACATTGCTTTTTTGTGTTATCTTATATGGGAAGACAAACGTTTCAGAAGAACTTCGATTTCCCATAACTCTGTCAAAGAAAGCCTTGATAATCTTCCTACAGGTCTTTGCTTTTCAAACCTCAACGGAATGATAAGACTTTCCAATTACAGAATGAACAGCTTAAGCCACATTATTGCAGGGGAAGAATTGCAGGATGCAAAAACCTTCTTTGAGCAACTGAAAAGCGGAAAAGTTGAGGAAACTGTCGAGTGTTTATCAGGTGGAGACGAGCCTGTTTTCAGAATTCCTGACGGTACAGTGTGGATGTTTTCACGCAAAGAGATAGACGAAGAAACTGTTCAGCTTACGGCTATCGACATAACTTCACTTTACAATCTTTCGGAAGACCTGCGTGATAAAAACCGTGCTATTGAAGGCATGAACAACCGTCTCAGAAAATATGGTGAAACGGTTGACAGCACAACAAGGGCAAAAGAAAGGCTTGAAACAAAAATCCGCATACACAATTCAATGGGGCAGGCGCTTCTTACAACAAGGCATTGTCTGAATCTGCCGAACACAGATTTTCAGTTTATAATTGATATGTGGAAGAAGAATATTTCGGTGCTTCGTCCTGACGGAGAATACACCGAGGCGGTAAACCCACTTGAAAGCTTAATCAAAGCGGGTGAATTTGCAGGAGTCAACGTTGAAATCAAAGGTAGTCTCCCTGACGATGACAGAGCAAAGCAGTTGTTTGTTGTAGCATCTGCAGAAGCACTTACAAACGCTGTGCGTCACGCAAAGGCGAAAAATCTTTATGTTGATTTTTACGAAAAACACGGTGTCTGCTATGCCGAATTTACAAACGACGGAGATGTGCCTGAAAAGGAAATTACAGAGGGCGGAGGCCTCGGCTCTCTGAGAAGCAAGGTTGAATCTTCAGGCGGAGAAATGTTGACAGAAATCTCACCGCGGTATAAACTTAAAGTAAGTGTAAATAAAGAAAGGGGTGAATGGGATTGACAAAGGTAATGATAGTTGAAGACGACCCTATGGCTCGTAAGCTTATTGAAATTTTCGTAAGCGACAATAAAAATTATGAGATTGTCCATTCAATTGAAAGTGCCGCTATGGCAGAAATTTATTGTCTGACCAGTCCCGTTGACCTTATACTTATGGACGTGTGTACTGCAATGAATGCCAATGGTCTTGATGCATCGGAGAAGATAAAGAAGCAGTTTCCCGATATAAAAATTATAATTATCACAAGTCAGCCTGAATGTAGCTTTATTGACAGAGCACATGAGGTAGGCGTTGACAGCTTCTGGTACAAGGAGCCTACTGCGGAAAATCTGATTTCCACAATGGACAGAACAATGGCAGGGGAGTGCATTTATCCCACAAGCACACCTCTTCTCAAACTTGGTGACGCATTGAGCGTAAACTTTACAGACAGAGAAATTGAAGTTTTAAGGCAGCTTGCAGGCGGTGAGCCTGATGCGGAAATTGCGAAAAACCTGAACATTACGGTCAGAACGGTTAAATCCCATATCCAGAGTATGAGGGAGAAAACAGGCTTCCGCAACAGAACGGAGCTTGCAGTGCGGGCCCGTGAAAGCGGATTTGTTATCAATACCGCCAAGCTTCAGGAAGAAACTGAATAATAAATCAAATCGTAGGGGCGCCCATTGGGCGTCCTTTTAATTTTGCAAGTTCCTTGGTTGTTTTAAACGAAAAACCGAGGGATTTTTTGTTGCATAGTAACAATGAATTTCAAAAGACTGTACTTTAGTACAATATACAAACCATAAAAAAGAGAGTAAAATTAGAGTGTGGGAAAGTATCCCCATATCCTACACCGAAGGGCAGGTGTGAACGCATGACATATTATGAAGAAAAACTGAAAAAAGGTGAAATAAAAGCAACAGACGAATGGATAACCTTCAACGGCTTCTGCTTTCCCATGCATCCGGGTGTTAAATATTTCATGGACGGAAGACCCGGCAACGGCAGAACGCTTTTCATAGAAGATGAGGCGGAAACATTTGAAATCAGCTTTGAGGTCGGAATGCAGTGCCTGGATTTGCTTACATCGTGCTTTGATAACAACGAGCATACAGACGCGGAGTATTCAAAGGACGGAAAATACCTCCATCAGTGCAAGATGAAAAGCAAATTGCGTGATGACGGAGATATAATTTATTTTCATTTTGAAATTCCCGACAGAAACGGCGGAAAACACACGTGTCCCGGTCAGATGTTTACATCTGTGAAATATAAAAGCACGCAAGAGCCTGAGCCCGTGCTTGTTGAAATTCTCAATTCTGTTTTTATAGTGAATAAATAAGATGTTTACCGCAACTGAACTTTTCAGTTGTGTAAATATATAAATCAAGTCACATCTGCCAGAATGTGACGAAAAAATATTTCCTGAAAAGGAGGAAAAAACTATGGCAAAGAAATCAAAAAGACTGCTGAGTATATTACTCGCAGTTATGATGCTCCTGACAATGTTCCCCATAACAATGCCCGTAGCATCAGCAGCAGGCGAAGTGTCTGTTGACACATGGGAAGAGCTGAGAGATGCTCTTAAAAGTGAGACTGATAAGGTAGTCACACTCGCAAAGGACATAACCTACGAGGCTTACAATACCGGATATCACGGTGTCAAAGCTGACATTGTCCTTGACCTTAACGGTTATGAAATTAAGGTTAAAAACACATACGATGCAGCTCATCCCGACATGGAAGAAGGATGCTATGAAGAATTTTTCAATATTTTCAATGGCGGTCGTCTTACCATTAATGACTCATCTGAAAAAGGTGAAGGTAAAATTTCTTTTGAGTCATACGTAAATTCAGCAGATGACTTTGAAAAACTTCCTATCAGAGACCTTTTTGTTGTTTATAATGGTGGTACTCTTGTTGTCAACGGCGGTACTTTCCAGGCAGGTACAATCAAAAAGGAATGGAAAACTCTTTTCCCCAGATACAGCGAAGGCGAAGCCATGAGATTTACAGGCTATGTTTACAAGCTTTGCTACGGTACAGCTGTTACTGTAAACAAAGGCGGTAAAGCTATCATCAACGGCGGTTCATTTATCGGCCACGGTGCAGGTAATCTCTGGGATGTCTATGGTAACCCCAGCGCAGGTAAAGTCTATGATGATTATGGCGATGTTTATTACGGCGCAGCAGTCAAAGCAAATGATCCGACTGCACAGATTATCATCAACAACGGTTCATTCACCGGCCTTGCAGGTGCTGACGCTGTCCGCTTTTACGGTGTAGATACATTGTCAAGAGTTTACGGCGGTGCTTTTGAAACTAAAGGCAGAGCCGATGCGCTTGTAAGAGTTGATTCAAGTATTGTTTTTGATATTGATGCAGGTAATATCGGTATTAATGAAAATGCTGTTGCAGACCACGTCAATCAGATTATGGTTGTAAAATATGTGGGAGATACCTCAACCTATGATTATTTCGCAGATCTTGAAGAATTTCAGAATTCAGGTTTTGAAATCAATTCTACAGGACATAAAAAAGATTCTGACACAAAAATATTAGTCAGACCTTATTCTTCTTTAAGAGATAACCTTAAGGTAAACTACTATTATGGTTCAGATTATTATTATAAGGATGCATACAAGGAT
>SVPP01000036.1 GCA_015065765.1 Oscillospiraceae bacterium | reverse complement strand
GACCGCAGGTGGGAGTGGACACGATTGCTCCTGCATCAATAAATGCAGTGTACCATCCTCTTTCCACACATTCGCGGAGAATCTGCATTGTACCGGGTATAATAATACATCTTACGCCATCCGCAACCTTATTACCGTTCAGAATTTTATAGGCTGTCTCCATATCTTCCGTTCTGCCGTTTGTACAAGAACCGATAACAACCTGATCAATTTTAATGTTGTGAAGCTCCTCTGCAGGATGTGTATTTTCAGGAAGATGAGGACAAGCAACAACGGGTACAATTTCACTTAAATCAATGTCAATTACCTTTTCGTATTCTGCATCTTCGTCTGCTTGAAAGATAACGGGCTCCCTTTCACATCTGCCTGACATATATTCTTTCGTTACATCGTCAACGGGAAAAATGCCGTTTTTTGCACCTGCTTCAATTGCCATATTGCAGATGCAAAGTCTGTCATCCATTGAAAGATTTTTAACTCCATCGCCTGTGAATTCCATGCTCTTGTAAAGTGCACCGTCAACACCGATTTCACCGATAATTGTGAGAATCACATCTTTACCGCTGCAGTTTGACGGGAGCTTGCCCGTAAGATTAAACTTAATTGCCGATGGCACTTTGAACCATGCCATACCCGTTGCCATACCTGCTGCCATATCAGTTGATCCCACACCTGTTGAAAAAGCACCTAAAGCACCATAAGTGCAGGTGTGGCTGTCAGCACCGATAATGCAGTCGCCTGCAGTTACAACGCCTTGTTCGGGAAGAAGTGCGTGTTCAATACCCATTTTGCCTACATCGTAAAAATGGCTTACACAGTGTGAACACGCAAATTCACGGCATGTTTTTGACTGCTCGGCAGCCTTTATATCTTTGTTCGGAACAAAGTGGTCAAGGACGATTGCCACTTTTGTCTTATCAAAAACTTTTTCAAATCCTGCTTTTTTAAATTCATTTACTGCAACGGGTGTTGTAATATCATTGCCAAGAACAATGTCAAGCTTTGCATTTATCAGTTGTCCCGCTTCGACGTTTGGGAGTCCTGCGTGGTAAGCGAGGATTTTTTGTGTCATTGTCATTCCCATTATTGAACATCTCCTTTTGTCATATTGTTGAATGCACTGAGTAGTGCGTTTGTGCTGGCTTTGATAACGTCTGTGTCTGTACCTGCACCCCAGAACATTCTGCCGTTTTCAGTCTCAAGACCTATGTATGATGCGGCAACACTGTGTGAGCCTTGCCCCTGCATACTGTGCTGAGTGAAAACCTGCAGGGTGTACTTTTTTCTTGTGTATGCTTTGAGAGCATTGTTTACGGCACTTAAATGTCCGTTGCCCTCTGCTTCAAGGTCAGTATCTTCTCCATTTTGTGAGAATGTAATTTCGATTTTGACAGTATCATTTTCACGCATAAAATCAAAATATGAAATGGAAATAGGCGTTTCCTCATAGAGGTAATTATTTTTGAACAGTTCAAAAACTTCATCTGCTTTAAGTTCTCTATGCTCTGTGTCTGAAATGTGCTTGCAGAGATAACTTAAATTCTCTCCCATTCCTTTCGGGAGAATATAACCGTAATTCTGTTCGATAATGTAACCGATTCCGCCCTTACCGCTTTGTGAATTGACTCTTATAACATCAGCGTCATAAGTTCTGTTTATATCATGTGGGTCAATGGGAATATATGGCACATTCCATTGATGAAGCTTCTTTTTCTGCCTGAACTTCATACCTTTTGCGATAGCATCCTGATGACTGCCTGAAAATGCTGCAAAAACAAGAGAACCTGCATAAGGTGAACGCTCGTAAACACGCATTCTTGTACATCTCTCGTAGGTTTCAACAAGTCTCGGCATATCAGATAAATCAAGTTTCGGGTCAACTCCGTGGGAATACATATTCATAGCAAGTGTTACTATGTCAACGTTACCTGTTCTTTCACCGTTGCCGAAAAGAGTGCCTTCAACTCTGTCTGCACCTGCAAGAAGTGCAAGCTCTGTGTCTGCAACACCCGTACCTCTGTCGTTATGAGGATGGAGAGAAACTGTCACATGTTCTCTGTATTTCAGATTTTCGCTCATATATTCAACCTGACTTGCATAGACGTGAGGCAAGCTCATTTCAACAGTTACGGGAAGATTTATGATAACGTTGTTGTTTTCGCTCGGCTCTAAAACATCAAGTACTGCATTGCACACTTCAAGTGCGTATTCAGGCTCTGTTCCCGTGAAGGATTCGGGAGAATATTCAAAACGGAAATTGCCCTCATATTCGTCGGCTAATTTCTTTACAAGCTTTGCACCGTCAACTGCAATCTTCTTGATTTCTTCTTTTGATTTTTTAAAAACCTGCTCACGCTGTGCAACGCTTACTGAATTATAAAAATGAATTATTGCACAAGGAGCACCTTTGCAGGCATCAAAGGTTTTGCGGATGATATGTTCTCTGCACTGTGTCAGCACCTGAACGGTAACATCATCGGGAATCATATTGTTATCAATAAGTGTTCTTAAAAATTCATATTCCGTTTCACTTGCAGCAGGAAAGCCTACTTCAATTTCCTTAAAGCCGACTTCAAGAAGCAATTTATAATATTCGAGCTTTTCTTCAAGGCTCATAGGAATCACAAGGCTCTGATTTCCGTCACGCATATCAACACTGCACCAGACGGGCGGTTTTTCAATGTGGTCTTTGTTTACCCATTTGTTGTATTTTTTATCTACGGGGAAATATCCCACTCGGTATTTACTTGAATCCATCATAGTGTTTACTCCCTTTCAGCTATTACTTCAACTTCCACCAACGCACCTTTGGGAAGCTCTTTCACCGCCACACAAGAGCGTGCAGGTTTACCGGTGAAATACTCTGCATAAACTGCGTTGAATTCGGCAAAGTCAGCCATTTCATTCAGAAAACAAACTGTCTTTACAACCTTTTGGAGAGATGAGCCTGATTCTTCCAAAACAGCTTTTAAGTTTTTGCAGACTCTGTGTGTCTGCTCTGTAATGTTGTTTCCTTCAAGGACACCTGTTTCGGGATTCAGTGGAATCTGTCCTGATGTGAAAACAAGATTTCCTACTACAATACCCTGAGAGTAAGGTCCGATTGCCTCGGGTGCGTTTTTTGTATATACTTTCTGACTCATAATAATTTCTCCTTTATTCAACTATTTTAAAGCCTTCGCTTTGAAGTGCCTTTTTAATTTCAATAACGTGCTCGTAATTTCGTGTTTCCATTTTGATTCTCAGGTAACATCCGTTTACGCTCTCTGTGCTTCCTGCTCTTTCGTGATGAACGCTTGTAACATTACCGCCGCAGTCCGCAATAATTCTTGAAACATCCTTGAGCTGACCGGGTTTATCCATAAGCTCAAGCAGCAGACTTGATGAACGACCTGATTTCATAAGACCTCTTTCGATAACACGAGACAAGCTTGTAACATCAATGTTTCCACCCGATACGATCGCTACAACCTTTTTGCCTTTCAGGTTGAATTTATCAAACATCACAGCTGCTACTGCCGCCGCACCTGCACCTTCTGCAATCATTTTCTGCTTTTCAATAAGAGTGAGAATTGCACTTGCAACCTCGTCATCGCTTACCAGGGCAATTTCATCAACATATTCCCTGACGAATTTATAAGTGTTTTCTCCCGGTTGTTTTACTGCAATACCGTCTGCGATAGTCGAAACTGATTGCAGGCATTCAATTTCACCATCTTTAATTGAGTTATACATGCTCGGTGCACCTGCAACCTGAACACCGTAAATTTTAACGGAAGGTCTTATCTGTTTTACTGTATATGCAATACCTGAAATAAGTCCGCCACCGCCGACAGGAACAACGATAGCATCAACGTCGTCAAGCTCATTCAGCACTTCAAGTGCGATTGTTCCCTGACCTGCAATAACGTTTTCATCATCAAAGGGATGTACAAATGTGTAGCCTTCTTTTTCTTTAAGCTCAAGAGCTTTTTTATAAGCATCGTCATAGCAACCCTCCACAAGGCACACATCTGCACCATAACCTTTTGTGGCTTCCACCTTTGAAATAGGAGCTGTGTCGGGCAGACAGATTAAAGATTTTATCCCGTTTTTTGTTGCCGCCAATGCAACGCCCTGTGCGTGGTTTCCTGCAGAGCAGGCAATTACACCTTTTTGCTTTTCTTCATCAGACAGCATTGCGATTTTATATGCTGAACCTCTTACCTTGAAAGACCCTGTGATCTGTAGATTTTCAGGTTTCAGGTATAGTTCACATTTGTCAGCCACGCCGTAGGCACGGACCAGATTTGTTTCACGGATAATGTTTTTCAGCACCGTCTGTGCATTAAAAACTTTGTCGAGAGTTAACATTTTCATTCCACCTTTCAGAAAATCTTATGCTTTAAGGCAAAACAAAAACCCGCCTCAAAGCTTCTAATTGCTTTGAGACGGGTGTAAATACAAATTTTGCACTCGCGGTACCACTCAAATTGCGGATATGAAAATCCACCACCTCTTCGAAGTCTATCAACTTCTATGCACTGACGTAGCATTCACGGGAAGCGCCTACTGGGTGTTAAGCCTTTGGGACTTCCGGCTCGGAAGTGATAGGATTTTCTACTGCATTTTATCGGGATTTCACCATTCCCCGACTCTCTGTGAAACTGACTTGTAGATTCCGTCTTCGTCGTAGCCTTTATATGTTTCGAAGTCAAACAACCTCTATGCACTGACGTAGCATACACGGGTCACCCTACACACTTTCGCTTCAGGCTTCCTGCTCAGAAGGGAGAGGAACAAGCTCTGTATTTACCGATTCACACCACACATCGGCTCTCTGAAAAATACTTGTCTTGACCATTCTTCGTCATCGCTTTGACATATTCAATTTTCTACATTTTACTCCTTTAAAGCGATGATGTCAACGGCGATTTTCACAAATCTGAGTAAAATTTTTTAGTTAATATTTATTCAACATAAACAAATAAAAATACAGCTTTTTTCATGAAAATTTTGCATAATAATGTAATATATTTATACTTAAACACTCAGCCACAAAAAAACTTACAACAGCCGACTTGCTTGAAAAATTCAAAATTTCCGCATGTCAGGAACTGAATAATGACAGAATTTTACTTTCATAAATGCATTGTTCCATGGAATTTTATTTTCTGAAGCAAAACAAGTTATAATAAAAGTTAAGAGTTTTTTTGATATATAGTTTTTGTGCGCAATGCACGTTTATATTGGGAAAATGGCTTCGAATTTTCGTGCGCTTTAGAACGTGACTTAAGAGAAAGATATGAGTATAATTTAGGTAGTAAGAATAAAGAACACCGGTTAGGGAGTCTGATTGAAGTCGGCAGGTAACTGATTACCATGACAACAAAATGACAACAAAAATCTGTGAAGCCGTTTATATCTTATGAAAAAACTGAATTAAACAGGTCACTTTCAGCGCAGTTCCAAACGAATTTATTTAATATAATAAATCGACTGCGCAGAGTGGGAATAATACCAAAAACGCTGAAAACCCGCATAAATACAGGGTTTTTGAGGTTTCAAAAAGCCTCGTGACAACAAAATTCAGTTTTTTAAAGATAAAGAGCTAACAGATTTAAGTGTCTGTCAGCTCTTTTTGTTATCTCCAAATGAGGTTTATTGCAGGTGATTCAACGAATCCACCAATGAGATTAGTTTAAACAATACCTGCAATTGTTATTCTTTTTAACATTGATTCTAAAAGCGAGGTTAGCGACTGATAATGAATGCACAAAGATAACCTATGGAACTCCACAGGTTATCTTTGTTTGTTATCCGGATTCTGTTTTAATTATCTTACGATTTTTTTGCTTTTTACAATCTTGTCATTTGCGTTGATATAAGAATATTTACGGCATTTGAAAAGTTCTTTTCTGCCTTGCTCACTTCTTGTGAATACAAGCTCAAATTTTCCGCCTGTTTTTTTCAGATTTCTCGCCAGGACTTCTGCCGTTTCTTTGTTCACTGCAATAACAGATGGGCAAGCGTAGCTCTGAACATAGTTTCTGCTTGTAATCTTTGAGATACCCTTTGTGCCGATGAGCAGATATCTCGGGTCATCAATCGGAGAAAGAAGTTCGCCCATTGCCTTTGCAAACACGTTCTTTTCCCTTGCAGTTGCTTTCTTAAGAGAGCAGTTTACTGTGTTCTTCTTCGATTTCTCAACCGAAACAGATGCTCCTCTGCTTTCAATTTCTCCGATTTCCTTCAGGGTGCGTAGAATTGCATTTCCGATATTGGCAACAGTTTTTTCGGGAGAAGAATTTTTCATCACAACGGATGCGGATTTAACAAGAAATACGGATGAAATGAATGCAATAATAAAGCCGATAATTCCGCCGAAAGCACCTGATGTTGCTATAATCACGATTGAAAGCACTATGAGAATTGCAAGAATAATTGCATAGATTTTGTTTTTGTGTACTGCCTTTGAGGGCTGAACTTCTGCAGGAATTTCGCTGACCTCTTCAACTTCAGGGTGTGCATTTCCCTTTACTGCACCTGTCCAGCGTGTTGCCGTAACATCTCTTGCTGATGCAAGGGATATCATCTGTCTGTTGATATTTTCAAGCCCTTGTTCATTGAAAGGCGCTTTCAGAATATCAATTCTGTCTGTCCCGCTTTCGATAACATCACTGTTATATGCAGGTGCCTGAAAACAGGCAAAACGGCGTTTCATTGTTTCAAAATCATCGCCCTTTATCTCGTCAGACGAATCAGGCTCAACCGTTACAAGGTGCCATATATTTGAAACCTTATCGGGGTTGTTTTTGTCAATACGTATTGCTCTGCCTCTCATCTGATTTGAGAGCATAAAGCTTCCCACAAAGCTTGCGAGAATGAGGGAATTTATATTGGGTGAATCCCATCCCTCACCGAGAAGTGATTTTGTGCCTACAAGCACATTTATAACCCCCACCTGAAAAGCCTTTGTTATGATATTGACTTTATTTTTATTTGAACCGCTGAAAATAATTTCCGTGTGATTTGTGTTTTCAAGCTTCTTTATCCTACAGGGCACACCCTCATTATATGCAATTTCCTGAACGGTTTCAACGGCACTGTCAGGGAGAATCACAAGTGTACCTGTAAGGACTGCCGCTTTTGCTTCCGGTGTATTTCTTCTGATCGCTTCAAATACAGGAACTGTACCGAGAGCATGTATTTCTTCGTCAGTACCCACAAGCTTCATCATATCCCTTTTGATGTAATCGGTCAGGATAAGCATTCTGAGACTGTCACCAAGATTTGCATATTCACTTCTGACAATAGTGCTGATACTATCAAGCTTACCTGTTGAGGATATAAGCATTTTATTTATTTTATCGCTTGATACAAGACGTACTTTTCTTTTTTCAATAAGAGCTTCCTTTGACAGAACTGATTTTAATTTTTCGCTCAGTTCTTCCGTAAAAATATCAGGGTTATCAATAATAAACTGAAAAGCCTTTTCCGCATAAGAAAGCGTATATCCGGGCAGTTTTCTGCCTTCCGATACTTTTTCTTCAAGGCTTTTAGATATGTTCTGACCGCCTCTTTGGGCACTTATAACAAGTGCTTTGAAGCTTTCAAGGTTATCGTAGAGAAGCACTTCATCAGAGCTGACGCCTGATGCTTTCAGAGCCTCCGAAAGAAAACCGCTTTTTATTATTTCCTCAGAAACTGACTCTGCTTTCTGTTTATAGTTTTTAAGTATCTCTGTTTCTTCTTCTGTGGGGTAACTGAAATAAATATAGTCCTGATGAGGGCAGAGTGTTTTCTGCACAACAAGCTGAGGGACAAAAATCTCCTCGTCTATGTCACCGCAGAGTGTGTTGTATCTGTTCCACTCGGCAGGTGTACTGTCATAGGGCGGCGTTGCAGTAAGTGCGATGATTGTCACATCACTTCCCAGCTGCTCCACAAATTTTTCAAGAGCCTTTTGCCATTCACTTTTAAGGTGATGAGCCTCGTCAAGGCAGATTGTTTTTATGCCCGCTTTTCTGATTTCCGAAAGCAGGTCAAAACTGCTGTAATCCTGACTTTCTTCTGCAAAAAGCAGGTCATCGTCTGCTTCCTCTTCAATTGCAGATTTTGTAAATGCAGCGTGAAGTGCCTGATAAGTAATTGATGTGATAAGCTTCGGATTTTTAAGAGAATATGATATATATTCATCGGGGTTTTCACTTTCCGGCAGATATGCCTCAATAAATCTTTCACCCCATTGCTGACGGATTGTAACGGAGGGAGACATAATAAGCGTGGGTGCATTCTGCCTTCTCACAAGCTCAAGACCGAGAATTGTTTTACCGCTTCCCGGTGCTGCAACGATATGAATTTTTTTGTCCTTAATATGAATCCTTGAATTATCAAGCACCGCCTGTTGATAATCACGGAAGGTCCATTTGAATTTTACTTTGCTGAAATCTTTCATATCATCACTCCTGACTCGGTCATTTTTATTTTATCACAGAAAAAACATGAAGGCAAGACGGCAGATTACTCCACCGTCCTTAAAAAATATTTACTGAATTAAATCTGCATCTGCAAATTTTGTGTTATCAAGAACAACACTAACCTCTGCTTTGCCGCCGCTTATGTCAAAAACAACTGTTGTTATGCTGTTATCAGACAGATACAGTTCGGTACAGAGACTGAAGGCACCATTTTGGTTCACAAGATAATATCTGCTCTCATAGAATTTATAGTTATCTGTTTTGAGTTCCTCACCGTTTACACTGACATTCAAATCGGTGTAATATCCACCATCGTATTCCTCAGGGGTAATATGAATCCAGTCTGTATGTGTATCTTCTTCGTCAATATCGAGTTCAATATCGCTGTATGCAGGAATTTCATAAAAATAAGAATCGGCAGTTTCCGTGTATTTTTCATTGAACAGATCGGGATTTTCATCAAAGAAAATTGTTGCAGCAAAGGAGCCTGATGCAAACGCAGCTATTTCATAGGGGCTGAAATAGAAGGTTATGCTCTGATTACCTATTGCCCAGTTGAATTGTTCTTCTTTATATTCAGAAAGTTTTCCTTTAAGGTCACCAAAGGGCTCCATAGGATTTCGTGCAATCAGAATCTCACTGACGATTTCGGGGATTTGCGAAACATCTGTTATAACATCGCTGAGACTGAGCTCTTTGCCTGTTTTTGTATCATAGTTATAACAGCCTGTGCCGTAATTGGGATGAGCACCGCCTGTATATGAATCCCATTCGCTGCGGACGCTCAAAACAAGGCTGTCTGCTCTCTGGACAAGGTATTCTATTTTGTTTGTATAGCCGTAAAAATATTCGGGGTCTGATTCGGCATAATCTTCTCTCGCCCATTCCTTGATTTCAGCAAATTCTTTTTCTGAATATGCTTTCTGTTCTTTGTTAAGACTATCAAGTGCCTGAGATAACCCGGGATACATTTTTGCATCTTTTTCTGACAGAGAAAGCGTCTGATAAGATACCTCTGTCAGAAGCATATCTGAATTATCTGCACGGTCAACAAGCTTTGCTTCCTCTGTCAAAACAGCAATCGGCACAATACCTTCAGGTTTTCCTTCCTGAGGCAATGTTGTTGTTTCCTGAACAGGTGATGTTGTTTCTTTTTCAGGTTCAGGTTTTTCTTCACCGCAGGAGGCAAAAGAAAAAAGCATTACAAAGACCAATAAAAACGCTGATAGTTTTTTCATTTTATCACTTCTTTTTTGTAATCTTAAAATCCTCTCGGTGTTCCGCATTCGGAGCAGAACTTACCTTTATTTACATTTCCGCAGGAGCACACCCAATCTTCAGGTTTTTTGCTTCCGCATTGGGGACAGAAATTGCCCGAATTCATGCTACCGCAGGTGCATTTCCAGCTGCTGTTACTTGCTGGTGCAGGAGCAGGACTTGCCATAGATGCAAATGAGAGTAGTTTTAAAGCCTGAGGATCAATTTCAATAGCCATATTGTTTATCTGAACAGCCCTGATACCGCATCTTCCTTCCCAGTCGGCAAGTGATGAATCCTGAAGAATCAAAGCTGACTGAGTATCAACCTTGTATTTTAATTCATCAAGTGAGCATCCTTCTTCAAAAAGATTCGTAAAAGTCTTTTCGGTAGCAAATGACGCATTCTGTTTCATAAGGTCAACAGGCAACTGACCACCCATCATGGTATTGAATTTATCAACATCTGCAATCACATAATCAAGGCTTGCTGTGAATTTGATTTCTGAAAACAACTTGGTTTCGCCTTGAGTTAAATTGGCATAAAAATGCCCGTCAAATTGAATTGCTGTGTTAGGTTCTGTCATTTATTTCACCTCTGTAAAAATCGCAAATCAGCCGATTGTTTTCAATCGGCTGTGTTCGTTTCTTATGCCCAAGGGTCAACGCTGTCAGGCTGACGGATACCAACAAGAATAAACTGCTCCCACAGATACCATTTTCCGTCCTTTGCTTTACGCATCTGTACGCTTCTGGGACTGTCAGCACCGCCTGATGTAATGTAAAGCGTTGCATAATTCTCATTCTGATATGAATAAGGGCTTTCGCTTACAACAATCGTGTATGGCTCTGACGGTGTATAATCATTCTGAGGTGTTGAGCCTTCAAAATACGAACGGGGAACATAATCACCGTCACGGAATCTGTCTGCGATAAAGGATTTTTCAACTCCGCTTAAAGGTCTGGGACCTTTGAGAAAATCAACCATCTGCAAACTCAGTTCCTTATTCTGAGGATAATAGCAGAATGCAAGAACTGTCATAGCTGCAGTTTCAAAGGGAGTTGACATTGCAGCCTGAGGTAAAGCCTTGAATTCTTCAAGAGAGGTGGGTAAGGATGAGAAAATAATCTTTTCTTTCTTGTTTCCCATATTACCGATACCTGAAGATACCTTATCAATACCTTCGCTTACTGCAGAATTCACAGCTTTCTTCACTGCATTTTCTGCTTTGCTTTTAAACATATCAAAAAGTGCCATTTTATTTCTCCTCCATCAGAATTTTGCGCCTGAGCCGTTGTGAGTTCTGCCTGATGAGCTTGTATGAGTTGAGTCATCGTCGCTGCTGTCGCTTGTCTGCTTGGGCTTTGTGTCAACGAACGAATATGCATATACATCCTGAGCGCCCGTAACAACCATACTGCCCTGACGGGTATAAACCTTTGCGTGATTC
>SVPP01000035.1 GCA_015065765.1 Oscillospiraceae bacterium | reverse complement strand
AAGGATTAACGCACCCCTTTGCGGTTGGTAGCTTTAGCTTCTTGCGTACCCCTTTAGGGGTAAGCCAGTATTTTGCCCTTTTAGGGCTGTTATAAAACCACCGGCTCAGCCGGTGTGATATTTATTTGAATATTCGGTTGTATTCATCTTTGTATGTATCATATGTGTAATCAAGGAATTCATCGTCATCCCAATGAGTATAATCAATTTCAATAATATCTTCATCAAAAAGGCTGATAAATTTTTCTAAATCCTCATTCGGTGTTTTGAAAATAAAGGTGTGTGTTTTTCCTTGTGCAGTTACATCAATTGCAGGATAGAAAGTATCAAGTGTCTTTGGATAATGAATTCTATAAATATAAAGCTGTGCTTTTTCAGCATCGTCATATTTGAAAAGAACTGTATCTTCTTCGTCGAAACTGCTGTGAATTACTTGTGTTTCGTTTGCTTCTGTGCGTGAATGTATAGCAAAAGACAATGAAACTGATGCTACCGCTGAAATAATAACAGCAGTGACAATATAAACTATTACAGCTTTTTTTATATTGAATTCTTTCGGAGTTTTAAAATTTGGTCCTGAGATTTTGTTTGTTTTCATGAACATGTCAAATAAAAATTTACAGATAATAATAATCTGAGCAATTTTTAGAAAAGTATATACATAGTAAAATACAGATTCATCTAATTCAAAATATAAAGTGTTCCTTTGACAAAGCTCAACAAATTCAGCGAAAAAAGGAAATTTTTCCAGTTTAAATATTTCTGATATTATTCCACAGGTGAAAATTTGAGTATACGCCCAGCCGGATATGTCGGATAATTTAAAAGCAATCCACAGGGCAGGTATTACCGTAATAAGAACAGTCAGGAATTTTCCCTTTTTTGATAGGGGAGAAATAATACTTGTCTTGTCATTCATTGAAGCGGTCTTCCTTTATAAGATTATTTTTTCATCAAACATATCTGCCAGTTTTCTCACCGAATCAGCCATTCCTTTGATTCCGAAATAAACATTTTCTGAATTATATCCTTTGAGGAATGTTCCGCATTCAAGGGTGAAATAGCCTTTATAATCAATTTCTTTCAGAGCCTTTACAATTGGCACAAAGTTGATGTCCATTGAAAAGGGAATCTGATGGGAGTCATGCCACTTGTCATTATCGTGAATATGAAGTGCCTGCAGGCGATTCCCGAGAGCCCTTATCATTTCCACGGAATTTGTTCCCACGCCTTTCATTTCAGCGTGACCGATATCAAGACAAGCCACGAAGAAATCGTCGTTTACTGCATCAAGGTGAGCGTTAAAGCTTTCAGGTGTTGCACATGCAGCAAAACAAGACTGATTTTTTTCATCGTCCCAATTCCACATGTTTTCCGTTGCGATTTTAACATCGCATCCCTTTGCAAAGTCCAGAAGTTCAAAATATATTTCGGCATTTTCTTCAGGTGATTTGTTGTTATCAGGATGAATTACGCAGATTTTTCCGCCTGCCTCAGCAGTACATTCAATGGCTCTTTTGTAATGGGCGCGGATTGCGTCGCAGGCGGTAGGGAAGGGTGCATGAGACTGGTTGCAATGTATGCCGTTATCAAGACCGATTTGTTTCAGTCGCCTTGCAAATTGGAGATAATTATTTCCTGCCAGAGGATGGTCATTTTCAAGAAGCCTTCCTTTGCCCCAATCATATTTACACATTTCAAACATGGAAAAATCCCATGCGTCAAAGCCTGCTTTAGCCAGCATTTCAATAGTTTTTTCTTCGCCTACGTGGGCGGCTGCAGCATCAATTGATGTTGATGTTTTCATATGAATCACCTCGTATTGAATTATAGCATTTAAGAAAACAAAGTGCAATATTGAAAATTCGCAGAAAATGTGTTAAAATTTTCATATAATTCTCAGGGGGGGTAGTTTTATGCGCACAATTATTTCACTTGTTCAGGCTTTGCTGTTTGTTGTATCATCCTTTGCAGTACCTGATTCAAATTTTAAAGTCTGGGTTGACAGAGCGGCATTGGAAATCAGTTCAACAACAGACATTTCTTTCGAATCTATGGATGCGGAAGATTACAAAGTAACAGAAGAAGAAAAAACCACATGCCGTAATTGGTATGAAGAAAATATTCTGTCAACGGAAAATCCTGCTTACACATTCAAGGCGGGCGGCAAGGATTTCAGAAAAAATATTGATGATTGGGATTTTTCTTTCAGCGAGGAAAGTGAAGCGGGTGCAGTTTACCGTGGGGGTAAAACTACATATATCACAATTTCTCATAAAAAGAGCAGTCTTGTAGCAACCATAGAAGCCACCATTTATGAAGATAACGCATCTTGTGACTGGACAGTGTTTGTCAAAAACGAAGGTGATGAAAATTCGCCTGTAGTTTCTGACTTTTATGCGATGAACGGTGTTCTTCCCACAGGCAGAAAAACAGAAGCCTATTTCACTCAGGGCTCATTTGCTGAAGCTGATGACTTTGAAACAATGAAATCGAAGCTTGCATGTATTCCCATGGTTTTCTCCGCTAATGGCGGCAGAACAGAATCTTTCCTGCCTTATTTCAACCTTGTAGGTAAAGACGGCGGTGCTGTTCTTGCAGTAGGCTGGTCAGGTCAGTGGTACACATCACTTGCTCAGGTTTCAGGTGGCACAAAGGTCAAAGCAAAGCAGGAAACACTCAAGGCATATCTCATTCCCGGTGAAGAGGTACGCTCACCCCTGATTTCCGTTACTTTTTATAATTCTGACAACGCACTCAAAGGCTTCAACTGCTTCAGAAATTATATAATGGACTGCGTAGCTCCTGAGGGTACAAAGCAGGTTGCAACAACAGGTATCGCTGTTGAGATTCCTGGAGTTACAGAAGAACAGGTTCTTCAGAATGTTAAAAATATTCCCGAAGACTGGACCCACGCCCTTGACTATGCGTGGGTTGATGCGGGTTGGTATCCTTTGAGAAACAACTGGTCAGACAGCGTAGGCAACTGGTATGCAGACCCTGAAAGATATCCTGACGGACTTGGTGGAATTTCAAAGGCTCTTGAAGAGAGGGGAATGGGACTTCTTCTCTGGTATGAAATTGAGCGTTGCTGTAAAGATACGTTAATTTATAACGAGTGCATAAAGCACGATGGTTGGCTTATTCTCAATCCTGATAATGATGAGGCAAATGTTGTCAACTTTGCCAACGAAGGTGCATTTGAATATATTACTGATTTTATGATTGAATCCCTCAGATACAATGGTGTCAAGTGTCTCAGAATGGACAGCAATTTCACACCTCTTCCGCGTTGGGAGCAGTCAGATGAGCAGTGGGAAGACGGCAGAAAAGGTATAACAGAAAACCGTTATGTTGCAAACCTTTATAAATTCTTTGACACACTGCTTGAAGAAATCCCCGGTCTTAAAATTGATAACTGTGCGTCAGGCGGTAAACGTCTTGATATTGAAATGGCGAGAAGAAGCATTCCTCTCTGGAGAAGTGACTACAACTGTATGGACGGAGAGGGCAATTCCAACCCCGGTATTCTTCAGGCAACACAGGCACAGACCTACGGCATTTCTTTCTGGTATCCCTATAACGGCACATGTGCTTATGTAGAAGGCGAATATGCTGTAAGAACAAACATTATTTCCTGCTCACAGAGACTTGAATATTTTGATATAAGAAAGCATATGGTAGGCAATTATTATCCTCTTACAGCAGGATGTCTTGATACTGAAAAATATCTTGCAATGCAGTTTGATACAGACGGAAAAGAGGGTATGGCTCTTATTTACAAGAGAGAAAATGTAAAAGAAAACACATACCACCTTGTGCTTAACGGACTTGAAAGTGATACACTCTATGAAGTTTATGACTATGATTTCCCTGAAACAAAATATCAGAAAACCGGTAAACAGTTAATGACAGAGGGTATGACACTTACAATCAACGATACACCAAAGGCTGTAATTGTTCTTTATAATGCAGTGAAATAAAAGTAAAACCTGCTTCCTGAGGAAGCGGGTTTCTTTTTATCTGTTGTAATATTTTTCAATAATTCTGTATCGGTAGTAGTTTGCTTGTCGTTCACTTAAAGAATTGCTTTGTTCCAGATTAAGAATCCATTGATAATAGTGAGTCAATTCATGAACGAGCGATGACAATATCTGTTCATGGATTTCATCGATTGTATAGTCATTGAGCAAGCCTTTTTCTACTGCAGAAGGAATTTTGATAATGGGAGTTTTGTGCGGAAACCAACGAAAACTGCCGTATGCCATCTGTCCGTTGCGAAGACGGATTTTTTCGCAGTTTAAGATGTAGATGTTTATGCGGACGGGAAAAACATAGTTGCTTTTGAGCCATTTGCCAAAAGAATGATATAGCTTTTTAAGTTCATAATCAATCCCTTTTTCGTAATGGAAAATAATTTCTTGATTTTCAAAAGATTGATTTTTTCCCATTTCAAATGTTTGCCAGAGATTCATACTTACACAACCCTTTTATGTTATTTCAGTATTACATATCCGCAAACAGGCAAGGTGATTTTGCCGCAAGCGGGTTCGTTTGTGATTATGTTTGTGTATTCCTTGTCAAGCACTATTTCTTTTTCATTGTCGGCAAAGTTCATTACGAATATGTTTTCACCGCGTTTTCTTAAAAATACACCATCATCATGAGCTATATTTGCATCAGGAGCGATAGGATTTGTGCATACGAGCATTTTGCAGAAATCGTCAGCGAAATCGCCGTCGTTTCTGAAAGCGGCATAATAAGCTTTGCCTTTTCCGAATATATTTTTAGTAACGCATGGCAGTCCGCTGTAAAAATCGCTTTTATATTCGCCGAGGATTTCTGCTCCTTTTGCATGTATAATATCGCAGATATGGTTGATTTCATAAGTTTTGCCGCCGAATTCAGCTTTGCCGGGCATATCCTCGGGAAGAGAATCTGTTTCTTCGCACCATATGCCGAAAACTTCCTTGAGTTTTCCGGCGGGAAAACCGCCAAGCATACAACGGTCATCTGAATCAACCAAGCCTAAAAGATAGGTTGAAACAAAATTACCGCCATTTCTGACATATTCTTCTATTCTTTCCTCTGTACCGTCTTTGAGCATATACAGGAAGGGTGCCACAACCACATCGTATTTTGAAAAATCGTCCGACATTGAAATTATGTCAACGCTGATGCCTCGCTTATAAAAGGGAGCATACCATTTTATACATTCCTCAACATAATCGCGGTGAATGTTGTTGTAACCGCAGAAAGAACTTACTGCCCAGCCGTTTTCCCAGTCATATATGACGGCAACTTTGCTTTTTGTTTCAGTGCCTACTGTGCAAGTAAGTTTTTCAAGCTTTTTGCCAAGGCTTGTGACGTTTCTGAAAACCCTTGTGTTTTCGTGTCCGCAGTGGTCAACAACTGCACCATGGAATTTTTCATCGCCGCCTCTGCCTTTCCTCCATTGGAAATACTGTACGCTGTCTGCACCATGGGCAATCGCCTGAATTGATGCAAGCTCGTGCATTCCCGATTTCGGAAGTTTATTGACACCATGCCAGTTGACAAGTGACGGTGTGCTTTCCATCAGGAAAAAGGGCTGACCATTTTTTATCGAACGGAAAAAATCATGCAAAAATGCAGCCTCAAGTGCTTCTTTCTGATTTCTGCCCTTGTCCCATGCAGGATAATTATCCCATGAAACAAGGTCAACATGGGAAGCAAATTTCTGATAATCGATACCGTTATATCTGCGCATGAAATTGGTAGTAACAGGTATGTCCGGTGTGATTTCACGCAGTGGCGCAATCTCGTTTTCGAAAAATGAAATGTGGCTGTCTGTTATAAATCTTTTCCACGCGAGGTAAAGACCTGTAGTGTTACTTTCGCCTCTTACGCAGGGAGGATTAATCTGGTCAAAGTTATTGAGGGTGTGAGACCAGAAGCCGTTCCACCACTTGAAATTCAGCTCGTCAATATCGTTATGATAGTATTCTTTCAGCCAATCTCTGAAAGATGCACGGCAAAGTTCACAGTGACATTCGCCACTGTATTCGTTTGAAATGTGCCACATTTTTACAGCAGGGTGGTTTTTGTATCTTTCTGCAAGTTTTCTGTTGATATTACGCACCTTTTCTCTGTAAACAGGAGAGGTGAGACAATGATTGTGCCTTTCGCCGAATTTGTTGCGGATTCCGTTTTCGTCAACACGCAAAACCTCAGGATACTTTTCAGCAAGCCACGCAGGACGTGCACCGGACGGAGTGGCAAGAATTGCAGATATACCGTTCTCGTGCATTTTATCAAGAATGGTATCAAGCCACTCAAAATTATAAACGCCTTCTTCCGGCTCAAGTGTTGCCCATGAGAAAATTCCTATGGTTGCGCTGTTAATGTGGGCAAGTTTCATCAGACGCATATCTTCGTCCCATATTTCAGGCGTTCTTATCCATTGATCGGGATTGTAATCGCCACCATGTATTATGTAATCAAAAAACTTTTTCCCCACTACGTCTGCACTCCTTCTTATGTTGAGTTTTTATTGGCCGAAAACATCTTTTATTGCTTCAAGGTAACCGTAACCGTAGAGGTCATCGGGTTGGAGATAGCTTGTTTCTGTCCACTCATTCCAACTGTTAAGCCCCTCAGCAAACAGTCGTTTTCTGCTTCAAGACGGACACGAAGACGCGGATCAAG
Source organism: Oscillospiraceae bacterium (assembly GCA_015065765.1). Classification (GTDB taxonomy): domain Bacteria; phylum Bacillota; class Clostridia; order Oscillospirales; family Acutalibacteraceae; genus SIG575. Next base: position 4,511 of record SVPP01000035.1, on the reverse strand, counting down.
CACCTTTCCGTAGGCAAGAACTGCGTATGTGTCATAAATACTGAGTTCTTCTTTTGCGGCATCTTCCAAAGACATACGGGTAATCGGAATACCGCAGCTTTCCAGCACAGCACTGAAATCGGACTCGCCGTCCGTCAGCAACAAACATCTCATTAAATCTCTTCCATTTCTCACTACGATTTTTGATATTATATATCAATAGTCCGGTTGTTCAGTTAAAGCTTTTAACCCAGTTTACAAGCGAACCGTGATGTGTGTTTTCTCTCACTGTACCTAACATGTAGTCAGTTACAGGGCCGTTTCGTCTCATTTTTTCAAGGATAGCCTCCTGAAGTTCTTCTACAGACATATCTTCATATGGTTTGTTCAGGTCTACGACTACTTTTTCCGCTTTCTTTTCTTCATGTGTTTTTACGGGTTCCGTTTTTTCGTGTTTTTCAACAATCTTTACAGGTTCAGGAGTTTCCTTTATTTCAACCATTTTAATCGGTGCAGATCTTTCATTGCATTTTTCTGCAGGAATCCAGATTTCACCGAAGTTTGCCAATACTTTCACCTGAATGCGTCCACCGTTTGCACACACGCGTTCTCCTGTCAATGCACCAATATATTCTGCAGAATCTCCGCAGGAAAGGCTCATTTCAACATCGTTGTCAGCGTTGTTGACAGTAACTATTACTGACTTGCCGTCAAGGGTTCTCGCATAAGCAAAATGAGTGGTCTGAAGCTCCAGTTCCTTGTAATCTCCGTGAGTAAGAGCGGGTGTATTCTGACGGATTCTGCCAAGTGCTGAAATGAGTTTTGTGCAAGAATTCGTTTTGACTGCATCCTTGTAGTCCTCGAGATTCAATGCAGGTCTTAATGAATCATCAGATGAGCGTTCTTTTCTTCCTTCAATACCGAATTCAGAGCCGTAATAGATTGACGGAATTCCGGGCAAAGTATAGAGCATCACGTGCACAGGTACAAAATGTGCTTTGTTTTTAAGCTTTGTATAAATGCGTTCCACGTCGTGGTTGTCAACAAAAGTGTAAAGCTTCAGACGGTCTCCCGCCATACCGCTGACGTACTTGATTGTATGGGCAACTTCAAAGTAATTATGGTCATTATGTGCAGAATACAAAGCTTTGTGAAGCATATAGTTTGTTACGGAATGAAGAGTTCCGTCATTGGCCCAACGTGAGTAATTGCCGTGGATAACTTCGCCCATAAGCCAGAAATCGGGTTTTACTTCATTTGCTACATGACGAAGAGATGACATATAGTTGAAATCCATAACATCTGCAGCATCAAGACGGATTCCGTCAATGTCAAACTCTCGTACCCAGAAACGAATCACGTCACAGATATAGTCTTTGACAGCAGGATTGTGCTGATTTAATTTTGCAAGAAGGTCATAGCCTCCCCAGTTTTCATAAGAGAAACCGTCACCAAAGGAATTGATTCCCCAGAAATTTACATTACAGTACCAGTCTTTGTACTGAGAATTTTCCCTGTTGTTTTTTATATCCTGAAAAGCAAAGAAATCACGGCCTGTATGATTGAACACACCATCCAGAATTACACGTATTCCTTGCTTGTGACATTCTGACACAAAGTTCGTCAGGTCTTCGTTTGTGCCAAGTCGTGAGTCTAATTTTTTGTAATCTGTTGTTTCGTAACCGTGTCCTACAGATTCAAAAAGAGGTCCGATGTAAAGTGCATTACATCCGATTTCTCTGATATGAGAAATCCAGGGGAGCAGTGTGTTAAGGCGATGCACAGGCTCGCCATAAGAATTCTGCTTTGGTGCTCCTGTCAGCCCTAACGGATATATGTGATAAAATATAGCCTCGTCATACCACGCCATATTTTTACCTCCTTTATATTAGTGCAAATTAAAGCTTATTAAAATGATTATAGCATATACGCACTGTTACTTTCAACAAAACATAACTTTTGACAGAAAAAATATTTTTTACAAAATAAAAAGAAACAGTCCGGAAATAAACATGTAATCAGTTTTTTGACTGTTTATTTGTACATGCTTTGGAGATGTGTTTTCCGGCGAAGCAGTTTCAACGGTTGCAAGATGAATTTCATGTAAATAAACAAGCCTGTGGAGTAATCCACAGGCTTGTTTGTTCAGTTTTTATTTAAATTACCAAAGTGTTGTAATACCTCTTGCATGGGCATTTACCCGAGCCACATCAACAGTATTAATTCTATCGTCACCGTTAACATCAAGACATTCAAACTCATAGCCAGAAATACTTGATATGCCCCTCGCATGAGCATTCGCACGGGCAGTATCAATGGTATTCACTCTGCCATCACCGTTAACATCACCGATTAAATGAATTTTTACATCTTGTGTAACACTTGTATCTTCTACAATAATCTCATAGCTTCTCGCTACATGCTTGTTTTTTGAAACAGTCAGTGTATAAATACCCTCAGTAACGCTTTCAAAAACATATGATACATTGTTTCCTTGTAATGTTACCTGACGTACTTCTTCTGAGCCGACCTTCTGCAAGGTAACGGTTATGGGATCTGTATCTGAAAGATAGCTTGTTATTTCACCTTCAATTGTTATCTTTTCTACGGGACCGAGCGGGTCTGTGTAATCTGCAACATAGCTTTCTGCACATACTGAGCAGGTATAGGTTGTATAGCCATACTCATCAAGTGTAGGCGGTGTTACAACAGAAATATAATCATGTCCTGTTGCTTCAACAATTGTGTCTTCGAGTGAAATTTCATTTATGCCGTCTTCATCGCTGAAGATTTTACCGCATACAGAACAGCTCCAATATTCAATGTTTCCTTCTTCTGTACATGTCGCTTCTGTTGCCTCTGTATACTGAAGAGAATGGCCGAGCTTTTCGATTACTGTATTTTCTTTTCTCACATATCCGCATACAGTACATTCCTCATGCTTTGCACCGTCTGAAGTGCAGGTTGGGTCTGCATCTGTTACCCATTCAAAATCGTGAGGTTCATTTATGAGCGTTTCACCGCAAGAGCAGACCTTGAAATGATTTTCTCCATCATTTGCCCACTCAAGCTCATCTGCATCATCATGTCCCTTTGCTTCAACAATTGTGTCTTCGAGTGAAATTTCGTTTATGCCGTCTTCATCGCTGAAAAGCTTACCGCAAACAGAACATGTCCAATATTCAATGTTTCCGTTTTCAGTACAGTTTGCTTGAGTTGCTTCTGTCATCTGCAGAGAATGGCCGAGCTTTTCGATTACTGTATTTTCGTTTCTCACATATCCGCATACAGTACATTCCTCATGCTTTGCACCGTCTGAAGTACATGTAGCATCTTCATCTGTTATCCATTCCAAACCATGTGGCTCAGTTGTTCGAACAACACCGCACGAGCAAATTTTGTAATGATTTTCGCTGTCATAAGTCCACTCAATTGTGTTTCTGTCATCGTGTCCTTTTGCTCCGATAACCGTATCTTCAAGGGTAATTTCAACCGTACATTCCTCATCGCTGAAAAGCTTGTTACAAAGCGAGCAGGTCCAGTATTCAGTATTTCCGTCTTCCGTACAGGTTGCTTCTGTAGGCTCTGTATGAATAACATTTTCTGACGGATGGGCAAGAGCAGGAATTACTGTCTCCTCTGCAGTTATCTGATTTGTTGCTTCAAAATCAAGATAAAGCTTTCCGCAGGTGCATACGTAGTAAGCTATATTGCCGTCATTGAAGCAATCTGCCTCTGTACTCTCAACAAATGCAAGGATTTCGCTGTTGCACACATGTTCTGTACGTACCGTACAGCTTGCAGTATTTCCGTGGACTGTTGTTGCCGTAATAACTGCCGTTCCTTTTCCCACATACGTTACAAGACCGTTTTGGTCAACAATTGCCACGTCTTCATTGTCAGACTCCCAAACAAGCGACTTATCTGACGCATCCTCAGGTGTTACCGTTGCAGTAATCTGAACTGTGGGATTATCATTAGAGATATCTGCTTCTGTTTTATCAAAAACCACATTGATGCCTATAATTTCATAATCAATTGCTTGTGTTCCTTCGTTTATCACATAGTTTGTGTCAGTAATTACCGCGGTTGCAGTATATTCGCCTGCATTTGTGTTTGTGCCGTTTTCTACCTGAGCATCAACTCTTTCACCGTTAATATCAAGGTAATAAGCTGTAACGGAATGAGCATTTCCGTCATATTCAAACCGGGTTTCTTCACTCCAGATGATATCAACTGCTTTGGGAGTAATTGTGTAAGCTACCTGCTCTGTGCCCTCTTTAATTGTGTAGTTGGGGTTATCAAATACTACAGTAGCGGTATATGTACCCGCATCTGTATTGATACTGTTCTGAACCTCAACATCAACAACACTCCAATTTTCATCAAGGAAGCTTGCAGTTAATGTATGGGAATTACCGTCATACGGAATGACAATATTTTCCGCATATATATCGTCAACATACCAGCTTATTTCAACCTCTCTGGGGACAATTTCAATATCAGTTACCACATAACCGTCAATACCGTTA
>SVPP01000013.1 GCA_015065765.1 Oscillospiraceae bacterium | reverse complement strand
TGGGAATACAATGCAGGCTTCGGAGCTTATGACTATTCAAAAAAAGAATGGAAACCTTTCGTTACAGATGCATTGCTGCAATAAGTTCTTGTTGAAAACAAACACAAAAACAATATCGATTTAAAATGACAAATTCCAATCTATCGAGCGAAATGCTACCCCACTTGAAAGAAACCTTCAGGTGGGGTTGTATTTTGTCCAAGTTTCTGGACCCCGCTGAAAATATAGTTGTCAGGCTAAAAAGGATGATACAAAGGTAAAAAGGGATGAAAATCTCGCCAAGATTGGTACAGGAGCGTTAAGTGTGGCGGCAACAGCTTCAGGAATTATTGCAGTAGTAGCAAAAAAGAAAAAGTAAATTTCATTTGAAACCATACCCTTAAAAATGAAACCCTGACACGCAATTTGAAACCCTACTCTCAATTTTGAAACTCTCCCTATTTTGTATCAAAGGTGGAGTAGTTAGACATCTGAAAGAAATCCGAACCCTTACCTTATAGGTGAAGCGTTCGGATTTTTTCTGTCTATCAAGTATCCATACTGAAAACAATTTAATATTCCACACATTCGACTAACCTCTTGTTATAAGGTAAAATTAAATTACCAAATAAGTCTCACGAAAACCAAAAACCGTAACTTGTGAGCTTTTAATATTTCTCGTAATTACGATTTTCAGATTAACTGACCATAAAAATTCAATACCAAACAAGTAAAAAATAGAGAAATTTTCATAAGAACCACTGCGAGAATTATATTCAGAACACCACTTCAAAACCTTCTGAACAATAAGAAAAATAACCGAGAAACAAATAAAAGAACATCCGAAAGATACCTCGCAAATGATGAATCTGGAGTAAAATTTTATTCAGAAAATGACTTCTAAACAGAAAGAAGGGGCTGTATCAAACATCGTACGCAGATGTTATTGATGCAGCCTCTTTGCTTTTGCTATTGTGTTTAACCTTCAATTATCGGATCACCGATAAATTTAACAATACCACACTTGCTTTATTACTTGCTATTCAACCATTACGCATATAGCGGTAAAATTATCATTTTCCTTATTTTCCGTTCTGAGAAGGACTCTTTTTGCCATAAATGAAAACCAATCTTCGGGGGTTTGAGATTTTGTAAGGTCAATTTCCATTTCCTGTTCATATACATATTCCCAGAATCCGTCTGAGCACAGCAGGAAAGCATCACCCTGTTGAACCGATATCGGCTGATACAGCTCTTTTATTTTCAAGTTTTCACTATTACCGATTACTTTGAGAAGCTTATTTCTATCTTCATTAAAGCGGATATCTTCATATCGGATTTCTCCGAGTTTTGCGATTGCTGCAGACACAGAATGGTCCTCTGACTGAGCGATTATTTTATTGTTCCTGAAATAGTAAAAACGACTGTCACCTACATTTGCAAATTTAAGTGTTTTTTCGTCTGTAACCGCAAAAACAAGTGTCGTTCTCATCTGTGAAACTTCATCATTTTCTTTCTGACGTTGGATAATATCGAGATTTACCTTATCAATCATTTTTATAAGGCTTTCATCGTCCATACAAGCCTGATTTTCCTGCCACAAGGAGATAAGCGTTTCAACTGCATTGGCTGATGCAATTTCACCACAGTCGTGTCCGCCCAAGCCATCGGCAAGCGCCCAGATGTTTTTGTCGCAAGCACAGAAATCCTCATTGTTTTTTCTGCCGCCTTTATCTGTATGAGCAAAAGTTTCAAAAACCATAATCTACACTATCCGTTCTGATTAGTATTTTACTTCAAAAACATTTTCTTTATCGCCGACCCAGAACATATCACCGCTTCTGAGAACAACAGGATTATTTGGTGTAAGCTTTTCACCTGAGCCGATAAATGTTCCGTAAGAAGAACCGCAATCCTTAATTACAAGACCTGAGCCACTTCTGACAATTTCGCAATGCACAGCACTTATTCCCGGATGGTTTTCAGGGAAAACAACGTTACATCTTTCACTGTTTCTTCCGATAACGGCTTTGTTATCAATTGAATATTTTTTACCTTCAAATACACCTTTCACACCAATAAGATAGTATTTACCTGTTAAAGGAGAAACCACATTGTCCATTCTGTTATCTGCTGCTGTATTTGCATTGTCAACAGGACTCTTTTTATTCTTTTTGCTTGTAAGAAGAATAATAACAACTGCTACTGCAGCAAGCACAATCACACCTGCAACAATACCGATGATAAGACCGACATTTACAGTTCCTGCAATTTTATAGGGAATCGAATGTGCATCAAGAATTTTGATAAGTTCATCTGACGTTATAGCATACTGTGCTTTGTGAGCAGCAGCGGCATTTATGTTACCGAAAGCATTTACACCGATGATGCAACCATCCTCAGTGAAAAGCGGTCCACCGGAGTTACCGTTCGTAATATCAGCATCAATCTGATGAACGTAGAACTGCTTTTTAGCACCGCGCATTCCGTAAGTCATAACTGTATTTGAGATGATGCCTTTTGTGACGGTTGAATCGGAAGAATCCATTTTTCCCTCGCCGTCAAAATACTTAGATGTGCTGGGATATCCTATTGCATAAACAGTATCTCCCGTGCTGATAACATCACGTTTTTTGAAAGGTCTTGCTTCAATTTTTTCTGTAGGTTCAGATGCGAGTTTGCAAACAGCAACGTCAACTTCGTCATCATAACCAATAACATTCAATTCAACATAGTCACCGCTTGTCTTCGAATAATATGCTCTGATAGAAACGGTTTCGGGTTTAAAATAGTCTACAACATAAATTCTGTTACCTTCTTTAAATTTAGCAGGGTAACTTGTGCCGTCTTCAAGAAGAGCTATATCGAGAATATTACCTGATAAATCAAATTCACAGATATAAACACCTTCTTTTTCATAGACACAGTGATTACATGTAGCCACATACTGAACAGGTTTACCGGGTTCGCCTACTGCAAACGCAGTACCACTGGCAACAGCACCTGTGATTACCAGGTCAGAGTTTGTAGCAGGATATTTAAATTCTGTCTCAATGTAAACTACGCTCTTTCTGAAATCTTCAACTGTGTCTTTCGCTGCAAAAGCGGAAATTGCAAAAGTTGAAACCATTATTGCAACAATAGCAAATATTGCAATTATTTTGCTTATTTTTTTCATAATTATTTTCCTTTCGTCAATTAACTGAAATAACTATAATTGTCAGGTTATCCTGATTCTGAAAATTCTGTCGTAAAACTTCTTTTTCTATTCTTTGTGCAGATGCCTGTGCATCGTCTGACAGAAGGTCTTTAAATGTTTCTTTTGTTATTGCGTTATAAATACCGTCAGAACAAAGAGCAATTACGTCTCCTTTTTCAAGTTCAAGACCGTCAATGCTGTAATCTGCCTCAGGCAATTCGGAATTTCCTATACAGCTTACAAGAACATCCTTTTGCGGGTCACAAAAAGCATCCTCATAAGAAGTTCTGCCCCTGAACGCATCTTCCAGAAGACTGTTGAGATAATCGTGGTCTTCGTTGAGCTGATACAACATATCTTTCCTCTTAAGATAAATCCTGCTGTCACCGATACAAAGCCAATGAAGAAAGCCCTTATGCACAAGCGCACTTACAACGGTTGAGCCTGCTTTTATCTGTCCGTCAGGACAAAACTTTCTGCAAACCTCTTCGTTTATGCGTTCTGTCAACCACAAAAGCTGTTGTGAAGATTGGCAGACGGTATCAGGATTATTGAAATATTCAAGCATTGAGGAAACAACAGTCGAGCTTACCGCTTTACCGTTTGACAAGCCACCCATTCCGTCAGCAAGAACAGCAAGGACACCCTTGGAATTCAGAAGCTCCTTGTTGTCGAGACTTGAAAAGCCGAAACTATCCTCCTGATAAGGTCGTTTGCCCTGATGCTGGGCATTTCCGAAACTCAGGATGGTCGCATCATCAAGAGTAATTTTCAGAGACATATTTTTTTGAACGGTTTTTGTTTCGGGGAGTGAATTACGTTTTTTACGGTGCTTTTTCTTCCCAAACACAAGATCACCTGCTTTTAATTCTTAATAGTTGAAGCTTTCGTTACAGAGAGCTCTGAAAACAAGCTTTGTTGAGCCGATTTCAATTATATCGTTATCCTTGATCTGCTTTGAATCAAGAAGAAGCTGATTGTTGATATAAACATTGTTTTTGCTTTCACCGGACTGAATAAAGAACATATTATTTCTGTCATCGTATGTAATCGAAACGCTGTTTTCGCTTGAGATGCCACCGTCAAAATTTATACAAATATCATTTTTTGACGAGCGTCCCACAGTATTCTTGCCTGTATGAATTCTGAAATCCATACCGAGCTTATCACCTTCAACAACAACAAGCCAGCCTCTTACAGGCTTGATTTCTGAATTCTTTTTTGAATCAAGAAAAGTTGTGACAAACTGATTGTGCGGTGCCTGAGTAACACCCATATCCTGATGGTTAAGAGGAATTGTGTGTACATCACGCAGAGCCTCCGTTGCACTGAACTGTGCATTGCCGTTACTGTTCATACCGAGAGGAATTGTCTGTCCTATTTCTCTCGCTCCCGAACAATGGGGACATTCTGCAAATTCATCACCATTGTAGCTGTGTCCGTTCGGACATTGTTTAATTACCATAATTTTTACTCCTTTTTTTATTATTGCATCATCAAAAGATGATGTTATTTAACAAGGTTTCTGCTTTGTTGGAACAACGAAGCAAATTTTCATTCTATATATCCCAATCCGTAATATGTGTACTCCGGTGTTACAGGTTCAAGTCCTGTACCGTAACGGATATGGACTAACCATTCACCGTCTTCACTAAAGCAGTCAATATCAAAGTGAATATCCTGACTTTTGCTGTCTTCGTCGTAAACAAGATAGTAATCCTCTACCTCAGCATCACCTGTGTAAACAAATTCATAATCATAATCATCATAGTTGTTTACCATTGAAAAATCATAATAATCATCAACTAAGTCTGCATACTCACCCACCAACCGTTTCGTGTCATCACTGTTAAAATATGACTTAAAAGAATACGTGTGTTCAATAACGTTTTCTTTACTTTCATCAACACTAACAAGTGTTACCGAGACGTCAGCAAATTCTCCGAAATCAGGGAATTCCGCAGTGCTTGTTTCTTCGGCTGTCAAATCATCATACGACGGTTCATAAGGATTATGGGTATTATAATCAACCAATGCAACTATGAATGTAATTAAAAGCAGTGCTGCTATAACGCTTATCGCGATTATTAATGTTTTTTTCTTGTTTTTTGGTTTCTTATTATTTTCACCTTGAATATTATTATTTTTTTCTTGAGTATTACTGATTTTTCCCTGAATACTATTTATAAGTGTCTTGACTTGCGTATTTATTTTTTCGACAAATTCAACCTTACTTTTGTCTTTCTCTGTTGTCTCAGTCTTACCCTTTTGCTCAGTTAACCTCTTATTACGAAGATTTGACAGTTCCCCGCTAAGTATGAATGTGTTCTGATATCTGTCCTCTTTTCTGACAGCAATCATTTTGTTGATAATTTTTGCAAAATCGTACGAAATGCCATTGAAATCAAGAGCTTTTTCTTCAGTTAATCTTGACATAGCATCATCAAGAAGATTTCCTGTTAACGCAAAATACAGTGTTGCACCAAGAGCATAAATGTCAGTCCACGGTCCTTGTTTGCCTCTTGTCTGATACTGTTCAATAGGTGCAAAGCCTTGTTTAAGAATTACGGAAAGGCTTTTTGAAACCTCACCCATAACCTGCCTTGCAGCACCAAAGTCAATAAGCTTTACAGTCAGATCCTTACATATAAAAATATTATCGGGTGAAATATCACGATGAAAAACATCTCGACTATGCACAATCATAAGTGCCTGAACAACCTTTTCTGCAACAAACAGTGCTTCATCCTCGGATATTTTTCCGCCCTTGCTTTCTATGTATGTTTTGAAATCAACACCCTCAAGATATTCCATAACAAAGTAAGTGGTGTTATTTTCATAGAAGAACTCATAGACGCTGATAATATTGGGGTTTCCGTTGAAATTCGAAACAAGCTTCGCCTCTTCAAAAAAGTTCTGCGCACCCTTTTTAAAATAATCTTCATTTTCACCGCCATAGGTAGAAACAAGCGTTTCACCTGTGTTTCTGTGTGAAAATGCATCAGGAAGGTATTCCTTGACAGCAACCTTTTTTCCGTCTCTCGAGTCATAGCAAAGGTAAGTTATACCAAAGCCGCCCTTACCAAGCACTCTGCCTACAACATATCTGCCTGCAAGAATCGTACCTTCAGGTAAAGCGGTGGGATATTTATAATTATTTCTTTCTGTTGTACACACAGGACACTGAGTATGCCCTGCAGGTATTTCAGAAAAACAATGTTCACAAAGATTTTTGCCGTTTATTTCCAGCATTGTATCAGCCCCGATAAATTGTTTTATTTTTTATGCAGGATTGTCTTTCTTCTATTGCAAGCCACCATATTTGGGATCCTTTATATTTTTCCAGCTGGAAACATTGCATTGACCATAGTCGTTAAAGCCTACGGCAACAACAGTTCCGTCAGATTTAAGTCCGACAGTATGATGTTCGAATGTCGAAACAGCTACAATATTTTTCCAGTTTGAAACGTTGCATTGGCCGTCGTTATTGTATCCTATTGCAACAACTGTTCCATCTGATTTAAGTCCGACAGTATGAGCAGCGCTTGTTGAAATGGCAACAATATTTTTCCAACTGGAAACATTACACTGACCATATGTATTGCTTCCTGTTGCAACAAGCGTTCCATCGGATTTTAGTCCTACAGTATGATGCTGTGCCGAAATAGCTACGATGTTCTTCCATCCCGAAACGTCACATTGTCCGCAACAGTTATCACCTGTCGCTACCACAGTACCATCTGATTTAAGTCCCACAGTATTATTACTGCCGACTGAAATAGCTACAATATTTTTCCATCCTGAAACATTACATTGACCGTGTTCATTGCCGCCTGTTGCAACAACTGTTCCGTCGCTTCTGAGACCTACCGTATAATCTTTTCCCGCTTGGATTGCTACAATGTTTTTCCAGCCAGAAACATTACTCTGACCATATGAATTGTTCCCGGCAGCAACGACTGTTCCATCTGATTTCAAGCCTACTGTATGCCAACTTCCTGCTGCTACAGACACAATATTTTTCCAATCAGAAACATCACATTCTGTATTCTTATTGTTGCCCACTGCAACAACTGTACCATTAGATTTAACTGCTACTGTGTGGAGAGCACCCGCTGCTATTGTATTGTATGGATTTTTAAAAGATAATGTCTGCGTTTTTTTCTTTGTTGTAGAAGGCTTTTTCTTTGTAGTTGATACTTTCTTTGTTGTTTTTTCTGATTTTTTCTTTGTAGTTTTTTCTTCTTTTTCTGCTTTGGTTTTTTCTTTCTCAGTGGCAGAGGTTTTGCTTTCTTCAGTAAAGTCATTTACATCGATAGTGGCGTTCAATGTATGTGTACCGTTACCTGAAATGTTACCGCCTGATGATTCTGTGACATTGTTTTTATCAGTTACTGATACAGCAATAACAACTGAGATTATTACAACCGCAATTGAGCCGACAACAGCTAAAATGCGTTTTTTATTCTTCGCATCAAGGTTGATTTCCCCTGTACTATCTTTAATTTTTTGAACTGTACCCACGGTAAATGCTTTGATTTTTTCACTCAAGCTGACCTTATCCTTGACTTCCTTATTATTTTCTTCATATTTTACAGTTTCTTCGTCATTTACCGTTTCTTCATCATTTACCGTTTCATCAACTTTTTCAGTTTCTTCATTCTCGGCAATGGCAATTAAAGCTGAAAAAGCTTTGCTCAGCTCAAACGTATCCTGATATCTGTCCTCTTTTTTCACTTCAACCATTTTTGTGATTATTTCTGCAAATCCCGGTGAAATGTTTTCTAAACTCAACTGACTGTTTTCCGTCAGCCTGTCCATCGCATTATCGAGCTTTTCACCTGTCAGTGCGTAATAAAGTGTTGCACCTAATGCATAAATATCAGTCCAGGGGCCCTGTTTTCCTTTAGTTGAATACTGCTCATAAGGTGCAAAGCCTTCTTTAAGCACAACAGAAAGACTCTTTGAAACCTCACCCATAACCTGTCTTGCAGCACCGAAATCAATAAGCTTTATTTTTCCGTCACTGCAGATAAAAATATTATCAGGTGATATATCACGGTGAAGAATATTTGTGCTATGCACAATCATCAGAGCCTGAATAACTTTATCGGCAATATAGAGTGCTTCTCCCTCAGGTATCTTTCCGCCCTTTTGATTCATATAGGTTTTTAGATCAACACCGTCAAGGTATTCCATAACAAAATACGTGGTATTGTTTTCATAGAAAAACTCATACACACTGATGATATTGGGATTGCCGTTGAAGTTGGAAACGAGCTTTGCTTCTTCAAAGAATTTCTGTGCACCTGTTCTGAAATATTCTTCAGTTTCACCGCTATAGGTCGAAACATGTGTCTCGCCGGTATTTCTGTGAGTCAGATGGTCAGGAAGGTATTCCTTGACTGCAACTGTTTTGTTTTCTCTCGTGTCATAACAAAGGTAGGTTATACCGAAGCCACCTTTACCGAGAACTCTGCCCACAACAAATCTGCCCGCAAGGATAGTGCCTTCAGGTAAAGCTGTAGGATATTTAGAATTATTTTTTTCAAATGAACAATGTGGGCATTTGTCTGTATTTTCTTCAATTTCCGAAAAACAATGTTCGCATAATTTTTTGCCGTTTATTTCCAGCATTTTATCTCCCCCCGCTGAATTGTACTTTTTATTTGGGAATTTTTATGTTTTTAATAGTCATCGCTTGCTTTTCAAGATCACTTGGACTGCTACCGGCCGCAATAACAGTACCATCAGATTTAAGTCCTACAACAAACTTATCAGCTGCATCAACCGCCACAATATTTTTCCAGCTTGAAAGATCTGGTCCGCCATAAATACGACCCGCCACAACAACAGTGCCATCAGATTTAAGTCCTATTGTGTAACCATATCCCGCTGAAACAGCTACAATATTTCTCCAACGCGAAACATCATATGCACCACTATCATAACCAGAACCTACAGCCACTACCGTTCCATCCGATTTCAACCCAACCGTGTGTTCCTCTCCTGCCGAAACAGCTACGATGTTTCTCCAGCCAGAAACATTACACTGACCATCAGTATCCCACCCGGTTGCAACCACTGTTCCGTTTGATTTCAATCCCACGGTGTGCCAGCACCCTGCCGAAACAGCTACGATGTTTTTCCAATTAGAAACATCGCATTGACCATGATCATAGTTATTATTGCCCACCGAAACAACTGTTCCATCAGATTTGAGGCCTACTGTATGCCAATATCCAGCTGCTATTGATACAATATTTTTCCATCCTGAAGTGTTGCATTGACCGGCACTGTTCTTGCCCGTTGCAACTACAGTACCGTTAGACTTAAGTCCCACCAAGTGTTGATTTCCAGCTGCGACAGCAATTATATTTTCCCAACCTGATAAATCACAATCATATATCCTGGCCCAATCTTCTGTTGCAATAACAGTTCCGTCTGATTTAATACCTATAGTTCCCGTTGCACCTGCCGATAAGGTATCATAACGATTTTTAAAAGATAACTTCTGCGTACTTTTTTTCGTTGTAGAAGTTCTTTTCTTTGTGGTAGACGTTTTCTTTTTAGTTGTTGAAGTTTTCTTCTTTGTCGTTTTTTCTTCTTTATCTGCTTTGGTTTTGTTTTCTTTTGTAGCGGAAGTTTTGTTTTCTTCCGTAAAATCATTTACATTGATAGTTCCGTTCAATGTAGGTGTGCCATTACCTGAAACATTACCACCTGATGATTCTGTAACATTGTTTTTATTACTTACATACACTGCAACAATAACTGAGATTATAACTACTGCTACTGAGCTTGCAATTGCAATAAGTTTTTTCTTGTTAACAGAAGTAAATAAAGTTCTGATTTTTTTAACAAATTTTTTGTACCACGGATCAACAGGCGGAGGTGGCGGTGGAGGTGGTACTGTTTCTGTCAATGCCGTAATATCTTTTTTCAGTTCAATTGTATCCTGATATCTGTCCTCTTTCTTGATTTCGAGCATCTTTGTGAGAATGTTTGCAAACTCCGGTGATACGCTGTTAAGGTTCATCTGACTGTCATCAGTCATTCTTGTCATTGCATTATCAAGAACTTCACCTGTCAGTGAATAATAAAGTGTTGCACCAAGAGCGTAAATGTCAGTCCACGGTCCTTGTTTACCTCTTGTCTGATACTGCTCAATAGGTGCAAAGCCTTCTTTAAGAACTACCGAAAGACTTTTTGAAACCTCACCCATAACCTGTCTTGCAGCACCGAAATCAATAAGCTTTATTTTTCCGTCACTGCAGATAAAAATATTATCAGGTGAAATATCTCTGTGTAAGATATTTGTACTGTGGACTATCATCAGAGCCTGAATAACTTTTTCTGCAATATAGAGTGCTTCTCCCTCAGGTATCTTTCCGCCTTTTTGTTTTATGTAGGTTTTCAGATCAACACCGTCAAGGTATTCCATAACAAAGTAAGTTGTATTGTTCTCATAGAAGAACTCATAAACACTGATGATATTAGGATTGCCGTTGAAATTTGAAACAAGCTTTGCTTCCTCAAAGAATTTCTGAGCACCTGTCCTGAAATATTCCTCAGTTTCACCGCTATAGGTCGAAACATGTGTTTCGCCGGTATTTCTGTGAGTCAGGTGGTCAGGGAGATATTCTTTAATAGCAACTGTTTTGTTTTCTCTCGTGTCATAGCAAAGGTAGGTTATACCGAAGCCACCTTTACCGAGAACTCTGCCCACAACATATCTGCCCGCAAGGATTGTGCCTTCAGGTAAAGCTGTAGGATATTTAGAATTATTTTTTTCAGAAGAACAGTTAGGACACTTATACGCATTCTCCTCAATCTCTGAAAAACAATGTTCGCAAAGATTTTTATCGTTAAGTTTTATCATCTTTATTCCCCCTGAAAGATAAAAACAATTTATAGATTCAAAACCGTGTTTTATTTGACTTCAAAAAGATTTTCTGCGCAACCAAGATAAAATCTTTCACCGCTTTTTAAAGCAACATTTCTTTCGGGAGTTACCCTTAAGCCTGATTGTGTAAATGTACCATAGGATGAGCCTCTGTCGCTGAGGATAAACATTCCGCTTGCAGGGTTATATGAAACAAAGCAATGCATTCTGCTGACACCCTTTGATCTTTTAAGAACAATCTGACAAACAGTGGGATCATAGCCCATAAGCAAACCATTTCCTTTTATAGGAAAACTTGTTCCTGCTGCTTCTCCCCTTATTCCTATTACTGCATGTCCGCTTTCTGAACCTGTACCGACACCCGCATCGTTAAATGAACCGTCAACAACATATGTATTTGCAAGTTTATCGTGAAGAGTTTGTTTCTCATCAGAAAAAGCCGCAATTAAATAGCCAATGCCCAATATAAGTCCGGAAAGATATCTGCCGATATATCTGACTGCTGCTTTGCCGTAATCAATTCCTTTTCCGTTTTCATCGACCACAATTATATTGAAAAGCTTTTTACCGAGAGTTGCGTGCCACACGCTTCCCTCACAGAAAATATAATACGCCGCCGACACAAAAACAGAAATAAAACTTGTGTACCACAACCCGGTCGCCAGTGCAAGTCCTCCGCCTATAAAGGCTGTAATCATACTGTCAACGATAAACGCTCCAAAACGCTTTGCTAAAGAACTGTAATTCATAATAATCCTCCTGAAAATTTACTTTTTATAAAGGTCAGACATTTACTGAATATTTCAGACAAAGATGGTATATCTACATCTCTGAAAAACGGCAATTTATCAGCAAAAATAAATCCTGCCGCAACAACCAATATTACGAACAATAAAGCAATCACGATTTTAATTGTTTTGCCGTTGTTTTTTGTTTTATTTGTTTCTTCAAGTGCACTGCTTATTTTTATTTTTTCAAAACCATATCTTCTTGAAAGCCTGTTAATATCCTTCACAAGAGATGAAAGGCTCTCATATTTTTGGCCATCAATCCTACACATCTTCTCAATGATTTTAACAAGCCTTTTCTCACTTGTACTGTTTTCAAGGGCAGTTTTGTCAAACTGAGCTTCCGCTTTAAAAGGCGATTGAGGTTGCTTTGCGGTAAGCATTGTATAAAGTACTGCACCAAAGGAAAAAATATCAGAAGAAATATCCTTTTCCTTTTTTGCAAAATCGTAAGCAGACATATAAAATGAAGTTTTTCCGAAAGCTACCGACTCTTTCATATGATGTGCAAGATCATACTGATCAGTCTCAAAAACATCTGCTACAATGCCATCATCATCTATGTAAACATTCCTGTCAGATATTTTGCTGTTGACAAAACCATTCTCCTTGAGTTCACATAAACCTTTTACTGCCAAGCTAAGACTAAGCACCGCTTGCTTATCAGATATTTTTTTACCACTCTCAATATACTCCCTTACAGTAAGCTGCGAATGGTTTTTAATCACAAAATATGCCGTATTGTTTTCATAAAAAGCATTTTCAACTTTGATAAAGCAATCAGACGACAATCTCTGAGGTATCTGCATAAGTTCTATAAACCTTTGCATTAAAGAGTTATATGCAGTCAGATCGTCTGCATCCTTAATCTGAACACTATTATCACCGTTTCTTGAAACAAGCATTTTCGGGAAAAATTCTTTAATCAGAACTGTATCTGACTTCTGAGGGTCATAGCAAAGATATTCTTTTACCGTATCGCTTTCCCTGACCTGCTTTCCCACAATAAATCTTCCGTTAATAATCATTCCGCTTTGGAGACTATTTGCATAATTTCCGGAAAAGCCACAACTGCATTCACTTTCTTTATCAAGCTCTTTAAAGCATCCGTCGCACAGGATTTTTCCGTTTATTTCAATCACAGCTATACACCTCCAAAGACAAACTGAAATGTGTTACAAAAATCAAATATTAAAAATCATCATATTTTCCCAGATTATTATATTCTGTTTTATAATATCACAACCGTTTCAAAAAGTCTACATTTTCACACAAATATTCTTAGATTTTCTTTAAAAAGTTGAGTAATTCATTCCGCAAAATTCTGCTGCTTGGCGGACAGTCAATTCCCCTGAAATTTATTTATTTTTAGCACTTTCAAACTGAGAAAAAGCAACCACTCTGAGAACATGATATAGGAAGATTTTTTATTAACGACACATAATAAAAAACTAATGATATCAAACAAATAATCTCTTTGTACAATTTGTACACATTTTTATCGGCACATCTTTCGGGCACAATTTCAAGTAAATCACAAGCGTATAAAGGAAAAAAACGGCTATATTATTAGCTTTTACAAACGTCATGAATCTGATAACCTATTGGTTCGGGACCAGGAGGCCATGGGTTCAAGTCCCGTCACTCCGAACATATTGAGTATTCATAAGGGATTTGACCTGTGAATACTCAATTTTTTATACAAAAGTATATAACCCACTATGACACTTTCAGCTTTACTGCAAAGATGTCAAAGTGGGTTTTGTTTTTAAAATTACAAATTTATTTGTTTACTAAAATCTTTAAGAGCCATCAACCACAACTCATCGTTTTCTCTTTCGGCTCGCCATTTACAATGATTTAATTCATTTTCCAATAATGAAAAAGGCATTTTTAATAATCTCTCAAAAATCACATAAGCGCCGGGCCAATTCAAATCTTGTAACCACTCAAATAATAAATACAAATATGGCTTGAGTTCTTCATCTGATTTTAATGCAATAATCCTTGCACACGGTTCCCATATGCATTTTGATTTTTCGGGAATTACCGGTTGAATAAAAGGATAAAGGTATTTATATTTTTTTGCCTCATTTATGCCAAAAGCAATCTTAGATTCATATTCTTCATCAGTGTATGATGCATCCCAAATAAATGATTCATATATTTCGTCTAATGTCATCTAAAAACACCTCGCTTTATGTTAAGTATAACATACCCGAAAACAAAAGTAAATATAAAGCATAATCCCTCATGAACACTCGCACCACCTAAGTACAGCTTAGGTAATACAGCCGAAATCCCTTGATTTATAGGGGTTTCGGTCTTTTTTATACCTTTAAGCACTCTAAAAATGAGTGCTTTTTTCATTTTTACGGCAGTTCCGTAAGTGTAAAAGTTTTACGGAGTATAAAATCACCACCCCTGTCACTCATAACAGTAAAAAACAGTTGCCTTTTTGCCAGTATGGGTGGTATAATTAGTTCGACAAAACATATTGTCAACAAATCGGCTATATGATAGACTTATATGGTTCCGTTTAATTGTTACGGTAAAATTATTACATAGGGGTGTTTTTATGTTAAACAAACGTGGTGCGGGTGTACTTATGCATATTTCTACCATTCCTTCAGATTATGGTATTGGTGTTTTTGATGAAAACTGCAGATATTTTGTTGACAAACTGCAATCAATGAATTTCGGGTATTGGCAGGTTTTGCCTTTTAACCCAGTAGATAAAGCTAATTCGCCTTATTGTTCGGCATCTGCTTTTGCGGGAAATATTCTTTTTATTGATCCTAAGGCTTTATATGAAGATGGCCTTTGTACCAAGGAAGACTATGAGGAAAATATATACCACGGTTCTCCCTATACTGCCGACTATGAGTTTGCATCAGAAAAAAGGCTGAAGCTTCTCAGGAAGGCATTTCTTAACATAAATGCTGAAACGGCACAGAAAATAAAAGATTTCGATAAAGAAAATACATGGCTTTCTGATTTTTCACTTTTTATGGCACTCAAAGATAAGTACAATGATGCTCCTTGGTGGGAGTGGGATGAGAAATATGCACATTTTTCGTCTGCTGATGCTTCGAGAGGAGAGTTTGAAGAAGAATGTGCTTTCTGGAAATTCACTCAGTATCTTTTCTATAAGCAATGGAACGCTGTAAAGACATATGCAAACAGCAAAGGGATTGCAATTATAGGTGATATGCCCATATATGTTGCTATGGATTCCTGCGATGTCTGGGCGAATGTTTCTCAGTTTATGATAGATAAAGAAACGCTTAAACCGAAAAAAGTTGCCGGATGTCCTCCTGATTATTTTTCCGAAGACGGACAGTTGTGGGGAAATCCCCTTTATAATTGGGATTATATGGAAAAAGACGGTTTTAAGTGGTGGCTTTCAAGAATTTCACAATCGCTTAAAACCTATGATTGTGTAAGAATTGATCATTTCAGAGCATTTGCTTCATATTGGGAAATCCCCGCCGATTCTGATACTGCCAAAAACGGAGCATGGGCAAAAGGTCCCGGAATGAAACTTTTCGACAAGGTAAAAGAAGCTTTCGGCGAACTTCCGATTATTGCAGAAGATCTGGGTACTTTTGGAGAAGATGTAATTAAATTGCTTTCAGACACAGGTTTCCCCGGAATGAAAGTTGTTCAGTTCGGTTTTGACCCCGATGCAGATTCTTTGCATCTTCCCCACAACACAGTTATAAATTCTGTAAATTACTGCGGTACGCACGATAATAACACACTGCTTGGTTGGTTATGGGAAGCAAGTGAGAAAGAAAGAGCATTTGCCCTCGAATACATAGGTTTTACGGGACAAAACTGGGGTGACGGCGGTTATAAATCTGAAAGTTGTCGCAAGATTATAGAAAGTGTATGGAAATCTTCTTCCAACACGGCAATTATTGCTTTTCAGGATATGTGCGGATTCGGAAGCGATGCAAGAATGAATATTCCGGGTGTTCCTGAAAAAAATTGGCGTTACCGCACAACAAAGGAAACAATTGATAATGTAGATTTTGATTATTTCAGAAAATTAAATTCTGTTTTCAGAAGAACATATCCCGTTTTTGAAAAATAAAAATTACATAAAAAGTTACATAATACATATTGATACACCTTGCACATGGACTAAAAACCGATGGTTGTTCGCAATAAAAACTATTGCACTTTCCTTTTAAATATCTCGACAAATAAGAATTCGTAAGGACGAAAGCTAATGATTATTTTAATTACAGGCGCATCTCATACGGGAAAAACCGCACTTGCACAGCAACTGCTTGAAAAATATAAATACCCATATTTGTCCATTGACCATTTGAAGATGGGGTTAATTCGTAGCGGTAATACAGCCCTTACACCGATGAGTGATGATAGCGATTTGACTTCATACCTGTGGCCAATTGTTCGTGAAATGATAAAAACTGCTGTTGAGAACAAGCAGAACTTAATTGTTGAAGGTTGCTATATTCCGTTCGATTGGCAAAAAGACTTTGACTCCAAATATATTCAAAATATTAGATATTATTGCCTTGTAATGAGCGAGAACTATATAAGAAATCATTTTGCGGATATAAAGGGATACGCAAATATAATTGAAAATCGTTTGGACAATAAATGGTGTACAATAGAAAGTGTATTGGAAGGTAATGCAGAAGTGTTATCTCTTGCACAAAAGCATAACGTGAACTATTTGCTTATTGAAGATAAATACGAAATCAACATTGATTTGTAACGACAACTTCCCACTTACAATTTGAGGTATTAAATATGATTAAAACGTTTGAATTACATACCGATGTTCTTGTTCTCGGAAGTGGTCCTTCCGGATTTGCAGCGGCATATACTGCTGCAAAAAATGGTGCAAAGGTTATTCTTGTTGAGCAAAGCGGAGATGTTGGCGGAATTTCAACTTCAGGTCTTATGAGCCATTGGACAGGCAGTTGCACAAGTCCTTTGTATTATGAAATTCTGAAAAGAACATCTGAAAATAATGAAGGTGAATTCAAAAACGAAATCACCAACCTGATAGACCCTGAAAAACTGAAAACACTTTATCTTGAAATGCTTTGTGAGGTTGGTTGCAAGCTCATGCTTTATACTTTCGCTGAGGATGCAATCTGCGATGGAGACAAAATCCTCGGTGCAACCGTTATCAACAAATCGGGCAAAACAGATATTTATGCAAAAATTACTATTGATGCTACGGGTGACGGTGATATTGCTGCAAGAGCAGGAGCAGAATTTGTTCTCGGCAGAGAAAATGATAATAAAATGCAACCTGCAACACTTATGTTCAAAGTCGGCGGTGTTGACTATGACCGAGCTGTATTTTTAGGTTCATTTGAATCAACCTATGAAACACCGAACGGTGAACTTCAGGCTCTTGCCAAAGAACATATTCCTTATCCTGCAGGACATATTCTTACATATAAATCAACACTTCCGGGTATTGTTACCTGCAATATGACAAATGCTGTTAATATTGACGGTACAGATGCAGAGGATTTAACAAAAGCAACTCTCACTTGTCGCAGACAGATGGATGACATAGTAAAATATCTGCGTAATTTTGTTCCCGGTTACGAAAAATGTTATGTTATCAGCTCTGCTTCCCTTATGGGCATTCGTGAAACAAGACATTTCAAGGGTAAATACACCTTGAATGAGCAAGATATTCTCGAAGCGAAAGTCTTTGATGATTATGTTGTAAAAGATGCTTACTTCAATTTTGATGTACATAATATTACGGGGTCAGGTCTTGACAAAACAGGGGTACAAAAGCATTTTCAGCAAGATAAAGGGTATACCATTCCTTATGGCTGTCTTATTCCTGAAATTAAAGAAAACCTTCTGATTTGCGGAAGAAACATTTCGGGTACACATATGGCACATTCAAATTTCAGAGCAATGCCTATCTGCGTAGGAATCGGTGAAGCTGCAGGTGTTGCAGCTTATATCGCAGTTTTCAATAATTGCAGTCTTAATGATGTTGACGCAAAAGAAATCAGAGAAATTATAGGAATATAAGTATCGATTAAATTCCAATTTATCGGGGCAACAAACATAACTACATAACACAGAAACGCAGGGAGTATTTTGTCACCGGCGATTGAAAAGAAAGGTTACATTGTGCTATAATTATTTCAACAAATCAGAATTCAGGAGGATTTATTTTTATGAAGAAACCCTTGAAAACAATAATTTCCGGAACAATTTGTCTTGTTTTGGGCATAGCTTTTGCAATTGTCGGTTTATATTACTACCACATGCAATATCTCTGTTTTGAATATACACCGCTTCAGTTTATTCTCGGCTTTGTTGTTTGCCTTGGCGGGGCATTGCTTTCGATACCGCTGAGCAAAAAAGCGGATAAAAAGAAAAAAGCATTGAATGCAGTTTTAACGGCTTTGGTCTTTGCGTTTGTCCTTATGGGACTTATGTTTTTGATAAATGCCGTAATCGGCAGCGGTGAGCTTGAGTTGGCGGCAATGGTTATTCCCGTGTATCTCACATTCATCATTACATCTGTTATGGCTCTGCTTTGTATGTTCAGGATATTTAACAACAAGGTTTTAAAAGTCATTCTCTCCGTACTTATTGTTATCGGATTTCTCTTCGGAAGTCATACCTATATCAAATCACATATCTATGATTTGATTTACGAAGATTACATAGCACCTGTACCTGTTTTTACTGCACTATCGCAAGAAAAGGATGATGCTAAAATGATGGTCGGAGATTTTTATGTCAGCACAAACGGCAATGATGAAAACAGCGGTACAAAAGATTCACCGTTTCTGACAATTGAAAAAGCTGTTGAAGCTGTAAGAAACACAGATAAAGCAGGCAAAAACGGTATTACGGTTTGCATAGAAGGCGGTGAATACCGTGTGTCTTCTCTCGAACTTACCAAAGAGGATTCAGGCACAGAGGAATGTCCCGTAACATACCGTTCTTATAACGGTGAGGTTATTATCAATGGTGGTATAACACTTAATACCGCTGATTTTAAAAATGTAAAAAGTTATCCCGAAATTGCAGAAAGACTTTCTGCCGATGCTCAGGAAAATGTTATGGTTGTTGACCTGACAAAAGCACCGTACTCGCTCACCAAAGAGGATTGGGGTAAGATTTATGCAATCGGCTCTTACCACACAGCAGATAACTATGACGGCGATTATACAGGTCCTCTTTATTGCGAGCTTTTCGTGGATGACATAAGACAAACCATTGCAAGATATCCCGATAATGAATATCTTTATACCGAAGAGGTTGTAAAAACAGGTTTGGGCAAGGAATCCGACGGTGCGCTTACAGAGGTTAAAAATTGGCATGAAATCCGTAATCCCGAACCGGACATTTACAAAGTTAATCCTGAACTTGCAAAGAAAATTTCAGGCTGGAAAAACCTTGATGATGTGTGGATGTTCGGCTATTGGAAATATGATTGGGCGGATGCTTCAACCCCCATAGGAAGTTTTGATAAAGATACTCGTGAGCTTTCTCCCAGGTTTGTCAGTCTTTACGGAACAAAAGAAGATGCACCGTACTATTTTTTCAACGTTATTGAAGAACTTTCTGCACCCGGAGAATGGTATCTCGACAGAGAAAAGGGACTGCTTTGTGTGTGGGAACCTGAAAACAAGGATAATTCAGAAATTATTCTTTCACTCTCACTCAATCCCGTAATAAATTCCGAGGCTGATTACATCACCTTTGACGGATTAACCGTAAAAGGAACACGAAGTGACGGCGTAGTTATAACAGGCAATAACAATACCGTTCAGAATTGTCTTATCAAAAATGTTGCAGGTAATGCTCTTGTTATGAATGGAAGCAACAATCTTGCATATAACAACGAAATCACCCGTACCGGAAAGGGTGGAATTATTATTTCCGGCGGCGATACAGAAACTCTTACTCCCGGCAACAGCAAGGCTGACAACAATTACATCCACGATTGGTCGGAAATTTACCAGACCTATCAGCCGGCCGTCACTCTTGAAGGCGTGGGAAATATTTGTTCTCACAACGAAATGGCGAACTCTCCTCACGAAGCAATTACTTACAAAGGCAACAATCACATTATTGAATATAATCTTATCCACGATGTATGTCTTCTTTCGGATGATGCAGGCGCAATTTATTCGGGAAGAAGCTGGGTGTGGTACGGCAATGTTGTAAGATACAATTGTATTTATAATGTCGGTTCGGAAAATCACAACCCCGATGGTATCTATCTTGATGATGCGGTTTCAGGTCAACAAATTTACGGCAATCTTCTTATCAATATTCCGAGTAACTCAATTCACGTCGGCGGCGGCAGAGATAATGTCATAACCAATAATATCATCGTGAATCCCGGCAACAATGCCCTGAGATTTGATGACAGAGCAAGAGAAGGTGCTCTTGAAAACGGTTGGTTCACTCATGCTCACGTCGGCAGTGGTGATATGTGGGAAGCACTGTATAATTCACCCTGGCAGAGTGAAACCTGGCAAAATGCATTCCCCGAATACAAGAACTGCACAGACGATATTTCAAAATCAGATTCGCCTGATTATATTCCCAACCCTGCGAGTACCTTTAAAAATAATATTATAATTAATAAAAATATGGGCTACGGCGATGTTTACAGCTCCGTTTGGAGGTTCAGCGATATAAGCGAAAACGCAATATATAGTGTAGGCAAATGTGATGAAATCTTTGTCGATCCCGATAACGGAGATTATAATATCAAAGATATTGATGAAATCAGAAAAGTCGCTCCCGATTTTAAAGAAATCCCTCTTGATATGATAGGTAGGGTAAACTGACAAATTCCAATTTATCGAATTATTTGGTAGGATTTTCAAAAACGAGGGTTATCACCTCAGATAATTTCAGGGAGGTTCCTATGCAATTTTTACAGACGATTATTTCTTATCTTGCAATAGCGGCTGCTTTTATTTCTTCTCTTTTTTCGTGGGGTGAAACAGCAATGATACCGTATACAAATGATTACAAGATTCCCGACAGTATTCCCGAATACAGTGTGATTTCTACGGAAGAAAAAACTGATTGGAAAGCCAAATGGATCTGGGATAAAGAAAACCTTACTGAGAAAAATGTCTGGATGTGTTTCTGTAAAAATGTAAATATCGACAAAGTTCCCGAAGAGCTTACTGCTCACATCTCAGCCGACTCCAAATATTGGCTTTACATAAACGGAGAAAATGTTGTTTTCGAGGGTAGCGTCAAACGTGGACCCGATGAAAACAGTGGCTATTATGACAGTATAGATATTGCCCCCTATCTCAAAGAGGGTGAAAACAGGATTTGTGCTTTGGTGTGGTACTGGGATAACGAAACAAGCTATTCCTACAACAGTAGCGGTCAGGGCGGATTCCTTTTTGAAGCCATAAATGATGGCATAACCATAATTTCTGACAAAAGCTGGAAAGTAAAAAGAAACGCGGCTTTCGTTGACTCCCCTCTTTATCCGCCTAATTACAGACTTCCCGAATACAGCATTTATTTTGATGCAAGAAAAGATACTGACAATTGGATAAGCGAAGACTTCAATGATTCATCGTGGGAAAATGGGGTCGAATATGCTGTGGGCGGCAAAGGAGTTTACGGCAGACTTTATCCGCGAGGAATACCTTTATTGAAAGATTACGGTCTCAAAGATTACGAGAATTCAAAGAATTACGAAAACTATACGGTAAAGAAGCTGTTCGGTGAAAAAATCACAGTAGACATTCCCTATAACGCACAGCTTACACCATATCTTAAAATCATAGCACCTGCCGGAAAGAAAATCCGTATAACAACAGAAAACACTTTAATCGGTGCAGTTTCAACAACATATATAACCAAAGAGGGAGAACAGGAGTTTGAAGCTTTAGGCTGGTTTAATGGAGAGCACATCACTTATAAAATACCAAAAGGTGTTACTGTTGTTTCTTTGAAATATCGTGAAACGGGATATGACAGCTCATTCTGCGGTGACTTCAAATGTGATGATGAATTTATGAATTCTCTGTGGCAAAAATCTCTGCGAACACTCTACGTTACCATGCGTGACAATTTCATGGATTGTCCCGACAGAGAAAGAGCACAATGGTGGGGTGATGTTACAAGTGAAATGATTATGACAATGTACTCTTTGGACAGTAACTCCTACCTGCTGTATCAAAAAGGCGTGGAGGCGATGCTTTCTCATGCCAACGACACAAAAGTGCTTCAGACTGTTGTACCTATAAGCGGTGACTATTTTGAACTTCCCGTTCAGCAGTTAGCCGGAATCGTGGGCTTCCTCACCTATTATGAATATACCGGCGACAGGGCTTTCGTCGAAAAGGTTTATGATGCATCAATTGATTATCTGAAACTTTGGGATATGGGTGAAAATAATCTTGTAGTTCATCGGGAAGGCTCGTGGGACTGGCCTGACTGGGGCAGCAAGGCAGATATGACAGCCATCGAAAATGCATGGGTTTACTATGCTCTTTCCGCTACAGAGGAAATGGCGAAGATTTTAGAAAAAGACGAGGACATCTCATTTATTACCGAAAGAAAAGATACTATCTCAAAGGGTTATAAGGCTCTTTGGACAGAAGACGGCTTCAAAAGTAAAGAAGAGAGAAAGCCCGATGACAGAGCCAATTCCCTTGCAGTTTTGTCGGGACTTGCAAAAAAAGAACAGTATGATACTATTACAAATGTGCTTACAACTACTAAAAGTTCAAGCCCATATATGGAATACTATGTTCTTGAAGCCCTTTGCAAAATGGGCGAATACGAAGATGCATATGACAGAATCAAGGATAGATATGAAGGTATGATGAGTGAGGATTACTCTACTCTCTGGGAATTCTGGGACTCATGGCGAGGCACTAAGAATCACGCATGGAGTGGCGGACCTCTTGTTATAATGAGTAAGCATTTTGCGGGCATCACTCCCCTTGAATCAGGCTATGAAAAGGTTAAAATTGACCCTCAGTACACGCTGTCCGACAGCATGAGCTGTACAGTTCCAAGTGTAAAAGGGTTGATCACTCTGGATTATGAAAAGGTTGACCACGATTATGTCATCAACCTTACTCTCCCACAAGGCATGAAGACTGTTTTATATGTGCCGACAAATGCTGTTGTAAATATCAATTCAGAGCTTTATTACCAAAATGGTGAGTATATAAACGGTGATAAAGTCGGTGATGTGGAGATTATGAAAAAAATCACCAAATAACTTTTTCTTGATTCAAATACTTTTTCGTGATAAAATCAAACTAAGGGGTGGTTATATTTATGAGTGATAAAAGAATAATGAAAATTTACATGGGTTTATGCAGTGCAATCGCTCTTGTGTACGGCTTATGGATGTCAGTATTCATGCGTTGGGATCAGTTTCCGTACATTATCCCAACAGAAGCAGATTATCTCTTACCGGCTGCGGATTTTGTGGCAAAATTTGATGGTATGCTCCATCAGCCATTATATACAAACGCAGCAGTTTACTGGGCATGGGTAATTATTTCAACATTGCTTCTGTTTTCCTATGCTGTTTTTATCAGGAAGATACTTTTTGCAGAAAAAATCACCAAAGGCACTACCGTTTTTTGTATGGCAAACCTTATCGCAGGTTTTGCTTTTATCACATGGTACGGATTTTTGAGCTTCCCTGAACAATTCGGCAACATTCTGACCGATGTTACTGCAAGTATGCTGGGACTACGTTATCCGTGGCATTTTAAAATCTGGGGCATCCTTGCATCGCTCTCGATTTTCACAAACACACTTTACATGTACCGTAAAAACAACTACAAAGGTAAAACAGGGGTTATTGTTACATCTCTCGGCTGTGCTTCTATTTTTGTAACAATCAATGTGCCCTCTGCAGGTCTTGACCTTGTTATGACCGCACGCTGTCTGTCACACTGGGCAACTGCACTTATCTTTGCATTTTTAGGTGCTGCAGGCGTTATCATTTTCCTTTTCCATAAGTCAAAACAAAAAGAAAAGAAATACATATTTGCAACTGTGTTCTTCGTTGCCGTACTCATACTCATGCTTATTCTGCTCGTAACTGTAGGCAAAAGTGCATTTATTGAAAATCTGCCCATGTGGGTTGCATATGCCTTATTATTCATAATCAATTTCACATCACTTCTTGACAAAAAAGATGCCGGCAAAAGCATTGAAAAAAAGACACCTGCAAGCGTCTGACAGATAAAAACCAACTCATCCCTCATAAAAATATGGTAAAACGGAAGAAAGACAGTGTCTCTCTTCCGTTTTATTTTACCCACATTGAATTATTTGTCTGTTTATGTTATAATATGTCAGAACTATTTACAAAAAGGGTGTTGACTATGAAAATAGCGGTTATCAACGGCAGTCCTAAGGGAAAATACAGTATCACTCTGCAGACTGTGCTTTATCTTGAAAAGAAATATCCTCAGCATGAGTTTTCTGTTCTTCATGCAGGACAGAAAATCAAAGCTCTTGAGAAAGATTTTTCAAAAGCAAAGGAATTACTTGAGACTTCTGATGCAGTTCTTTTCTCCTACCCTGTTTATACTTTTCTTGCTCCTGCACAGCTACACAGATTTATTGAACTGATGAAAGAAAACAGCGTGAATGTCACTGACAAATATGCAACTCAGATTTCTACATCAAAGCATTTTTACGACATAACTGCTCACAAATATATAGAAGAAAATTCACTTGATATGGGTATGCGCTACATCCGGGGACTTTCTGCGGACATGGAAGACCTGCTGGCAGAAAAAGGAAGAGAAGATGCCGAAAAATTTTTCGAAAGGTTTCTTTGGGCTACCGAAAAGGAAATCTATACATCCTCACCGAGGAAAAAAGGTTGTTATTCTCAGGTTTCTGCAACAGCTGCTGAAAAAAATAAAAAACATAAAAAAGATAAGGATATAATCATCCTCACAGACGAAACTGACATAAATTCCAACTTAAGCAAAATGATTGAGCGTTTCAGAAATGTTTTTGCATATGACACGCGCATTGTCAACATTTCAGAGTTTCCTTTTGCGGGCGGATGTCTCGGTTGTTTCCGTTGCGCTGTCAGTGAAAAATGCGTTTACAAAGATGGTTTCGACACTTTCCTTCGTGAAAATATTCAGAAAGCTGATGCTATTGTTTACGCTTTTAAAATCTCAGACCACTCTATGGGTTCACGATTCAAGATGTACGATGACAGAAACTTCTGCAACGGTCACAGAACTGTTACGGTAGGAATGCCTGTAGGCTACCTTATTTCAGGTGAATACTCAGAAGAAAACAACGTCAGAACAGTCGTTGAAGCACGTGCCGAAACTGGCGGAAACTTCCTCTCAGGTGTTGCAACCGACGAAACAGACACAGACAAGGAAATTGATATGCTGGCTGAGAGTCTCACCTTTGCCCTTGAAACCAAACACACTGCACCGCAGAATTTCTGGGGTGTGGGCGGTATGAAGATTTTCCGTGACCTTATCTACCAGATGCGAGGCATGATGAAGGCTGATCACAAATTCTACAAGAAACAGGGAATTTATGATTTTCCACAGAAGAACAAAGGCAAATCACTTTTAATGTATGCCGTAGGTGCTTTGCTTTCCAGTGAGAAAATCCTCTCAAAAATGGGAAACAAAATGAATGAAGGCATGCTTATGCCCTATGAGCAGATACTTAAAAAGATGGATGAAAACAAATAAAAAAACTGAGCTGACTGAAACAAAAATCAGTCAGCTCTTCTCTTTAAAATCCACCGTTTACGGTAATTGTGTTATCCATAACAACCGATGTGTTCTCTACCGGTTTTCCGAAAGCTTTGTAGTTATCCATTCTTATCTCAACGGTATATTTCCATGTACCGTTTACAATCTCGCCGTCTTCATTTATCAGAACTTTTACGGTGGGATTTGTGTAATGAATTTTTGTATCCTTATCGGAAAGTTCAAGGGGAAGTCCCAGGTCAGTAAGCTGTTTCACAACAGCTCCGATATCCCCTACTGCTGAAATTGCATGGCCTACGCTTCCTTCGAGAGCATTATCACTCGGACCTGAAGTCTGCTCCTTCATCACCATTTCAACTGCAGTATTTTTACCTGATTTATAAACTTTTGCCGAAGAAATATCACCTGCTGTCAGATTGTTATAACCGCCTGTGATACCGTCAAAACCCTTTGAGTTCTTTTCAAGAAGTTTTGACATTATAGGCATTATAAAATCGAAGAAACCTTCAAACTGACCATTATTCACTGAGATATCCTTCAGCACAATTTTCTGTTCAGACTTCACTTTGCTGTCAGATTTTTTTGCCGCGTTTTTGTAAAGCTCAGCAATCTGTTTCTTTGACAGCTGAGAAGTATCTGCAGAATTTCCCGTTACAGAAGCAGAAGGCTTTTCATTTTTTTGTTCTGTCACTTCTTCTTGTTCCGTATCAGTTGTTGTTTCATCTGTCACTTCAGTTACTGTTTCATTTGAAACTTCTTCCGTAACATCGTCTGAAGCATTATTCACAACATCTTCTGTGACTTCACTTGTCACCTGCTCCTGAGGATTTTTCTCCTCTTCATTTCCATTGCACGCTGTCAGCGAAAAGAGCATAACAACCGCAATAAAAAATGCCAATATTTTTTTTCCTTTCATATTCTATCACCTGAAAATTTCTTTGTAAAAATATGATACCAAGCAAACATAATTTTGTCAAGAAAACTTACATAATCACTTCTGTTTCCTTCTGTATTCCTGAGGTGTTATCTCCATCTGCTTCTTGAAGTTTCTGTTCATTGAACGAAGAGATTTAAAACCACATTCATCACTGATTTCAAGTATACTTGAATCGGTGTTATCGAGCCTGTAGCAGACCTCACTTATTCTGTAGTAATTCACATAACTATTATATGACATACCGACCGTCTGCTTGAAATATTTTGAGATGTAAGCATAGCTGTAAGACATTTCGTTGGCGAGAGATTCAAGTGAGCAATCATCCTGAAAATGATTGTCGATAAATGAAAATATCTTATAGAGAAGCTGACTTTTTTCATCATTCCTGCTGTCTGAATATGTAGCCTGTTCATCGAAAACTCCGCACAGCATATAAAGTAGCCCTTTGACCTTGCTGAGATTGTCGTTTTCATTGAGTGTTGACAGCATCTCCATGCAATATGGCGGAACTTCAAAAATATTGCTTACTGGCAGATTACGCTGCTTTGACTTAAAGAAATGATTTACAAGCTTGGGCGTAAACACGCAAAGAATATGGCTACTGTTGCCGTCTGATGTGAGAGAATGAATCTGATTGGGGAAAACAAGTATTGCCTTGCCCGGTGTGAGAAAATATTCATTCGCTCCAACCGTTACGGTCATTTCGCCTTTCGTCAGCATGATTATTTCAAAATGATAGTGGATGTGTGACGGAAAAGAGAAATTCTCTCCCCTTTCCACCGAAAAATAGTCCACGTTCACAGGGTGCTTCAATTCATAGAACATAAAATCACCTATAACAAATTTTGACTAAAAGTTTTAGCCTTTTCGGCTCATTTCATTTAAAACGACTAATTTTGTCTATTAGTATACAGTATTTGTCGAGAAGATGCAATACCTTTATGATATACTTTTTATGTAAATAATTTTAGGAGGTATTTTTATGGAATTTTTCCCCACAATCCCCGTAATAAAATATGAAGGCAAGGACAGCAAAAATATGCTTGCCTTCCGTCACTACAACCCTGATGAGGTAATCCTCGGCAAACCTATGAGAGAGCATCTGAAATTCGCTCTCTCTTACTGGCACACAATGTGCGCTGAAGGTACTGATATGTTCGGCAGAGGCACAATGGACAAATCCTTTGGCGGAGAAACTCCCATGGAAGTCTACAAAAACAAAGCTTATGCAGCATTCGAGCTTATGAACAAGCTTTCAATTGACTATTTCTGCTTCCATGACAGAGACATCGCTCCCGAAGGAAAAACTCTTGAAGAGAGCAACAGAAATCTTGATGAAATTGCAGAGCTTCTTGAAAAGCTTATGAAAGAAAACAACAAAAAGCTTCTCTGGGGTACTGCAAACTGCTTCAATCACCCCAGATACATGCACGGTGCAGGCACTTCTCCCGAAGCTGATGCATTTGCATACGCTGCTGCTCAGATTAAAAAGGCTATGGAAATTACAGTAAAGCTTGGCGGTAACGGCTACGTTTACTGGGGCGGAAGAGAAGGATACGAAACACTCCTCAACACAGATATGGGCAAAGAGCTTGACAACTTAGGATTCCTTCTGAAGCTTACTTCTCAGTATGCCCGTTCAATCGGATTCAAGGGTGATTTCTACATTGAGCCCAAGCCGAAGGAGCCTACAAAGCATCAGTATGATTTCGACGCTGCTACAGTTATCGGCTTCCTTCAGAAATATGATCTGATGAAAGATTTCAAGCTTAACATCGAAGCTAACCATGCAACTCTTGCAGGCCACACATTCCAGCATGAGCTTGCAGTTGCAAGAATCAACGGTGCATTTGGCTCAATCGACGCAAACCAGGGCGATTTACAGCTTGGTTGGGATACAGACCAGTTCCCCACAAATGTTTACGAAACAACAATGTGCATGTTTGAAGTTATCAAGGCAGGCGGTTTCACAAACGGCGGTCTTAACTTTGATGCAAAAACACGCCGTGGCTCAAATACACCTGAAGATATTGCTTACTCTTACATCGCAGGTATGGATTCTTTTGCTCTCGGTCTCAGACTTGCTGCAAAAGTTCTTGAAGACGGCAGACTTGAAGAGTTCGTAAAGATGAGATATGCAAGCTATGAAAGCGGTATCGGCAAGAAGATTTCTGACAAAACAGTTACTATTGAAGAACTTGAAGCACACGCAAAAGGTCTCGGTGAATTCGAGGTAGTTCCCAGTGGCCGTCAGGAATATCTTGAAAACATTCTTAACAGTATAATGTTCTGATTTCGGAGGATTTAGAAAATGGATAAAATTCAGGCAAGAGAAAAAGCAAAATCAATCGTTGCACAGATGACAGTCGAAGAAAAGATGTCTCAGCTTCTTTTCAACTCCCCTGCTATTGAAAGACTTGGCATCAACGCTTACAACTGGTGGAACGAAGGCTCTCATGGTGTTGCCCGTGCAGGTACAGCAACTGTTTTCCCCCATGCAATTGCTATGGCTGCAACATTTAACCCTGACCTTGTAAATGAAGTTGCAGATGTAATTTCTACAGAGGGCAGAATCAAATTCAACAAACACGTCCAGTACGGCGATTTTGATATTTTCAAGGGAATCACTTTCTGGGCTCCTAATATTAACATAGTCCGTGACCCGAGATGGGGACGCGGTCAGGAAACTTTCGGTGAAGACCCCTTCCTGACAGCAGTTCTCGGCAAGGCTTTCATCAAAGGTATTCAGGGTAACGGCGAATTCATGAAGGCTACTGCATGTTCAAAGCACTACGCAGGTCATTCAGGCCCTGAAAAAGACAGACACGGCTTTGACGCACAGATTTCAATGCATGACCTTTACGAAACATATCTTCCCGCTTTTGAAAAGACAGTAAAAGAAGGAAAAGTTGCAGGCGTTATGGGTGCTTACAACCGCACAAACGGAGAAGCTTGCTGTGCTCACTCATACCTTATTTCTCAGGTTCTACGTAAAGACTGGAACTTTGACGGCTATGTAGTTTCTGACTGCGGTGCTCTCGGTGACATCTGGAAATTCCACAACTGTGCTTCAAGTGCTGCCGAAGCCGCTGCACTTGCTCTCAAGAGCTCTTGTGACCTTAACTGCGGTGACACATACTCAAGCCTTGGTGAAGCATACGAAATGGATCTTATTGACGAGGATGACATCACTGCTGCATGTGAGAGACTTTACACAATACGTTGTCTTTTAGGCGAATTTGAAGAGGTAAGACCTTACTCAGATCTCAGCTATGACTTACTCGACTGTAAAGAGCACAGAGACCTTAACCTCAGAACTGCAGAACAGTGTCTCGTTCTCCTTAAAAACGAAGACAATTTCCTTCCTCTTGACAAAGACGCTGTGAAGAAAATTGCAGTTGTGGGCCCCAATGCTCTTTCTGTAACTGCACTTGAAGGCAACTACAACGGCTACGCTTCCGAATATATTACAATTGCTGACGGTATCCGCAGAAAGTTTGAAAACGCAAGAATCACAGTTGAAAAAGGTTGCAACTACTGCTTTGAAAACCTTAATGACTGGTCAGGTTTTGCAAACATGATAAGTGACGGTACTGCTGCAGCTGCTGAAGCCGACATCACAGTTCTTGCACTCGGTCTCGACCAATCAATCGAGGGCGAAGACACAGGCTTTGACAACGATTACACTGCATGCGGTGACAAAAAAACCGTTTACCTTCCCAAAACTCAGCAGAAGCTTGCTGAAGCAGTTTGTGATGTTTGTGAAAACGTTGTTGTTGTTCTACTTTGCGGAAGTTCAATCGACCTTGGTGAAAAGGTAACAAAGCACGCTAAGGCAATTATCCACGGCTGGTATCCCGGTGCTCTCGGCGGTCTTGCAACAGCAGAGCTTCTTGCAGGTGAAATTTCACCCTGCGGTAAATTACCTGTTACAATCTACAAGGGCGACCACAATATCCCTGATTTCACAGATTACAGCATGCTCGGCAGAACTTACAGATACATTGACGGAGAGGCACTCTTCCCCTTCGGTTATGGTCTTTCTTACACAACATTTGCTTACAGTAATGCAAAAGTCGTTTCCGCTGATGAAAATACAATTAAGCTCAGCGTTGACGTTACAAACACAGGTGACCGAAAAGGTATTGAAAAAGTTCAGACATATGCTAAATACACTGATTCAAGAACTGTTACTCCTCACTTCCAGCTTTGTGCTGTCAATCCCATAGAGCTTGAAAAAGGCGAAACAAAGACAATCGAAATGGAAATTGACAGATACTGGATTAAAGCCGTTCTTGATGACGGAAAGAGAGTTGATCCTGACGGAAGCATTGAGCTTTATGTAGGCGGCCATCAGCCGGATTCCGTCAGTGACAGACTTCTCGGCTACACATGCGAAAGGATTTCAATAAAATGAGATATTTGTTAGGTATCGACATCGGCACATCAGGCACAAAAACAGTTCTGTTTGATGAAAAAGGTACTGTTATCGCGTCAGAAAGCGAAGAATATCCCCTTTCTCAGCCTCAGAACGGTTGGGCGGAACAAAACCCCGCCCACTGGTGGACAGCCGTAAAAAATACTGTTAAAGAAGTTGTAAATGCAAGTGGTGTCAATAAAAAAGATATTGTCAGCATCGGACTTTCAGGACAGATGCACGGTCTTGTAATGCTTGATGAAAAAAATGAGGTTATCCGTCCCGCTATACTCTGGTGTGACGGCAGAACAACATCTCAGTGCAAGGAAATTGAAGAAATCATCGGCAAGGAAAGGCTTATTGAAATTACCGCAAACCCTGCTCTTGAAGGCTTTACTGCAGGTAAGATTCTCTGGGTTAAAGAAAATGAGCCTGAAAATTTTGCAAAGTGCAGAAAAATACTTTTGCCCAAAGACTATATAAGATTCATGCTTTGCGGTGAATTTGCAACAGAAGTTTCTGATGCCTCAGGCACTCAGCTCCTTGACATCGGCAAAAGACAATGGAGCACTGAAGTCTGCGAAAAGCTTGGTATTGACCTTTCACTTCTGCCGAAAGTTTATGAAAGTCCTGAAGCTACAGGAAATCTGAAAGAAGATATCGCAGAAGAGCTTGGACTTGAAAGTAAAACAGTTATTGCAGGCGGTGGCGGTGACAACGCCTGTGCTGCAATCGGCATGGGTGTCTGCAAGGAGGGAAAAGCTTTCACAACTGTTGGCACAAGCGGTGTTGTTTTTGCACATACAAACGCTCTTCACACAGATAAGGGTGGCAGAATTCACGCTTTCTGCTGTGCAGTACCGAATGCATGGCACGTTATGGGTGTAACTCAGGCAGCAGGTCTTTCTCTCAACTGGTTCAGAAACCAGCTTGCAAAAGAATATGATTATAAAGAGCTTGATAAACTTGCTTCCGAAATTCCTATCGGTTGTGACAGTCTCATTTATCTCCCTTATCTCATGGGCGAGAGAAGTCCAGTTCTTGATGCAGGTGCAAGAGGAGTTTTCTTCGGACTTTCTGCAATTCACACAAAGCTTCACATGGCCCGTGCAGTTATGGAAGGTGTTGCATATTCACTTTATGATTGTCTTGAGGTGCTGAAAGAAAACTCAATCGAAGTTGGTGATATGGCACTCTGCGGCGGTGGTGCAAAAAGCAGATTCTGGAGAGAAATGTTCGGTGATGTTTACGGCGTAAATGTGAAAACAATGCAGACAAGCGAAGGTGCGGTTTTAGGTGCAGCACTTCTCGGCGGTTGTGCAGCGGGAGTTTATTCTTCAGTTGAAGAGGCTTGCGACAAAACGGTAATCAGCGGTGACACTTACGAATATAGTAAAGAAAACCATGAAAAGTATATGAAATACTATTCTGTTTACCGCACACTTTACCCCGCACTGAAAGAATCATATAAAATGCTTTAAAAGGAAGAAACGGCAAACTCGAAAATCGAGTTTGCCGTAATTTTTTATTCTGCAAGAATGAAGCCGTAAGGAACTTCTCCCTGTGCGTATTTTACATCAACTACATAATAATATTCTCCGCTGACCGGGAATGTTATTTTGCTCTGGTTTTCACTGACGAGATATTTTTCATCAAGAATTTCTGATTTATTTTCAGAATCAAGTTCTGATTTTTCTGCACTATAAATCTTATAGGATTTCACATCGCCTGTGAATTTAAGTTCTATGCTCTCCCCTGCATCTTCTCTTGTAAAAGTGCAGAGATTTTCTGAATCAAGACAAAAAATGCCATCATATATTTTCTGCTCGGTTTCGCCGTTTCCGTAGGTAACATGCCATGTATACGACCCGTTTTTCGTAAGTGCATAGAATCCCGCTTTATCGCCGTTTCTGATGTGAACACCTAAAATCGGTGCATTTAAAAGAGAAGGGTCAACTGTCGTTTCCTCATCGGATTTATTACCGGCACATGCAACGCAAGTAAAGCACATTAAAATTACAAGTAAAACAGAAACAATCTTTTTCATTATGCTACCTCAAGGTACATCGCTTTGAGCTTTTCCTGTTTTTCTGCATCAAGACCAAGGCACTCTTCTGCATAGTTTTTCACAGTTCCGTATCTCTTCTCAATTTCATCATACATAGCAAGGATGAAATTTTTATTTGTGCTTAAAAAGATGCTCGCATATTCTGAAACTTTTGCATTTTTTGAAACAAACTTTGCAAAAGACTCATATTTCTGATTGTATTTCTGTCCGAACTTCTGCGTTGCAAGATAATCCTTAATAATTGTATCCTGTGGTACGCCGAGAATTGACAGGAGAATCATGCATGCAGCTCCTACCCTGTCTTTACCTGCACTGCAGTGGAAAATCACTGAGCCTTCCTCGTTTTCAAGAAGAACTTCAAAAAATCTCTTGATGTTTTTTATGCAGTGCTCGCTTGTTATCAGAGCACGGTACATGCTTTCCATATATTCCGTTGCAGTTTCTTCCATTGTTTTGATTTTCTTGATAGCTGAAACTACAATATTCTTTTCTCTTGTTATGCCGACTGTCTGAGTGTCAACGAAAGGAATGTGTTCAAAATCGACACCCTCAATTTCAAGATCAGGCTTATGTGACACTTCCATGTCAGTTCTTAAGTCAACAATCTTTTTAAGAGCGTATTCATCCTTGAGCACCTGAATATCCCTTGAAGTAAGACTTGCAAGCTCACCGCTTCTGATAAGACGGTGTTTTTTTATAACTTTTCCGTCGACTGTTTCAAAGCCGCCTAAATCTCTTGTGTTATTTGCACCCTCTAACGGGATTCTTCTGATTACAAATTTCTTATTATTCATTGCATTTTCCCCTGAAATAATATATGGGGAATTATAACATACTTATACATTTTTATCAAGTGTTAAAGTATTAATAATTCTTAAAACCATTTAAAAGAAATTTTGAGTATTAACATATGAGTTTTTTACGCATTTTCAGAAGAATTTTTTTCTCTTTTCTCGACACCTGAACCTGTGACAGACCGAGAATTTCCGCTGTTTTTGACTGTGTCATTCCTTTGAAATAACGCAGGTCGATTATTTCCCTTTCATCTTTTTCAAGCGTTTCCAGTGTCTGCTCAAGGGCAAGTCTCTCGGAAATTTCTTCTTCGGGGGCAGGTGTAGGAATGTCAAGCTCCTTGCCATCACTTTCATCATCTCCTGTCAATGATATAGCCGGCATTGATGCTGTAAGGAGCTCTGCAGTTTCTGACATCGACATACCGAGTTTTTCCGCAAGCTGACCGATTGTAGGCTCAAAGCCCAGATACTCTGACATTTTTTCTTTTTCCTTCATCACAAGCCTGATTTTTTCTTTCATCGCTCTTGACACCTTGACTGTACCTCCATCACGGAAAATCCGCTTGATTTCCCCCAGAATCACAGGTACAGCATAGGTTGAAAAAGAGAAGCCTCTGTCTTTATCAAAGCCGTCTGCTGCCTTTATAAGCCCTACACAGCCTGCCTGAAACAAATCGTCATACTCAACTCCTCTGCCACGAAATTTGTTTGCACAGGAATGGACAAGTCCGATGTTTTCTTCAATCATCTGACTTCTTGTTTTTTCAGTTACCATCATTCAAAAATCTTCCGTTTATTTTTTTCTCAAGCGTTACCTGCGTACCTTTCCCTACAACTGAGCGAACCTTCACCTTATCCATAAAACTTTCCATAACCGCAAAACCAAGGCCTGCTCTTTCGCCTCCCATGGTGGTGAAAAGAGGCTCCATAGCCTGTTTTATGTTCTCAATTCCGCAGCCTTTGTCACGAATTCTAATTCTGACCTTGGCATTTTCAAAAATTGATACAGTTATGTAAATCTTACCCTTACCCTCTTTATAGCCGTGGACAATGGAGTTTGTAACGGCCTCGCTGACTGCAGTTTTTATGTCTCCCAATTCTTCAATCGTAGGATCAAGCTGTGCTATAAACGATGCTACCGCAACTCTTGAAAAACTTTCGTTTACAGAACGGCTTTCGATTTCCATTTTCATTGTGTTTATTGCTTTCATTTTTTATTCCCCCTTTATCATTACTTTACCGAGTTTTTCAATACCTGAAAGCTTTATGACTTTTGCCATGTTGTGAGGTACGTTTATTACCTCAAGTTTGCCTGAATATGAGGAAACAAGCTTGTATCTTCCCATAATCAGACCGATACCCGAGCTGTCCATAAATGTAACACCGCTATAATCAAGACGAAGAATAGATGGCTTGTCCGACATTATCCGCTTATCAATTTCTTCCCTTATCTCAGGTGCTGTGTGGTGGTCAATTTCACCCTCGACGAAAGCTGTCAGAATATCATCAGAAAAAGTTATTTTCATATTTTTCACCTCTCAGAAAACAAAAAATTCCTTACCATTAAATGATAAGGAATTTTACTTGAATATTATGCCGAAACATGGCATATAATTTTTTTATTTTTTAAGAGCGATTGCTTCCTTTGCTTTTTCAGCAATATGCTCAGCATCAAGTCCGTAAACCTTGAGAAGCTCTACTGCAGGACCTGACTGACCGAATTCATCGTAAACACCATGTTTTACAACAGGTACGGGAACAGTTTCTGTAATAACTTCTGAAACTGCTGAACCGAGACCGCCGATAACGCTGTGCTCCTCTGAAGTTACGATACAGCCTGTCTTTTCTGCAGCCTTGATGATAATATCTCTGTCAATAGGCTTGATTGTGTGGATGTTTACAACTGCTGCGCTGATGCCTTCTTCTGCAAGCTTATCGGCAGCCATAAGAGCCTCATTTACCATAAGACCTGTTGCGATGATTGTAACATCTGTACCATCTTTAAGCTGAACGCCCTTGCCAAGTTCAAATTTATAGTTTTCATCATAAATTCTGGGAGTTGCAAGTCTTCCGAAACGAAGGTAGAAAGATCCGTTCACTTCCGCTGCTGCAAAAACTGCTGCTCTTGCTTCGACATCATCAGCAGGGTTAACAATTGTCATGCCGGGGATTGTTCTCATAAGAGCGATATCCTCACAGCACTGATGGCTTGCGCCGTCTTCACCTACAGAAATACCTGCATGTGTTGCACCGATTTTAACATTAAGACCGGGATAGCCGATTGTGTTTCTTACCTGTTCAAAAGCTCTGCCTGCTGCGAACATTGCAAATGAACTTGCGAAAACAGTATAGCCTGTTGTTGCAAGACCGCCTGCAACACCCATCATATTACACTCAGCAATACCTGTATCAAAAAATCTTTCGGGGAATGCTTTCTTGAACATTCCTGTTTTTGTTGCCTCTGCAAGGTCGGCATCAAGAACAATAACTTTTTCATTAACTGCACCAAGCTCTGCAAGTGCAGCACCGTAAGCCTCTCTCGTGGCTTTTTTAATTACGTCTGCCATATTCTTATGCCTCCAATTCTATGAGTTTTGCATTAAGCTCAGCCATAGCCTGCTCATATTCCTCTGCTGAGGGAGCTTTACCGTGCCATGAGCACTGGTCTTCCATAAAGCTTACACCCTTACCTTTTACTGACTTTGCAATAATTGCTGTGGGCTTGCCCTTGAACTCTTTTGCTGCTGCAAACGCTGCTTCAATTTCGTCAAATGAATGAGCGCAGATTTCAATTACATTCCAGCCGAAAGCTCTGAACTTTTCGGGAATAGGATAAGGTGAGTTAACCTGAGCCACTGTGCCGTCAATCTGAAGGTTATTGTTATCGATAACTGCAACAAGATTGTCAAGCCCTTTTGCACTTGCGTACATTGCAGCTTCCCATACCTGTCCTTCTTCAATTTCGCCGTCACCGAGAACTGTATAAACTCTGAAATCCTTGCCTGAAAGCTTACCGCCGAGAGCCATACCTGCTGCTGCAGAAATACCCTGACCGAGAGAGCCCGTGCTCATGTCAACACCGGGTGTTTTTCTCATGCTGGGATGACCCTGAAGACGTGAGCCTGTTTTTCTGAGAGTTTTAAGTTCATCAACAGGGAAAAAGCCTCTGTGTGCAAGACATGCATAAAGAGCAGGTGCTGTGTGTCCCTTTGAAAGAACAAATCTGTCACGGTTTTCATCGTCAGGATTTTTGGGATCGACTCTCATCTCGTTAAAATAGAGATAAGTCATAATGTCGGCAACTGAAAGTGAGCCACCGGGATGTCCCGATTTTGCATTGAATACACCTTCAACTATTCCCATTCTGACCTTACATGCTTTGATTTTGAGCTGATTTTTTGTTGCTGACTCCAAAATTAGCCACCTCCGTCAGTTTTTGCTGAGACTGCTTAAGAATTTTGTAAAATACTCAGGCAGTTCACTTGTAATTTTAATTCTCTCCCCGCTTGCAGGATGCTTAAAGCCAATTACTTTAGCATGCAGACACTGTCCGTTCAGTTGCCTGATAACCTTTGAAGGGCCATAAACATCGTCACCTGCTACGGGATGACCTATATATTTCATATGCACTCTGATCTGATGGGTTCTTCCCGTTTCAAGAATCAGTCTCACATGTGAAAAATCCTTATACTCTTCTATAACCTCATAATGCGTTACGG
Source organism: Oscillospiraceae bacterium (assembly GCA_015065765.1). Lineage (GTDB taxonomy): Bacteria > Bacillota > Clostridia > Oscillospirales > Acutalibacteraceae > SIG575. The sequence continues at coordinate 34,298 of SVPP01000013.1, read as the reverse complement.
CATTTTTTGAATTTTTATCCGTTACGCACATCTGCAAACGATTGTTGGGATTTCTCCCGATGGGTGCGTTTATCGTACCCTCTTTTTCTTTAAGATGCCCATAAACTACCGCCTGATACTCGCGGTCGAAAGAATGGGCCTTTATCTGTTCTGCCAAGTCGAGATGTGCAAGATCATTTTTAGCTACTATAAGCAAGCCACTTGTGTTTTTATCGATTCTGTGTACAATTCCCGGTCTTGCCACGCCATTAATGCCTGAAAGGCTGTCACCACAATGGTGCATAAGAGCATTGACAAGTGTTCCGGTGTAATTTCCTGCTGCGGGATGAACTACCATTCCTTTTGGTTTATTGACCACAAGCAGGCAGTTATCCTCATACATTATGTCAAGAGGAATATCCTCAGAAATTATATCAGGCTTTACAGGCTCTGTTGATTTTACCGCAATCACATCACCTGTTGCAACCTTTACATTTTTGTTCACAGCTTTACCATTGACAAGTATTTCTGAATTTTCAATCAGCTTCTGGACGTAAGAGCGAGTGAGTGACTCACATTTTTCCGACACAAGCTTATCAATTCTTGTGCCCTTGTCCTCTTCCTGTACACTGAAAATAAATGCATCAACCATTTTTCTGACCTTTCTTCTTTGAAGAGTCTCTGAAAATGTCTGCTAAAAGATAAGCGATTATCATAGCTGCTCCGATACAGACAAGACAATCTGCAAAATTGAAAATTGCAAAATCAATAAATAAAAGCTTAATATAGTCAATTACATATCCGCAGAAAAGCTCAGTGCCTCTGAAAATTCTGTCAATAAGATTACCGATTCCTCCTGCAAGAACAAGAATTGCACTGCATACGAGAAATTTGCTCTTGATTTTTCCTGAAAGCAGATAAACAAGACCTGCTACGATAATAACAAGAGTAACTATTGACAGAATTTCTGTGTGGCTTTCAAGAATACTGAAAGCGGCACCTGTATTTTCCGTATAATTGAATTCAATTATACCGGGTATGAAATCTGCACTTCCGACGGGCATCAGACGGCTTTCCACAATCGTTTTAATCAGCTGGTCTGCACTTACAAGCAGTGCTATACATATTATTGACACAAGCTGTACCATCTATTTGCTCCCCCGGGTTTTAATTATTTTTGCCGAAAATATTTTTAAGGAAGCTGAAGCCGTCGCTGTCATCATCGTCATCACCATTTTTGCCGAAAATATCATCAGCGTCTACGCCTTCATCTTCTTCATCAAAAGAAACATCGTCAGATGCATCAATGTCGTCGAAGAACTTAAAGCCTGTGTCTTCCTTCTCAACCTCTTCGTCACGGCTGAGGAAAAGGCTTTCATCCTTGCTGACTTCTTCTGCTTCGTTTTCTGAAAAACCGATATCAACCTGTCTGCGTCTTTCAGGTCTTGAAACAGGAATATCATTCTTTGCTGCTTCCTCTGAGAAAAGGTCAACATCCTCTGTCTTAAATTCAAAAGCAGCCTCTTCTTCCTCTTTTTCACCGTTCTTTATGTCTTCGAAATCTTCTGCAGTGAATCTGAAGCCTTCGCCCTCGCCTGAGTCTGAGAAAATGTCCTCATACTCGTCAGCGTCTTCTGAAATTTCTTCTTCACTCTCAGCTTCATCAAAGTCAAAGGCAAAACCTTGATCTTCTATTTCCTTTTCAATTTCAGCTTCTTTTTCTTTGATTTCTTCGCCGATTTCTGTTTCTACGGCTTTTTCAGCCTCTGTCTCAATAGCTTCAATTTCTTCTTCAGGCAAATCAAATGAGAAAGCATCTTCAGCCTTTTCTTTTGTCAATTCATCTTTTTCATCAAAATTAAAATCGAAATCAAGCTTTGAATCCTCTTCCACGCTTACAGCGTATTCCTTGATAAGGTCATCAGCATCGAAATAATCATCTTCGCTTGCAACGAATGTGTCTACGATTTTTCCAACTGCACTTTCGTCTGTCTGAGGAGTTTCTGTCTCTTCTTCCTCGCTCTTCTTTTCTTCAACTATCTTCTTTACTTTTTCTTCAAGCTCTTTGTCAAGGACATAGTCAGGCATCTGCTCAACACTCTTGAGCTGACGCTCATAAAGAACAACAAGCTCTGTTTTGAACTGATTTGATGTTTCCTTGAGACTGTCAAGAAGTGCTTTTTCACTTTCAATTTCTTCTCTGAGTGCCTGAGCTTCCTTCTCAGCTTCCTTTGTAGCATCACTGATAAGTGCTGAAGCTGTTGCCTCAGCATCAGAAATTATTTTTTCTGCCTTTTCTCTTGCTTCAAGAAGAAGAATTTCAGCCTCTTTGTAAGCACTGTCCTTTGTGCTCTTAGCCTGAGACATAGCCTTCTCATATGCAAGACGCATTTTGCCCTCAACCTCGTCAACCATGACTTTGATTTTGGCATTTGTTATTGAGTCAACATTCTTTGCTCTCTCTTCCGCATCAGAAACGATTGTTTTTGCTTCCTTTTTTGCTTCCTCAATCATTTTATCGATGAAAGCCTGGGCATTGACAAGCACCTTGCTGACGTTACTCTCTTCTTTTCTGTATTCATTGAGCTTTGTTGCAAGAAGCTTAAGCTTCTTTACAAGCTCACCGTTTTCTTTGAACACCTGCTCATAGGATTCAACAACCTGAGCGAGAAAATCATCTACTTCTTCTGCTTTGTAAGTACCTCTGCCTGCCGGTTGAAACTGATAACCTTTTATTTTGCCGGGAGTTAACATAGCCATTTCACTATCCGCCCTTTCACTCAATTTATAAGTTAGTTATTACCGAATACGATTCCGTCCATATTGCTGCTGTCAAATCCGTCGCCACCTGTGTAATCATAGCCTGCGGGTTTGATAACATATGTTCTGAAAGCAACTCTCTTAAGCTCACTGCTGTTTGCAAATGTAACGCCGTAGATGAAATCGATAATTCTCTGTGTTGTAGCGTTATCTGCATTTTCAAGGTTGATGATAACCATGCGTTTTTCATTGATGTTCTTTGCAATTTCGCGTACATCTTCAAAACTGTCAAGCTTTGCAACAACAACGTGAGGTCTGTCGCCTGAAGCTTTCTGAGTTGTTGCTCTTGACTGTGAAGCTGCTGAAAAATCAACAACCTTACTTCTTTCGGGAGCTCTTTCAGCTCTTCTGGGTTCATAGCTCTGAACGCTTTCAAAGCTTTCAATGGGATCATGTCTTACATTCTGACGTGCTACAGGCTCCTCATATTCCTCTTCCTGCACGCTGTTAAAGCCTTCATCAATTTCCTCGCTGCCGAGTACAAGATCTTTCATCTTATCAAACAGTTTCATTATATATCCTCCTTAATTAATAAACTCTTTTACCGAACATGGATGAACCTACTCTCACTTCAGTTGCACCCTCTTCTATAGCCTCAGCATAATCCCCCGACATTCCCATGGAGAGAATCTGCATATCTATATTATCTATTTTTTTGCCCTTGATGTCAAGGAACATATTATACATATTTGAAAAAAACCTTCGTGATTCTTCTGAATTTTCACAAATGGGGGGGATTGCCATAAGACCTTTGACACGGATATTGGAAATTTCTCCGATTTCCGACAAAAATTCTGCCAGAAGAACACTGTCTATACCGAATTTGCTGTTTTCCATTCCAACATTTACTTCCACCAAAATATCCATTGTTCTCCCGATTTTTTCACATTCCTTACTGATTTCCTTTGCAAGGCGGACACTGTCAACGGACTCAATCATAGTGACATGGGGAACAATCATTTTTACCTTGTTTGTCTGCAGATGACCGATAAGGTGAACTTCAGTATTTTCAAGATGAAGCCCATCCTTTTTAGATAAAAACTCCTGTACTCTGTTTTCGCCTATGAGATTGATACCGCAGGAATCAATTGCGTGGTTGATAAAAAGAGAATCAACAGTTTTTGTTACCGCCATGAGACTTATGTCTTCTGCACATCTTCCGCTTTTTTCCGCGGCGAGCGCAATTCTCTCCCTTATTTTCTTTATATTCTCCGAGATATCGGAAAACCTTTCTTCATTATACGATTTTATTGTCATACAAACCATTTCCTTCAACAATTACTTCATCATAAAGTTTTATATAAGACCTTGCCAGAAGCCTTGAGCGTGAATACATATCCTCACATTCAACAATCCAGTCAGGCTCTTCTCTTGAACGCATGGCGAGCTGGGACTTATAAAGTCTCTTTTCTGCTTCAATTTCATTAATCTCAGCTTCATAGTTTGCGTTTTCCGCCTCATATGTTCTCGCAATAACATAGTCATCGCCTGTGTAAAGAGTCGTAATTCTCCTGAAATTTATAAGATTTCCCCTCTTGATATAAACACCGTTTATTCCGTCAACTGTTCTCAAAGCAACCTTGGGGATTTTGTAGCCTGAAATTTTCTTGAAGATTATTTCTGCATTTTCGATTCTGAGCTGTGATGTTCCGGATGTAATTGTGTTACTCCTGAGAACAAGGGCAACCTTTCCTTCTGAATCCGAATTAATGGCAGCCACAGTCATTTTAACGTCATCTGCCGCAGAATCAGTGAAGCGTACAGTAAGAGAATCGCCCACAACAACGTCATCTGCATCGTTTCTTTCAACCACTGCCACAACATACCAGTTGAAGTTATTCACAAGCTTACCATTTTTTGAAATTTTAGTTTCATCGGCTTTTGCTTTCAGTGCCTTTTCGATTTCCTGAACTGTAAGATTAAGCACATTATCATATTTTATTGTATTCTCATATCCGTCTGTACTGTTTATGTAGTAGCCTGTGTTATCTGCCACAAGGTAAGACGGCTCTGCCGCTGAAAGACTTGAAGCCTCTGCACGCAGAGACGATAAAATCTCAGATGTGTCAACATCATGTCCAAGGGAAACCTGTCGGCTTGTTTCTCTGTCCCTGACAGAATAGGCATATTCGGAAATATCAGAATAGTTTCCGTCAGCAATTGTTTCAACAAGATTAAGGAAGGTTTCATTTGTTGTCTGGTTATAGGAGGACATATCCCTGATATTCATTTTATCTGCCTCTGCAATATTTGAAAACCTGACTATTTCATCGTAGATGCGGTTAAGTTCAACATATTTTCCCGCTTCCTCATCACTTCCGAAAACTGCGGCAATTTTTTCACCCTCCGCAACACGCTGACCATCCTCAACAAGAGGAACAACGGTGCCTGCAGCACTTCCTGAAAGATAGTTTTCATCTCTCACGATAAACACCTTTGTATGCACGCTTTCCTCAACGGTTTTCATGACCGCTTCTTCTGTTTTGACAGGGCTGTAGTTTGCATCAAAGGCATTATAAACAAGGTATGCAATCATAAATATTGCAACTGCATATACAAGAATCATGATTACAGTGAAAATTATTCTGTTTATGCCTTTGGTCATGTTTTCTGTTTTCATGCAAACTCAACTCCTTCTTATTTTTCTAAAAATTCTTTTGCAAGCTTTTCAGCTTCTGACACAAGTTCTTCTGAGGAAAGAGTGTCAATATCAAACCAGAGTATATCTTTGTTTCTTCTGAACCATGTAAGCTGTCTTTTAGCGTATCTTCTTGTGGCTCTTTTCAGATTTTCCGATGCTTCTTCAAGTGACAGATTACCGTCAAGATAAGGCTTCAGTTCCTTGTAACCGATAGCCTGACAGGCTGTGGATGCGCTCTTTGTTTCAAAAAATATTTTTGTTTCCTCCACAAGACCTTTTTCCAGCATAATATCCACACGTCTGTTTATTCTGTCATAGAGAAACGCTCTGTCCTCTGCAGTAAGTCCGAAAACAAGGCTTTCATAGGGACTTTCTTCAAAATGTGAAAGTTCGTTCTGATAAGTGAGTGTTTTTCCGCTTGAATAAAAAATTTCAAGAGCACGTATGATTTTAAGCGAATTATTGGGGTGGATTTTTTCAGCCGCTTCGGGGTCCTTCTCACAAAGTTCACCGTAAAGTGATTCCACTCCCTCTTTTTCAAGACGAAGAGAAAGTTCTTTTCTTATCTCGTCATTTTTTGTGTTTTCAAGGAACACAGTATTACCGAGGAAAGAATCAACATAAAGTCCTGTTCCGCCTGCAATAATCGGAACTTTTCCACGCGAAACAATATTCCTTACTGCTTCTCCTGCTAAATCGCAGAATCTTGAAACACTGAATTCTTCCTCAGGAGAAATAATATTGATAAGATGGTGGGGAATTCCTGCCATTTCTTCTGAATCCGGCTTTGCAGTCGCAATATCCATGCCCGTGTAAACCTGCATGGAGTCTGCCGAAACAACCTCGCCGTTAAGTTTTTTTGCAAGCTCTACCGCAAGAGATGTTTTACCCGATGCAGTAGGTCCCACTACGGCGATAACCTTAATTTTTTCCATTACTGTATCCTTCCGAAGAATTTCTCAAGTTCTCTCTTTGTCAGCTCAGCAAGAACAGGTCTGCCGTGAGGACAGTATCTTACACTATCATCAGAAAGCAGTTTTTCGGTAAACTTTTCAAGCTCGTAAGGATTTGTTTTATCCCCTGCTTTTATCGCCGCACGGCATGCAGAAGAATGGAAAATCCAGTCAAGCTTTTCGCTGATAAGCTCATTCTTGTTATGCATAAGGTATCCTGCTGTTTCCGTAAGGATACTTTCTATGTCATTTGCTTCAATAACTGACGGACATTCTCTGACAATAACACTACCTGTACCGAAACTTTCAACGCTGAATCCCGCTTTTTCAAGAAGGTCAAGATTATTAATGATAACATCGTACTCTTCCTTTGAAAGAGTAACAGTCACGGGAATCATGAGAGACTGCATGTAAATCCCGTCTGTTCTGTTCTTAAGCTCGTTATAAATCATTCTTTCGTGTGCGGCATGCTTGTCAATAATCATCATTTTGCCTTCACACTCAACGAAAATATATGTTTTGAAGGCTTCACCGATTATTCTGAAATCGGGAATTTTAACCTCTTCTTTTATTTGAATTACTTCAGTTTTAACTTCCTCTGTTTTTACAATGGGAATTTCTTCCTCAGTGATTTTCTTTTCAATTACAGGTATAACTTCTTTTTTCTCTTCCTGAGGAGGAGTGTAAACTGTAATTTTCGGTTTTGGTACAAAGGTGTCTGTCTGCGGCTGAGGATTATACGCTACCACAGGCTGACGCATTACAGGCTCTGATTTTTTTACAGGAGGAGTAAAGGGTTTTACTTCCTCTGTCTTTTTCGGCTGAAAAGATATCTGCTCTGCTTTCTCTGGAGTAAACACCTGAGGCTTTGCAAAACGTGTACCTGTCACCTTGCCGAGATCCACCTGAGGTCTTTCTTCATCACGGCTCAGGGCATTTTTCACGCCGTAATAGATGCAATCGTAAATTGCCTTTTCGTTGGCGAAACGCACCTCAAGCTTTGATGGATGAACATTGACATCAACTGTTTCGTTGGGCACTGTAAGATTAATTACACATGCAGGGAATTTACCTGCCATGATTGAATTTTTATAGCTTTCTGAAAGTGCGGCAGAGCCTGTCTGGGTTTTTACAAGACGGGAATTGAGGAAAAACATCTGCATGTTTCTGTTGGCTCTTGCGTAAACAGGCTTTGAAATATAGCCCTTTGCTGAAACTCCGTTCAGAGTATAATCAAGAGGAATGAGACTGCTTGCGAATTCTTTGCCGAAGACTGCGTAAATCGCTGAGGAAAGCTTGCCGTCACCGGGAGTTAAAAGTGTTTCCTTTCCGTCACGGATAAATCTGAAACTGATTTCAGGGTGAGAAAGAGCCACTCTGTCCATAACACCTGCAACTGCATTGGCTTCGCTCACGTCTTTCTTGAGGAATTTCATTCTTGCCGGAGTGTTGAAAAACAAATCTCTTACAATAAGTGTTGTGCCGTCGGGACAGCCTGCATCGTCAAGGAGAATTTCATCACCGCCCTCGATGCGGTAATGTGTGCCGATGCTTTCTTCACCCGCTTTTGTAAGCACTTCAACTCTTGAAACTGCACTGACAGATGCAAGAGCTTCACCGCGGAAGCCCAGAGTGCCGATAGCATCAAGGTCCTCCTGCTTTGCGATTTTACTTGTAGCGTGACTTACGAATGCGTTTCTGATATCTTCCCTTAAAATTCCGCAGCCATTGTCAGTAACTCTGATATATGTAATTCCGCCGTGTTGAATTTCAACAGTAATAATAGTAGCACCTGCATCGATTGAGTTTTCAACTGCTTCTTTAACTACAGATGACGGACGCTCAACCACTTCACCTGCTGCAATCAGGTCTGCTATGTACTTTGGTAAAACATTGATTTTTGCCATATCCGTCACCTCACTGATAAATTATTTTATACTTCCTTCGACTTTCCTACAAGCTCATAAAGCTTTGAAAGAGCTTCAATGGGAGTTAATGTATTTACATCAATTGTTTTGAGTTCTTCTATAATTTCGTTTGAAGAATTGTTTGCAAAGGAAACCTGTGCCACATATTCTGCTGGTGCAGGAGACAATTCCATCTCATTCTCCATACGGATACCTTTTCCGTCGAGAAGTTCAAGCTCTTCAAGGATTTCTCTTGCTCTTTTGACAACACTCGTAGGCACGCCTGCAAGCTTTGCAACCTCAATACCGTAGCTACCGTCTGCTTTACCTCTGACAATTCTTCTCAGGAAAGTAATATCATCACCGCGTTTTTTGACTGCGATATTGTAGTTGACAACACCTTCAACTTTATTTTCAAGTTCTGTAAGTTCATGATAATGAGTTGCAAAGAGTGTCTTTGCACCTAATTTTTTCTTATCTGCAGTAAATTCAAGCACTGCCCTTGCGATGCTCATGCCGTCAAAGGTTGATGTACCTCTTCCGATTTCATCAAAGATAATAAGACTCTTTGATGTTGCCTGACGGAGAATCTGAGACACCTCATTCATTTCAACCATGAATGTTGACTGGCCTGCTGCAAGGTCATCAGAAGCACCCACTCTTGTGAAAATACTGTCACAGATTGAAATTTTTGCCCGTCTTGCAGGAACAAAAGAACCAATCTGAGCAAGAAGAGTAATCAGCGCAACCTGACGCATATACGTTGATTTACCTGCCATGTTGGGGCCTGTGATAATGTTGCAACGGTTATTTGCTGAATCGAGAAGAGTATCGTTAGGAACGAATGGTGAAGAGCCCAGCATAACCTCAACTACAGGATGTCTGCCGTCCTCAATCTCGATTACACCGTCGTTTGAAATTTCGGGACAACAGTAGTTTCTGCTGACCGCAACGTGTGCAAGAGAACAGAGAGCATCAAGCTTTGCAATATTTTCCGCAGTTTTCTGGATTCTTGCATATTCTTTTGCTACTGCTTCTCTCACTGCGGTGAAAAGTTCGTATTCAATTCTGACAATTTTTTCTTTTGCACCGAGAATTTTTGTTTCAAGCTCTTTAAGCTCCTGTGTAATAAATCTTTCGCAGTTTGAAAGAGTCTGTTTTCTTATATATTCTTCAGGTACAAGCTCCTTAAATGAGTTTGAAACCTCAATGTAATAGCCGAAAACTCTGTTGTAGCCGATTTTCAGCTTTTTGATACCTGTCTTTTCCTGCTCACGCATAACGATTTCGTTGATATAGCCTACGCTGTCGCTTTCAATTGAGCGAAGAGCATCAAGCTCTTCATTGTAACCTTCTCTTATCATTCCGCCTTCACGCACTGTCAGCGGAGGCTCGTCCACAATTGCAGAAAGAGTCAGATTGCAAATATCGGTAAGCTCATCAAGATTTTCATAAATACTTCTGAGCTTTTCACTTTTGCACTCTGAAAGAAGTTTTTTGACCTCAGGTAATTTCTCACATGCAAGGCCGAGAGAGCGAAGCTCTTTCGCGTTTGCTGTGCCGTAGACCACACGCGCCATAATTCTTTCAAAGTCATAAATTCCGTCGAGAGCTTCTCTGATTTCTGCATTGAGAACCGTGTTGTCAAAAAGCTCCTCAACAGCTCTGTTTCTGCGGACAATAGACGCAAGATTCGTCAGCGGATTTTCAAGCCAACGTCTTATCATTCTTCTGCCCATTGAGCATTTTGTTTTGTCGATTACCCAGAGAAGTGTACCTTTTTTATCACGGCTTCGCATCGTTTCCGTAAGTTCAAGATTATTTCTTGAAGATGCATTGAGGAACATGAAGCTTTCGCCTTTGTAGAAATCTACGTTTGTGATATTTTTAATGTCACTTTTCTGAAGTTCACTTAAATATCTGATACATGCACCGAAGGCCGAAACTGCCGTTTTTTCTTCAGCAAATTCAAAATCGGTGATATCTTTATTCAATCGCTGAGAAACTGTGTCAGCGCATTTTTCAAAGTCAAAATATTCATCATCAAGCACTTCCTCTGTTGATGAGAGGGACACCTTTATGTATTTTGAAAGTCCCTGAAGAGCTTTTGCTTCACCGTTCAGAATTACTTCGCTTGGCGAAAACTTACAAAGCTCATTGATGATTGGTGTGAGAAGATTTTTCTCCTCAAAACAAGTTACATGGATTTCACCTGTTGAAATATCAGCAAAAGCAAGTCCTGCCGAATTATCTTTACATACTACTGCTGCCAAGTAGTTGTTTTTGCTCTCATCGAGCATATTGCTTTCAATGACTGTACCCGGTGTGAGAACTCGGGATACATCTCTTTTTACAATGCCTTTTGCAAGTGCCGGATCTTCCATCTGCTCGCAGATAGCAACCTTATAGCCTTTTGCAACAAGACGTGCCAAATAGTTTTCAACGCTGTGGAAAGGAACTCCGCACATTGGTGCACGTTCCTCCTGACCGCAATCACGACCTGTGAGGACAAGTTCCAGTTCTTTCGAGGCGATTTTTGCATCCTCAAAGAACATTTCATAGAAATCTCCCAGTCGGAAAAACAAAAGTGTATCGGGATAATCTTTTTTTATCTCAAAATATTGCTTCATCATAGGTGTAAGTTCTGCCATTTTTGTTTTCCCTTCCTTTCTCTTTCAATCATCTGATTAAACTTTTGAAGTTTAATCAGATGATTTTTGATTTTAATTAGTGGCAATCAGAACCACATGATGAGCAGTTACCTGAGCACTGATGTGTGGGGTTGCATGTTTCGGGGTCTTCACCGCAAGCGCACATGCTGATGATGCCTGTGAGGAATTTCATGAGCTCGTCAAGGTCATTTCTTGCGATTTCAAAGTTTCTCATGTTTTCGTTTGCCATAACCTGAGTGTAAACTTCGTTGAATTCCTTTTCATAAGCCTGAAGTTTTTCCTGGTCCGCTTCTTCGCCTTTTGAAGCTTCGTGGTTGTAAGACATGTGAACAAGCTGAATTTTCTGCATCATTTCATTAAGTTCTTCGTCTTTTTCGTTTTTGTCTCTTGCTGCCATGAATGCCTTATAACGTGCATCTTCCTGAATTGCAGCACCAAGCTGTCTTGCGAGTTTTTCAAGTTCCATTGTTTTTACTCCTTTATAATAAAAAATTATTAATTAACTAATTCTCCCCTGACTATCCAGTTGAGAGGCTCAGTAACCAACACGTTTACAAAATTACCGATTACGCTCTCATCTGCGGGAAATTCAATTATAACATTACCTGTTGTTCTTCCTGATATCCAGCCTTCTGTTTTACTTTTTTCTTCCGCAAGAACGCGGTAGATTTTACCGTTCATTCCGGCTGTTCTTTCAGCAGCGATTGATTCCTGAAGTTTCAGGAGTTCATCAAACCACTTGCCCTTTTCTTCGCGTGAAACGGGATCGGGCATTTCTGCGGCTTTTGTATTCTTTCTTGCTGAATAGATAAATGTGTAAAGAGATGTATATTTTACTTCCCTGATAAGGCTCAGTGTATCGCAGAATTCCTCATAGGTTTCACCGGGGAAGCCTACGATAATATCACTTGTGATTGACAAATCGGGCATTACCTTGCGTGCGTATTCAATGAGAGACAGATATTTTGCTCTGTCGTAATGTCTGTTCATTTCTTTAAGCACTCTGTCATTTCCGCATTGTACAGGAAGATGAAGATGCTTCGCAACCTTGTCACACTCTGCCATTGCATCAAGAAGCTCATGAGTACAATCCTTAGGATGTGAAGTCATAAAGCGGATTGTAAAATCCCCTTCAATATCGTTTATCATTCTCAGAAGCTTTGCAAAGTTTATATCTTCATCAAGACCTTTACCGTAGGAATTGACATTCTGACCGAGAAGCGTGATATCCTTGAAGCCGAAAGATACAAGTTCTCTTGCTTCTTTCATGATTTCCTCACTTTTACGGCTTCTTTCCCTGCCTCTGACATAAGGCACTACGCAGTATGAGCAAAAGTTGTTGCAGCCGTACATTATAGGAAGCCATGCACGGATACTGCCGTCACGCCAGACTGTGTTACCCTCTGCAATTTCAAGGTTTGTGTTATCTGTATCGTAAACACGTTTACCTGTGTTCAGAGCTCTGTAAATAAACTCGGGAAGCTTATGCATAACATGAGTTCCGAAAACAACTGTCACGAAAGGATAGCTTTTATAGATTTTTTCTTCAATATGCTTCTGCTGTACCATACAACCGCAGACGCAGATTATAAGATTCGGATTTGCTTTTTTGAGAACTTTCAGTCTTCCGATATTACCGAAAACTCTGTCCTCTGCATGCTCTCTGATTGCGCAGGTGTTGAGAAGAATCAGGTCTGCTTCTTTTTCGTCTTCAACGAAAACATAGCCCATGTCGGAGAGCATTCCCTTCATTCTTTCACCGTCGGAAACGTTACCCTGACAGCCGAAAGTATGAACGTAAGCTTTGGGACTTTCGCCCCCGAATCTGAACTTAAGAAGGCTCTTTGCGAGAGACGAAAATTTATTCTGTTTTTCCACTTCTTTTTTCATTTTTCAACCTCTGAATAATCTGAAATCATGCATTAAAATCGGAGATTTGCGATCTTACCCATTTTAACTTATATATTATACTATAATATCGTGAAATGTGCAAGAGGAAAAACAAGGTTGTAACCTATCTGTAAACATAAAAAATCAGCATCCTGCACAGATGCTGATTTTGGATTTTATTTTATTGAATTGATGTAATCTGCAACTGCTCCCACAGTTTTGAGCCTTATAAAATCAGCAGGTGTAACTTCTACGCCAAGCTCTGTTTTAATATCGTTGATAAGGCACATTGTGTCAAAGGAACTCATGCCGAGATTAAACTTGAAATTGTCTTCAGCTTTGATTTCATCGACTTCAACGTAATTTTCAATGAGTGCGATAAGCTCTTGCATTTTTCTTTTCCGCCTTTCTTTTCTTCATCTGTTAATTTGATTTTTTCCAATATTTCACCGACAGTTATATCGGGATTTTCTGCACCGAGAACCAAAGCTTCATGTATCTTTTTATAAAGCACTGTCAGATCAAAGGTAGCGTCAGGCTCTTGCCTGTATTCAAAAATAAACTGAAGTCCCCCATCGTCTGCTCTGTGCTTGACTGTGACATAAAGCGGAATCATTGTAGCTCCGTTATTATACCATACGCTGTGAGCAGTTTTTGCCATTTCTTCGTCAATAGACGGCATTGTCATCAGTGGCTGATACGAGAAACCTACGCTGTCATATGTTGAGTCGGATTTCGCTTCCTTCGGCATTGACTGATGACGAAGTTTCAGCGTTTCCATGAAACTCAAGTCACAGTGCACGTACATTTCGTTCTGCACATCGGAAATATGATTTACACCCTCTGTAAATGTTTTATCGGGAGAAATTATACTTCTCATAGGCAGGAAATTGATTCTTAAGCCTCCTGATTTTTTCTCTGCAATTGTGCCTCTGCGGTTGATAATCATTTTGAAAGAAACGTCTTCAACATTATCATTAAAAGCAGAAAGTGCTGTTCTCATTCCCATTGAAAGCACTGCAAAAATTGAAAGTCCTCTTTCTGCGCAGAGTGCCATAATTTTGTCGGTATCTTCCTTTGAAATATCAAAAATCAAAGTGTTTGCATCAGGTGTTCCCGAATGAATATTTGCATATCTCTGAGAGGGATTTTTCATCTGTTGGTGTTTCAGCCTGTTGTCAATCATGTAATCGGTAAAAATCGGCTCTGTTGTTTTGGCAAGAGAGTCAAACCAATACTGCTTGTCGTTCTCATACTTTTCGCTTTCTTTATATGCAAGCTCCTTCTCAAGAACAGGAATATATTCGCGCATAGGCTTGGGATATGCCGTCCCCTTTGTTTTATGAAGATAAATTTCAAGGATGTCAGTAAGGAAAATTTTTGCTGAATAAGCATCCATAGCAAGGTGCTGAAGGCGCATGAAGATTCCGTTATAGCCCTCCGGCATTTTCACAAGAGCTATTTTATGAAGCTCACATTCCATGTAAGGAATAAGCTGTCTTGAAAACTTCTTGAGCTTTTCGTGAGCCTCATCCATGGTAAGGTCACTTAAATCCCATGTTTCAACCTTGATTTCGCTTTTCTCTGTCACATACTGCAAAATCTTAAGCTTTGACTGTCTTGTGAAACGAAGACGCATTGTATCGCATCTGCCAATTGCTTCATAAATTGACTCTTCCATTACACCAAAGTCCATTTCGCCTTTCCAGTAATAGCCTGAGCCGATGTTGTTAATGGGATATCCTGCACCATAAAGAATTGAGAGAAGATACATCATATTCTGAGATGCAGAAATGGGAAAGGCATTGACTTTTTCACCGTTTTTTAAAGTTTTTTCTATCATTTCAGTCACCCTTAAAAATGAAATTCTGTTCTCTTGATTTTACCTGTCGTTGTTCGGGGGAATGGCTTTTCTCTGAGTTTGAAGGAGTGTATCTGTCTGTCAGAATGAAGATTTACGTTAACTCTGTCAACAATAGCTTCAACCTCGCCGTAAATATCTTCAATACCTGATGCTTTTGCAAGTGCTTCATCAGGGAAAATTTCTGCCATAATTTTATCCTGTTCGGCGTAAACAATAACTTCTTTAATTACGCCGTCATCAGCAAAACAGTTTTCGATTTCTTCAGGAGAGATGTTTTCACCGTTCGAGAGAATGATAAGGTTTTTCTTTCTGCCCACAAGGAAAACATGTCCGTCTTTGATAAAGCCAAGGTCACCTGTGTGAAGCCAACCGTCTTCTGTGAAAGCTTCTTTTGTTTTCTCAGGCTTTTTGTAATATCCCATCATAACTGACGGACCTTTGACCTGAATTTCACTGTCCTGTATTCTGACTTCATCGATTCCTGTAAGTATACCGTTTGAATATTTATTCTTTTCACTGAAGTCGCACACTGAAATTCTGGGACTACATTCGCTCATACCGTAACCCTGACGGGCAATTATTCCGTATTCTGCAAGCTCATCAATAAGTGCAGGGCTGAGGAAAGCACTTCCGGCAAGCATTCTCTTGAAGTTTTCACCAACCACTTTGTCAGCAGCTTCCCGTTTTGAAATACCGGGAGTTCTCTTCTCGGTAATCTTGATCCTTGTGAGAATTGATTTGCACATAAGTGGCACTACGCGCATAACTGTAGGCTTGAAAGCAAGGAAGTTTTTAAACAAATTTACAAGCTCACCGTTAAGACATATCGTTGTACCGTCATAGAGAGAACGAAGCACGTCACTTGAATAACAGAACACATGGTGCATGGGAAGAACTGAAAAGCTTATGTCCTCACCATAATTCACATGACCTTCATAGCAGGAGTTTGCAAGAAGATTACTGCTTGAGAGCATAACTCCCTTTCTGTCCCCTGTTGTACCTGAAGTGTAAATAATAAGTGCACAATCCTCAGGGTTTGTTTCAATATCAGAGAGAGATTCAAATTCAGAAGAAGAATATTTTACGAACATTTCCTCAAACCAATGCCAGTCACCGAGAGACACAACCTGTCTCAACCCTGAATACTTTGCTTTGATTTCCTCTGCTCTTTCTTTGAATTCTTCTTCGCAGAAAAGAATTTCAATATCAGCATCGTCAAAAAGCTTGCAAGCTTCCTCTATACTTATGTCAGGTGCAAAGGGTACAACAGTGTTTCCGCTGAAAATCATACCTGTAAGACAGGCAACATATTCATAGCTTGTCTTTCCGATAAAACCGATGTGCATTTTCTTAGTGTCCAAAGCGCGGATGTATCTGCACATGGCAAGTGCATCCTTGTAAAACTCAGCAAAGGTTTTTGAGCACATTTTCTCGCCTCTGAAGAAACGGCAATAGTCCTTTTCGCCATAGGTTTCAGCAGCAAATGAAGCCAAGGCTTTCACTGTTGAAATCTCTTTTTTCATTCTTTCTCTCTCCTTAGGATATATTTTCACACATGGTGCATTATACTATAAAAAAGGATAAATTTATTTCTTCTAAAGAAATAAGGACGTAATTAAAAATTCTTAATTTTTCTTAAATACTGTTTTAGCATCTCATAAAAGAAATAACCCGATATCTGTATAGATATCGGGGCCAAAAATCAGAACTTAAGCCATGCAGAAAGTTGTCTGCAAAGGAACATAAACACATTGATTAATTTATCAATAAAGCTTTCTTCTTCAACAGCGTCATCTTTCTGCAAAGTAAACTCACCCTTCTCATAAAGATAGAGGTCTGTTTCAAAAGTGCCGTTTTCATCAAGCTCAAGTGTTCTCATACCGTAAGGACCTGACTTTGAAAACTGGAAGCCGTAAGTAAGTCCGAGAGTAATTCCGTCAATAGTACCTGTAAAGCCATCTGTATGGATATGACCGAAGAATGCACCTGTAACGCCCTTATCCTTCCACATAAGAAATTCTTCTGTAGTTGTACCGGGCTGTGACACTGTATAGTTGATGCCGCTTGCAATTTCGGGATTAAGTCTGTAAAGCCCGTCGTCACCGAGCAGCGCACCCTTATCCCAGATGTTGCATTTTTCGTAGAGATTTCCGATATCATCGGTGGGAATATGCTCAAAAACTATTGAGGGAACATTTCCTGTTTCCTTTGCTTTAAACCATTCCTTCTGACCTTCCGTAAAGCCTCTGCCGTTATCAAGAAGCCACAGACCAAAGCCTGCTTCATCTGTACCGTTCTTCATGATTTCAACGTACTGGTCGATTTTGCCCTCAGCGTCTGTGCTTTCATCAACTGTAATACAGTGAGGATATGATGCGAAAATTGCGAGCCAGTCCTCGTTTGAAATTTCTGCCTTATAGTCATTGTTACCCATTGTAACAGCATAGTAAATTCCTGCTTCTTCAATAGGGGCAAAAACTGAATCTACTGCAATTTTTACATTTTCAAGTGTTTTCTCATAGTCACCCTCTACAAGAACACCTTCCTTGAAAATTTCATCATCGGAAATGTCCCCTGCACGGCTGTCTTCAACAATATCGCCTGAAATCACGATGAAATCAGGGTCTGATGCTTCAATCGCTTTCACAATGAAATCATTCAGCTCATGTGCAGGATATCTGTCATCCTGAGGGTCTGAAATATGAAGAACAGTGAATTTACCGTTTTCGTCAAACTCAAAGTTTCCGCTTTCTGCACTGACTGTGCAGACAAAGCAAGAAAGCGCAAAAATTACTGCTAACATTACTGACAACATTTTTTTCATTCGGGAACACTCCTTTTCTTTGTTTTAAATTTTAATTTTATTCACAGCCGAGACGTGATACCATGTATTTGTTTGCATTCATTTCTGTGGTATCGTCAAGAACGGAGAGTTCAATTTCTCTTCCGTATTTTCTCTCGAGAGCTGTTTTGATAATAAAATCTGCAAAAGCAGGATTTTTAGGTAAAACTGCACCATGGGCATAGGTTGCAAAAACATTTTTGTATCTTGCACCTTCCGTACCGTCGGTGCCGTTGTTTCCTTTACCCGCAAGAACTTTACCGAGAGGCTTTACACCTTCTCCGAGATAAGTTCTGCCGCCATGATTTTCAAAGCCTACGATTTTGCCCATCGCTTCGTTTTCAAAACAGAAGTTGCCGATAAATCTTTCTTTACCTGCTTCTGTGTGAATGTTGAGAGCACCTACCATGTCATACTGAGTGCCGTTTGAAGCTTTATAGTAATTACCCAGAAGTTCAAAGCCCGTATCAACTGCAAGGAAAACCTTTTCGTCTTCTACAGCTTTTCTGATTTCTGAGGCTTTTTCGCCCATAAGGTCACTGAGATGCACGCCCTGTTCAAAGTCCTGACCGCCACCGATGAAGAACAAATCATAATCGTTGGCATTGAATTTTTCTCCAAGGAAAACGCGTGTCACATCAGCCTTCATATTTCGCCATTCAAGACGTTTCTGAATACAGGTTATATTACCGCCGTCGCTGAAAAGATTGAGCACATCGGGGTACAAATAACAGATTTTAAGTTCATCCATGATTTTACCTCCTTAATTTTCCCAATAACTTTTAAGATTATAGCGTTTGCTTATCTTCTCTCTGAAAGAAAGCATTGCAGAATATGTGGGCATGATAAACACATCAACGTCTGCTTTGTCGATTTCATCGAGAAGCGCGTCGTCATCCTTGATAACCCTGATTCTGTCAAGGCTTCTGCCTGCATATTTCAGGCGGTTTGCCATATCATCCGCACGAAGTCCGCCTACATAAATCATGGGAAGCTTGTCCCCTAATTCTTCAAGCTTTTCAAAGTTTGCATCCCACAGCCATGAAATGTCTGTACCGTCAGAAATTCTGTCATTTGTGATAGTCACAAAAAGGCATTTTTCTTTCACTGTGTTTGTCAGGAAATTGAGAACCTGATTACATCCTGCAGGGTTTTTAATGAGAATCATTCTCACATTTTTACCGCCGATATCAAAGTTCTCCATTCTGCCGAAGCCACATTCAAAGGACGACAGAGCAGTAATGATTTTATCTTCATCAATACCCATTCCTTTTGCAACTGCAGCAGCTGAAATTGCGTTATAAACATTGTAACCACCGGGAAGATTTATGCGAAGAAGTTTTTCGCTGTCACTGATTTTAAGGTTAACTGTTGTGCTGTCAAGGTCACTTGAAACAACCTCAGTTACATAAACCTCGGTATCAGGGCGTTTGTAACCACATTCGGGACAGGAATATTTTCCTAAATGTCCGTAGGTTTTGTATTCGTAATTGTATTCAGACTTACAGTTTATGCAATACTGAGCATCTGAAACTTCAGACACAAGTTCCTCATAAATGGGACAGTCAACGCCGTAGTAAATAATTTTATTGTTTACATTTTTCACAAGAGAAGTTGTAAGGGAGCAGTCGGCATTTATTGCGATGCATGCATTAGGTGAATTTTCAATACCTGCTCTGATACCGCTCATTGTGTTTTCAAGCTCTACAAAGCGGTCAACCTGATCGCGGAAAATGTTTGTAACAATAATATGCTTTGCATCCACATAACGGCTCACATGTCTGAATGCAGCCTCGTCACATTCGATAACTGCATATGACTTTTTACATTTACCGAAAATTGTAGAGTTCATGGCAAATTCGTTTGTAATACCTGTCAGCAGATTTGCACCTGAACGATTTGCAAAATAACTTAAACCCGCTTCTTCAAGACACTGTTCAACCATTCGTGAGGTTGTGGTTTTACCGTTTGTACCGGTGATGATAATTGTAGTTACGCCTCTCGCCATAACTCCGAGAACGGAAGGACAGATTTTAACTGCAATTTTGCCGGGAAGGTTTGTTCCTCCCCTTTTCATCACACGGAGAATGAACTTTGTAAGTTTACATGCAATTATTGCAAGAACTGCTCTGAGTTTCATTTACATTACCTTCTTTAATAATTTTTCACATGCTGCAAGGCGAACTGAAATTGCAAGAAGCTCTGCAGCCTTTTCAAGCTCTTCTACTGAGGGGAATGAAGGTGCGATTCTGATGTTTGAATCTTTGGGGTCTTTACCGTAAGGATATGTTGCACCGGGAGGAGTGAGAACAACACCTGCTTCTTTGCAGAGCTCGCCTACTCTCTTTGCTGTGCCTTCAAGAGCATTAAGGCTGATGAAGTAGCCACCGTTGGGATTTTTCCATTCAGCAATTCCTTTGCCTTCAAGTTCTGAAGCAAAACATCTGAGAACCGCTTCAAACTTAGGCTTGAGAAGTTCTGCATGCTTCTTCATGTGGTTTTTAAGACCGTCAAGATTTTTGAAATATCTTACATGTCTGAGCTGATTAAGCTTATCATTACCGATTGTCTGTATTGTCATACGTTTTTTGATTGCATTAATATTGTTATCCGACGCTGCAAGAGCTGCTACGCCTGCACCGGGGAACGAAATTTTTGAAGTTGAAGTAACTTCGATGAACATGTCTTCATTGCCGCATTTCTTTGCTGCCTCAAAAACATTGAGAAGCTTGTCGGGTGTATCGTTAATATCGTGAACGCAGTAAGCATTATCCCAGATAACTCTGAAATCCTCTGCCGCAGGCTTCATTGAAGCAATTCTTCTGACACATTCATCAGAGAAAGTTATACCTTCAGGGTTTGAATATTTGGGAACAACAAACATGCCCTTAACAGAGCTGTCTTTAATAAGTTCTTCGATTTTGTCCATATCAGGACCGTCTGCGAGCATATCCACAGTAATCATTTCAATACCGAAAAAATCAAGAACACCGAAATGTCTGTCATAGCCGGGAGCAGGACAGATGAATTTCACATTACCCTGCTGAAGCCACGGTGTACTGCCTGCACCGTTTACCATGCACTGTGCAATATAGTCAAACATCATATTGAGGCTTGAGTTACCACCCACAATAATATTTTTTGTATCAACCTCGAGAAGGTCTGCAAAAAGCTTTTTACACTCCTCGATACCATCAAGAACACCGTAGTTACGGCAGTCAAATCCGTTTTCAGCCTTGTAAGCCTCCTCAAATTTAACCGAATCAAGCATATCCATTGTTATATCAAGCTGTTTCGGTGAAGGCTTACCTCTTGACATATCAAGAGAAAGTCCCTGTGACTTGAATTCATCATATCTCTTCTGCAGTTCTTCCTTTTCGCGAAGAAGCTGTTCTGATGACATCTCACTGTAATTCATTGTTAATTTTCCTCCAAAAGCACATAATCAATTTATTTTAATATATTTATTCCCATTTTGCAAGTGATTTTACCAAATTTTGCAATTAAAAAGTAAAAAACTTGCAAAATTTTCTGATTTTCATAGGATTAAAAAGAAATTTTCGATGTTTTTTCGATAAAGAAGCTTGTTTTCCGTCATCACAAAATAAATGCAGACGACTTTAAAGCCGTCTGCGGAATATCACAAAAAAACGAGAAGTGAACTTCTAACTTTTCCACTAATTTATACACTGTCATTTTCCACTTCAGAATCCAAAAACGTATAATAAAAAGAGAGAAAATCATAATTACTGTAAACATTTGCTATTTCGCCAAAAATATATGAAGACGAACATTTACTTCCTATAACACCAAAAGTATTCGGTTTAAAGTTTTCTCGTGAAGGCAACGTTCCTTCATATTGTGCTAACCATGGAAATTTTTCACTATTAACCTCTTCATCTCCCAGTACATTTTTTCCGTCTTTTGTTTGCCCCCAATTACTTAAATTGAGTCCAAAATCATGCACAATAAACTGAATTGTGTACCAATTAAACATTTTCCCAAAATCATATGTCTCTTCATAAATAGTGGAGCCATTTGTAGATGCATTAAACATAGCGCTTATGGGTTCTCCATGTATCGCTTTGTAGTCTATTTCGCCAAGAGCGCCTATATTTAAAGAAGACGCATAT
This sequence comes from Oscillospiraceae bacterium, assembly GCA_015065765.1. Lineage (GTDB taxonomy): Bacteria > Bacillota > Clostridia > Oscillospirales > Acutalibacteraceae > SIG575. Next base: position 12,597 of record SVPP01000013.1, on the reverse strand, counting down.
GGTTCAGGCAAAAAAATCTCTCCTATCGCCTCTTCATTGCAAATAGTAACATAATAAGCCTCTAGCATATCATCTGAAAAATACGCAAATAAAATAGCAATATTGTCTACGTTATAAATTTGTTCAGTCAACTCCATACCGTCAATTGCCATCGTCTCATCATCACTCACCGTCTGAGTAAAAGTATTAACAAACGTTGGCTTTCCAAAATTACTTTCAATCCAGTCACGGCTAGTTCCTATAACTATTGAGTTAAGAGCATCAATATTCCTATTATACTCTATTTTTTCTTCTTTTTTGCTCTGAAAAAAAGTCAAAAAATATGGAATCAATATGCTAGATAATATAACAATTGCTATATCTCTTCCCCAGCCACTTATAAATTTTCCTAAAAATTCTTTTTTTTCTTTATTTAATCCCTTCATCGATAACCACTTCCACTTTTTTATAAACATTTATAAAACACAACGAGGTTACTCTTGTGTTCTTTTTTATTGATAGTACAAAAAGTTACAATTTGATTATACAATTCTCAACATTTTTTTGTCAATAGATATTAAAGTAATATATGTTGTTTTTTGATATTCAAAACTTACGCACAATACCAAAAACAGACCTTATGTACCTTATCTTTTTAGAAGCGCTTGTTTGACTTTTCATCGTAGGGGTTAATCCTACAGTCAATCGTGGTTTTGTGTGAATTTTGCTTCTTCTCACAAAGTGTATCCATATGGTGTTGAAATTGACAATTACGAACTGCGTCAGCAATTCAATTCATGGCACAAAGCGGTCTACACTCTGCATTGAAAATTCCTTTCCGAGATTCTTCTGCGGTTTATCAAGGATACCGAACCCTACAAATGAATGACGGAAAGGAAATTTTTATCGGATTATCATCGGTTGGATTTGTTTGTATTTCAGCGCCATTTTCATAGCTTCGTAGGTTTGGGTGAAATCTGCTACAATTGAATTGGGTTTGTTCTCGGGGTCATCCTGTCTCATGGGGATAAAAAATATGTTTTTATAGTTCATGAGACTTCCGATATTCTTTGCAGCATTACCGAGGGCATCGTTTGTGGAAACTCCGATAAGCACAGGTTTTCCGTTTCTCAGATGTGCTTTTGTGGCAAGAGTTACAGATGTATCTGCAATTCCCAGTGCAAGCTTTGCAAGAGTATTGCCTGTACAAGGTGCGATTATAAGAATATCAAGCATTTTTTTAGGACCTATAGGCTCTGCATCCTTAACAGTTGAAATTATCTTCTTTAAACAGATTTCTTCAACCTCTTTGTTCCAGTCTGCACATCTGCCAAATCGTGTATCTGTAGAATAGGAAATTTCACTCATTATCGGGTAAACATCTATTCCCTTTTCTTTCAGGTTTTTCATCTGCGGTATGACCTTCGAGAATGTACAGAAGGAGCCGCATATTGCAAAACCCGCTTTAATTTCAGTCATTTATGCCTTCCTCCTTTACAATATTCGTTATAGTATCCGCGATGAAAACACCTGCAGAGCGAGGAACATATTTGCCGGGAAGCGATGAAGCGATTATCACCTTTTTGTTCTGCTTTTCTGCAGAAGAAATGTCTATGCCGTAAGGCTTTGATGCAATTTCAAAGAAAATACAGTCTTCGCGGAATTCACATAAAAGATTTCTGCCGATAACCTCTGTGGGTACGGTATTGATTACGAAATCAAAATCCTTTGCATAAGTTTTAATCTCGCTGAAAGAAATCCCTTTCATGTTTCTGCATCGTGCCCGGGCTCTGTCTTTCTCTTTTCTTGCAGCAACAGTGACAGACGCAAAGTTTCTCGAAAGTACATCCGCTATGGCTTCCCCTGTTTTGCCGTAGCCTGTGACGAGAATTTTAAGATTCTGCAATGCAACTTCACTGTTCACCAGTACAAGCTCAAGCACACCCTCTGCTGTCAGATATGCATTCTCAATTACAAGCTCTTCCCGACTGTAATAATCAAAATTTTTAAGTTCTGCCTCTTCTACGGATTTTATGAAAGAATCGTCTGTGACGGCACTGAAAACATATCCGCCTTTCTTAATTAAAGTGAGAATGCTTTCAGGTCTTACATCATATTCGCAGTTTACCCTTGAAAATTTCACCGAGGGCAATGCAAACACTACTGCATCAAACTGTCTTTCGTTGTCACTGAGTGTGAGACTTGGCTTATAAAATGTACAGTCGAAGCCGTTTTCTCTCAGTCTTTCCGTCATGTAAACCTGCCTTTTATCAGCTGTTATTATAAGAAATTTCATATTGTTCTCACCGCTTTAAAAACTTATCTCAAAATATACTATGAGGACAGTTCCATGTCGGTGAAAAGCATTTTAAAAATATGGTATGTTTTTTTACACAAAAGTGTTTATTTTTTCCTTTAAATGTAATATAATAGATAAAATAAAGTAAAATCGAAAGGTGTGTTTTCTGTGACTGACATTGAAATTCTCTTGCAGAAAGTAAAAAAAATACATTTTATAGGCATCGGCGGCTCAGGCATGTGCCCTATTGCCGAAATTCTACACAGCAAAGGTTACGAGCTTTCAGGCTCTGACAACAACGAAAGCGACATTCTTACCCGCATAAGAAACCTTGGAATCAAGGTAATGATGGGACAAAAAGCTGAAAATATCGAAGGCGCTGAAATGATTATCTATTCTGCAGCAATCATGGAAGACAACCCCGAGCTTATTGCTGCACTGAATTCTGACATTCCTACATTTAAACGCTCTGAAATTCTCGGAGCAATCACAAATATGTACAAGGACTGCATCTGCGTTTGCGGAACTCACGGAAAAACTACCGTTACATCAATGCTCACACAGATTCTCGTAGCATCAAAGAGAGATCCGTCCGCTGTTATCGGAGGTAAACTTCCTCTGACAAACAGTTACGGTCTTGCAGGAAAGAGCGAACACATGGTTTGTGAAGCATGCGAATTCAAGGACACATTCCTTGACCTTTTCCCCAATACTGCAGTCATTCTCAACATTGACGCAGACCACCTTGACTATTTCGGCACACTTGAAAACATTATTAAATCTTTCAATAAATTTTCATTCAAAGCTACTGATGCCATTATCTACAACGGCGATGACGAAAACACTCTGAAAGCTATTGAAGGAATTGACGGCAAAGAAAGGATTTCCTTCGGTTTCAGCAACACAAACAATTACTACGCTGACAACGTAAAGGCTGAAGGTGCTTTCTACAGCTTTGATGTCTGTAAAAACGGTCTTCTTCTGGGCCATGTAAAATTGTCTATCCCCGGCAAACACAACGTTATAAATGCACTCTCTGCAATTGTTGCGGCAATCCACAGCGGTGTTACAATTGACGAATGTATTTTCGGCATTGAGGGCTTCAGAGGTGCAGGAAGACGTTTTGAAATTCTCGGAAAATACGCGGGAATTACTGTTGCCGACGACTACGCTCATCATCCTACAGAGCTTGAAGTTACTCTTGATTCTGCAATGAAAATGGGTTACAAAAAGGTATGGGCAGTTTTCCAGCCATTCACCTACTCCCGAACAAAAAACCATTTTGACGACTTTGTGAAGGTGCTTCAGATTCCTGACAGATGCGTTATGAGTGAAATTATGGGTTCCCGTGAAATCAACACATACGGAATTTATACTTCTCAGCTCGCCGAAAAAATTCCTGACAGTGTGTGGTTCAATACATTTGAGGAAATCGCAGACTATATCGTAGAAAACGCAGAAAGCGGTGACCTTGTAATCACCCTCGGCTGCGGTGATATTTACAAGGCTGCAAAGATGATAATCAACATTCTCAAAACTAAAATTGACTGAGGTAGAAAGATGAAAACTCCACTCAGATTTTCAAAAGACGGAAAATTTAAAATTATGATTTGCGGTGACCCTCATGTAAAAGCAAATCTTGACACAAATCTTTTAAAGAGAAAAGATATTGACACCCGCGCTCTCTTAGAGGCTGCTATTGAAAAAACAAACCCCGACCTTGTTGTTATTATGGGTGACATCATCACCGCCGATAACAGAGAAAAATATCTTGAGTGTTTCATGCACTACATGGAAGCAGTTATCAGCAGAAACATTCCTCTTGCATATGTCAACGGAAACCACGACCATGACCGCGAAGACAAATTCCATGTGAATGATATACTTTCTGTTTTCAATGAATACGAAAACTGTATCGCTTTTGACGGTACACCTGAAATTGACCGCAGCATAAACTACTACGCAAATATTTTGTCATCAAAGGATGATACACCGAAATATAACCTGTGGTTTATTGATTCTAACAACCTTTGCGACAACAAGGATATTTCACATTATGACTGGGTACACACTGACCAGATTGAGTGGTATGAGAAAAAAGCAGAGGAAATGAAAGAGAAGAATGGTGGAAAGCCTCTTCCCTCAATGCTCTTCCAGCACATTCCCGTGCCTGAGGTTTATGAATTCCTCCGACCTGCCAAAGTTTGGGAACGCCCCTTTGCAGTGCCCGGTCACGGAATATGGAGCGACAAATATTACGTTCTCAAAGAAGGCATAAAAGGTTACCTCGGTGAAGGTCCATGCTCACCCTGCTTCAACAACGGACAGTTTGCAAGCTGGAAAAAGACAGGTGACATTGTAGGTGCTTTCTTCGGTCATGACCACATGAACGACTTTGAAGGATATGTTGACGGAATCTATCTTGCACAGAACAAGCTTTCCGGCTTCTTTCCCTACACGGATGGTTGCCGCACAGGTGTCAGACTTGTAACGCTTGATGAAAACAATCCCGCTTCCTTTGACTCTGAGATGATTTATTTCAAGCAGCTTGGTCTTACCCCATCTTCTCTCGGTCCTATCCGTTCATGGATGAATGACAGAACAAGCGAAAACCTGACAAAAGTCAGAAATGCAGCCCTCATCGCAGGCGGTGTTTTTGCTGTAGGATATATTACCAAGAAAATTATAGATAAAACACGAAAGGACAAGTGATTCGGATGAAAAAACGCAATCTTAAATTCGATGAAAATGGTAAATTCAAAATTCTTGTAATCACAGACCTTCATGAATTCAAATCTGATGATAAAGAAACATGTCTCAAAACAGAAGATGCTCTGCTTCTTGTGGAAACATCGGTAAAGGCTCTGTCACCTGACCTTGTTGTATATGACGGCGACAATGCTTTCGGAAAAACTGAAGACGAGCTGAAAGAAACTATTGATACCATTACAAAGACTGTGCGAGAAATGAACATTCCTTTCACAATGGTTCTGGGAAATCATGAGCATGACGACAGAGAACTTCCTCCTGAAATGCCTCTTAAGATTTTTTCATCTTACGAAAACAGCCTTGTAAGAGAAGACAAAAAAGGAATTTCAGGCTACGGCAACCATTACATAACAATCAGAGGAAAGTCAAACAAAACAAAATATCTTCTTTTCTTTATCGATTCAGGTAAATCAAGAAGTGACAATCAGGACCTTTCTGCTTATGACTGGGTACACGATGACCAGATTGAATGGTTTGAAAATGTGTGCGATGAATTCAAAGAAAAAAACGGCGGAGAATATGTGCCCGTACTTGTTTTCCAGCACATGCCTGTTACTGAAATCTACGATTTGCTTGAAGAAGTAAAGGGACTTGATGTAAACGGTGCAGTGAAAGGCCACGGAATGTTCAGCAGTAAATTTTACGTTCTGAAGGATGGTGTAACCGGTTCTCTTCTTGAAGCTCCCTGCCCTCCCGATTTTAACAACGGTGAATTTACAAGCTGGAAAAATCACGGAGTAAAAGGTGCTTTCTTCGGTCACGACCATAAAAATGATTTTGAAGGCGAGCTTGACGGAGTTCTTCTTGCCCACGTCAAAGGTACAGGCTTTAACGGCTACAGTGACGGAATCAAAACAGGTGTAAAATTAATCACAATTGAAGAGGAGTCTCTTCCTGACTTCAAAACAAAGGATTATTATTTCACAGACTTCGGTCTTCAGAGCAAAAGTGCCGTTCTGCCTCATCAGGTAATGACAGAAGAACAGAAAAAAACAGCAAAAAAAATCGGCCTCGGTGTTGCTGCAGTTACGGCTGCAACAGCAGTAGGTGCCGTTATCAAAAAGATTTTCAAGAAAAAATAGGAGGTTCTGAAAATGCTTTATTCAATGAACAAAAAAAACTACAAAGATTTCTCTGTAGTTGAAATCGGAAAACTTCCCGCAAGAGCTTACTTTATACCATTCAAGACAAAAGCTCAGCTTGATTCTACAGATTTCATCACAGAAAGATATTCAAGCGATGCAGTAACAGTTCTCAGCGGTGAATGGGATTTCAGATATTATGCTGATTGTACCACACTTGAAGAAAGCCTTGACACAGATAAGCTTTCCTTTGATAAAGTAACTGTACCCTCAACATGGCAGAGAACAGGCTATGAGCCTCCCTGCTACCTTAACACACGTTTCCCCTTCAACAACGTTGACAATTCAATCTACCCTTCTGTTCCCGATTCTTCATGCGGTGTTTATCGCAAGAAATTCAACATTCAGAACACAGATAAAAAATACATAATCACTTTCCTCGGCGTAATTTCAAGCCTTGACCTTTACATCAACGGCAAATACGTGGGCTACAGCGAAGGCGCTCACAACTCTGCTGAATTTGATATTTCAGATTTCCTTACAGAGGGTGAAAACGAGCTTGTTGCTGTTGTTTACAAGTGGTCAAACGCAACTTATCTTGAGTGTCAGGACATGTTCAGAGAAAACGGTATTTTCAGAGATGTTCTTCTCACAGAATGCGAAAGCTCTTACATCTTTGATATCTGCTACACTCCCGAAAAAGTTGGCGAAAACAAATATTCACTGACTGTCATGACTCAGATAAAAGGTGCTGACTCAAACGACCTTACACTTGAAATTTTTGACGGTGACAATAAAATTGCAGAAACATCTCTCAGCACAGATAACAAAGAAATTATCGGTGAAAATGAAGATACATTCTACGCATTCTTCCCCTGCCTTGATGTAACAGAATGGAACGCTGAAAACCCAAAAGTTTATAACGCAGTTGCAACGCTTTCAAAAGACGGAAAAGACATTCAGCTCGTCAGAACAATCATCGGTTTCAAGACAATTGAAATAAAAAAAGATGTTTACTTCTTCAACTCTCAGCCTATCAAGATGAAGGGCGTCAACCACCACGATTCAACACCTGACAAGGGCTACACAATGAGCCACGAAGATATCCTTAAGGATATCAAACTTATGAAGAGTCTCAATGTAAACACAGTGAGAACATCTCACTATCCTCCTGACCCCTTCTTTATCATTGCATGTTCAGTATACGGTCTTTATGTTTGTGACGAAGCTGACATTGAAGCTCACGGATGCGGTGATTTTCTCCCGTACATGAACCTTATTGCAGACAGCCTTCAGTGGCTTCCAAGATTCTGTGACAGAGTGAAGAGAATGGTTATGCGTGACAGAAACAACCCCTGTATCGCAATGTGGTCTCTCGGTAACGAAACAGGACACGGCATCTGCCATGATGCTGCTTTTGGTGTTGCAAAGGCAATTTCTCCCGAAATCCCCGTACACTACGAAAGCTGTAACGGATCTGACAGAAAAGCTTACGATATTGCATCAAACATGTACGAAAGAATCACATCATTCTATGGTGAAAACCTTACCCCGAAATATGTGAGAAAAGATATCGTCAACCTTGACAAGCCATATTTCCTCTGCGAATATGCCCACGCTATGGGTGTAGGTCCCGGCTCACTTGAAGAATACTGGGATGCTTTCTATTCAAGCGACAAATACATGGGCGGTTGTATCTGGGAATGGGTTGACCATGCAGCATGTACATACAACAAAAACCTCAAATATACCTACGGTGGCGACCATGGTGAAAGAATCCATGACTCAAACTTCTGCGTTGACGGTCTGATTTACCCTGACAGAACACCTCATACCGGTGCATGGGAAATGAAAGAAGCTTACAGACCTATCCGCATCCGTCACTACGAAGCAAACGAGTTCTTCTTTAAAAACACAAACTACTTCACGAATGCAGATGTTTACTCTTTCACATGGCAGTTACTGAAAAACGGTGAAGTCTGCGAAAGCGGAGATCTGACCGTTGATATCTCTCCCAATTCCGAAAAGAGAGTTATTCTTCCGATTAAGACAAAAATGCTTAAAACAGAAGAATATCACATCACATTCATCTGCACAAGAGACGGCGAGCAGGTTTCAAAACAGCAGTGCACACTTCAGGAAACATATGTTGAGCATCTTGTCCGTGCCGAAACAAGCGAGGATGTAAAAATAACAGAAACAGACACAACTGCTGAAATTGAAGCTCGTTTCGGTCAGATGAAGGTTGTTTTTGATAAAGCAAGCGGTGAAATGATAAGCTTTATATCTGAGGGCAAGGAATTTATCAATCAGTCACCTGCAAGAGGTGTGAAAGGCTTCCTGCCCAATATCAAACGTGCTTACCACGATAACGAAAAATGGCAGAAGGAAAATTATTGGACAAAGGGCGAGCTTTCAAAAGCAGATACAAAAGCAACTGATTTCGGCATAGAAGTTTGCGGAAAGAAAGCAATTATTTCTGTTGACTATGAAATTGCAAGTGAAAGCACAAAGCTCTTTAATGCAACTATTGTTTACACCGTATTCTCATCAGGCAAAATTAAGGTTTTGGCAAACCTTAAGAAGGTCAATGACGAAATCGAGCCCGACCTTCCCCGCTTCGGCTTAAGCTTTGAAATGCCGAAGGACATGGAAAACATCGAATACTTCGGTCTCGGTGAAAAAGAAAACCTTGCAGACTTCAAGGCACAGGCAACTCTCGGAATTTACAAGGCTAAGGTTGAGGATACTCATGAGCCCTACATCTTCCCGCAGGAAAACGGATGTCACACAGAAGTCAGATACCTTGAAGTTTCAGACAATGACGGCTTTGGTCTTATCTTCGCAAACTGTCAGGGCAATTTCAGCTTCAACATTCATGATTACACTGTTCAGGCTCTTGAAGATGCAACACATCAGGAAGAAATCAAGAGAGCAGATACTTCTCTTCTCAACCTTGATGGCTTCCTTTCAGGTACAGGCTCAGGCTCATGCGGTCCCTACACTCTTGAAAAATACCGTGTGCTTTGCGATAACGAGCTTTCATTCAGCTTTGAGGTTGCACCCATAATATATGCAAAAGCATAAATAAATCTGATTAAAATTGAACACGGCAGAAGTTTCAAAGCTTCTGCCGTGTTTTGTTTTTGAAATTATAATTTAAACGAAAAATCCCCTCCGTCAAAAACTTCGTTTTTGCCACCTCCCCTTGCATTTTCAAGGGGAGGCTTAAACTGTGCTTACAGGTAAATTATAATTTGCCATTAATCGAAATATCCTTTATAAACAATTTTTCTTTTACTTTCGGGGAAGAGATATTCATAAAGGTCGATGAAATAATCGTCTGTCATGCTGGCTATGTAATCGGTGACAATCTGATTTTTTTCCGTTTCCTCATAGGGCACTTCACGCTTATAATGAGCTGAATTCACAAAATCAATATGATGCGTAAAAATCGGTGAATCTGTGTTCTTCTTTTCTAAATCTTCAAGAAGCTTTTCATAAAGCTCTTTCATCATAGGCTTCACAACACTATTAAGCTTTTCTTCAACTGCTTCCTGCTTATAAATCAGCAGATAGTTGTCTGCCTTTGCCTTTTTAAGCTCAGCGAAGTGTTCATCATCCATTCTGATATACTGCTTTCCGTAGCTGTTTTCGATAATATTAACAATAAGGTTGTTTATAATTTCAGCGTTGTATTTGCCGATTGTACCGTTTCCGAAATCCTTGTTTGACATGATATGTGCACGCTCAGCGTCCTGTCTGTCTTTGCCGAGATAGGCTATAATATCCGAAATCCTCATCACACAACCTTCAAGTGTTGAGGGCACGAGCTTTTTAACATTACTTTTATCAAGGTAACAGTCTTCAATCTGTCTGTCAAACTCTTCAAAAGAAGTAAGCTTTTTCGGATGATATTCCGAAAGCTCCATTTCACCGTCATGAGATGCGATACCACTGAGCGTTTCAAGGCTTATGTTATACGGAAAAATACTGTCAAGAACTCTGACAGAGTGTATGTTATGGCTGAAATGCCTGCCCGTGTTCCCGAAAAGAAGCTCATCGAGGAAACGCTCACCTGCATGACCAAAAGGTGTATGACCGATATCGTGTCCCAATGCAATTGCTTCAATCAGGTCAAGATTGAGATTGAGTGCCTTGCCGATTGTTCTTGCAATTCTCGACACAAGCTGAACATGAAGTCCTCTTCTTGTAATATCGTCATTTTTATAGAACGAAAACACCTGAGTTTTATCGGCGTAACGGTTATAAAAGGGACAGTGAATAATTTTATCAATATCGCGGATAAATGCCGTTCTCACAAGATTTGCCCTATCCCTCGACATATTTCTGCGATTTACATTTTCCTCACCAAATCCGAGCTGAGGGAGAGAATTATTCAGTTTATCACTTTTCATCTTTTCCTGTAAAGCTTCACTTAAAGTTTCATATCTGAGCATGAAATCACCTCTTTTCAATTATATCACAGAGAAAATGTTTTTGTAAAGGAATCGGTTTTATTATTTATTTTTCATATGTTATATGATATAATGAAAAAAAGTATTTCTTAAAAAGGTCATGAAGTTTATGAGAAAAATTAAAATTGACAGTGAAATTATTCTTGCTGAAGACGGTGAATTACTCTCTGACATTTTAATAAAGAACGGCAAAGCTCATGAGCATCCCTGCGGTGGCAGAGGCACATGCAGAAAATGCACTGTATTTGTTGACGGCAAAAAGGAGCTTTCATGTCAATACAGAATAAAATCTGACATTGAAGTTGTAATTCCTGAGGAGAGTGAAATTCTGTCTGTGACAGGTGCTGAGGAATCGGGAAAAATCACAGAAAACATGTGTTTTGTTCTCGATATCGGCACAACGACTCTTGCTCTTGCCCTTGTTTCACTTGATGAAAAGAAAATAATTAAAGTAATCACCCGCACAAATCCTCAGAGAATTTTCGGTGCAGATGTTATGTCGAGAATTGACTATTGCAGAAAAAACAGTGTCAGCGAATTACAAGGCATTCTTGCTGATGAAGTAAATAAAATGATTGAGAATTTTGGAGTTTCCGAAATAGACAGAATGTATGCTGCAGGCAACACAACAATGCTTCACATCTTTTTCGGTGTTGATCCGTCCTCTATGGGCACTGCTCCATATTCCCCTGTTTTTCTCGAAAGCAAACGAGAAAAGACGGATAAAATCAAAGGTGTCAAAGAAATAATTTCACTGCCCTCATTTTCAGCTTTTGTTGGTGCAGACTTAGTTGCAGGATTGAATTTTGCTGAGATGCCGTCAGAAGAAAAATATAATTTGCTTATTGACCTTGGCACAAACGCGGAAATTCTGCTTTTCTCTGAAGAAAAGATTCTTTGCACCTCCGCTGCGGCAGGACCTTGCTTTGAGGGGGCGAATATTTCCTGCGGAATGAGTGCGGTAGACGGTGCGATTTCCGCCTACAGAAAAGGCAGAATTGAAACAATCGGAAACAAACCTGCAAAGGGAATATGCGGTACGGGACTTATTGACATAGTCGCTGAGCTACTTTCTGACGGCACAATTGACGAAACAGGATTTATGGAATGTGAAGAATTTGAAATTGCCGAAAATGTTTCGCTGACACAAGGCGACATCAGACAATATCAGCTTGCAAAATCTGCAATTTATTCCGCCGTCCTTACTCTTCTGAAAAACGAAAATGTTACCTTTGAAAACATTGAAAAGGTATATCTTTCAGGAGGTTTTTCGGCAAAAATAAACATTCAGAATGCAGCCAGAACAGGTCTTATCCCCGAAGAAATGAAGGATAAATGTGTTCCCATAAACAACTCCTCACTCCTCGGCACAGCAAAATATGCAATCGAGCAGAATGACCTGACTGTTTTTACAGAAAAAGCAGAGTATATCGATTTATCATCAGACAAGTATTTTTCAGATTTGTTTATAGAAAATATGCAATTCTGAAAGAGAGGAAAAATTTATGAAGAGTAAAAATTTCACTCCTGAAAAGCTTCAAAAAATCCGGCTAAGAAAAGAAAAAGAAATCAGAAAATGGGAAAAGGAAAAAGCAAGGCCTAAGAGAAATTTTTATTTCGTTTACCTTGTACTGATTATTGCACTCATTTACGCTACTGACGAAATTGCTTCGCAAATCGGCACACTGATGAAAACAGAAATTGCAAACGACCTTTTTTCAAAATATGGTGAAAGCTCTGTTGGTGTGCTTGACATTCTTTCTATGGTTGTTGTGCCCTTTCAGGCATTGGGTCTTCTCTACAGGCCACTTGCAGACAAGCTGGGAAGAAAAATGTTCCTTATTCTCAACACCTTCGGCATGAGCTTTGCAATGCTGATAATTTTCCTGTCGAATAATCTTGTTCTTTATTTTGCAGGTGCGTGTCTTGTGCAGTTTTTTATTCCGCACGATATGCATGTGGTTTACATAATGGAATCCTCGCCGTCAAA
>SVPP01000012.1 GCA_015065765.1 Oscillospiraceae bacterium | reverse complement strand
CTGTCGTTTATACCTACACGGATGACAAGGGCGAGAAACGACAAAAATGGGAAACCTTTGCGACCAATGCCGAAGCCAAAAGGCGTAAAGCGGAAGTCGAGTTCCAACAAGAGTCAGGTACTCTTGTAATTCCCGAAGCAAAGACCGTAAAGGAATTGCTTGAAGATTACACTTCGATTTACGGAGTGAATACTTGGGCGATGTCAACCTATGAAGCAAGACGAAGCCTGATTTTCAATTACATTAACCCGATTTTAGGAGATGTGAAGCTCTCCGACCTCAACACCCGAATGATGGAGAAGTATTATCAGAACTTGCTCAAGGTCAAATCAAGGGTGGTAAACAACCGCAAGCCGAATACCGAGTATCTGTCTTGCCACACAGTTCGTGAGGTTCATAAACTGCTCCGTAGTGCCTTTAATCAGGCGGTTAAATGGGAGCTGATGACCAAGAATCCTTGTGTCAATGCAACGCTCCCGCAAGAGGAACACAAGGCTCGTGATATATGGGATGCTCCCACTCTGTTTAAGGCTCTTGAGCTTTGCGATGACGATATATTAAGACTTGCTATCAACCTTGCTTTCTCTTGCTCCTTGCGAGTTGGGGAAATGCTCGGCTTAACTTGGGACTGTGTTGAGATCTCCGATGCAAGCATAGCAAACGGCACGGCGTTTATATTCGTCAATAAAGAACTTCAACGAGTAAACCGTGATGCACTTGAGAAATTGAATGAGAAAGGCATCATACTCAAGTTTCCGGCTTTCTTTGCAAGGACAAACACCGCCTTAGTCCTCAAAGAGCCTAAAACAAAGACAAGTACCCGAAAAGTATTCCTACCTAAGACGGTGGCAGAAATGCTCAAAGAACGTTATCAAGAAATTCAGGAATATAAGGAGTTGTTCGGTGACGAGTTCCAAGATTTCAACCTCGTTTTCTGTAATGCAAATGGCAGACCGATGGAGAGCCAAATCATCACCCGTGCCTTGCAGAAACTAATCAAAGATAATGACCTACCGCCCGTAGTTTTCCATAGCTTACGACATTCAAGTATCACCTACAAGTTGAAACTCAACGGTGGCGATATAAAGTCTGTTCAGGGCGACTCCGGTCACGCACAAGTGAAGATGGTTACGGATGTGTATTCTCACATCATAGACGAGGACAGACGGCTCAATGCACAAAGGTTTGAAGAAACCTTCTACCAAAAGAAAAATCCGTCAGAGGTCAACGGAGCGACCGCAGAGCCGAAGAAAGAACCGCAAGGCATAACCGAAGAAGCGATGCTGAACTATATGGTTCAAAACCCCGACTTCTTACAGAAGTTCAAAGTCCTGCTCGGTGTAGGAAACTAAATACAAAGCAGAACGGCAAGATCACAAAATGGTCTTGCCGTTTTCTTTTTGCTCTATTGTATAGAAAAATTCATAATTATGTGTTATAATACTTTCGGCAATAAAAGTAAGTGAGGTTGATTTATGGCTTCAAGAAAAGAGTATTTGAACTTTATTATTGAGCAATTATCTGAGTTGCAAGAAATATCATATAGAGCAATGATGGGCGAATACATCATTTACTATCGTGGTAAAATCATTGGCGGTATTTATGACGATAGATTACTTGTAAAACCAACTAAATCTGCTATTGCCATTATGCAGAATCCTACTTATGAATTGCCGTATGAAGGTGCAAAAGAAATGCTATTGGTTGATGATGTTGATAACCGAGAGTTCCTTACATACTTATTTAATGCGATGTATGACGAACTTCCTGCACCAAAGAAAAAATAAAGACTCGGTAACAGACCGAGGTACAAGCGATTAAATAAAGGCATCTTGTGGGAATATAACCGTTTCCCTAAATCCGAACCCCTTGCTAATTCCCATCTAATTAGACGGTCGAAAACGGGGTAAAATTAGCAGTAATTCCGTAACACAGCTTAACACTCAAAGTGCGAAAAAGCCTTGAAAATACGGGATTATCGGGTACAGGAAGTGACTCTACAACCGAGTTTCGAGGTCACTCCTAAGGATTAGATATCGGTTCGATCCCGGTAGGGGGTGCCATAAGCGGCGAGATGAATCTCGCCTAAAAGAAGAGTGAATAAAGAATAAATAAGAAATAATAACGTTCGGTTCGGCCGCTGTTGTATTATTCGTTATTCTTTATTCTTTATTCTTTTTTCTTTATTATTTATCCTTAAAAAAGAAAATAAATAACCTGATTTTGAAAGACAAATAGTTATAGGTGAAATAGATGACAAAGGTAAATATAGTTTTTGATGGCATATTTGAAGATGCAGATATTATTGCTGTTCCTGATGAAATTGCAGATAAAATAGAACAGTTCGGACAGGAATTTCTGGAATGGGTTACGGAAACATCGGATAGTGATTATCAGATGATTGTGGATGGAAAAGTGTGTGTTGTTGCAGAAACAGACGGTTTTATAAAATGGCTAAACTCCCGTTATTGCCAAGGACTTGAAAAATCGTATGTTATATCGAAAAACACAAACTATTGCCCTGAATACAAAACGGTTGAGTTTTAAAAATGAATAAAAAAGGAAGTCTTGAAAACCAAGACTTCCTTTTTTATATACATTTTTGATTAATTATTCTGCTTCAACTGTGCCTGCTTTAACAGCTTCGAAGTCTTCTTCGATTTCTGCTGAGGGTTTCTTTGTGAGGAGAGAAACAACCACAATGCAGAGTGCTGAGAAGATGAATGCGGGGAGAAGCTCATAGATGCCGAATACACCGCCGAGAGGCTTGACAAGGAAGTACCAGAGGAATACCATTCCTGCACCTCCGACCATACCTGCGATTGCGCCTGCTCTTGTTGTTCTCTTCCAGAAGAGTGAGAAGAGCATGATAGGTCCGAAGGTTGCACCGAAGCCTGCCCATGCGAATGAAACGATTGAGAAAATTACGCTGTTTTCATCAAGTGCAATAACAATACCGATGAGAGCGATAACAAGAAGCGTTATTCTTGTAACCCACATAACCTGCTTGTCTGATGCATTTTTCTTTGCAACGCCCTGGAAGATGTTCTTTGCAAAAGCTGATGCTGCGATAAGAAGATATGAGTCTGATGAGCTGATTGTTGCTGCGAGAATACCTGCCATAACAAAGCCTGCGATAATGGGAGGCAGGAAGCTTGTTGAAAGAGTAATGAAAATGTTTTCTGCACCTGCTTTTGTAAGATGCTCAACGGGGAAGAGCTGTCTGCCTACGAGACCGATGAAAACTGCAACTGCGAGAGAAATAACTACCCATACCATTGCGATTCTTCTTGATGATTTAAGTTCTTTTTCCTTACGGATAGCCATGAATCTGAGGAGAACCTGAGGCATACCGAAGTAGCCGAGACCCCATGCCATGCATGAAGCAACTGAAAGCCAGCCGTATTCAGCAGCTGTACCGAAAACGGGCTTGCCTGCTTCAACAATCTGCTCGCCTGCTTCGTTCAGTGTGGGAGTTGCAAGACCGAAGAAATCGAGGAAACCGGGGATTGACTGCGCATTTTCAATAACTGCGTTTATACCGCCTGCTTTGACTATACTGATGACAACGATGACTGCAAGTGCAGTAACCATAACAATAGCCTGCATGAAGTCTGATGCACTTTCTGCAAGGAAGCCACCAAGGATTGTGTAAGCGAGAACGAACACTGCACCGAGAATCATCATTGCCTTGTAATCAAGACCGAAGAGTGTTGAGAAGAGCTTACCGCATGTTACGAAACAGCTTGATGCGTAAACCGTAAAGAAGATGAGGATGAAAAGAGCAGCAAGCGTCATAATTACCTTGTTTTTTTCACGGAAACGGTTTGAGAAAAACTCAGGCAAAGTAATTGAGTTGTTTGCTCTGATGCTGTAACGGCGAAGTCTCTTTGAAACCATGAGCCAGTTGACATATGTACCCACTGCGAGACCTATTGCTGTCCATGCTGCGTCTGCAAGACCGCACCAGTATGCAACACCGGGAAGACCCATAAGAAGCCATCCGCTCATGTCTGATGCTTCTGCACTCATTGCTGTGACCCAGGGACCGAGTGAACGACCGCCCAGATAGTAGTTTTCTGAACTTTTGTTTGCTTTTTTGGCGTAAACTATACCGATTCCGATAACAATAGCCATGTAGATAACCATTGCGATAAGAATCTGTGTACTGTTGCTTACCATAAAAACAACTCCTTTCATTTAATATTGTGAATAATTACCACGCAAGTATAACACAAAACTTTTAAGAATGCAATACAGAATGAAGTACATACTAAAAAATGTACATTTATGATATTTTTATATTTAACCCTTGATAATAAAGGATTTTTTACAAGAACTCAGTCTATACTTAAAATAATACAAAAAATAAAATTTGACAGGTAATGTGTCGGGAAAAGCACTAATCTGCATTTCTCTTGCTTTTTTTACTGTTTTTTGGTATCATCATAATATCATCAGTGGTAAAAGGAGTAATACATATGCAAGACTTTATAACATCATTATGCAGAATTCTTACAGCAATTTCTGTTGCTTTTTCAGTGTTGATTTCTCCGGCGGTAATTCAGCCTCAGACAGCAAACCCCATAAAATCCTACCTTGAATACCCTGAAGAAGCAGTAGTTTCTCTTGAAAGCGTAGGACTTGACGCGGAAACAATGATAGACAGAATAAGTGCAGAGCTTCCTGAGTATGTTCAGTCGGGCGGCTATGACGATGTTGCAGGTGTTTTTGTTTCTCCTTATTATACTGCGAAGGTGAGAAACATGGATATCCCTGTTTATGCTTCAATGGTTTTCAACCGTGCAGATGATACAGGTGACATTCATTCTTTCTCTGAGGTGTATGTAGATACTGACAGTGAATTTTCATTCAATATCGAGCTGAGAAGCGACACTGTAGAACTTCGTAATGCAATCGTTTTGCCTGAAGTGCACGGTGTAGGTGCAGAATGCAGAAACGGTGTTATCCGTGCATCAATTACAAAACCCGGTATTTACACATTCCTTGTAAACGGTGCACAGCAGCACTACGGCTATACCCTCTTTGTACGTGAAGCAGTTGACGAAGACGCAGAAATTGCAGAATATATTGAGACTTACGGTGAGGAAAATGTAACAGTCCTTGATAAGGGTGTTTATGAATATGACTATGTCAATTTTTATTCGCTGAACAATCAGGTAATCTATCTCAGACAAGGTGCTTATGTTATGGCAAATCACCTTTATGACATCGACTGTGCCGAGGATGAAAACAAGTATTTTGAGCCTGATGCGCCCCACCATAATTCTATCGGACTTACAAGATATCCGTTTCTCAATTTCAACAACTGCAGTAACATCACTCTTGCAGGCAGGGGAGTTATAGACCTTACCCGTCTCGACAGACGAGAAAGAAGAGGCGTGGTTTTCACAAACTGTAATAATATCAACATAAGCGGTATAAAAATTATAAATTCACCTGAGTGGTCATTTATTTCCTATTGCTGCACAAATCTTAATATTGATCAGGTTGATATTATCGGTAGCCGCGGAAACTGTGATGGCTTTGCAATCTGCAACACACACAATGCAGTAATTGAAAACTGCTTTGCAAGAGTTGCGGATGATACCTTTGAAGTAAAAGCCCTTGGCGGAAGAATGGGAAGTGACAATATCACTTTCCAGAATTGTATTGCATGGGGCGGATACGCAAGATGCTTCGGAATCACAGGCGAAGTGAACAGAAGCATAACAAATGTAACTTTCCGTGACAGTGCAGTAGTTTACCGTGACGGTGTATGGGACAACAACAGAATCGGTTCGCTTGTTGTGGTAGCAGAGCAGTGTGACGGAAGTATCGACGGCGTTCTCTTTGAAAACATTGAAATTTTCCGTGATGAGGGCAGACCTATTCTTGTAAAAATTTATGACGAGGAAAAAGAAAACTTTGAAGTGAAAAACATAGTCTACAAAGATATCAGATACACTTCATACATGCCCGCTAAAATTGACGGAACTGACAGCGATACAAACACTCTCGATGTGAAGCTTGAAAATATAACTGCAGCAGGATACGATGTGACAAAGGATGGCATTTTCCTTGAAGTTGGCAGGAATTGTAATGTGAATTTTGGAAAATAAAAAGAGTTTGCGAAATTTTTTCTTTTGCAGAGTTTATATAGTCAAAAGTAAAAAGGAGTAAAATAAAATGAAAAAAGCAGTTCCGTACATTATCGGTGCGGTGGTAAGCATTATTGTGGGAGCACTGGGCATTTTTCTCTTGTGTCCTGCAATAAATGTGCACGATCCTCTTCTCTGGATTCTTACGGCGGTTATATTGTTTGTCTTTATTTTTGTATCAAGACTTGCAAGAGGTATCAAGGATTTCGGCAGGGTGACTGTTTCACAAAGGACAGGATCAAAGGGGAGAAAGAAGACCTATTCAAAATTCAATTTCGGTGTTAAATATTACATAGCGCCTATAGCAATTCTCGCTCTCACATTTGTAATCGGCATCTGTGGAAGTACGCTTTTCAATGCTACGTCTTACGCTGAAATTCTTACAGTTAAAGAATCTGATTTCGAGAAAGATTTATCAGAATCAGTAGGTACAGATTCAATTGCACTTATGGACACAGCCTCTGCACAAATGCTTGGTGACAGAGAAATCGGTGCACTTTCGGACGTTGTCAGCCAGTTCAATGTGTCATATGATTACATTCAGATTGATTTCAAGGGTAAGCCGGTAAAGGTTTCGCCTCTTGAATATGCAGGATATTTCAAATGGCTGGGCAACAAAGATAACGGTGTAAAAGGTTATGTGACCGTTGACCCTGTTTCAATGTCAGCAACCTTTGAAGATTCGGAAGGCATGAAATATGTTCCCTCTGCATTTTTCATGGAAGATGCATACAGACATATATGGCTTCAGTATCCTACATTGATGTTCAATAATCTCCACTTTGAAATTGATGAAAACGGCAAGCCCTACTATGTAGCATCAATTGCTGAAAAAACAATCGGACTTTTCGGCGGCGAAACTGTCAGCGGATGTATCGTTCTTGATCCTGTGACAGGTGAAACCATGAAATATGACCTGAAGGATATTCCAAGATGGATTGATGTTGTGTTCAGTGGAGACCTTATCTGTCAACAGTATAACTGGTACGGAATGTATCAGAACGGATATATGAACAGTATATTCGGCAAAAAGGACTGCAAGCAGGTTACAACATATTATACATCCGATGAGGAAGATATTTCTGAGGACGAAACTCCTGTTTCTGATTTCGGTTATGTTTCAAAAGACGGAGATATCTGGATTTACACAGGTATAACTTCCGTTAACGGTGATAGTTCAAACATCGGTTTCCTCCTTGCAAACGAGAGAACAGGTGAGAGCTTCTACTATACTGTTGCAGGTGCTGATGAAAAATCGGCTATGTCAGCAGCAGAAGGTGAGGTTCAGGAAAAAGGCTATCAGGCATCGTTCCCCTCACTTATCAACATCGATGGTAACCCCACATATATTATGGTTCTGAAAGATTCAGGCGGTCTTGTGAAACTTTATGCTGCAGTAAATGTTGAACAGTATAACCTTGTGACAACTGCTGCAACACAGGCTGAATGTATTGCAAAATACAAAGAACTTCTCGGTATTGAAGAAACAGACAAGCCTGACGATAAAACAGAAGAAGTAACCGTAAAAATTTCTTCAATCAAGTATATCGACATTGACGGCAACACATATATTTATTTGATTGATGATAAGGAAAATATTTATAAAGCAAAGGCATCATCACACGAAAACATGCTTCTTCTCGGTGAAGGTGACACAGTAAATCTTACTTTGTCAGGTTCAAAAATTGTTTCATGTGAGAAAATGTGATGTAATTTAATTTTCATAAAAATCTCCTCTGTCTCCCTTAGCGTCAGCGAAGGAACTGAGGAGATTTTTTATCAGTTTGCAACATGGTTTGTGTTGTGATATAATATAAAAATAAGGGAATTTTTCGTTCAAATAGGTGGGAATATGAAAACAAGAAAAATTTTGTTGCCGATAATTATTGTGCTTGCAGTTGTTTTTGCACTGGAGTTGTATCTTGCGTGGGAAAACAAGACTATTGTCACAACAAAAATTGAGGTAGTCAGCGAAAAAATTCCTGAAAGTTTTTCGGGTTATAAAATTGTGCACATTTCTGACCTGCACAATACGGAATTCGGTTTCAGGAACAGAAGACTTATCAGAAAAATCAGGGAAGCAGACCCTGACATTATCGTTATGACAGGCGACATGGTTGATATGTACAGACCGCATATCAGCGTTGCTGTACGTCTTGGTGAAGAACTCAGTGAAATTGCCCCCACATATTTTGTTACGGGCAACCACGATGTCAAAGCTGTTGGCAGAGAAGAATTGCTTGCAGGGTTTGAAAAATGCGGAGTTGAAACTCTGAAAAACAAAAAAGTTATTCTTGAAAAAGACGGAGAAAAAATCAGTCTTATGGGTATCGATGACCCTAAATTTCTTGACGACACAATGAGCGGTAACGACAGAGAAAATACGGAAAAAGCTCTGAAAAAGCTTGCAGAAAAAAGCGGAGAAAGCTTTAAAATCCTTCTCGCTCACAGACCTGAAATGATAGATATTTATTCTGCTCTTGAAATTGACCTTGTTCTGTCGGGACACGCTCACGGAGGACAGATAAATATTCCAGGCAAAGGCGGAATAATAGCCCCGGGTCAGGGATGGTTTCCGGAATTCTATGAGGGACTTTATGAAGTGGGCGAAACTCAGATGATTGTAAACAGGGGACTTGGTAACAGTGCCTTTCCTTTCAGAATAAACAACAAGCCTGAAATTATAATTGCGGAGTTGAAAAGTAAATGAAAATAATGAGCTTCAATACACAGTTCTGCACAAACTTTGTGACGCAGAAAATTGATTTTGAAATTATGGCTGATGCGATCAGAAAGTGTGATGCGGACATTGTGGGACTCAATGAAATGTATGATAAAAGCCACATGGAGGAATTTGATTCGCAGACGAGAAAGCTTGCAGACCTGACAGGAATGAAATACTATAAATTTGCTGAGGCATGCACACTTGAAGAAGGGACCTTCGGTAACGGATTTTTGTCACGTGTTCCCATAACTGATTGCAGTGTGATTCATATTCCCGAAAAAGATGTGGATAAGAGCGTAATGTTTTATGAGATGCGTTGTATACTGAAAGCAAAACTTGCAAACGGCTTCAACGTTCTTGTTACACATTTCGGACTTTCAGAAAAAGAACACATAAATGCTGTTGAAGCTATTATGGAAAATCTGGAAGAAGAAAAGTGCGTCTTAATGGGCGACTTCAATGTAACTCCCGATAACAAAGTTCTTTCTCCCATCAAAGAAAAAATGAAAGACACAGCAGATTTATTTGAAGAAAATCTTATGAGCTTTCCGTCGGACAAGCCCTGCAAAAAAATTGATTATATTTTTGTCAGTAAAGACATTGAAGTTATTTCTGCTGATATTCCCGAAATAATTTCTGCAGACCACAGACCTCACACAGCAGAAATAAAAATCCAATAAAACCAAGGAAGGAAAGCCACACTTGACAAATGCAAGAAAGACTTTCTTGTCAAATGGGGAATAAAATGTTACACTTTTTTCGGAAAAGGAGGGGGTTCTGTGACAATCGGCGAAAGAATCCAGATGCTCAGAAAAAACAATGGTCTGTCTCAGGAGGATTTAGCGAAAAAGCTTTTAGTCAGCCGTCAGACTGTGAGCCAATGGGAAACTGACCAGACGATTCCGTCTGTTGATAATATTTACAGATTAAAAGAAATTCTGAATGTTTCCTTTGATGAGCTTATGTCAGATGAAAAAACAGAAAGGGAAGAAACAGAAGAAGAAAAACTACTTGAAGAGTATGAGTATACTTCCGATGAAGATGAAATAAAAGCAACTGTGAATTTTCTTTACAAGTTTGACATCAAACAATCGTTTGTTATTATCGGTCTGATGTTTTTGCTGGGTGTCTGCGGAGCTATTATGGAAGCCGGTAAAGAATTTGTCAGCTTTATTGCAGGTATAATTTTGTTCTTTGCTGTGGGTACAGCAGTTGTTGCAGTAACTAATAAAATAGTAAAAAGAAATCAGATTAAAAGCATGACACATAAATCCCAGAACTTCAGACTTTTTAATGATCGCCTTGAAATGTCATTCTTATCTGAAAACGGAGGAAAGAGCGAATACGTTATCAGAAAAGAAGATATAAAGAAATTTTTTGAGAACGAAAAGTATTATGCTTTTATTGCGGGACAAATGCTTTTTTCTATAAAAAAAGAAGTCCTTAGTGAAAATTCAATTTTAAGAAATTTTATCTATAAAGAAGAAATAAAAGAAAGTAAAAAATCAAAAATTTTATCGACTACACTATTTGTTCTGACAATTATTCTGGGCATTTGTCTGGTGTTTTTCTTTGCTGAAATATCAGCTCTTTATGATTTGATTGACAATCTCGTTGGGTGGCTGCTTTTAGTTTCTCTCCCTGTTCCGCTGATTTCTGCTGTTTATGGTTTGTATAAGACTTTTAAAAAGTATGACGGAACGAAAAACATTATAGCAAGCGTATTTGTGATAGTTCTGATTTGTCTGTGTGTCCGTGGAATAGCTGATTATCAGTATGCTACGTACGATGACCTTGATATGGTGGAGTATTGGAATGAAATGACAGATCTGGATATTCCGATTGACGGCGAGGCTACGAACATTTTTTATGATGAGAATGGTTACTACAGCGAGAAAGGCTGTTATTCAAGCAGTACAGTTGTTTACAAGGGAGAAGTAGCCAAAGCTTTTGAGGAACAGATTGCAAAAGATGAACGATGGGAAAAGGAGTGCCCTGAAGAACTTCGTGAGTATATGCTTGATTTTGAATTTGATACAGACGGAGAGGACTATTACTGTCTCTATAATTCCGATACTGAGCAATTTTCAGAAGCTCCCGAAAAATCAGGAGAATACAATTTCTATTTGTTCGTTTATAATGCAGATGCCTGCGTGTTACAGGTTGAGGATTATATAATCGAAGTTAATGTAGGATGATAAAATCATAAAAAAGGAGGGGTTCTGTGACAATCGGCGAAAGAATCCAGATGCTCAGAAAAAACAATGGTCTGTCGCAGGAGGATTTAGCGAAAAAGCTTTTAGTCAGCCGTCAGACTGTGAGCCAATGGGAAACTGATCAGACGATTCCGTCTGTTGATAATATTTACAGATTAAAAGAAATTCTGAATGTTTCTTTTGATGAGCTTATGTCAGATGAAAAAGCAGAAAAGGTAGAAACAGAAGAAAAAACAGAGGAAGAAAAACCGCTTGAGGAATATGAAAGTGTTGTCTCCCGTGAAGAAACGGAATTTGCTATGGGTGTAAGTACATCAGGTCTCAGCGGAAGGAAAATGATTTTTTTAGGGGCTTTGCTGTTCGCTTATACGGTGTATTGCATTTGTGTGGATTCAGCAGGATTTTTCTTAGGCTTTCTTATCGGTGTGTTTGTTCTGGCTCTTGCTGTTTATCTTTCATTTGCACAGAACAGAAAGCGTGAGCTTCAGAAATATGACAACATGAAGAATGTTATGACTCTGAAATATAAAGTTTTTCCCGACAGGCTTGAAAGTGCAGTTTTGAAAAACGATGAAGTGATCCGCACAGATGTTATCAGGAAGGATGAAATTGATTCCTTTGTTGAAAAAGGTGATTTCTGCGCTTTCATACATGGTAATCATGTTTTTTCAGTGAACAAAAAAATCGCAGGGAAGGATTCATACCTTTACAGCTTTATTTATAAAGACCCTACACTTAAGGTTGTCAGAAAAACTAAAAAAACTTTTCTGTCTGTGCTGACGATTATCCTCAGTATAGCTTCTGTCTTTGCTGTGATGATAATTGATGCCATGAGAAGCGATTACTTTGATCAGCTCACATTGGAAAATCTCTGGATAAGCTTTTTGTTCCTGCCCATTCCCGTTTTTTCAATTCTCTACGGAATTTATCAGCAGAAAAAAGGCTACAGAAATATCAGAAACATAGTAGTGGGTGTCTGTATTTTCCTGATTCTGAGTGCAATGGGTGCTTCTTCCTTCCTCAGTTCCTCAGAGTATTACAGTGATTTCTCCCTTCTTCTGAATTGGGAAGAAAGGCTTGATATTGATTTCCCCGACCGTGGTGAAATTCTCACTGCATATCCTGACCATCTGCTTGATTCAGGTATAGAGGGATACAACGAAAAAACAACTGTAAGGCTTGAGAAAAAAGACAGAGTTGAATTTTCAGACAAGGTAGCAGGTGACGAGAGATGGATAACCGAATATCACGAAAATCTTCTTCCGTGCTTCCTGAACGGTGACTATGATTACAATTTTGATTACCACATGCTTGTGAATCTCACTACGAAGGAAATCAATAAGCTTCCTGAAAAATCAGGTATGTACAGATTCGCTTATGTGAAATATATGGATGCAGACGGAATTCTGGAAATTGAGGATTACTACATTGATATTTATATAGGTTGAAAAATTGACCGTTGCAGAAACAAAATTTCTGCAACGGTCTTTTACTTTTTAATATTCAGTTTTTTGCTGCTTTGTCTGCAAGGCGTATTGCGTGAATGAGTGGTACAATCAGACTTCCGCAGAGAAAGTTGCTGATGCCGTGGGTGATATCGAAGGGGAAGCCTGCCGCAATCCATGCGAGCATTCCCTTGAAATCAAGCCCGAACATGAGAGCTTGTGCAGGGGCATAAAGTATGCCGTAAATAAATCCGTGAAGTGAGCAGACGACCATATAAATTACAGGTGCTGCTTTCGGCGGAAGATTTTTCGGCAGAAGCATTATCATTCCCCATAAGACCGTCCATATGTAAAGATACGGTACCCACCATGCGGAAAAACCGCCCAGCAAGCCTGCAATCAGCACGAAAATATAAATAGGGTACAGTGCTTTTTTTCTGTAGACTACTGTAATTGCAACGATAAAAACTCCGATTAAGTGTATGTTGGGCAAAGCATCCATAAGCAGCTTTGACATATACATCAGAGCACCCAGCATTGCAAAAATCACAGTTTCTTTAACGTTTATTTTCACCCTTTTTCCACCTTGAAGGAGTAGACTTTGCCTTCTTCTATTTCGGTCAGGTCAACGCCTGACATTGCGTACTCGCCGTCAATGTAGAAAGCCCAGTATGTGCCGTCTTTGTCGAAGTCAGCGGAAATGCCGTTTGCTTCCTTCACATAAAGTCCGTAAGGTCCTTCATCGCCCTTGATGAGACCTAAGTCAAGAAGTGCTTCGCCCACAATCTTTTTGTCTGTGTGAATTTCAAATTCAGATGTGTTTCCGTCAATGTCGGTGACTGTGAAACTGAATTTGTTTTCACCTTCGCCCAGTACCTTGATTTCAGGTGCAGTAGTTTCTACTGCAGGGTTAGTAGTGGTTTCCGGTGTTTCTGTGCCGTTGTTACAACCTGTTGTAATGAGTGCTGCAGCCGCAATGAGCACGATACAAAGGATGACAGACAGCACACGTTTGATGTGTGTCATTTTCATAATTTGTATTCTCCTTTTGATTTTTATTAACTTCTTCCCGGCACTCGCAGTAATAACGAAGTTTTTTCTGTAATCGGATATTTCGACTCGGTGCTTTTTCTTTCGCCTTCTCAAGCAACGCTCAATGGCTTGTCCCTGATTTGCGGCATCAGGTAGAAAGAAAAATTTTAAAAAATGCACCTCACGGCGGCGGGCCCGTACAGGATTTGCACCTGTTTCCCCGAAAACATAAGCATTATATCACAGAAAAACAGAATAATCAAATAATTTAAGAATTTGTAAAATTTTGTAATCACATTGACTTGAAAGTGATTTTCGGGTATATTTAAATACAGAATAGGAGTGGATAAATATGGCGAAATATCTTATTATAAATGCAGACGATTACGGTCTGTGCAAATCTGCAAACGATGCGGTTGAAGAGCTCTTCAGAAACGGCAGACTTAAATCATCAACAATAATGATGCCTTGTCCTGCAGCAAAAGATGCAATGGAGTTTGCAAAGGCAAACCCTGAATATGCAATCGGTGTTCATCTTACAATGACAAATGAGTGGGATTCTTACCGCTGGGCACCTCTTACAGACGGCAAAACTCTCAGAAATGAAGAGGGTTACATGTGGCGCTCCAGCACACAGGTTGAAAAGAATGCTGATATCAAGGAGCTTGAAGCAGAAATCAGAGCACAGGTGAAAGCGGCGACAGACAATGGCTTTAACCCCTCACATCTTGATAACCACATGGGTTCACTTTACGGTCATTATACAGGCAGATTCAGTTTGCTCAAAATGTCTCTCCGCGTATGCGGTGAGCTTGGCTATGCTTACAGAATGTACACATCCCATGACAAGAGAATTTGTCCGAACGGCACACCTTATCCTCTTTATTGGGCATCAACTCTCATTTCACGTCTGTGGGCAAAGCAGTATAAAGTAATTCTTCCAGATTATCTCCTTTTTCCCGACTGGACACATGACCTTCGCTCGAACGGATATGAGCACTACCGCGATACAATCCTGAAAATCTGGACAGACCTTCCTGACGGAGTGACGGAAACCTTTGTTCATCCTGCAAAGGAAACAGATGAACTGAAAAGCATCGTAGGCTCATGGCAGGACAGAGTGTGGGAATTCAATCTGATGAACGATCCCGAAACTCACAGAATCCTCAAAGAAAACGGAATTACACTTATTTCCTACAGGGATCTCATAGAAATGAAAAAGAAAAAATAATCTACAGTAACAAAGCCTTTCTGCGGAATGGCTTTGTTCAACTTTTATTTACATTTATATACGGAAAACAACAAAAAAACATCGTATAATTCTATTCGGAGAAATATACTTCCGGGGGAAGAAAGAAAATGAAAAAAATAGCAAGCTTTATAGTTAATAAAAGATATATAGTTTTAGGCATTATGCTGGCACTGTGTATAGTGTCGGTTATGCTTATTCCGAAGGTAAATATCAATACTGACATGACGAAATATCTGCCTGAAGATTCGTCAATGGGAATGGGTATTGATATTATGGCAGAGGAATTTCCCAATACTGAAACACCGAAAACAATACGTGTTATGTTCAAGGGACTTTCGGATGTGGAAAAAACAAATGTCAAGCTTGAGCTGGGTGAAATAGAAAATGTTGACAGCGTTACATATAATCCTGACACCGGCAACAAAGAGGATTACACTCTCTATACAGTCAACACCTCCTGCGATTATGGTACACAGGAAATGATGTCACTGAAGGATGAAATAACTGCCACTTTTGATGATTATGAAATGGTTTGCAAGGATGACAACACAACAGGTGCAGACCTGCCCTTGTGGGTTATCTGCGTTGCTTTCGGTCTTCTGATGTTAGTGCTTATTGTTATGTGTTCATCGTGGTTTGAACCTGTTCTGTTTCTTGCAACTATCGGCGTTGCAATTGGTCTGAACATGGGAACAAACGTGATTTTTGAGCATGTGTCACAGATGACCTTCTCAATTGCGGCAATTCTGCAGGTTGTGCTTTCAATGGACTATTCCATTATTCTCATGAACCGCTACCGTCAGGAAAAGGCAAAAACCGAGAATAAATATGACGCTATGAAAGAAGCTCTTGTAAATTCATTCTCATCTGTTACATCAAGCGGAATGACAACTGTTATCGGACTTCTTATGCTCATCTTCATGAGCTTTACAATCGGTATGGATTTAGGTCTTGTTCTTGCGAAAGGCGTAATATTCAGCATGCTTTGTGTGTTTACAGTCCTTCCTGTTCTGATTCTCATTTTCGACAAAGTTCTTGAAAAATCAAGAAAGAAAGAGCTTCACATTCCTTTCGGAAAAGTTGCATCATTCAGCTACAAGGGCAGAAAAATTATTGCAGTTGTTTTCGTAGTGCTTTTTGTGGGAACATATTTCCTTCAGAATATGACTGATATCACTTACACAATTTCAACAGAAGACGAAATTGCAGAGGTTTTCCCCACAGCAAACCCTGTTGTAATGCTTTACGAAAACAAAGATGAGGACAAAATCGCTCCCATTGCATACAAGCTTGAAGAGCATGAAAAGGTGAACAGCATCCTCGGTTATTCAACAACTCTCGGCAGAAGCTGTACTACAAATGAAATGGTCACCACTATTAATTCTCTCGGTGCAGATATGGGACTTGACCCGTCGCTTCTTTCCGTTCTTTACTACGATAAATATGCAGGCGATGCAGTGTCATCTCTGACACTCAGCGAGGTTCTGAACTTCATTTCCGAAAAAGTTGTTCCCAATAAAATGTTCGCATCCTACATTGACGATACGATGAAGGACAATATGGGAATGATTGAAAAATTTGCCGATAAAGATGCGCTGACAAAGAAAATGTCTGCTAAAGAAATTGCAGATTTATTCTCAATGGGTGAGGAAGAAATAAAGCAGGTTTTCACTCTATATTTCGCAGAAAACAGCGGAGTATCATCAGGCACAATGACAATGGAAGAATTCGGAAATTTTGTTGTGAATGAAGTTGCAAACAATGAAATGTTTGCATCCTTCTTTGACGAAGAAACAAAAAGTAAGCTCGGTCTTCTTGAAGAATTCTGCGACAAAGAAGCAGTTACAAAGCCTATTTACTCTTCTGAACTTTCAAAGAAATTAGGCATTGAGGAAAGCATTGCAAAAATGCTTTATGCTTATTACTTTGCAAATGATAAAGCATACACTCCATCTGAAATCAATTTCACAAATCTTGTGAAATTCATTGAAAGTGACATTCTTTCAAATCCCATGTTCAAATCATATTTTGATAAAGAAACTGCATCACAGTTCGAAATTTTATCTCAGTTTGCAGATAAAAAATCTGTTCAGACTCCACGCACTGCATCGGAACTTGCTCAGATGTTAGGTGTTGAAGAAAGCATGATAAACGGAGTTTTCACTCTTCGCTTCGGTATCGCAAACGGTAAACAGATGTCTATGGAGGAGCTTGTTGATTTTATCATTTCCGATGTGGCAGGAAATCCTCTTTTCTCTTCACAGGTTGACGAAGAAATGCTGTCTCTTCTCACTACAATGCAGAAAATTATTGATGCAGTTGTTTCAGGTGAGAAGCTTTCTTACACAGAGGTTTCGGACATGCTGGGCATAGAAAAGGATTTAGCAAAAATTCTTTTCTCGGTTTACGATTTCAGTAAAAACAATGTGAACAAAAAGCTTTCTCTTCATAAAGTTCTTACTTTCCTCGGTGAAAACAAGGAAATGTTTTCAGCCTTTATGAATAAGGAGGAACTGGGACTTATAGATATGGGCTCAGCTCTTGTCTCAGGTGTTGTATCGGGCAAAGAATACACAGCAGAGGAACTTGCAACAATTGTCGGCGTGGATTCTGCACAGCTCAGACAGCTTTTCATGCTGTACATTTCTGAACACGGCGATACAAGCAATTGGAAAATTTCGATTCAGAGCTTTGTGAATTTCATCGTCAGTGATATTATGACGAATCCCGATTATTCATCCTTCCTTGAAGAGGGTATGACGGATTATCTCGTTACTGCTAAAACAGTAATTGATGGTGTAGTGTCAGGCGAAAAGTTTACTTCATCTGAGCTTGCGGAAATGATGGCAGGCTTCTCAGAACAGCTTGATGAAAACACAATGTCTCTTATGTATCTTTATTATTCTGCTGTCAATAATTCTGATGCAGAATGGAGACTTACAATTCAGGAATTATTTGACCATCTGTATAACAATATGCTTGAAGATGAACGATTCTCAGCGATGATTGACGATGCTACAAGAGAACAGATTACAGGTGCGAAAACTCAGCTTGAGGACGGACTTTCACAGATGAGAGGAAAGAATTATTCTCTCATGATGATTGACACAACTCTTCCTGTTGAGAATGCAGAAACAAGTAAGTTTATTGAAGAGGTTATAAAGGAATGTGACGAAAAGCTTGACGGAAAATATTACCTTATCGGTAACTCTCCCATGAGCTACGAAATGTCTCAGTCCTTTGACAAAGAGATGCTTCTTATTACTCTTCTGACTGCAATTGCAATTTTCTTTGTTGTTGCAATAACTTTCCGCAGTATTTCAATTCCGCTGATTCTTGTTCTTATAGTTCAGATGGGTGTTTATGTCACTGTTGCAGTTACCGGCTTTATGGGCAACAGTATGTATTATCTGGCTTATCTTATTGTTCAGTGCATACTGATGGGTGCAACAATCGACTACGGAATACTCTTTACAAACTACTACAGAGAAAACAGAAAAACAAAGGATATCAGAGAATCCCTGAAAGAAGCCTTTAACGGCTCAACTCATACGGTTTTCACGTCAGGACTTATTATGGTCTTTGTAACGGGTGTTCTTGGTTTTGCTCCCATAGACCCCACAATTTCACAGATTTGCCTGACGGTTTCAATCGGTGCACTTTCAGCTTGCTTGCTGATTCTCTTCATTCTTCCCGGTGTGCTTGCTGCGTTTGACAAGCTTACATCAAAGGATAAAAAGAAGAAAAAAGTAAAATAAAAATTTGCGAAAAAACCACCGTGCTTCCTGTTTTTGACGAGGATGACACGGTGGATTTTTTAGTGCAGAATGTCGGTTTAAGGCAAAGTTGATTTGTTCTGATTAGTATGTTATAATTTTTTTTCAGGCGGTGAAGGGTATGGAGAAAAAACAGATAGCAGTAAATAAATGGTTTGTTTTCGAGGCTTTTCTCAATATTGTTGTATTGTGTTTGTCTGTGGCTTGCTTCTGTGTGGAAGAAAGAGGCACGGGTATATTTTTTGCTGTCTTTTTTGCTATAGGTTTTGTAGGTACGCTCTTTGAACCCTGCTGTTATATTTTTGATAAAGATGCTGTTACAATTCGCTATGTGTTATTAAAAAAAGAAAAGTATTTATGGAAAAATATAAAGCGTGTGGATTATCGGTACTACAGTCAGTGTGGTAATCCGGATGTGTTGTTTCTCTCCAACTATGTTTTTGAAATCGACGGAAACGTTGAAGGTGAAGAAAAATGGTACATGAAGCATTACGTGAGAAAAAGCAGAAAAACTAAAAAACTGATGGAACAATATTGGGACGAGATTTTTGAAAGCGATTTTGCAAAATTTAAAAAGAAGGTAAGGAAAAAGCAAATTGAAAAACAAAAGAAGATTAATGAACATTTTGCTGATGAGGTTGTTAAAGCAGAAAGGGAAGTCAGAGCGAGACTCAGAGAATGTGCAAAGCCTTACATAGAAAGGGCAAGAGAACATAATCTTTATATTAAACTTAGATTCTATTATGTAACAGAAAATGGTAAGGAGCTGACATCACGCCCTGAAGAGTGGTATGCTTACACGGCATGTGCAGAAATTTCCTACATCGGCGAAACTGATGAAGATAAAAAAGTTTTTGCAGATAAAGAGCTTCTTTATGTAAAGCTTGGTAAAAACGGCTATAAATATACAGAAGTCAAAGGCTTTGAAGAAAGCTTCAGTGATGTGCTTGAAGATTCGCTGTCCATAATAATAGAAAAAGGCATAGATTTTTATTGTGAATAAAATTAACTGACACAGGCTCCCCTTGAAAAAGCAAGGGGAGCTGTCTGCGTCAGCAGACTGAGGGGATTTTTCGTTAAAAATTTTAACCTTTTACCGATCCGCCTGTAACTCCGCCGACGTAGAATTTCTGTGTTGAAATGAACAGAATCGCAATAGGAATGGAAACAATAACTGCACCTGCGGCAAACTGAGTGTAATAGTTGTGAATGAATTCCTTTTCAAGCATTTTGAAAAGACCGAGAGCCACAGTGTAATTTTCGTAGTTGTCACCCATGATTACGGATGCAAAAATATAGTCAATCCATGGTGCGGTAAATGAGGTTAAAAGAGTGTAAATGATTATAGGCTTTGACATTGGCAGTGTGATTTTCCAGAAGATTCTGCCTCTTGTGGCACCGTCAAGCATAGCTGCTTCATCAAGTGCTCTCGGCACTGTATCAAAAAATCCTTTTGCAACGTAAAAGCCAAGTCCCGTACCTGCTGAGTAAACTAAAATCAGAGCTAAAAGCGACTGCTCGATTCCGAATGCCTTGAGAACATAGTAAACTGCGATCATTGACATGAAACCCGGAAACATGCCCAGAATAAGAGCAATGTTCATCAGTGGTTTTCTCATTTTAAAGCGAAGTCTTGACATGGTATATGAAACCGAGAGTACAAAAAACGTTGCAATAATACATGTGACAACTGACACCAGAAGAGTGTTGAGAAACCACCTTGAAAAATCGAAAGTTGAATTATCGGTAAGCAGATTTATATAGTTCTGAAGCGTGTAGCCTTTCGGCAGAAAATATGGTGTGAAAGAGCCTGTTTCCTCTCGGAATGATGTGATGATAACCCACAGAATGGGAAGCACCCAGATGAGTGCGAGAACAGAGAGGAAAACATAGATAAAAGCATTGACAGCCTTTCGGCGAGTTGACATTTTTCTCATCCGAATTCCTCCTCGTTTTTATATGATGAAGTTCTCCTGTAGGCAATAAGCGAGAACACTGCCGAAATGATAAACACAAGAATACCGATTGTTGATGCGTAAGAATAGTCCTTGCTGTTTACCGTCAGCTTGTAAAGCCATGTGACGAGCAAATCGGTTTTACCCGCCTGATAGTAGTCAAGAGTTGCAGGTCCGCCTCTTGTCAGGAAATAGATAATATTGAAATTGTTGATGTTGCCGATAAACTGTGTGATGAGATAAGGTGCAGTAACAAAGAAAACATAGGGCAGTGTTATTCTGAAATACTGAGTAACAGGCGTTGCACCGTCAATTTTTGCACTTTCGTACAAATCCTCAGGGATATTCATAAGAATACCTGTTGTGATAAGCATGGTATATGGAATACCGATCCACAGGTTTATAACAATAACCGAAATTCTTGCCAAGGTTGTGTTTGTCAGGAAGGGAACATAGTCTGAAATTATCCCTGCTTTTTCAAGAAGAACGTTGAGAGGTCCGTCATCATCAAGAATATTTCTCATAACAAGGAGCGATACAAACTGAGGAATTGCAATAGAGAGAATGAAAATTGTTCTGTAAAAGCCTTTGATTTTTATTCCTTTTTTATTGATGAGCATTGCAAGAAGCATGCCGAGGATATAGTTGAGCGATGTTGCAAGAGTTGCCCAGACAAGTGTCCATCCGAGAACAGGGAAAAACGTTTTACCGAGAACACTTCCCGATGAAAGCATAGCTTTAAAGTTGTCGAGACCGACCCAAGTGAAAAGATTGCCGGGAGGCTGATGATTTCTGTCGAAATTTGTGAAGGCAATCAGAATCATGAATACAAGTGGCAACACTGTCAGCACGACAACACCTATCACAGGAAGAAAAAGAAGAGTTTTGTGAAGGCGTGAGTCTGCGTATTCTGTGACTTCCTCGTAAAAAGATAAGGGCTTTTTTCCTCTTTTTATCTGCATTTCAAGGCTGTAGCTTTGCTCTGCTGCAGATTTATAAAGATAGAGAAATGCAAGGGTGATGAATATGGCGAAAACCCCGTAAAGGAGAATGAGCATAGAGTTGTCGCCGGGCATAAGAACGTCGATGCCTCTGTCTTCATCGAAAACCCAGCCCTGCTCCCTTGTGCCTAAATGACGGAGCTTCCCTATAGCAGAAAAGCCGTAGGTGAACATATAGAAAAAGTATGCAACCTGTGCTGAAAGAAATATTATTCCCTTTACAACCTGTCCTCTGAAAAGGTTCGAAAATCCTAAAATAAAAAAGGATAATTTTGTAAGTGCATCACCTTTTCTGAACGCATAAAAAAACTGTTTCATTTTATCAATCCCATGGGACTTGCAGATTTTCTGCAAGTCCCTGAAGTTTATTTTGTAGTGTCTTCTTCTTTGATTGAGGTGAGAACTGCACTGACGAATGCATCAAGCTTTTCTTTCACATTCTGCTTTGTCACAGTGCCGTCAATAAGTCCTGTACCGAATGCCTCGGCAGGTGTCCAGAAGTTTGCAACCTGATCAATTGATGTCTGGAGAATTGAATGTCTTGACTGTGCTGTAAGAGCTGCTACGACCTCATTTGATGCAAGGGTCTCTTTATCACCTGCAAGATCTGTGTGAGTCGGAGCATAGCTTCTGACTTTAAAACGAGTTTCCTGAGCTGCTCTGTCAGTAAGAAAGTCGGCAAGTTCATGAGCTTCTTCCGGATGTTTTGTCTGTGCATTTACTCCGTAAAGCTTGAAGTTGGCCATGGAAACCATGTTTTTATCCTCACCGTCAAGTCTGATTGTAGGAAGCTTCGTAACACCGAAATCTTCACCGAGACTTTTTTTGATGTCATCAGCATTCCATGTTCCCGAAACTGCAGCACCTAAAGTTCTTGCCTTGAAGCCTGCTTTGATTTTTGCATCGTCAAGGTTTGCGAACTTTTTGTTGTTTGCAAGGTCAATCATATAGTTTGCTGCCATAACGCCTTTTTCAGAGTTGAAGTCGCACTTTGTTTTGTCCTTGCCGTCCTCGCCGAAAAGTGTACATCCTGCAGTGAAGAAGAAGGAGGAAGAGTACCAGCCGTCATCAATTTTCATTGCGAAGTTGGTAATCTTGTCGCCGGTGTCTTTTGCGAGGATTTTTTCAAGAGATTTTACTTCCTCGTCTGAAAAAACAGCCTTGTCGTAGTAAAGGAAAAATGTGTCTGAGGAAGCGGGATATGCGTAAATTTCTCCGTCAACGGTTGCTGCCTGCACCGAGGGCTCGCTGTTTCTTGTTCCGATGTCACCGTTTGTAACTCTGTAAAGTGCACCTGCTTTTTTTAAGGTTGCAATCTGGTCACTTGCGAAAGAGAAAACGTCGGCTGCCGCTGAAACGTCCTTAAGAACTTCTGTTGCGGCATCATCCTCACCTACAAAGCTTATTGAAATTTTCCATTCCTTTTCAGGATGCTCTTTTTTGAAATCGGAAACAAGCTTTGTCAGCATTTCCTTGTCATCCTGTGCACCCCAAAGACGGAGTGTGATTGTTTCTTTTTTGTCTACTTCGCCGTTATTGTTTTCTGATACGTTTCCGTCACCGCATGCGGCAAAAGTAAACGCGATCAGAATAACGGACATGAGCAATGCAATTATTTTTTTCATTTTGTTCATCCTTTCAGATTATAAATTATATTCTTATTCCTGTTTCTCTGTCGAAGAAAAGTGATTTAGTCATGTCAAATGTGACCATAACCTTTTCACCTTTTTCTCCCGAAAACAGAGAAGGATATTTACAGATGATATTATCTTTTCCTGTTTTCATGTGTATATACGAACTGTCGCCCATAAGCTCACATATTTCAATCCTGGCATCCACTGAATTTTTGCTGTCATGAGAGAGAACAGTGTTTTCAGGTCTTATCCCGAAAATCACTTCTGCACCCAGATATTTTTCAAGACTGTTATTTTTTATCGTTTCTTTCGGAATATCAATTAAGCTGTCGTCAATTTTAATTCTGATTTTTCCACTGTCACCGATTACCTGTGCGTTTATAAAATTCATCTGAGGTGAGCCGATAAATCCTGCCACAAAGGTGTTTACCGGGTTGTTATAAAGTTCCTGAGGAGTATCTGCCTGCTGAATAAAGCCGTCCTTCATCACAACAATTCTGTCGCCCATTGTCATGGCTTCCGTCTGGTCATGAGTGACGTAAACGAATGTGGTGTTAAGTTTTCTGTGAAGCTCCTTTATCTCTGCACGCATCTGAGTTCTCAGTTTTGCATCAAGGTTTGAGAGAGGCTCATCAAGCAAAAATACAGAAGGCTCCCGCACCATGGCTCGTCCCAGTGCAACTCGCTGTCTCTGACCACCTGAAAGTGCCTTGGGCTTTCGCTCAAGAAGTTCAGTGATATCAAGACTTTTGGCGGTTTCCATAATTTTTTTTCTGATTTCGTCTTTCGGCATTTTCCTCATTTCAAGTGCAAATGCCATATTTTTGTATACGCTCATGTGAGGATAAAGTGCATAGTTCTGAAAAACCATAGCAATGTCTCTGCCTTTGGGCGGTACGTCGTTAACAAGCTTTTCTCCGATATACAGCTCACCTGAGGAGATATCCTCAAGCCCTGCAATCATTCTGAGAGTTGTACTTTTTCCGCAACCTGAGGGACCAACGAGTATAATGAACTCTCTGTCTTTGATCTCGAGGGAAAAATCATGTACCGCAGT
The DNA here is from genome assembly GCA_015065765.1 of Oscillospiraceae bacterium. Lineage (GTDB taxonomy): Bacteria > Bacillota > Clostridia > Oscillospirales > Acutalibacteraceae > SIG575. Next base: position 58,617 of record SVPP01000012.1, on the reverse strand, counting down.
ATAATTGTCGTCATAAATTTTTTTGACGTTTTTTAAAGTGATTCCTGCCAAATGTGTCACATCCTTTTTATGTTACTTCCTTGCGGAAATATTATTGACAGGATTTTTTATTTAATACAAAGTTTAAAATTAACGATTGAAAACGGTATGATTTTTTGGTATTATTTTAGTAAGGAGGTGATAACGTGACCGAGAAAATCAAAGAGCTCCGCAAAAAGGCTATGGCTTTGCCACTTCAAAGCGGAGTTTACCTGATGAAAAACAAGGATAAGGAAATAATATATGTAGGCAAGGCGAAAAAACTGAAAAACAGAGTAAGTTCATATTTTGCATCTCAGACAAATATGCAGACAAAGGTGCGGAAAATGGTCAGCCATGTTGACGATTTCGATTATATTATTACCGACAGTGAGTTTGAGGCGTTAGTGCTTGAATGCAGTTTGATTAAACAGCATATGCCGAAATATAACATTTTGCTCAAAGATGATAAAGGCTATCATTATATAAAGGTTACAACATCACCTTATCCGAGGATTCAGTTTGCTATGCAGAAAACTGATGACGGCAGCACCTACATCGGACCTTACACAAGTGCGTTTATCGTGCGTGAAGCCGTTGATGCGGCACAGAAAATTTTTAAACTTCCTCAGTGCAACAAGGTTTTTCCCAGAGACATAGGAAAAGGCAGACCTTGTCTTAATTTCCATATCGGTCAGTGTTCAGCTCCATGTACAGGTAAAATCTCACAAAAAGATTATGCGAAATCTGTTGAAGATGCCCTGTCGTTCCTTATGAAGAAGGGGACTGACGAGGCAATAAATGAAATGAAAGCAGAGATGCTTGAAGCCTCTGAAAATCTTGAGTTTGAGAAGGCGGCTGCTCTTCGTGACAGAATTGCGGCAATAAAGAGAATTACAGATAAACAGAAGGTTGTATCCGACGGCAAAACAGAGCAGGATGTTTTCGCAGTTTCTCAGACGGGGGACAAAACATGTCTTATGGTGCTCAGGTTTGAAATGGGTAAGCTTTGTGACGGTGAGCACTTTTTCCTCACAGATGTTGAAGATCTGCCAATGACAAGAAGTGAATCCATTCTGTCTTACTATCTTGTCCGTGACAAGATACCGCCTAAAATTTTAGTTGACGGTGAAGTTGAGGACGAAGAGCTGATTGCAGAGTGGCTCAGTGAAAAGCGTGGCAGAAAGGTAGCGATCGTTCATCCTCAGATTGGCGAAAATGCAAAGCTTGTTGAGATGTGCAGGGCTAATGCTGCGGAAAAGCTTGCTCAGTCAATGGGAAGAAAAGGCAAGGATGTTGAGGCTCTTGAAGAACTGAAGGGGCTGCTCGGAATAGATTGTGCTGACTATATTGAATCCTACGATATCTCACACACTTTCGGTGCTGATAACGTTGCGGGTATGATTGTTTTCAAGGACGGTGTTCCCTTCAAAAAGGCATACAAACGCTTTGCGATAAAAGGCTTTACGGGACAGGATGACTACGGCTCAATGGCTGAGGTTATGCGAAGAAGATTTACTCATTACCTTGAAGAAAAGGATTCAGGTGAAGGTTTCGGAAAACTTCCTGACCTGATTCTGCTCGACGGCGGTGATGGTCAGATAAGTGCAGTAAAGCCTGTGCTTGAAGAGTTCGGACTTGATATTCCGCTTTTCGGTATGGTGAAAGACGGAAAACACCGCACCCGTGCAATTGCCACAGGCGGAAGAGAAATTTCAATCAGTTCAAACAGAAAAGCTTTTATTCTGGTTTCTGATATTCAGGAAGAAGTTCACCGTTTTGCAATCAGTTATCACAGACAGAAGCATAAGAAAAGCACTATTGCCACAACTCTCACAAGAATCGAAACTATAGGCGAGAGCAAGGCAAAACTTCTGCTGAAAAATTTTAAAACCCTGACAGCAATCAGAAATGCAACAGTAGAAGAACTGATGTCGATTAAAGGCATAAATCGTGTCAATGCAGAGAAAATTGTTGAATATTTCAGAAATGAAGAGACATAAATTTCAAGTCATAGCTGATATCTATTGACAAAAACTAATAAAAATGCGATAATAAATTGATATAAAGCTTTAGGATGGAAAACTATGAGAGTTATTACAGGCATAGCCCGCGGAAGAAGACTTCTTACTCTTGAGGGCGATGATGTCAGACCTACAACCGACAGAACAAAGGAAGCTATGTTCAGTTCAATTCAGTTTGAAATTGAGGGAACGAGAGTGCTTGACTTGTTTGCAGGCTCAGGTCAGCTTGGTATTGAGGCACTGAGCCGTGGTGCTGACAGTGCAGTGTTTGTAGACAGAAACAGACAGGCAATTGAGGTTATAAAGAAAAACCTTCAGTCAACAGGACTTGCAAAGAATGCTGTTGTCCTGAACACTGATGCCGACACCTTTGTTTCTACAACGAAGGAAAAATTTTCCTTTGTTTTTATGGATCCTCCTTATTCTCAGGGAATTCTTCAGAAACTTCTCCCTCTTGCAGAACGTGTTGTGTCTGAAGGCGGAGCAATTATATGCGAACATCCTCTTGGAGAAGAACTTCCTGAGGAACTGACAGAAATGAAAATTTACAGAAGTTACAGATACGGAAAAATAGCAGTCACCGTCTATCGGTAAAAAGGTAGTGACGATTTTATGAAAAGAGCAATTTATCCCGGCAGTTTTGATCCTGCTACAAAGGGACATCTTGATATTCTGAAAAGAGCGACCAAGCTTTTTGACGAAGTTGTGGTTGTTGTTATGACAAATGTTAAAAAGAAAAACAGCCATTCTTTCACTGTTGAGGAAAGAGTAGAATTTCTCAAACGTTGCACAAAGGATATGGAAAAGGTGAGGGTTGATTCCTACAGCGGACTTCTTGCTGACTACGCAAGACAGGTTGGTGCTGTTGCAGTTGTGAAAGGACTTCGCGCTGTATCAGACTTTGAGGATGAATTTCAGCAATCCCTTACAAACAAAAAACTTAACCCTGAGCTTGAAACAGTCTTTCTTACTGCAGAGGCTGAAAACATGTTCTTAAGCTCAAGCGTTGTCAAGCAGGTATGCTCTCTCGGCGGAGATATCAGTGATTTTGTGCCTGCTGAAATACATGAGGATATAATTAAAAAATTAAGTAATATAGAGTAAAAAGAAAGGAAGCAGAAACAATGAACGAAGAAACCAATATCTATAAACTCCTTGACAGACTTGACGAAGAGATTACAAACGGTAAAAAGGTAGCTCTTACAGGTCGTGTTCTTGTAGACGGCGATGTTATTTCTGACTGCGTAACAGACATTCGCATGAATCTCCCCGATATCATCAAAAAGGCAAGCCAGATTGCTGCGGAGAGAAACAAGATTATCGGTCAGGCTAAAGAGGATGCATCTTCAGGTCTTGCAAGAGCAAAAGAAAAATGCGAACAGATGCTTGCTGAAGCAAACGAAATTGCAACAAAGGCTACAACAGATGCTAAAAACGATGCAACAGAGCTTATTGCAAAAGCAAGTGAAAAGGCTCAGACTATTGTTGACGAGGCAGAAGAAAAGGCTCATTTCCTTATCAGCGAGAGCGAGGTTGTAAGAGCATCTGAGGAATATGCTGAGCAGGTTAAGCAGAAGGCAGAAGCAGATGCGGCAGCTCTTATTGATGCTGCTAAGAGAAAGGCTGACGAAATGATGAGCCACGCTTCAGCATGGTCAGAGGATATCAGAACAAAGACAACTACATACATCGAACAGCTCATGAAGAGCACAGATGAGGTTCTTGTCAAGAACATCAACGATGTCAGAAAGCTTCGTAACAGCTTCCAGGCAATTGCACATCCCGAAGGAAACGAATAATTCACCTACAATTCCCCGAACAGAAATTTCGGGGAATTAGTTTTAACACTGCTTCATATTATTTTATGAGGTGGTAAGTATGTTTGTTGTTTCAGTTAAAACATCAAAAGTAAAAATAATATTATTTTCTGTTTTTCTTGCGATAATTGCACTTTCAGCACTGTTATTATTTAATGCAGAGAAAACATCTGCAGTGGTATCTGAAGGCGGAATCAGTCTGCGTGCATCCGATTATAAAGAAAGGGAAAAGTTTCTCTCTCAGTTCGGCTGGGATTTCGATGTTGAGCCGTGTGCAGTAAAAGAGGTTACGATTCCATGGGAATTTGACGAAACCTATATTGAATACAATGCTCTTCAGAAAAGACAGAGCCTTGACCTCGAAAAATATAAAGGTCAGATTGTGAAAAAGTGGACCTATAACATAAATAATTACCCGGGATATGAGGACAAAGAGGGGAAAGTTCAGGCGAATCTTCTCATATATAACGGTAATGTCATCGGTGCAGATATAACGATTTTAGGTAAGAAGGCAGAATTACATACGATTATGAGTGATTAAAATGATACAGAGAATTGATAAAATTATTTCATCACAAATGAATATCTCAAGAAACGATGCACGCTCTCTTATAAAAGGAGGCAGTGTTTCATGTGACGGCAGTGTTGTGACGGATTCTGCATTCAAGGCAGATGCTGAAAAAAGTGAAATCACGGTAAACGGTAAGCCGCTTTTTTATAAGGAACATATCTATATTATGATGAATAAGCCAGAGGGTGTTGTCAGTGCTACGAATGACCCGAAAACAAAAACCGTTATCGACATTGTGCCTGAAAGCATGAAAAGGAAAAATCTTTTTCCCGCAGGCAGACTGGACAAGGATACTGTAGGCTTCATGCTCATTACCGACGACGGTGATTTTGCTCACAGAATTCTTTCACCCTCAAAGCATGTGGAAAAAACATATGTTGCTCACCTTCGCGATGTGCTTTCCGGTGAGGGTAAGGAAATTCTTGAAAAAGGTGCAGTTTTGTCAGACGGCACAGAGTGCATGGATGCAAGAGTGAGAATTATTGATGATGAGGGAAAAAAGGTAGAAATCACAATCAGAGAAGGTAAATATCATCAGATCAAGAGAATGTTTGCTTCGGTTGGAAATGAAGTAGTTTTCCTTAAGAGAATTGCCATGGGCGGACTGCCGCTGGACGATTCCCTTTTGCCCGGTGAATGCAGAGAAATTTCCGCTGAAGAACTTGAAATGATTGAAAAAGGAAAATTATGTTGTGATAATGCACAATGAAAAACTGACGAATAAACGCTGACTTTTTTGGTCTTTATTTATAAAAGTCATGAATATTTTGTGAACTAATACGAAAAAACTAAAAATTTTTTATTAAATTATTACATTTCGGTTGCAAAATCAGTTACAAAAGTGTATAATTACTTTGTGTTTTGGTAGCAAAATGCACAACCACCCGAAAAATGAAGAAAAAATGCAGGTCAGTGACTGTAGCTGACATAGGGTGGGACAGGACAAAGATTATTAAAGTGAGAGGGATTTTTATGGCAAATCGTATTTTCCAGGGTGTCGTTCATCAGATGAAGGATGCCATTGACAGAACTGTAGGTGTTATTGACGAAACAGGTACAATTATTGCATGCAGTGAGCTTTCTGTTATCGGCGAAAGTATTGACGGAAGTCAGAAGGTTTTCGAGAGCAGTGAATGCGTAAAAGTCGGTGCAAGAACATTTAAAACACTTGGCAGCCGTCTTGGTGCAGAATATGCAGCATTTGTTGAAGGTGACGATTTTGAAGCCCGCAAGCTTGCAGGTCTTGTCTGCGTATCGCTTGAGAATATCAAGCAGTGCTATGATGAAAAATATGACAAAGGCAATTTTGTTAAAAACGTAATCCTTGACAACATCCTTCCCGGAGATATCTTCCTTAAGGCAAGAGAACTCCGTTTCAACAGTGATGCTTCAAGAGTTGTTATCCTTATTAAGATTTTCGGTAAGGACGAAGTAGCTGCTCTTGAAACACTTCAGAATATCTTCCCTGAGAAGACAAAGGATTTTGTTATAGGTATCAATGAGACAGATATCGCTCTTGTCAAAGAGGTTAAACCGAACATTGAAACAAAAGACCTTGAGAAGCTTGCACGTTCAATTATTGACAGTCTCGGTGTTGAATATTATACAAATGTGCTTGTAGGTATCGGCTCTACAGTAACAGGTATCAAAAACCTTGCAAGAAGCTTTAAGGAAGCACAGGTTGCAACAGAAGTAGGTAAATTCTTCGATACAGAAAAAATTGTTATCAGCTATGATAACCTCGGTATTGCAAGACTTATTTATCAGCTTCCCACAACTCTCTGTGAAATGTTCCTTAAGGAAGTGTTCAAGAAGGGATCAATTGAAAGTCTTGACCACGAAACACTTTTCACAATCCAGCGTTTCTTTGAAAATAACCTCAATGTTTCCGAAACATCGAGAAAACTTTTTGTACATAGGAATACTCTTGTTTACAGACTTGAGAAAATCAAAAAGCTCACAGGTCTTGACCTTCGTGAGTTTGATGATGCAATCGTATTCAAAGTGGCTCTTATGGTTAAAAAATATCTCGACGCCAACCCGGTAAAATATTGATTACGAGGAATTTAAACAATGATTGACTTTATTAATGTCTCGAAGAGGTATGATAACGGCACTCAGGCACTTAAAGATGTCAACATTCATATTGAAGACGGCGAGTTTGTGTTTGTTGTAGGTGCATCGGGTGCAGGTAAAAGTACCTTTTTGAAAATTCTTATGCGTGAGGAAGTTCCCACAAGCGGTACAGTTATCGTGAACGGGCATACTCTCACAGAGCTGAAAAAGCGTGAAATACCTTATTTCAGACGAGATTTAGGTATCGTTTTCCAGGATTTCAGACTTATCCCAAACATGACAGTTTATGAAAACATCGCTTTCGCAATGCGTGTTATCGGTGCAAGGGAATCAGAAATCCGCAAAAGAGTTCCCTTTGTTATCACAAGAGTGGGACTTTCAAACAAGGCAAGATGTTTCCCCAACGAGCTTTCAGGCGGTGAACAGCAGAGAGTAGCTCTCGCTCGAGCACTTGTGAACGATGCTAAAGTTATTATCGCTGACGAGCCTACAGGTAACATTGACCCTACAATGGCTTTTGAAATTATCGATCTTCTCAAGGATATCAATGAGAAAGGTACAACAGTTATTATCGTTACCCATGAGCATGACCTTGTAAGACAGTTTGACAAACGCGTTATCACTCTTGACGGCGGTAATGTTGTCGCTGACGGTGACTTGTCGTCAAGTCCTCTTGTTCAGAAGTACGAGAAAAGATATAATCCCGGTGAGAAGAGCCGTCTTCGCCGTATGCGTAAGAAGGCATCTGAATCCTACTATCCCGATGAGGACAGCGTTGAAGATCTGAGCAAATTTATGGAAACCATGAGCGAAGAAAGAGAATCAGGTCACACAAACGAAATTGACGTAGACGAGATTTACAACAATCTTGCAAGCGATAAATATTCCGTTTACCTCGATGATGATTCTTCAGATGAAGACGGGGGTGAAGGCTGATTATGAAAAAGAAAGGCGGAGGAAGCCTCGGCTATCTTACAAAGGAAGGCTTCAAAAATATCTGGCTTAACAGACTTATGTCTGTGGCATCAATTTCAGTTCTGCTTTCATGCCTTGTTATGATGGGTATTGCTTTCATGCTCGTTGTCAATATGCAGGAAATTATTACAAATATTGAGGACTCAAACGTAATCGTTGCTTTCGTTGATGACAATGCAGACGATGAAACAGTAGCAAAGGTCAGAACTGATCTGATGAAAATTGAAAACGTAAAAGACTGTGAGTTCGTATCAAAAGAGGAAGCCTTTGAAGAGCAGCTTGATGCTCTCGGAGGAGACAGAACTCTCTTTGAAGGAATGGACAACCCTCTTCCCGATTCCTACAGAGTAGTTCTTGATGACCTTACTCTTTTCGATTCAACACTCAGACAGATTGAAAACACAGATAATATCCAGAGTGTAAGAGAAGACAGAGAATTGTCCCAGCAGGTGGCATCAATCAGAAAAACTGTGACATACATCAGCTTCGGTGTTATCATAATTCTCCTTATCGTATCACTCTTCATTATTTCAAACACAATCAAAATCACCATGTTCTCACGCCGTCTTGAAATCAAGATTATGAAATCAGTCGGTGCAACATCATGGTTTATCCGCTGGCCCTTTATGATTGAGGGTATGTCCCTCGGTGTGATTTCAGGCGTGCTGTCGCTTGGAGTTGTATGGGGAGTTTATGAGCTTGTTGCCCGTTCAATCGGCGGAAGCTTCAGCCTCTTTATGAGTAGCGGAATCGTGCCATTCAAGGACCACGCACTGTTTATTCTCGTAGCGTTCCTTGCAGTGGGTATCATTACAGGCGCGTTCGGCAGTGCCGTATCAATCAGCAAATATTTGAAAGAACAGGAGTATGACCCGGATGAAGAATAAGTTAAACAGAGCACTTTCAGTGATTATGTCACTTGTGTTTGTGTTCAATATTGCCATTTCCTCATCTGCTGCATCCAAATCCGAACTTCAAGACCAGATAGCAGATATCCAGGCAGAAAGAGAACAGAAACAGGAACTTCTTGATTCAATGAAGGGTGACCTTGACAGACAGGAAGAGTATGTAACAACTCTTTATGCTCAGATTGAAGCAATTCAGAAGGAAATTGACCTTTATCAGGAAAAAATCAATGGCCTCAATACAGAGGTTAACGGTATCAATGAAGAAATCGAAGCAAAGAATGAGGAAATTGCTGAGATTGAAGTGCAGATGGCTGACCAGAAGGAAGAAATCAAGGAAATCAAAGAGATGCTTGCTGTACGTATGAGAGCTTCCTACATGGCAGGCGACGGTTCGACTCTTAAACTTCTTTTCAGTGCAGACAACCTTGCATCTTATCTTACAACAAGTGAAATGCTCAAGAGAATCGCAGATAATGACGATAAAATTATCAAGTCACTTATCAAGAAGATGGAAGACCTGCTTAAACTTCAGGAAGAGCTTGAAAAGCAGAAAGAAGAATTAGCGGCTGAAAGAGCAGTTCTTGAAGAGAAAAAGGCAGAGCTTGAAAAAGAGCAGAAGGTTTTCACTGACAGACAGACCGAGATTTCGCTGAAATACAAGGAAGCAAATTCAATTCTTACTACTCTTGATAAAGAAAGTCAGGCATATAAGAATCAGATTGCCGCTCTTGACAGACAGGAAGCCCAGCTTGAACAGCAGATTCAGAATATTATCATGGGCTCTAACGGCTCAGGCGGTGCAGGCACTAACTATGCACCCTCAAGTAATCCTTCAGGCTACATCAATCCTGTGCCTTATTCAGACAGATATATTTCTTCTGTATACGGCATGAGAACAAACCCCGTAACAGGTGTTTATAAGCTTCACGCAGGTATAGATATTTCCTGTGGCGGTGCAGGAGGTCAGACAGGTCCCTTTACAAAGAAAATTGTTGCTTCAAAGGCGGGTACAGTTTCTTATGCAGGATGGGTATCAGGCTACGGTAACACAGTTATGATTACTCACTCAGATGGTTACCTCACGCTTTATGCTCACAATTACACAATCAATGTTTCAGTAGGACAGCAGGTTTCACAGGGACAGCAGATTGCAATTATGGGTACAACAGGTAACTCCTCAGGTGCACATTGTCACTTCGAAATCCGTAATGGCATGTGGGGCACAACAATGGACCCCGCACCGTATATTTAAAAGGTTACTTACCGAATAACAAAGTCAAATGCAGTAGAAGTTTAATTTTTAAACCTCTACTGCATTTTTGTTATTTTGAATTATGGGTAAATTACAATTTAGCGTGCAGTTGAACAGAGCGTTGCCTCCATCTGATGAGGGAGGTGGCTTTTGCAAAGCAAAAGACGGAGGGAGAGATAATAACAATATGTAACTACCCCTCAGTCATTTTCTTGCGAAAACGACAGCTCCCCTGACAAGGGGAGCCACTTGTTATAGCTAATTTCTAAACGTCAAATTATAATTTGTTTTTTTACTTATTTAAAAAATCCATCAGTCCGTGCCAGTCATCACGGGAAAAATAGTGAACACCTTCTCTGTGGCAGAGACCGATGTAACCGTCGTTTAAGAATTTTCCTGTTTTCAGGAAATCTTCATCTTCGTACACAAATCCCTTTTTGCCGTAAAGCTCAAAAACCTCGCTTGCCGCAACGCAGGAGAGAAACTGCAGATTCGGTGCAGCCCACAGGTCTTTTTCTGCTGATGCTATGTGCACCTTTCTCGGTGCAATAAGTGAAAGCATAAAATGCTGGTCAAAGGGAGTTTCCTCATCTTTTTCTGCATAATCCTTATATTTCTCACAGAACCAATAAGGGAAGACCTTCACAATGTGGCCGATGTATTCGTTGCCGGCAGATTTTCCTCTATTAAGAGCATCGCCGCTGCAGCCTGCACTGTTTGAATGTGCACACGCGAAACGTTCATCAACCGACGCAGTAAGAAGTGCAGTTTTGCCAAGACGGGAGTGGCCTGCAACTGTGATACAGTCCTTGTCGACCTCGTCTCTTGTCTGCAGGAAATCCATAACTCTCATTGCTGCCCATGCCCACATTGCGATTTTACCGCAGGAATGAGCTGTTCTTTCTTTTTCTTTATAAATAATCCCTGCAAGACCATTTGTGAAATCTCCGTCATCGCTGGTAACATCCTTGTAGCAGAAAGATGCACAGCCGAAGCCGTTGTCAATAATTTCCTCTGTGGGCATATATTCGTCAGGGACATTGTCTCTGAAATTGATGTGCACAACAGTTTTGTGCTTTTCACCTTTTTTGGGGTATACGTATGTAACAGGAAAAGTGAATTTTTCACCGCAGATTTCCGATGTGATTTCAATTTTCATCAGATAAGCCTTTCCGGCACAGTATCTTCTGTCATCAAATTCCTTGATATCAAAAGTCACTTTTTCAGGCTCTTCAGGCAGGAAACCATATTCGTTTCTGAGCATAGTTTCAAGCACAAGCGGTCTTACCTTTTCCCATTCTTCCTGAGTTTTAACCCTTTCACCTGTAATTTCAAGAGGTGAGGGGATATTTAATTTTTCGAGCATCTTCTGAATCATATTATCAACTCCTTTATAAAAGAGTATAACAGATAGAGCCAAAAAGTCAAATAAATTATAATTTATCTGTATAGTTCGATTTCAGGCTCCCCTTGAAAACGCAAGGGGAGCTGTCAAAATCTACGATTTTGACTGAGGGGATTTTTCGTTTAAAATTATAATTTATCTTTCTATAAACTTTCCGCTTTTTATTAATTTGAAAGTGTGGACGGCGGAGAAAACAACAGTAAAAATCAGAACAATCCATTTTATGCACTCAATAATTTTCAGCACTTTTGCACTGCAGATAATTGTTGAAATAAGACATTTTACGTGATTCATCAGCTTTTTCCTTTCAGTAAAATTCCGTGAGCAATACCGGGGATAGATTCGCCCTGCATTGTTGATGTTGGCGAGAGAAGAGCACCTGTTGCCACGAAGAGAACTTTTTCAAGCTCCTTTTCGCAAAGCTGTCTGTAGATGTGTGAATTGAGAATACTTGCCGAACATCCGCAGCCCGAGCCTCCTGCATGAACATCCTGTCCTTCGCGGTAAAACATCATTTTTCCGCAATCGTTGTGGACAGAGGAAATATCAAGGTTATGGTCTTTCATAAGAAGCTCTGTGAGAAGCTCGCTGCCTACAAAGCCAAGGTCACCTGTAAGAATCAGGTCATAGTCGTCGGGTGTGGTTTTTGTGCTTTTCAGAAATTGTGAGATTGTGTCTGCGGCTGCAGGTGCCATAGCAGCTCCCATGTTGTTGGCATCAGTAATTCCGAGGTCCTGGATTTTGCCGAAAATCACACTGTCAATGAGAACTTTTCCACCGCTTTTTTCAATCATTGATGCACCTGCTGCAGTACATGTTCTCTGTGCAGTGGGAGTTCTCTGACCGCCGTATTCGAGCGGAAAACGAAATTGCTTTTCCGATGAGCAGAAGTGGGATGATGTGGCTGCAATTGCTACTGAAGCTGCACCGCTTGCAATGAAAACCGATGCAGTAGCAAGGGTGAGAGCCATTGTGGAGCACGCACCGTACATGCCTGCAAAAGGAATTGACAAATCCCTGATTCCGAAGGTTGAGCCTGTGCACTGGTTGAGTAGGTCTCCGGCAAAGAGCAGATCAATTTCATCCTTTTTTCTTCCTGATTTTTCTATAACTTTTTCGATTGCTTTTTTTTGAAGAGTGCTTTCTGCTTTTTCCCATGAATCCTCGCCAAAGGTTGCGTCATCATAAATTTCATCGAACTCATGTGCAAGAGGACCTTTTCCCTCTTCTTTTCCCACAACAGATGCGGTATGGGTTATCGATGGCGGGTTTTTAAATTTTATTACTCTGTTCATCTTTATCACCTGAAAATATTTTTGCCATGATTTATTATAAAATTCTCTGCGTAAAAAAGTTTTTTTGGAAAACTAACTTTCAGAGTTATTGTAAAAATCGCAGAATCACTTTATAATGAAATTGTAAGGAGTGATTTTTATGATTGACAACAAACTTGTGGGCAGACAGATTGCTCATCTCAGAACGAATAAAGGCATCACACAATTGGAGCTTGGCGAAAGGCTGAATGTGTCTTTTCAGGCAGTGAGCAAATGGGAGAGAGGTGAAACGCTTCCTGATGTGGGGATTCTGACAGAGCTTGCGGATATTCTTGAAACAACGGTTGACAATATTCTCAGAGGCGGTGTAGCGTCTCTGAATTTCAGGGGCAAAATAAAAGTTTCAGATATGATTGAGGGCATAACTTCCCTGAAAAGAATGGGTGAGCTTCTGGGTAGAGACAATCAGATTTATCTTTCTGCTGTTGAGGGAGTAAACAAAAAGCTGAACACCGATATTGAAGAGGCTTTTAGCGATGATTATGCATTTGAGGCTTTCGTAGCAGAGGCCATAATCGGAAACATTATTCAGGGTAAGTATGTTGATGTTACAGATATAAAAAGAAATTTCAAGCATGAGCATTTTTGCACAATAGTCTGTGACTACGCAGCAAAGCATAACATGATATAAAATTTCAGGCTGTTGACTTTTTCCGTGCAGAAGAGTATAATTATAGAAAATTACTGAAAGGCAGGTGGACAAAATGACAATGTATTATCTTTATTATTCAAATTCACATATCAAATCAGATGTTGTTTTGTCCGCAATATAATTATACATAATATAGCGATTATACTGAACTCCTCTGATTTTTCGTATCAGAGGAGTTTTTCTATTTGGAGGGATTACAGTGATTTCATTAAGATTAACCACAATTGAAGATGTTGATATTCTTACAGATATTCAGCAGAAAGCCTTTCAGCCACTTTATGAAAAGTATCATGACGAGGGAAATCCATATTTAAGAAATAAGCGTGATATACTTTGTAGATTGGATAATCCTAAGTTTTTATATTTAACTATTTTGCTTGATGGCAAAATAGTTGGTGGTATTTTATATAGAATCAAAGGCTCAACTCCTTTTATTAAAAAGTTGATGTTCGGTAAGTATTATCTTACAAGGGTTTACATTTTGCCTGAACACCAAAGTAAAGGTATAGCAACAGAAGCAATATTAAAATCTGAAAAGTTCTTGAAAAATCCGAGAAAACTATATGTTGATTTTCCTGAAGATTTGGATAAAAACAGAAAATGCTATACAAAATGCGGTTATATAGACACGGGCAAAAGACTTGAAACAGAACCTGGGTTAGTTCTTGCCTGTTTTGAAAAAGTATGTAAATAAGAGGTGTGAAAATGGCAAAACGAGTTATAGTTGTCCCTTATAATGAACAATGGAAAACAGATTTTGAGACAATTAAACAGTATCTTTTGTCTGCGATAAATGATGTAATAATCGGCATTGAACATATCGGCAGCACTTCTGTTGACGGTCTTTCGGCAAAACCGGTTATTGACATTGATGTTGTTATCAAGGACTATTCAGTATTTGATACTGTGGTTGAAAAGTTAGCAACTCTTGGCTACATACACGAAGGTAATCTCGGTATAAAAGACAGAGAAGCATTTGATTACAAGGCTGATGTGGATTTACCCAAACATCATTTGTATGTTTGTCCTGAATTTTCAGCAGAGCTTCGCCGACATATTACTTTCAGAGATTATTTGAGAAACAATCCTGAAGCTGTGCTGAAATACAGCAAAGTTAAAGAAGAAGGGGCAAGATTATTTCCTGATAGCATTGATGATTATATTGCATATAAATCACCTTGCATTGAAGAGATTTATAAAAAGTGCGGACTTAACAAATATAAAGCAATATTCTTTGACCGTGATGGAACGCTGACATATTTCACGGCTGAAAAAGAAGCCTGGCGTGATAAGAAAATCAGCGAGTGGAGTGGCAAACCTTTTGAACTTGATTATGACAAAATGATGGATTTATTCCACCTTGCAAGTGAAGGTAGAAAACCTTGGTACAAGACTCTTCAAGATGAGCAAGAGTTTTTCAAGAGATACTATTATCATTTGCTTGTTGGCGAGGGTGTTACAGAAAATGTTGAGATTAAGGCTGAATTCCTTCTGAATGAACTCTGGTGTAACGGTGACAGAGCATTATTCTCTGAAACGATAGAAGTGCTTGAATATTTCAAAAAACACGACTATAAAATGGGAGTTATCAGTGATACATCACCGTCACTTGAATTTACGTTACAGCAACTCGGCATTGCAGAGTATTTTACTTCATTTACTGCAAGCTCTTTAGTCGGTGCAGGAAAACCAAGTCCGATTATTTTCAATGCTGCACTCGAAGTACAAGGAGTAACCGCCGAAGAAAGTATATTCGTTGACGACTGCAAAGAAGAAGCAGATGGTGCGAGAGAACAAGGTTTTACGGCATTTTATCTTGACCGAAGCGGAGAAAACAATGAAGAATGGACAATACACGACCTGAAACAGTTGATTGATTTTATAAACAATAAAATATAAATGAAGAAGGTGCAACGTAATATGCATACACGAAAAGCGAATAGGCTGAAAGATTTCGATTATTCTTCACGCGGAACGTATTATATTACTGTTTGTACAAAAGAAAAGAAAAAATTATTCGGCAGCATTGTAGGGGCGCCCAATGGGCGTCCGTTCTGCAGACTGTCGGATTACGGAAAAATTGTCGATGAAGCAATAAACAATATTGAAAAGAAATATATGGGAATCCGTGTTGATAAATACATAATTATGCCTGACCATATCCATTTGTTATTAACAATTATGCCTGATAAAAGCGGACGCCCGATGGGCGCCCCTACGATACCGAACGTTATCAATCAACTGAAAGGATATGTTTCAAAAAAGGTCGGATTTCCTGTCTGGCAGAAATTATACTATGACCATGTTATCAGAGATCAGGAAGATTATGAAACCAAATGGAAATATATTGAGAATAATCCCGCATCGTGGTGTGAAAGACGTGGGGTAATTAAGTGAGGAAGAATTGTGAAAAAAGTTATTGTAATAGGATGTCCCGGTAGCGGTAAAACAACTTTTGCTGAAAAGCTGAATAAATGTACCGGATTGCCATTGTATTATCTGGATGCCATCTGGCACAAGCCTGATAAAACTCATATTTCAAGAGAAAACTTTGATAAAAGGATTTCTGGAATATTTGATACACCTGAATGGATAATTGACGGAAATTATAACAGAACAATTGAAACTCGGCTTCAACAATGCGACACTGTTTTTCTTTTCGACTTGCCGACAGAGGTTTGTTTACAAGGCGCAACAGAGCGCCTCGGAAAAGGGAGATATGACTTACCTTGGATTGAAAAGGAGTTGGATTCTGAGTTCGCAAATGCTATAAAAGAATTTTCTGAAAAATCTTTGCCCAAAATATATGAATTGATAGAAAAGTATAAAGATGAAAAAACGATAATCATTTTCAAATCAAGAGATGAAGCAGATAATTATATAAACGAAATAAGGTGAACATTATGGCAAAAGTATATTTAATCTGTGGTAAAATCTGCAGTGGGAAAAGCACATACGCAGAACAATTGCGCATTCAGAATAACGCCGTGCTACTATCTACAGATGAAATAACCCTTGCTTTGTTCGGTCAGCATTGTGGTGATAAACACGATGATTATGTTGAAAGAACACAGAACTACTTATTTAATAAATCCCTGGAGCTTATTGAAGTCGGAATCAATGTGATTCTTGATTGGGGCTTTTGGATGAAAGAAGAACGGGATTATGCCCGAGAATTTTATAATAGCCGAAACATAGAGTGCGAATTTCATTACGTTGATATCAGTGATGAAACATGGAAGGCACGCTTAAAGAAAAGAAATGGTGAGGTATTAGCCGAGGAAACAAGTGCTTATTATATTGATGATAACCTTGCTGAAAAATTTGCTTCAATTTTTGAAGAGCCAAGTGAAGATGAAATAGATGTTGTTTATCAAGGTGATATAAATGGAGTTAAATGAGTTTATAAAACTGAAAAATATAATCGTCAGAGATAATGAACATTTGCGTGTTATCAAGGGCTTTTATCCATATCTTCGCAGTGTTTCCGGTGATGAACATTTATTGCCGTCGGTTCTTGAAAAAATACTTGGTATTGATTTGTCAGATGTTTCAGTTGTTACTGCCTGCTTTAACGGCGTAAACGATGGCAGTCAATCACCTTACGATAATGTTGACCTTTATATTAAGTTGAATAACGATATGAAGGTTTTTGTTTACGGTAGAAAGCAGAAATATCTTGCTGAACTAAAAGAAAATGAGCATGCAATATTTTTGCTTTCAAATTGCCTGTCGGGTTGTATTACTCATACAAAAAACAACCATTTCGTTATGAAAATAAATTTATAAAAGGATTTGATACTATGAAATTAGTTATAATATTCGGCAACTTGGCTGTCGGTAAAATGACGGTTGGTCAGGAGCTTGCAAAAATCACAGACTTAAAACTGTTTCATAATCATATGACAATTGAACCCGTAATTGAAATTTTTGGATATTATGAAGGTAAAACGGTTAACAGACTCAGGCAGGTTTACTTTGAAGAGTTTTCCAAAAGTGACAATTACGGAATGATATTCACTTATGTATGGGCATTTGACCACCAAGGCGATTGGGACTACATGAAATATGTTTCCGATTTATTCAAAGAACAAGGGGCGGAAATTTATTATGTTGAGCTTGTTGCTTCGCAAGAAATAAGGCTTGAAAGAAATTCAACAGAAAACCGTCTTAACAACAAGCCTTCAAAGCGAAACCTTGATTTTGCAAGAAAAGATTTGCTCAATACTGATGAAAAATACCGCACAGAAAGTTATGATGGTGAGATAACATTTCCGAATTATATTAAAATTGATAACTCAAACTTAGCCCCTGATATTGTTGCGAATATGATAAAAGAAAAGTTTGATTTGTAAAGGTGAAATTATGTTTGACTACACAAAAATAAATTCTGAAACATGGGACCAATGGGCGGAGGACGGCTGTGAATATACATTGCCCATAAGCCATGAAGAATATGAAAAAATAACCGATGACAACTTCAGGGTTATTCTTACGCCCTGCATCGCTGTTCCACACGAATGGTTCGGCGAACTGAAAGGTAAAAGGGTATTGGGACTTGCGAGTGGTGGTGGTCAGCAGATGCCTGTGCTTTCAAAGCTGGGAGCAGTTTGCACTGTTTTTGATTATTCCGACAAGCAACTCGAAGCAGAGAAAATGGTATCTGAAAGAGAAGGATACAACATTGAAATTATAAAGGGTGATATGTCAAAAACTCTTCCCTTTGAAGATGAAAGCTTTGACCTGATTTTTCACCCTGTTTCAAATGTTTATGTTGAAGATGTTTACCATATCTGGAATGAATGTTACCGTGTGCTCAGAAAAGGGGGCAGATTGCTTTCAGGTCTTGATAACGGTATTGATTATTTGTTTGATGAAAGTGATCCGTTAAAAGTGGTTAATCCCTTGCCGTTCAATCCTCTTAAAATGCCGAAAGAAAAACGTGATGCAATGATTGCAAATGGAGACGGCATACAGTTCAGCCATACGTTAGATGAACAAATCGGAGGTCAGCTTAAAGCAGGATTTGTCCTTAAAGCTCTGTACGAGGATCGTGACGGCGACGGTGGAAACATAATCGGAAAATATTACCCTCAGTATATTGCTACGTTTTCAGTAAAATAAAAGGGATAACGTTGTTGCAAAAAGTATATCCCTATGTTATAATCTGTCGTAACATATATTTTTTCAAGAGGTAGAATTATGAATTTTAAAAGAACAAAGTTTGCGTGTTATTCAACATATCTTTCTATGTCGGCGGTATTTTGTCTGCCCTCTATGCTCTTTGTTACATTCAGAGAAACATATGGTATTTCCTATACTCTTCTCGGAACACTGGTGCTTACAAACTTTTGCACACAGCTTCTCGTTGACCTGATTTTTACATTTTTCACAAAATATTTCAATGTAAAAACAGTTGTAAGAGTGATGCCTTTGATAACCTGTGCAGGACTTCTGACTTATGCAATTTTCCCCACTTTGTTTCCTCAATATGCTTATGCGGGATTGCTGGTGGGAACGGTTATTTTTTCGATTTCCGCAGGTCTCAGTGAAGTACTTCTCAGTCCTGTTATTGCGGCAATTCCTTCCGAAACGCCGGAAAAAGATATGAGTATTCTCCATTCTCTTTATGCTTACGGCGTAGTGTTTGTAGTTGTAGTCAGTACAATTTTCTTCAGACTTTTCGGTGCTGAAAACTGGATGTATCTTGCTTCTTTCTTCGGACTTCTTTCTATTGTTTCCTGCGTTCTTTTCTGCATTTCTCCTATGCCTGAAATGAATCTCACACAAGAAAAAGGTGAGAAAAAAGCAACCAAAAAAGGCTTTGCTATGATGCTTTGCGTAATGTGTATTTTCCTCGGAAGTGCGGCAGAAAACTCAATGACTAACTGGATTTCAAGCTACATAGAAAACGCACTCCATATTTCAAAGACAGTAGGTGATATTCTCGGTCTTACCTTGTTTGCAGTGCTTCTCGGAATAGGCAGAACACTCTATGCAAAATACGGAAAGAACATTTCAAATGTACTGTTTCTCGGTATGGCAGGTGCAACAATCTGCTACCTTCTTGCAGCAGTTTCAACAGTTCCTGTTATTTCAATGATTGCCTGCGTGCTTACAGGCTTCTGCACATCAATGCTCTGGCCCGGTACACTGATTCTCATGGAAGAAAAAATTCCCTCACCGGGTGTAACAGCCTATGCACTCATGGCAGCAGGCGGTGACCTTGGAGCATCCGTTGCACCTCAGCTTTTAGGTGCAGTTGCAGACCGGGTTTCTGCAACAAGTTTTGCCGCTGACCTTGGAGAAACTTTCAATCTGACAACAGAGCAGGTGGGAATGAAAGCAGGTATGCTTGTGGCTATGATTTTCCCCCTCCTCGGAATCGGACTTTTGCTTTATATTAAAAAGTATTTTAAGAAGAAAGCATAAACAAAAAGACGGATGAAATCTATCATCCGTCTTTTAAATTTTTTCGGCGATATAATAGACAACCCCATACACAAAAGCTGCTGCGACTGAATAGAGAATTACCGGTCCTGCAAGCTTAAAAATATTTGCTGCAGTGCCGAGGATGCTGCCCTCTGTTTTGAATTCCATAGCAGGGGAAACAACTGAGTTTGCAAAGCCTGTAATGGGCACAATCGTTCCTGCGCCCGCAACCTTTGCAATTCTGTCGAAAATGCCGATACCCGTCAGGATGGCGGTGATTACAATGAGCGTTACTGTAACTGCTGCTTTTGTTTCGTCCTCATTAAATTTAAAATACCCATAAAGCATCTTGAAACCTTCACCTATCATGCACACAACGCCGCCTATCCAGAAAGCGTTAAAGCAGTTTTTAAGAAGAGGAGAAGGCGGAGATGCTTTTTTTGTCATTTTGTCATATTGCTTTTTGTTTGTTGCCATAAAACCACTCCCGTAATGCTTTTTAGATATTTTGTCCAAATGATACAAAATTAACACATGAAAGCGGGAAAATAATTCAGTTTTTAGTGTTGCCTTTTATAGGAAAATTTGTTATTATATAAGATGAAATATAATCGCGAAAATTTCAGTTTTTTTCACATATTTTACGAGGTTTTTTATGAAAGAGAAGTCGGAAAAACAATCGAAAATCAAATATTATAAAGAAAGATTTCTTTTCCATTACACAAGGAACAAACGGTTCAGAATTCTGTCTGTTGTTACAGGGCTTATCCTGAGTGTGCTTTTTGTGCTGCTCCTTTCTTTTATGATAGTCCGTATAGGTAACGCAGGAAAGGTTTCGGCGGCAATTTCCAAGGAGCCTGACAGCCTTGACCCTACCTTCTGTGCAGATGCAGAGACAGAAACTGTACTTGTCAACTGCTTTGAGGGGCTTATGAAAATTGATGAAGACGGAAAGCCTGTGAAAGCAGCTGCAAGTGACTACACGGTAAGCGCAGACGGTCTTGTGTATACATTCACCATTTCATCTGAGTCAAAATGGAGTGACGGTAATCCAGTTAAAGCTTCTGATTTTGTTTACGCATGGAGAAGAACTGCAAATCCCTACAACTCCTCAGCATATGCTGATTATTTTTCAAACATTGTGGGCTATGACAAGATTCTTGATGATTTTGATAAGGAACAGCAGAACCTTGTTGATGAAGAGGGTAATTACATCAAGGCTCAGATGTCTGACCTGTGGGTTAAGGCTGCAGACGGAAATACTCTCGTTGTGAAACTTAAAGAGAAGGATCCGTCCTTCCTCTATAAATGTGCAAGTGCTGCTTTCTTCCCGCTTTATGAGGAAATGGTAAAGCCTTTTTCAAGGATCTGGAGTACGGACAAGGACAGATTTTTCAGCAACGGTGCCTTTACTCTCAGTTCATGGATGGACGGCAGTTATCTTGAACTGAAACCAAATCCTCATTACAGAGATGCAGAGAATGTAGAACTCAATCACATTAAATTCTTTTTCATCGAAGATGGTGATGAGGCAAAGAAAATGTTTGATAAATCAACCATTCTTTTTTCAAGCGTTCTGCCTGAAAAGAATTTAAAGAAAGTGACAACACAAAAGGATTTCGTGTCATATGAAAGTCCGGGAACATATTTCCTCTATTTCAATCTCAATCAGAAACCTTTTGATGACATAAGAGTAAGACGTGCTCTCACCCTTGCAATTGACAGGGAAAAGCTGATTGGCGAAACAGCATCTGTCAGAGGTACAGCGGCATCAACACTTATCTCGAACGGCTTTAACGATTTCAGACAGGCAGGAGAAAGCCTCTTTGATGCAACAGACGCGGATGATAATATTGCCAAGGCAAAAGCTCTTCTCAAAGAAGCAGGGTATGAAAACGGAAAAGGTTTCCCATCCTTTGAATACCTTTTCAATGATAACACCTACAGCAGAGAAACTGCAGAAATTCTTCAGAAGATGTGGAAAGAAAATCTGGGCATTGATTGCAGGCTGAAAAGTGTAAGCTGGCAGAAGCTTGATGACATGCGTAAGGACGGCGAGTTTGCCGTTGCAAAGGGCGGTGCAATTGCTCCTTATAACGATGTCACGCTGATGCTTGAAGGCTTTACTTCAAAAAACAATTTCTGCTCATGGAATAATAAGGAATATGACAGTCTCCTTTCGCAAATGATAAACAGTCAGGGCGATAACAAAAATAACCTTGCTCACAAGGCTGAAAGAATTTTACTGAATGATTGGGTTATCTGTCCCCTTTATTATTATACTGAAGGCTATTTTGCCTCAGACAGAATTGAAAATTATTATGTTACAAGCTCAGGTATCGCGTATTTTGTAAATGCGGATGTAGGAGTATTTTAACAGCAAAGAACATTAAAGGAATGATAAAAAATGCTTGAACTTAAAAACGTATCCTTCACCGTTGAAGGTCAGAAGGAAAAGCTTGAAATTATAGACAATGTAAATTTAAAAATAGATGACGGAGAATTTGTGGTAATCACAGGTCCTAACGGTGGCGGTAAATCAACGCTTGCAAAGCTTATTATGGGCATTGAAAAACCAACATCAGGTCAGATTATTTTCAACGGCACTGATATTACCGATATGTCAATTACTGAGCGTGCAAAGCTTGGTGTAGGCTATGCTTTCCAGCAGCCTCCGCGTTTTAAAGGAATTACAGTCAGACGACTTCTCAGTCTTGCCCACGGAAGTGAGCTTCCTGAGGACGTATGCTGTTCTTATCTTACAAATGTTGGTCTCTGCTCAAGGGAATATCTTAACCGTGAGGTTGATATGTCTCTCTCAGGCGGTGAAGTGAAGAGAGTTGAGATTGCATCTATTATGGCGAGAGAACTTCAGCTTGCAATTTTCGACGAGCCTGAGGCAGGTATTGACCTTTGGAGCTTTACGATGCTTGTTGAAACCTTCAAGGTTATGAAAAACAAGAGAAACCAGTCAATTGTGCTTATTTCCCATCAGGAAAGAATTATGTCCGTTGCAGACAGAATTATTGTTATTGCAAACGGAAAAATCCGTGAAGAGGGAAGCCGTGACGAGGTTTTCCCAAAACTTCTGGGTGAATTTGACGGCGCATGCAATTTCAGAAACGAAAGGAAGGACTAAGCGATGACAAATAATAAAATAGATAAAGACCTTCTCTCTGCAGTTGCAGACCTGCATGATGTGCCCATGGGTGCATATAACATCAGAAAAGACGGCGAAGGTGTAGCCAGACAGTCAACTGAAAATATTATAATTGAACCTAAAAAGGATAAACCCGGTATTGATATTATCGTAAAAGCGGGTACAAAAAATCAGAGCGTGCATATTCCCGTAATCGTCACAAAAAGTGGTGTGAACGATCTGACATATAATGATTTTTACATCGAGGATGACTGCGATGTTCTTATCGTTGCGGGATGCGGTATTCACAACTCAGGCTCTGACAAGAGTGAGCATGACGGTATTCATTCTTTCCACATCGGCAAGAATTCAAGAATAAAATATGTTGAAAAGCATTACGGTCAGGGTGAAGGTACAGGTGAGAGAGTTCTCAATCCTGAAACTATAATCGAAATGGATGAAAATTCATACTGTGAAATGGAAATGATTCAGATAAAAGGTGTTGACTCAACAAAAAGAGAAACAACTGCACATCTGAAGGCAGGTGCAAAGCTTCTTATGATGGAAAAGCTTATGACACACGGCAAGCAGTATGCCCGTTCAGATATGGAAATCAACCTTGACGGAGTTGGTGCAAGTGCACAGATTATTTCACGTTCTGTTGCCAAGGATGAGTCGGAGCAGATTTTCTATCCCAGAGCAGTAGGTAACGCAGCTTGCAGAGCTCATGTTCAGTGCGACTCAATCATTATGGACAATGCACGCATCCGTTCAATTCCCGAAATTGCCGCAAACCATTACGATGCACAGATAGTCCATGAGGCGGCAATCGGCAGAATCAACAATGACCAGCTCATTAAGCTTCAGACCTTCGGAATGAGCGAGGAAGAAGCGGAAGAAATTATTATTCAGGGATTCCTGAAATAAGGAGAAAAGCAAAATGGATAAGCTTATATCATTACTTTATGAGGATTCATCTCTTACACCCGAAGAGCTTTCTGCAATGCTCGGCGAGAGTGAAGAAAGCATCAAGAAGAGAATCGAGGAATATAAAAAGAACGGTGTATTACTCGGTAAAAAGGTTTTCATCAACTGGGATAAGGTTGAAAATTCAGGTGTTACTGCCCTTATTGAACTTAAAGTCACACCTCAGAAGGAAACAGGTTTTGACGAGATTGCCGCAAGAATCTCTGAATTTGACGAGGTTGAGACAGTTAATCTTATGGCAGCAGACAACTACGATTTGCTTGTGACTGTCAGAGGAAAATCAATTCAGGATGTTGCAATGTTTGTGTCACGCAGACTTGCTACAATTGATGCTGTTCAGTCAACAGCAACACATTTCCTTCTCAAGAGATATAAGGAAAACGGCGTCATTCTGACAGACGGTGAAAAAGACCAAAGGAGCATGATGCTGTGATTGATTACGAAAAACTCCTTAATGATAATATAAAAAATGTAAAGCCTTCGGGAATAAGGAAATTTTTCGACATCGCAAACGAGATGGAGGATATAATTTCTCTCAGTGTAGGCGAACCTGATTTTACAACACCATGGCATGTCCGTCAGGCAGGTATTGCTTCTCTTGAAAAGGGAAGAACATGGTATACACCAAACAGAGGATTCTCTGAACTGCGTGAAGAAATCAGCAAGTATTTCAAAAGAAAATTCAATGTGGAATATGAGCCTCTGAAGGAAGTTCTTGTAACTGTAGGCGGCTCAGAAGCAATTGACCTTTGTATCCGCTCACTTGTATCAAGCGGTGACGAGGTTCTCATTCCGCAGCCATGCTTTGTATGCTACGAGCCTATGACTCTTATGGCAGGTGGAAAGCCTGTTATCATCGAAACAAAGGAAGAGGATGAGTTCCGTCTGACCGGGAAGCAGCTTCGCGAAAAAATCACAGACAGAACAAAGCTTCTCATTCTTCCTTTCCCCAACAACCCTACAGGTGCAGTAATGAGAAGAGAACACCTTGAGGAAATTGCAGAGGTAATCAGAGAACACAATATAATCGTTCTCTCTGACGAAATTTACAGCGAGCTGACTTACGGCTACGAAAGACACGTTTCCTTTGCTGAAATTGAGGGAATGCGTGAAAGAACAATAGTTGTAAACGGATTTTCAAAATCCTATGCTATGACAGGCTGGCGACTTGGCTATGCTCTCGGTCCTGAAGAACTTATTGAAAAGATGACAATTCTTCATCAGTATGCAATAATGTCAGCACCGACAACAGCACAGTATGCTGCAATTGAGGCGCTCAGAAACGGTGATGAAGATATCGAAAAAATGAGAAGCGAATATGATTTGAGACGCAGACTTATTGTCAGCGGTTTCAGAAAAACGGGCTTTGAATGCTTTGAGCCTGAAGGTGCTTTCTATGTTTTTCCGTGCATTAAGAGCACAGGCCTTACATCAGACGAATTCTGCTCAAGGCTTATCCATGAAAAACATGTTGCGGTAGTTCCCGGAACTGCCTTCGGCGAATGCGGTGAAGGTTATGTGAGAGTTTCTTACTCTTACTCAATCAGCCACATCAGAGAGGCTCTCAGACGCATTGAAGAGTTTGTCGAAGAACTTAAAAAATAAAAAATTTGTACTTGCAAATTTATGCAAAAAAATGTATAATAATAATGTACAGATTAAAATTGCGGTAAATATGGCAACTAAAATGCATAAACCGTTGTTTTAAGAGTATACAGCACTATATCACTACTTCTTGGGGGAGTAAAAAATGTCCGCAGATTTGAATTGCCACACAAAATTATCTGACGGGTCACTTGGCATAGATGACCTTATCGTCCTTGCTAAAAAGCAGGGTATTAATACTATTTCCATTACTGACCATAACTGTCAGGCAGGTAACATCAGAGGCGAGCTTATCGGCAAACGCCATGATGTTAAGGTGATTCCCGGAGTTGAGCTTTCTTCAACTGACGAGGAAACAGGGGAAGAGGTTGATATCCTTTGTTACCTTGCTGACAGTCCTGCACGACTTGAAGGCCTTTGCAGAAGAAACATGCTTGCCTGCAAAAAAGCAAGCCAGTTTATGATTCTCGGCACTGCAAAAAAATACAATGTAACACCTGAGCTTATTGTGAAATGTGCAACAGGTTCAACGAATATTTATGTATGCCACATTATGAGAGCTCTTATTGAAAGCGGTTTTACAAATGAGTTCTATGGCGATATTTACAAAGAACTTTTCACAAAGGGAGCTCCCGGTTCTGTGTATTTTAAAGCAAAATATGATAAGACTAAGGATGTAATCGAGGCAATTCACGAATCAGGCGGTATTGCAATTCTGGCTCATCCGGGCAGATACAGCGACGAGTTTGTTGAAAGAATGCTTTCTCTCGGTCTTGACGGACTTGAAGTGTGGTGTCCTGAAAATACAGAGGAACAGTCTGAAAAGTTCTTCAAGCTTGCAAAGAGCAAGAAGCTTCTGTCTCTCGGCGGAAGTAATTTCCGTGGCATGTATAACGAAAAAACTCTTACAGTCGGTAGCTACATAACACCTGACAAGCAGCTTGATGAGCTTATGAGCTATAAAGCAAAACAAAAAAGACTCCGCAAGAAAGCAGAGCAAGAAAATAAGAAAGAAGATTAATTATGCATACTTTTGATGATCAGGATATGAAAATTTTCGGTAGTCCGAAAATCGAAAATGAAGCCGATGTGCTTATCCGTATCGTAGAAATTATGAAAAAGCAGCGTGCAAACGGAAACCTTGACAGGGCAAAAGAGCTGGGGGAGCACGTTGCGAGAAAAATTTATTCTCTTGAAGATATTGATGAAAGAATCAGCCAATATGCTGAAAATGAGAATATTTATGAGCAGATAAGGATGCTCGTTACCTTTGCTGCTGAGGCAGAGATTCATGTTCTTCTTGAGAAATATTCCGTTTCAACAATGACCGTAAATGCCCTTTATGATGAACTCATAAAGCTTGACGAGGACCTTTACGACAATATTACAAATGCCTTTACTTTCTACTATCTTGTCCTGAGAAAGGGCGGAGATGTTGACAGTGGCATGGGCAGACAGTTTGCAAAGCTTTGCGGTGATAAGGACAATGAGACGCTTTCTTCATTGGGTACTGATATTTTTGTAGCAATCCGCAATATGATTGCGGAAGAAATCAGCCAAGCAGGCTTTGTTACAGATTAAAAAATTCGGCGGTATTGATTACCGCCGTTTTTAATTCAGAGGTGTTTTTATGAATGAGAAAACATTGATTCTTGCGGCTATTAATGCACAGAAAAAATCCTATTCACCGTATTCAGAATTTTCCGTAGGTGCGGCACTTCTCTGCAGTGACGGTGAAATTATCACAGGTGCAAATATTGAGAATGTTTCCTTCGGTCTTACAAACTGTGCTGAAAGAACAGCATTTTTCAAAGCAGTTTCTGAGGGAAAAAAGGAGTTTTCAGCAATTGCGATTGTAGGTGGTGACACTTATCTTCCGCCTTGCGGTGCTTGCAGACAGGTAATGGCGGAATTCTGCGACAAGAATTTCAAGGTGATTTTTGCAAAGAATGAAAACGAATATATAGTAAAAACTCTTGATGAAATTTTACCCTTTTCTTTTTCTGAGGAGGATATGAAATGAGAATGTATGACCTGATTCTGAAAAAGCGTAACGGCGGTAAGCTTACTAAAGAGGAAATTGACTTTTTCGTAAATGGCGTTACAGATAAAACCATTGAGCCCTACCACACATCTGCTCTGATGATGGCCACATATTTTCAGGGTATGGACGAGGAGGAAACGCTGAATCTTACTCTTGCTATGGCATCCTCAGGTGAACAGATGGATTTGAGTGTAATTGACGGTGTGAAGGTTGATAAGCATTCAACAGGCGGCGTAGGTGACAAAACATCTCTCGCTGTTGTTCCTATTGTTGCTGCATGCGGTGTCAAGGTTGCAAAAATGTCAGGCAGAGGCCTGGGGCACACAGGCGGTACAATAGACAAGCTTGAATCAATCAAAGGTTTTCAGACATCAGTTGAGCCCGAAAAGTTTTTTGATATTGTGAACACCCATGGCCTTTGTATTGCGGGACAGTCAATGAATCTTGCTCCGGCAGATAAAGAATTATATGCACTTCGTGATGTTACGGCAACAGTCGATGACATTTCACTTATTGCTTCAAGCATCATGAGCAAAAAGCTTGCATCAGGCAGTGATTGTATTTTGCTCGATGTTAAAGTGGGCAGTGGTGCCTTCATGAAAAATTATGAAGATGCTGAAAATCTGGCCCGTGAAATGGTGAAAATCGGAAACGGCGCAGGCAGAAAAACTGTTGCGGTTATTACTGACATGGATGTGCCCTTGGGAAATGCAATCGGCAACAGTATTGAGGTTATTGAAGCGGTGGAAACCCTGAAAGGAAATGGTCCTGAGGATTTTACTCTCCTTACAAAAATCTTAAGTGCAGAAATTCTTAAAATGGCAGGAATTGAAAATGCTGAAGAAAAGGTTGAAGAAGCGATTTCAAGCGGAAAAGCTCTTGAAAAGCTTGCTTCTATGGTAAGTGCACAAGGTGGAGATGAAAATTATATTTATGACACGTCTCTCTTTGAAAAAGCAAAATTCACCCGTGAAATAAAAGCAGAGTGTGACGGCTTCATTTCTCACATGAACGCCGAAACAGTAGGTGTGGCTTGTGCAAAACTTGGTGCAGGCAGAGAGAAAAAAGGTGATGATATCGACTTCACCGCAGGAATCATGCTTTCTAAAAAGACAGGCGACAAGGTGTCATCAGGTGAAGTGATTGCAAGGATATATGCATCTGACGAAAGTCGTTTTTCATCTGCAGAAGAAACATTTTTGTCTGCCGTTGAATACAGTGAAGAAGAGCCTGAAAAAAGGTCTCTTATAATGGGGAAAATTATATAGGCAAAAAAGAGGAAAACAGAATGAAAAGAATTTTGTCATTATTATTGGTTTTGCTGACTTTTTCTTCAGCAATTTCTGCGTCGGCTTATGTTTATGATGACGATTATGTCGAAGAGCCGATTGTCGAAATCAGCGGAGGATATATGTATCTTGCAAATGTTGAAGACCTTTCACCTTATGAGAATAAGGAGAAAATCACGGAAGTTTGTCTTAAAAACTGTACTATCGGGAAAGACTCAAAAATTTTGTCTAACGACAAGCTTAAGGACGTGCGTCTTATTAACTGCAGTTTCGAAGAGGGAAGCTGGACTTTCGGCAAAAACGTGAAAACCATTCAGATTGAAAGAAATATTCCTGATGAAGTGATAAAGAAAATCGGAAACGTTGACGAGCTTACATTCTGGGAATACACAGGCAAGGATCTGACACCTTTTTCAGTACTGGGTAATATCAAGTGTCTGTCTATTGCAGAAAGCACTGTCAGCTCTCTGAAAGGTATTGAAAAGCTTACTTCGTTGGAAGATCTTACTTTGTCGAATGTAGGTGTTCAGAGCATCGAAGAGCTGAAATATCTTAAAAACCTTAAATATCTGTCAATCACAGGCTCTTTTGTAGAAGATCTGAGCCCTCTTGAAAATCTTAAACTCGATACCCTTGATGTGGATGATAACTACAGCCTCAAGTCTCTTGATCCCGTAATGAAAATCAGTACGCTGAAAACTTTATGGGCTCATAACAGCGAAATGGCGTACACAAAAAAGCTTGTGGATTTCGTCACAAAGAATAAAATAGATTCAGACGTCAGTGCAAAAGGTCTTGAGGTTCAGAAGAAAGTCAAGGCTCTGGCAGGCAAGCTTGTAAACGATGGTATGTCAGACGAAGAAAAAATCGGTACGATTGTCAAATATGTCTGCGACAATATGGAGTACACTCTGCCCGAGGATACAGGAGACGAGTATACATACGATTATGAATACAACAAACTTCTTGAAAAATATAACGATGAGGCTCTCGGCTATGCTCTGAAAGGGATAGGCTGTTGTGCAAACTATACTGCTCTGACTCATGCGCTTCTGGGGCAGGCAGGGATTAAAAGCTTCTGCGTGGAAGGTCAGAACCATATATGGAATCTTGTTAAAACAGACGGTTATTATTACTGGATTGATTCAACGTGGATAGACACAAGCTTTTATTCTACCCTTGATGAGAGCACATGGTATATGGATAATTCGGACTTGTTCCTTGAGCGTCACCCGTACTATACAATTCCCACAGAGCTTTATGAAAATCCAGATGCATTCGGACGCGACTATACCCACACTATGACTTTTGAACTTGCTGATTGGGAATGGGGCGAAGATGAAGAGCCGAAAACAGAAAAACCTACAAAAGCAGAAAAAACTACAGAAGAAACAACTGCGCAGGAAAAAACTACAGCGGAAGAAAAAACAACTGCTGAAGAAAAATCAGAAGAGACAACCAAAGAAAATGAAAAGGATAACGACGACAACGGAAAAAACAAAAAAGTTGTTGTGA
Organism: Oscillospiraceae bacterium; assembly: GCA_015065765.1. GTDB lineage: Bacteria > Bacillota > Clostridia > Oscillospirales > Acutalibacteraceae > SIG575. The sequence continues at coordinate 28,574 of SVPP01000012.1, read as the reverse complement.
TAGTGATTGTTTCTGTAGCTGCACTTGGTATAATAGCCATATTTGCAATTGCCATAGTGAAAAAAAGAAACAAACCAATTACTTGACCTATTGAAAATCATACCCTGTTATGCTATAATAGCAGGGTGAATTTTTTTAAAAAACAGGAGGGGACGTATGAAAAGAGAACGTTTAGGCAGCCGTCTCGGATTTATACTTCTGAGTGCAGGCTGTGCAATCGGTATCGGAAACGTCTGGAAGTTTCCTTATATGGTAGGCCAGTACGGCGGCGGTATTTTCGTGCTGATTTATCTTTTCTTCCTTGCCATTATGGGTGTACCTATTATGACAATGGAATTTGCAATGGGCAGAGCAAGCCGTAAAAGCCCTGCAAGAATGTATCAGGAATTAGAACCAAAGGGCAGTAAATGGCATGCTCACGGTTATGCGGCGGTAATCGGAAACTATTTACTTATGATGTTCTACACAACCGTTGCAGGCTGGATGCTGAGATACTTTGTGTCTACGGCAAAGGGTGATTTTGTCGGTCTTGATACAGCGGGTGTTGAAAATTATTTCAATGGCATGTTGGCAGACCCGTTACCCATGGCACTGTTTATGATTGCCGTTGTAATAGTCGGATTCCTTGTCTGCTCTTTCGGTCTTCAGAAAGGTCTTGAGAGAATTACAAAGTACATGATGCTGGCACTTCTCGCAATCATGGTAGTTCTTGCTGTGAATAGTATGTTCATGGATGGCGGCAAAGAAGGACTTGAATTCTACCTTAAACCCAGCATTGAAAACCTGAAAGCAGCAGGAATCGGTAACGTTATTGTTGCGGCGATGAACCAGGCATTCTTTACACTGAGCCTTGGTATGGGCGCAATGGCGATTTTCGGTAGCTATCTCGGAAAAGACAGACGTCTCATGGGCGAATCAATCAATATTGCACTTCTCGACACTTTTGTTGCACTTGTGTCAGGTCTTATTATTTTCCCTGCATGTACAGCATATGATGTTGAAGTGGGTGCAGGCCCGCCTCTTATCTTCATCACGCTTCCCAATATTTTCAATAATATTCCTATGGGAAGATTGTGGGGAAGCCTTTTCTTCATCTTTCTTTCATTCGCTGCACTTTCAACAGTGTTTGCAGTGTTTGAGGGAATACTTGCTTGTACCTGTGATATGTTCGGTTGGAGCAGAAAAAAATCATGCTTTATTAACTGTATCATCGTACTTGTACTTTCACTGCCTTGTGTGCTGGGCTTCAATGTTCTTGCAGGAATTACTCCCTTCGGCGGAGATTCAACAATTATGGACCTTGAAGATTTCCTTGTTTCAAACATTCTTCTGCCTGTGGGCTCACTTATCTTCCTTATCTTCTGTACCCATAAAAAAGGCTGGGGCTGGGATAAATTCAGGAAAGAAGCCAACATCGGCAAAGCAGGTGCAAAGGTTCAGAACTGGATGCGCGGATATCTTACCTATGTCCTTCCCTTTATGATTATCATTCTCTTCGTAATGGGACTTATCAATTTCTTTAAATAAAAATATGTTCGTAGGGGAGGGTCTCTGTGCCCTCCCGTTTTTTAGTTACTGAGAATAAGGAGTCATTTTATGAAAAAAGGTATAAAATTTCTGAGCATTTTTCTTGCAGTTGTTATAGGCTATTTTGCTGTAACTGCAAGCATATACATGCCCTTTGTAATCAAGGATGCAAAGACAGTTTATAATGATGATTGTGATTATCTGATGGTATTAGGCAATCAGGTAATCGGAAAAGACACGCCAAGTCCTTTGATGCTTGACAGAGTAGCGAGAGCGGCGGAATATGCAAAAGAAAATGAAGATTGTATGATTGTTGTCTGTGGCGGAATTACAACAGACGAGCAGACAATTTCCGAATCAGCTCTCATGGCGAAACTTCTGAATGAATACGGAATAAATCCTGACAGAATTATTCTTGAAGATAAATCAACAACTACCTTTGAAAATTTTGAATTTGCAAAAAAGGTGATTGAAGAGCATTCGAGAAAAAATATTAAAGACGTAAAAGTTGCGTTTTTGTCATCTGATTACCATATCCACAGAGCGTCCGTTATAGCAGAGCATTTCGGCTTTGCTGACATCGGTAAAGTAAGTGCGGTGAGCGAAGAAGGTCTCTTCAAAAGCCTTGTGAGAGAATATTTTGTGGGATATGATCTGTTAATCAGGCTCGTTACAAATTAAACTAAATACCAAAGAAAAAACAGGCTATCGTATTTCTAAGATAGCCTGTTTGCTTATTGTTTATTATTCTTCGTTTGTTTCAGTTGAATAATAGAATTCAGAACCTTCTTCTTTGGGTTCTTCTGTAGGAACAACTTTAACATCCTGATAGCACTTCATACCTGTACCTGAGGGGAGAAGTTTACCGATGATAACGTTTTCTTTAAGACCAAGGAGCGGGTCTGTCTTGCCCTTGATAGCAGCATCTGTAAGAACTCTTGTTGTTTCCTGGAATGATGCAGCTGAAAGGAATGAATCAGTTGCAAGTGATGCCTTTGTGATACCCATAAGAACATCTTTTGCTTCAACAAACTGAGGCTCTCTGCCTTCTGCAGCAGCTTTTGCAGCAATCTGTTTGTTGATTTCTCTGAATTCCTTCTTCTCGATCTTTGTTCCGGGAAGGATGTCGCTTTCTCCGGGATTCTCAACTTCAACTTTTCTCATCATCTGACGGACGATAACTTCGATATGCTTATCGTTGATATCAACACCCTGCATACGGTAAGTTCTCTGTACTTCGCGGATGAGGTAATCGTGAACTGAGTGAATGCCGAGGACATCAAGAACATCGTGAGGATAGAGTGAACCTTCTGTAAGAGCATGACCTTTCTCGATAACTTCGCCTTCCTGAACTCTCAGGCGGAAGCCGTAGGGGATAAGGTAGCTTCTTTCGTCTGCAGTTTCCATGTCTGTAACTACAACGTGCTTGCTCTTCTTGATTTCTCTGAGTGAAACAACACCTGCGATTTCACTGATGATAGCGTGTACCTTGGGTCTGCGTGCTTCAAAGAGTTCTTCGATTCTGGGAAGACCCTGTGTGATATCGCCTGCGTCCTTAGCACCACCTGTATGGAACGTTCTCATTGTAAGCTGTGTACCGGGTTCACCGATTGACTGAGCAGCGATGATACCAACAGCTTCACCTACTGTAACAGGCTGACCTGTTGCAAGGTTTGAACCGTAACACTTGATACAAACACCGTGTTCAGCTTCACAAGTAAGAAGTGAACGGATTTTGATTCTTGCGCCTTCTTTGTCAACGTTTTCCTGACCGGCAGTTTTCTTCTCGTAGTCAGCGTAAACGTAGTCAGCAACCATTTCTGCTTCGTCTTCGTTCATCATCTTGTCTTTTGACATGATAAGTTCGCCTGTTTCTTCATTTACGAGGTCTTCAAGAAGATATCTTCCTGTAAGTCTTTCAGCAAGGCTTACGATTCTTCTGTTATCATCATAGATGTCGTAAACTTCGAGACCTTCTGAGCAACCGCAATCTTCTTCACGGATAATAACTTCCTGTGAAACGTCAACGAGACGACGTGTAAGGTAACCTGAGTCAGCAGTACGAAGAGCTGTATCGGCAAGACCTTTACGAGCACCACGAGATGAGATGAAGTATTCAAGGATGTTAAGACCTTCACGGTAGTTAGCCTTGATGGGAACTTCGATTGTTTTACCTGCTGTGTTTGCGATAAGACCACGCATACCTGCAAGCTGACGGAGCTGTGAATCGTTACCACGGGCACCGGAGTCAAGCATCATGTAGATGGGGTTGTATCTGTCAAAGTTATTCTTAAGTTCTGCTGCAACCTGAGAAGTACATTTTTCCCATGTTTCAATAACTTTTTCTGATTTGTTGTCTGCACTGATAAGACCCTGCTGATAGAGAGCATCGATTTTCTCGATTGTCTTTTCAGCTTCTGCAAGAAGTTCAGCTTTCTTAGGCGGAATTGTAGCGTCGCATGAAGCAACAGTAATACCGCTTCGTGTTGAATATCTGTAACCCTGATTCTTGATTTTGTCAAGAACGTCAGATGTTACTGCAGTACCATGAATCTTGATACATTTTGCAATAATCTTACCGAGCATCTTTTTGTTAACGAGGAAGTCAGCTTCAAGCTTGAATGCGTTTTCGGGATCGCTTCTGTCAACAAAGCCGAGATTCTGAGGAATGGGCTCGTTGAAGATAACACGGCCAATTGTTGTTTCAACAAGCTTTGTTACCATTTCGCCGTTTACTTCTTTTGTCATACGGATCTTGATAAGAGCATGAAGACCGATAACGCCTTCTTCGTATGCCATTTTAGCCTCGTCGATATCGCGGAAAGCCTTGCCTTCACCGATTTCGCCGGGTCTGATAAGTGTAAGGTAATATGAACCGAGAACCATGTCCTGTGTAGGAACAGTTACGGGGCGTCCGTCTGAGGGCTTGAGAAGGTTGTTTGTAGAAAGCATGAGGAATCTTGCTTCTGCCTGAGCCTCAGCAGACAGGGGAACGTGAACAGGCATCTGGTCACCGTCGAAGTCAGCGTTGAAAGCTGTACATACGAGGGGATGAAGCTTGATTGCACGTCCTTCGATAAGAACGGGCTCGAAAGCCTGGATACCAAGTCTGTGAAGAGTAGGAGCACGGTTGAGAAGAACAGGGTGGTCCTTGATAACAACTTCAAGAGCATCCCATACTTCGTCGGTTGCACGCTCAACCATCTTACGTGAACGCTTGATGTTTTCAGCAACACCTGTTTCAACAAGTCTCTTCATAACGAAGGGCTTGAAGAGCTCGAGAGCCATTTCCTTGGGAAGACCGCACTGGTAGAGCTTGAGCTCGGGACCAACAACGATAACTGAACGTCCTGAGTAGTCAACACGCTTACCGAGAAGGTTCTGACGGAAACGTCCCTGCTTACCTTTAAGCATATCGGAAAGAGATTTGAGTGCTCTGTTGTTGGGGCCTGTAACGGGACGTCCACGTCTGCCGTTGTCGATAAGAGCGTCAACAGCTTCCTGGAGCATTCTCTTTTCGTTTCTTACGATAATTTCAGGAGCCTGAAGTTTGAGAAGAATCTCAAGGCGTTTATTTCTGTTGATAACACGTCTGTAAAGGTCATTAAGGTCACTTGTTGCGAATCTGCCACCTTCAAGCTGAACCATAGGACGGATATCGGGGGGGATAACGGGGATAACATCGAGAATCATCCATTCGGGCTTGTTGCCTGACTGACGGAAAGCTTCAACAACTTCAAGTCTTTTGAGAATTTTAGCTCTCTTCTGGCTTGATGCTGTTTCAAGCTCTGTGTGAAGCTCTGCTGAAAGAACATCAAGGTCAAGCTCAGCGAGAAGCTCTTTGATAGCTTCTGCGCCCATGCCTGCTTTGAATTCTGTGTCATCATCGTATTTTTCAAGAATGTCAGCGTATTCTTTCTCGCTGAGTGTCTGATACTTTTCAAGAGGAGTATCGCCGGGGTTGATAACAACGTAAGTTGCAAAGTAAAGGATTTTTTCAAGGTTTCTGGGAGTGATATCAAGGAGAAGTCCCATTCTTGAGGGGATACCCTTGAAATACCAGATGTGAGAAACGGGAGCAGCAAGCTCGATGTGTCCCATTCTTTCACGGCGGACCTTTGCTTTTGTAATCTCAACGCCGCAGCGCTCACAGACCTTACCCTTATACTTTAATCTTTTGTACTTACCGCAGTGACATTCCCAGTCCTTTGTAGGTCCGAAGATTACTTCGCAGAAAAGACCGTCTTTTTCGGGCTTGAGTGTACGGTAGTTTATAGTTTCGGGCTTTGTGACTGCACCGTAAGACCAGCTTCTGATCTGGTCAGGTGAGGCAAGACCGATTTTGATAGATTCAAAATTAATATTTTCCATATCAACGAACTCCTTTCAATCAATAATCTGTATCACTTGATCCTGAGTCGTCTGCAGGATAATCATCACCGGAGAAATCTTCGTCAGCTTCTTCACCTGATGTGTAGAAATCTGTATCTCCGTCTTCGCTTTCAACTGAGTAGCTTGCGCTGCCTTCAGCGTCGTTTACAATTGAGAATGCTTCGTCATCAACAGGAACACCTGCTTCAACATCGTCAAATGTCTGTCTCAGGTCGATTTCGTTGTCATCACCGTCGAGAACCTTAACATCAAGAGCAAGAGACTGAAGCTCTTTGATAAGAACCTTGAATGATTCGGGAACGCCGGGAGTGGGAACATTCTGACCTTTAACGATAGCTTCGTAAGTCTTGACACGTCCTACAACGTCGTCAGACTTGACTGTAAGGATTTCCTGAAGAGTATAAGCTGCACCGTAAGCTTCAAGAGCCCAAACTTCCATTTCACCGAAACGCTGACCACCGAACTGAGCTTTACCGCCGAGGGGCTGCTGAGTAACCAGTGAGTAGGGACCTGTAGCACGTGCGTGAATCTTGTCATCAACAAGGTGGAGAAGTTTAAGGAAGTACATAACACCGACTGTTACGGGGTTATCGAACTTTCTGCCTGTACGGCCGTCGATGAGGATTGATTTACCGTCCTCTCTGAGACCTGCAAGCTTAAGTGTTTCTCTGATGTCTGTTTCATGAGCACCGTCGAATACGGGTGTCATAACTTTCCAGCCAAGGCTTCTTGCGGCAAAACCGAGGTGAACTTCAAGAACCTGACCGATATTCATTCGGCTGGGAACGCCGAGGGGGTTAAGAACGATATCAAGAGGAGTACCGTCTTCAAGGAAGGGCATATCCTCAACGGGAAGAATGCGTGAAACAACACCTTTGTTACCATGACGACCAGCCATCTTGTCACCGACAGAAAGCTTACGCTTCTGAGCGATGTAGCAGCGGACTGTCATGTTGACACCGGGGCTGAGCTCGTCACAGTTCTCGGGAGTGAATACCTCAACGTTAACGATGATACCATATTCACCGTGAGGAACTCTGAGAGATGTATCACGTACTTCTTTAGCTTTTTCACCGAAGATTGCACGCAGAAGTCTTTCTTCAGCAGTAAGCTCAGTTTCACCCTTGGGAGTAACTTTACCAACAAGGATGTCGCCTGAGTGAACCTCAGCACCGACTCTGATGATACCTCTTTCGTCAAGGTCTTTAAGAGCATCTTCACCAACATTGGGGATGTCTCTTGTGATATCTTCAGGTCCGAGCTTTGTTTCTCTTGCTTCTACTTCGTATTCTTCGATGTGGATTGATGTGTAAACGTCTTCACGAACGAGCTTTTCGTTGATAAGAACAGCATCTTCGTAGTTGTAGCCTTCCCATGTCATGAAGCCGATAAGAGCGTTTTTACCAAGGCTGATTTCACCGCCTGCAGTAGCGGGACCGTCAGCGATAACTTCTTTTTCGTCAACATGCTGGCCGATTGAAACAACGGGGCGCTGGTTGATACATGTGCCCTGGTTGGAGCGCATGAACTTAACAAGGTTATATTCATCAACATGACCGTCGTCTGTGAGAATTGTGATTTTTGTAGAGTCAAGACCTGTTACTGTACCTGCACGTTTTGCAATAATAGCAATACCTGAGTCAACAGCAGCCTTGTATTCCATACCTGTACCGACGAAGGGTGCGTCTGTCTTGAGAAGCGGAACTGCCTGACGCTGCATGTTAGATCCCATGAGAGCACGGTTTGCGTCGTCGTTTTCAAGGAAGGGGATCATTGCAGTAGCAACTGAAACGAGCATCTTGGGAGAAACGTCCATGTAGTCAGCTTTTGAACCGTCAATTTCAAGGAATTCGTCTCTGTAACGTGCTGTAACTTTTGGATTGATGAAACGGCCTTCTGCATCGAGGGGTTCGTTAGCCTGAGCGACGATGTAGTTATCTTCAACGTCTGCTGTCATGTAATGAACTTCGTCAAGAACGACGCCTGTTTCTTTATCGATTTTTCTGAAGGGAGCTTCGATGAAGCCATATTTGTTGATTCTTGCAAATGTTGCAAGGTAAGAGATAAGACCGATGTTGGGACCTTCAGGAGTTTCGATGGGACACATGCGGCCGTAGTGGCTGTAGTGAACGTCTCGAACTTCGAAGCCTGCACGGTCTCTTGAAAGACCGCCGGGGCCGAGGGCTGAAAGTCTTCTCTTGTGAGTAAGTTCAGCAAGGGGGTTTGTCTGGTCCATGAACTGTGAGAGGGGAGATGAGCCGAAGAACTCTTTGATAGCCATAAGAACAGGTCTTGAGCTGATAAGAGCTGCGGGAGTCATCTTCTCGTCGCCGTCCTGACTCTGAAGAGTCATTCTTTCACGTACAACTCTTTCTACACGTGAAAGACCGATTCTGAACTGATTCTGAAGCAATTCGCCGACTGAACGGATACGGCGGTTGCCCAGATGGTCGATGTCATCAAGTGTACCTACACCGCAAGCAAGGCAGTTAAGGTAGTTGACTGATGCGAAAATATCTTCAATTGTGATATGCTTCGGGATAAGTTCATCGCACTTTGATGCGAGGATTTCTTTAAGAGCTTCTTTGTCTTCAATTCCTTCTTCGAGGATGGGGAAGAGAACGTCAGCTCTTACGTTTTCGTTGATAGCGATTTCGTCAAGCTCTTCTTCTGTGAACATGGGAAGATAGGGCTTGGGATCAACCATGCCGTTTGAAACAACTTTGACTTCTTTGTGGTCATAGTGAATATCAGCTTCAACAAAAGCTTCTGTAACACCTGCCTGTTCGATTTCGAGAGCTTTTTCCTTTGTAAGGATTTCGCCTGAATCAGCAAGGATTTCGCCTGTGTATTTGTTTACGATGGGCTGAGTAAGCTTGCTGCCTGCAAGTCTTGCTGAAATAGCCATCTTCTTATTGTATTTGTATCTGCCTACTCTTGAAAGGTCATAGCGGTGAACATCGAAGAAAAGGTTTTCAAGATGTGTCTGAGCTGTTTCAAGAGTTGCAGGCTCGCCGGGGCGAAGCTTTTTGAAGACTTCCATAAGAGCTTCTTCAGAGTTCTTTGTTTCGTCCTTTTCAAGAGTAGCAATGATTCTCTCGTCATTTCCGAAGAAATTGAGAATGTCGCTGTTGTTTGAAAGGCCAAGAGCTCTGAGGAAAGTTGTGATGTAAATCTTTCTGTTTTTATCTATTCTTACATAGTAGAGGTCGTTTGAATCTGTTTCGTATTCAAGCCATGCACCTCTGTTAGGAATGACAGTGGTAGTGAAAAGTCTTTTACCGGTCTTGTCATGAGTCATATCATAGTACATACCGGGTGAACGGACAAGCTGAGAAACGATAACACGTTCAGCACCGTTGATAACGAAAGTACCGCTTTCTGTCATAATGGGGAAATCGCCCATATAGACTTCACTTTCTTTGATTTCACCTGTTTCCTTGTTTGTCAGACGAGCCAGAACACGCATAGGTGCAGCGTAAGTTGCGTCGCGCTGTTTACACTCATAAACAGTGTATTTGGGCTTGTCTTCCATTCTGTAACCGATAAAGCTCAGAACCCAGTTTCCTGTGTAGTCTACGATGTCTGCAGTATCTCTGAATACCTCTCTGAGACCGTCAGTAAGAAACCAGTCGTATGATTTCTTCTGGATTTCAATGAGGTTGGGCATTTCCATTACTTCATCAATACGTCCGTAGCTTTTTCTGAGAGTTTTTCCTCGGTAAACGTCTCGTACATTACCCATAGATCATATCACTCCGTTCTTTGATTTTACGTGGTAAATAGTACTTAGTAACTGGAACAGATTCCCTGAAAATTTTACTGAAAAATCACTTGATTTTCGTTAGATTTTGTGGTATTATGTAAACACCATAAAACCTCATGGGGATAATATTCCATTCTAATACAGTATAGTATTCTATCATGAATAATCCGGCTTGTCAAGGGGTAAAGTAAATATTTTTCATTATATATAGTATTTTTTTATTTTGTAATGAATAATGCCGTGAAGAGCAGATGTCTTCACGGCATATTTTTTATTTTTGTTTATTTATTGATTCTGAGAGACATTCCTTCGGGAAGAACTATATTCCATGAAGCGGTATTGCCTTTCATCATATCAAGAGTGCATGTGTTTTCACTGAAAGTCACTTTTGCAAGGAAATCACATGTACAAAGGGGAAGAGAGATGTCTGTTTCTTTCGGTGACATGCGGATAATTTTCTTTTCGCTGTCAACAAACAGTCCCAGCATAGCATTCAAGGTTGTCCAGCTTGCCATAGGTCTTGTATAGTGGTGTCCGCATTCCCAATGGTCCCAGAAATAACCCAGTCTTAACTGATTGTTGTGGATTGTTTCTACGATTGTGTCGGCAGTTTCCTTCATTCCTGCAGAAATCGCAAGAGAAGCGAAAACATAACCGATACCCGTCCACACAGCCTCGGCCTGACAGTTCTTGTGAGTGAAAAGTCCTGTATGCTTTCCGACAGGACATGATGCGTTTACAAGTCCTGCTTCTTCATCGAAGTTCTTCTCGAAAATAAGTGAAAGAACATTTTTCACTCTTTCGTCTGTGAAGTTACCCTCAAGGCCAGTGGCTCTCAGGAACCATTCACCGTCAAGCTGGTCTGTCATGAGACATTCGTCTGTCTGCTCGTCATTTTTCCACAGATTGTAATATTCACCGTTCCAGAGTCTTTCCTCAAGTGATTTCTTTCCTTTTTCAAGAAGAGATGACCACTTCTTACTTCTCTTTCTGTCTTCTTTGATTTCAGCAATTTTAACCGCTGCATTCAGTGCTGAAAGCCAGAGAATTGAAATATAAGCAGGTGTTCCTGAAAAATTCCATGCATCGTAAGTGTTGCGCTTTGTATCGTAGTCAGGGAGAGCATCTCCATCTTTGTCAAGTTCTTCGATTGAATCCATAGCTCTCCATACATTCTCATAAAGGCTGTCAAGATATTCTCTGTCACCTGTATAAAGGTAATCGCGAAGCACCATGAGAACAAACTGCATGTTCATGTCAACTCTGTCGAAACCGTCGTCAACGTGATCAAGGTCGGGAGTGAAAAAATGATGAACCCTGCCGTCTTCACGTTGGAAAGCAGCACCCATTTTCATCTGTTTTTTCTGCAGATCAGGGAAAAGTGCCAACAGACCGAAGGACGCGTGATATGTAATGTCGGTTGTGTGAAAACCGCAATAGCCAAGACCTTCCCATAATCCGAATTTGCCGTCTTTCAGATACCATGCACTTTTGACAATTGTTGAAAGGTGGCTTGACCATGAATCGGGATAATAAGATGCAAGGCTTGTATCAAAGATTAAATCTGAAAAATCGGAAGCTTTGCTGAAAATCATATCTGATTTTTCAAGAAGGAAAATGTTTGCTTCTTTTGCTGAAGCAAAAAGGTTTTCGTAGTAGTGACCTAATCTTTTACCGTCTTCAGTGAAATGATTGGGGAAGTACCATGTGAGAATGAATCTTACTGTTTTTCTTTCACCGGGAGCAAGTGTAAGAGAAGAACAGAGTGCAGAAGAACCATAGGAGTTTTCCATTCTTTCAGTTTGCATTGCGATAAATCCGAGAAAATTCTTTTTCTTTTCTATGCTTTCAGGAAAATCGGGCATTGAGTGTCTGATACGGTTAAGAAGAGAAATAGCAAAAGGATATTCTGAATATATATTGTAAAGTCTTTCAATTTCATCGTCTGAAAGTTCCTGAATATTTTCCGGGATTGCTTCAGGTTTTTCTGCTGTTGCGATGTCGGGGAGAACACCTTTTTCTCTGAATGAGAAAAGAACAGATTCCTGCGAAACTCCGTAATTCTCAGACCATGCGATGTATTCGCTTAAGTATTTTCTGAAATCAGAAAGAATGTAGGATTTTTCACCTTCACCGCTGACAGAGAGACAGACGTTGCCGTTGTCGGGCGAATCATTTTTTGTTGCCGGATACATGAAAACACCTGTCATATCATCTTTTTGAATCAAAGAGAATCTGCTCTCCGTATCATTGTTTGCGAAAGATGGATTAAGGGTTCCTAAAAGGCTTACCTTTATTTCTTCAGATGTGGGATTTTCAAAAGTATAATCAAGATAAAATCCCGGTGTTGATGAAATGTCTGATTCATGAGGGACAAAGGGCACTACTGCTTTTAATTTTACGCTGACAGGGAGAAGAGAATCGACGTAATCAATATTACATACAGGAAATCTTCCGTCAAAATCAATTCTTTCTACGCTCTTGTTCCATGCAAACATTCTGTGTGAGAAATCCTCGGGGTCTGTTTTCATTCCAAGCTTACGCACAATAATTTTGCCTTTCTCATCTTCTGATCTCACCCAGAAAGACAGTGCACCTGTGTGCATTTCGCCGTCATCAACCTTTTTGTCTCCTGAAACTCTTGTTAAGCGTTCAGGATTGGCAATCTGCCAGAAATGAAATTCGCCGTCAGGCAGAAGCTCTACACTTCCGCTGCCGATACCGCCCAGAGCAATACCGCTTTTGTGAGTTTTTTGAGTAGTGATTTTTGCCATGATGAATACCTCTTATTTAATATTTCTGAGAAAAGTATTTTTTAGTCCTGTTTTTTCAAGGATTCCCATAATAATAACCGATACGATTATTCCGAAGAGTCCCTGGACGGAGTTCCCTGCAATTCCTGCAAGTGATGAAACAAAGTTGCCTGCAAGTAACGATTCATAAAGGTAGTATCCGCCAATCATTATAATTTCAGCAACAACAGCACTGATAATGCATGGGAAAACAAATTTATCTCTGGTTACTTTCATGAGTGCTTTATAAATAAAGTATGCGACCAATGCCATGCATCCCTTGATAACGAGAGTTGCGGGAGCGTATGAAGCGTAGCTCAGAACAAGGTCGGAAATCGCAGAGCCGATACCGCCTGCAAGAAAGCCGTAAACAGGTCCCAGCATCCAACCTGAAAGAACAACGAAGCAATCACCAAGGTTGAGATAACCTGTTGTACCGGGTGACGGTACATGTATAAAGGTTCCGGCACAGCACAAAGCCATGAATAAAGCGGTAAATACTGTTTTGGTAAGTTTTTTGTTCACAATATCATCTCCTGATGTTTTACTAACAATGATTCTACTACTTGAAAACAATTTTGTAAAGATAAAAAGTGCTGAAATATAAATACATAATGTATTGAAATTTTAACTTTAATGTGCTAAAATTTTTATAATATAAAACCCAAGGAGGATTTTTATTATGAAAGACACACTATTGGAAGCATTGAATGTGCTTAAGGACAAAATTATTGCTTTTTGCATGGAAAGCGGAGTGAAGCTTGTTGTGGCAGTTGTTGTGCTGCTTATCGGCTTCAAGCTTGTCAACTTTTTAGGCAAAAAATTTCAGAAGTCAAAATTCTACGAGAAAATCGACCCTACAGCAAGAACATTTTTTAAAAGCTTTATTGTGATTGCTCTTAAAATAGTTATCGTAATTGCTGCAGCACTTATAGTAGGTATTCCTATGGCATCAATGGTGGCAGTAATCGGTTCTGCAGGTCTTGCAATCGGTCTTGCTCTTCAGGGAAGCCTCAGTAACATTGCAGGCGGATTCATTATCCTTGTGTTCAAGCCCTTTAAGGTCGGTGATTATATTGAAACAGCCGATGCTCAGGGTACAGTTGAAGCTATCAATATTTTCTACACAAAAATTCTCACAATTGACAACAAGGTTATTCAGATTCCCAACTCTGTAATTTCAAATCAGAAGCTTACTGATTACACAACAAAGGATTTGAGAAGAGTTGACCTCAATATAAATGTTGCATACGACAGCGATATTGAAAAGGTTAAGAGCGTTCTTTATTCAGTTGCTGAAAAGACTGAAAACACAATTCTTGAACCTGCCCCTCAGGCAAGAGTTGTTGAACATTCAGCAAGTGCTCTTACTTTTGTTTACCGTGTATGGTGCAAAACAAGCGATTACTGGGCTGTTTATTTCGACCTTCTTGAAGGCGTAAAGAAAGCATTTGACGAAAACGGTATCGAGATTCCTTATCAGAAAATTGATGTGCACGTTGATAACAAATAATTCACAGACTATTGACAAACATCGTATTAATGTGTTACTATGATAAAGCGGTAACGCATTAAAATCCATTAATTGATAAGGGGATATTAAAATGAAAAAGATTTTAGCATTGGTAATGGCTTGCCTTCTTATGTGTCTTACATTTGCAGGTTGCGGCAGTAACGCATCAGACATGGAATACGTTAAGGAAAAGGGTACACTCGTTGTAGGTATCACAGACTTCGAGCCCATGGACTACAAGAAATCAAAGGATTCAACAGAATGGATCGGCTTTGACGCTGACATGGCAAAACTTTTCGCTGAAAGACTTGGCGTAAAGGTTGAATTCGTTGAAATCGACTGGGATAACAAAGCTCTCGAACTTGACGGTAAGAGCATTGACTGCGTATGGAACGGTATGACTCTTCGTGAGGATGTTCTCGCAGCTATGGATTGTTCACAGGCTTACTGCAACAACGCACAGGTAGTTGTTGTTCCTGCAGAGGATGCTGATAAATACAAGACAGCAGAAGATTGCAAGGACCTTCAGTTCGCAGTTGAAGCAGGTTCAGCAGGCGAAGATATGGCTGAAGCAAACGGCTTCAAGTTTACTCCCGTTAAGGACCAGGCTACAACTCTTACAGAGGTTAAAGCAGGCACATGTGATGCAGCTATCATCGACTCACTTATGGCAGGTGCAATGGTAGGCGAAGGCACAGGCTATGCTGATCTTACATACACAGTTGGTCTCAACTCAGAAGAATACGGCGTAGGCTTCCGTAAGGGTTCAGACCTTGTTGCAGAAATCAACGCATTCTTCGATGAATGCCTTGAAAACGGCAAGATGATGGAAATTGCTTCTCAGTACGGCGTACAGGCAGCTATCATCACAAAATAAGTAAACACTTAAATTGAATTTCAGAAAACAGAGAGCACCTTATGATGCTCTCTGTTTTTGGCGTGTTATTAAAGATAAAAAGGATGTAATTTTATGACATTTGCAGAACAGTTCCCTATAGTTTTTGAGGCGCTGAACATAGGATTCCTTCAGACTCTCAAACTTTTTGCGGTAACTTTACTTGGTGCAATCCCCCTTGGACTTATAATTTCTTTCGGCTCAATGTCACGCTTTAAGCCGTTGAGCGGTGTGGTGAAAACCTTTGTCTGGATTATCAGAGGTACACCTCTCATGCTCCAACTTCTTATTATCTATTATCTTCCCGGTATTGCTTTCGGAAATCCTATATGGGGAAGCGGTGAAGCAGGCAGATTTGTAGCTTCTGCAGTAGCATTTATTATTAACTATGCGTGCTATTTCTCAGAGATTTACCGTGGCGGTATTCAGGGTGTTCCTGTGGGACAGCAGGAGGCAGGACAGGTGCTCGGTATGTCCAAAAAGCAGATTTTCTTCAAGGTTACACTTCTGCAGATGGTAAAGAGAATAGTACCGCCAATGTCAAATGAAATCATCACTCTTGTCAAGGATACATCTCTTGCAAGAATTATTGCTCTGCAGGAAGTTATCTGGGCAGGTCAGGCATTCCTTAAAGGCTCTCAGGGTATTGCAGGTCAGCTCTGGCCTCTTTTCTTCACAGGTGTTTATTACCTTGCATTCAGCGGAATTCTTACAGTTCTCTTTAACAAAGTTGAGAAGAAACTCAGCTATTTCAAGATTTGAGGTGACACGTTATGTCTTTACTTGAAGTTAAAAATATCCGTAAAAGTTTCGGTAAAACCGAAGTTCTCAAAGGTATAGATTTTTCAATGGAAAAAGGCGATGTTGTCGCAATTATCGGTTCGTCCGGCTCAGGTAAAACAACACTCCTTCGTTGTCTGAATTTCCTTGAAACTCCCGATGTAGGAACAATTTCCCTTAACGGAAAAGCAATTTTTGATGCTGAAAGCCACACAAAAACAAGTGATGAGGAGATAAGACAGAACAGACTTCATTTCGGCCTTGTTTTCCAGTCATTCAATCTCTTTCCTCAGTATAATGTAAAAAGAAATCTTACTCTTGCTGCAGAACTTCTTGAAACGGAAAAAATTAAAAAGGGTACTTCTCAGTATAAGTCAAAGAAGGAAGCCGTTGAAGCTATTTCTAAGAATGCAGATGTGCTTCTTTCTGAGGTAGGTCTTTCTGAGAAGGCACTCGCTTATCCTTGCGAGCTTTCAGGCGGTCAGCAGCAGCGTGTTGCAATCGCAAGAGCTCTTGCTCTTGAACCCGATGTTCTCTGCTTTGACGAGCCCACATCAGCACTCGACCCTGAACTTACAGGCGAAGTTCTAAAGGTAATCAGAGAACTTAAAAATGCAGGCAAAACTATGATTGTTGTAACACATGAAATGGAATTCGCAAAGAATGTTTCAGATACTATTATATATATGGCTGACGGTGTGATCGAGGAAGCGGGTGCACCTGAAGAACTCTTTGAAAATCCGAAGTCAGATAAGCTGAAAGCATTCCTTAAATCTTCTTTTGAGAAAATTTAATAATTTTTAAGAAAATGTTTAGTCATATATATGTTATACTTGCTTTGTTATTCTGATAAATGACAGGTGATTTCGGTATGAAAATTCTGAGTTTTTTAATTTCAATTGTAATGGTATTTACTACCGCTCTTGTTCCTGCAGGTAATGTGGCTGAGCAGGAAAACATGTCGGTAACGTCAGCTTTTCTGAATGAAGAAACAGAAGAGGTTATTACTCTTATTGTCAGTAATATTGTCAATGAGACTAAGACAGGAACGAGCGAAAGTCAGGAAATTATTGATGCGATAAATAATCTTCCTGTATACAATTCGCCTGAAGAAAAACCTGAAAGAAAAGAAGCTGATGTAAGTCCTATCAAAAAGGCAGTTTGTGATGCGGCGAAAAAGCTTATCAACAGTGCTCTTCCTGAAGGGACAATAAGAAATTTTCTTAATCACGTGACAAACGGTATGTATGACCTGTATGTTTATCTTATGCCTCTGCAAGGTGAAGAGAACATATACTATATATGTTGTGACTATGTTGATAATAACAATAATACCAATGTTGTTTTTACGGGAATCAGGTACGATAAAGAAACAGGTAAGCTTTACGGTAAAGATAATAACGGTCTGATGGGTATCGGTTTTGACTACGATGCGAAAAATTATACCATTACAACTCCTCAGAATGTGTGGATGCGTGATATGGGATATTCAATTCTTTATGATATAGTGGGCGGTATGGGATTTATGGATACCGACACTGTGAGGGTTAAGTTTGAGCATGGCGGAAAACATTGGATGTTCCAGTTCTGGAAGGGTAACTATGGCTTTGGGAGACTCAACGGAGTAGAACTCGGCATCTACAATAAGACGGACAAAAATGCTTTTTCTTACAACTGCGCAACAGATGAAGAGATGCTGGATATGTCAATTACTTTGAAAAATGGTGAAGAGACGCTGATTGAAAGAGAAGAAATGCGTCACTGGTGGATGTGTGGATTCCGTTTCGGACCGGGACTGGATCCTAAGGACCTTGCAATGGAAAGCACAATTCAGTTTGAAGATGAGGCAATGATGAATGCATTCCTTGAAGCAGCAGAAGAATATTCAGATGAAATGGAAGTCACTGTAGACGACATGAATGTTTCAGTTATCTGGAAATAAAAAAATAACCGATGGAATTTTCACATTCCATCGGTTTTCTTTTTTTGTTTCAATTATTTTTCAAGAACAATTCTGAGTGCCTTTGCAAGCTGATCGGGGCAGGAGGTGGATTTGAAACCGCATCTGATGCCTTCAAGTTTTCCGATAACCTCTTCAGCCTTCATTCCTTCTACAAGCTTTGCGATACCCTGAGTGTTGCCTGCGCAGCCTCCGCCGAATCTGATTTCCTTGATGATTCCGTCCTCAAGTTCAATGTCAATTGTTCTGGCACAAGTGCCCTGTGTACGGTATGTATAGACCATTATGAAAACTCCTTATCTTTTCTGAGTAAAAAAATAACCACCCTACTGGGTGGCTACTCCATTGTGTTGGCGTCGTCCTATTTTCCCGGGCCGCTTCCAGCCAAGTATCTTCGGCGTTCATGAGCTTAACTACCGTGTTCGGGATGGGAACGGGTGGACCCTCATCACCATAGACACCAACTTTTCAGGACTGATTTCCGCTCTTACGAGTGTCTGTCGCCCTGACGACTTTGCTATTATATCACTACTTTTCGAAAAATGCAATAGTTTTTTGAAAATTTTTTCAATTTTTTCAAAAAAATTTTTTCGTGTTATTTTTCGAGCACTTTCACGATTTCAGCAATATATACTATATGATAGTCCTTGTACGGATAACAGCTTTCATCAATTGAACTGTCAAGGAAAGAATCGGGTGTCATTTCTGTTCTGGCAATTGTTTTGAGGATAAGAACAGTATCTGCTTCTTTCACATAAACAGTGCCGTCTGAAAACGCAGGAGTAAGTCCTGTTTCCTTGAATTTATCAACATCTCTTCCGCTTACCTTTCCGCAGATTCCCATTTCTTTTTTCTTTTCTCCGCCGAAGAAAGAAAGTGTCATCATCTTTTCTTTTTCAATGAACTCTTTTGTATATCTCTGAGGGCGTACGAAAATAAAAGCCACATCCTTGCCCCAGAGTTCGCCGATACCGCCCCAGCTTACTGTCATTGTGTTGAAGCCTTCTTCGTTTCCTGCTGTGAGCAGTGCCCAATCGTCGCTTATCATTTTTACAGCATTTTCTTTAATATCTCTTACGTTTATTTCTTTCATTGTGATAACCTCCTGTATAATAAGTATATACTATCATAATTTTCAAAAAATTCATACCCTTTTCACAATAAAATTGTAAAATGTAGGAAGTAAGGTGTCGGAAAAATAAAAAATAAAAAAGGTGTTGACATTGTAGACAAGTTTATTATATAATATCATATTGTTGGAGTATGTTTTTTTGCAAGCAGATTTGCATCGGTACTCAAAATCACGGTTTCAGAAGAAACCGCTGACAATAACTTTACTGAGAGGATAGGAGGGTTAAAAGATGAAAAGAACTTATCAGCCCAAGAAACGTCACAGAAAATGGAGCACGGCTTCAGAAAGAGAATGTCTGACAGAAATGGCCGCAAGGTTCTCGCTCGCCGCAGAGCAAAAGGCAGAAAGCAGCTTTCTTATTAATTTCTGTACATTAGACGAACGGATTGATTGATTTGTCAAAACCCATAACGCTAAATCAGAACAGTGATTTCCGACGTGCATATGGCAGAGGTAAGTCCTATGCTTCAGCAGCACTTGTAACTTACGTCGTAAAAAACCGCGTCGGATACTGTCGTTATGGTATAACGACGGGTAAAAAAATCGGAAACGCAGTGGAGAGAAATCGCTCAAGGCGGGTGATCCGTGCTGCGTTTTGTCAGTTATATCCCGAAATGACGGGTTCTTTCGATATTGTGTTCGTCGCACGCAGCAAAACAAAATATGTCAAAAGCACTGCAGTTATGAAAACCATGCGTGAACATCTCAGCAGTGCCGGGGTAATAAACCGAAATGAAAGAAATTCTGATTAAGTTTATAAGGTTTTATCAAAGAAAAATATCTCCTCTGTTTCCTCCCCGATGCCGTTATTATCCGACATGTTCGCAATATGCAGTTGATGCTATTGAAATCCACGGCGTTATTAAGGGAGGAATATTAGCATTTTTGCGTCTGATGAGATGCAACCCGCTGTTCCCCGGTGGGTATGACCCCGTGAAACCGAAAAAAAAGAAATCTGAGGACAAGAAATGAAATTTTTAGATTACGTATACCTGCCCTTTGCATGGATACTTGAACAGTTCTACAATTTCAGCGGTAACTATGTTGTCGCTTTGTTTTTCTTTGCGATCGTGTTCAAGCTTATCCTTTTGCCCTCTTCTATTTCACAGCAGAAGAGCTCGGCAAAAATGCAGAGAATTCAGCCTAAGATAAGAAGAATCCAGGCAAGATACGCAGGCGACCAGAAAAAAATTCAGGAAGAAACACAGGCTCTCTATCAGCGTGAGGGCTATAATCCCATGGGTGCACAGGGCTGTCTTCCTCTTCTGATTCAGTTCCCCATTATCATTCTTCTTTACAACATTATCTATCAGCCCCTGAAGTATGTTCTTCGTATTGATGCGAAAGAGCTTACTGCATTGACTGAGGCTGTAAAGAAAGTTACTGAAATCACAAACGAGCGTCAGATTGAAATGACAATCATGGATAGATTCTCAGAACTTTCAGGTGTTGTTTCAGTAGAAACGGCAGAAAGAGTCGAAGAGTTTATTGAAAACTTCTCAGCATTCGGTGTGACACTCACGACAAATCCCAGCTTTGATGCAATCAAAAACTGGAGCACAAGTGAAACAGGTGCAAAGCTCCTGATTATCATTCCTATTCTGTCAGGTGTTACTTCTCTTCTCACAAGTATCATCACTCAGGCAAGACAGAAAAAAGAAAATCCCGAAATGGCAAAAAATCCCACTATGGGTTGTATGACATATGGTATGCCCCTTATGTCAGTCTGGTTTGCATTCCAGTTCCCCGCAGGTATCGGTGTTTACTGGATATTCCAGAATATACTCAGCGCAGTTCAGACGGTTATTCTCCACAAGGTTTACAGAAAAGAAAAGGTTATGGCAAAAGAACTTGTTGTTGAAACCATCATGCGCCGTTCAAAGGAAAACAATACAAAAGCAATTGCTAAAATGAAAAACGAAGAATAAATAACAGGCGGTGAAATAATTGAAGAAACTTATCGAGGCTATCGGTACAGGTTCAACTGCAGAAGAAGCACATAAGGCGGCTTTAGCTGAGCTTAATGCACCGGCAGACGCGGATGTTAAAACTGAGGTTGAAATTCAGGAAAAGAAAATCTTAGGCTTGTTCAGAGGCGCAACTGTATATAAGGTAAAAGCAAGCTACGAGATCGAAGTTAAAGAAGAAAAGAAACCTGAGCCCAAAAAAGAGGTAAAGGCTGAGACAAAGAAGCCTGAGGAAAAGAAAAAGGCAGAGAAAAAAGAGGCTCCCAAGGCTGAAGAAGTAAGTGCTGATGCAGTGGTAACAGTTGACGCTGACGGCGTAGCTGAAAACTATATCAGAAATATCTTCAAAGGCCTTGGAATTGAAGATATCCACATTACAACTACAAAACAGGCTGATTCTATCAGCTTCCAGATTGAATGCGGAGATGATTACGGCTGCGTAATCGGTCGCAGAGGCGAAACACTTGATGCTATCCAGTATCTTGTACGTCTTGTTGTAGGCAAGGAAAACGAAGAGTTCAAGCGTGTTTCAGTTAACGTAGGTAACTACAGAGAAAAGAGAGCTGTAACTCTTACAGACCTTGCAAAGAGAAATGCAGATAAGGTTCTCAAATACGGCAGAAATGTTGTTCTTGAGCCCATGAATCCTTATGAGAGAAGAATTATCCACACAGCAATCCAGCAGATTGAAAACGTGGAATCTTACTCAATCGGCAGTGACGATTCAAGAAGAGTAGTTATCAAGCTTGTTGACGGCGCAAAGCCCACACACGCATCATCAAACTACAATTCACGTCCCCGTCGTGATGGAAGAGGCGGTCAGAAGAGAAGCTCAGCTCCTTCACAGCCCAGAGAAAACGTTCAGCCCAAATCTGACGTAAGCGGTGCATCTCTCTACGGCAAAATCGAAAAAAGAGCAAATACTGAAGAATAATCAATTAATCGCAGAGGGCTTCTCTGCGATTTTTTATAGGTGATTTTATGGAAAAGTATAACCTTTTAGTAGCCGGCGGTGGTCTGACGGGTGTTGCTGCGGCGATAAGTGCAGCGAGAAACGGACTTCGTGTTTTACTTGTTGAAAAGTCAGGAAGTCTTGGTGGTGCTATGTCAAACAATCTTATTTTTCCTTTTATGCCTTACTGGACTCAGGACCCTGAAAGCGGAAAAACAAAATATCTGTCAAGGGGTATTTTTGAGGAAATGCGTCTGAGACATATGGAAAATGTCTGGAAAGACCATGTGAAACACTTTAACTCGGAATATTTCAAAGTCTTGCTTGACGAAATGACGGACGAGGAAGGAGTAGATGTTCTTTTTCATTCTTTTGTTTATAATGTCAAAAAAGCAGAAAGAAAAATCTGCTCAGTGGAAATAGCAACAAAAGCGGGAAAGCTTGAAATAGAGGCAGACTTTTATGTTGATGCCACAGGTGACGGCGATTTGTTTTGTTTTGCAGGCTGTGATTTTCAGCTCGGCAGGGATTCGGATGGCTTCTGTCAGCCGATGACCACCTGCTTCAGAGTGGGTGGAGTTGATGTGGATTTGTTCAAATCGGAAAGAAAGAAGCTTCAGGAATTGTATGTGGAGGCAAAGGAAAAGGGAGAAATTACAAATCCACGAGAGGATATTCTTGCCTTTTTCGGTACAGGTAATGATGTTGTTCATTTTAACACAACAAGGGTTGTGAAGCTTGATCCGACAAATCCTTTTGACTTAAGCAAAGCAGAGAAAATTGCAAGACGGCAGATTGATGAAATGATGCGTTTTTTAAAAATGAATTCAAAAGCATTTGAGGAAAGCACAGTGCTGTCAGTTGCAAGCGGAATCGGTGTCAGAGAAAGCCGTAAATTAAAGGGCGTTCATATTCTGACTGCAGATGAACTGATTGATTGCACAATGTTTGAAGATTCAATTGCTCTTGGCAACTACGATATTGACATACATAACCCCTCAGGCTCTGGCACAAGCCACCGCTATTTTGAAAAGGGAGAATATTATTCAATTCCATACAGAAGCCTTTTACCAAAGGAGTTTGATAACCTTCTGGTTGCAGGCAGATGTATTTCTGCAACTCATGAGGCTCAGGCGTCTGTGAGAATAATTCCTATTTGCTGCTGTATGGGTGAAGCAGCAGGTGTTGCGGTGGCGGTTGCGTTTGCTTCAGGAGAAAATGTACATTCGGTTGATGTGAAAGAAGTGCAAAGGATTCTCCGCGAAAACGGTGCAGCTTTATTCGCTGAAGATATTATAAAACAATAGGATGAAATCTATGAGTGAATCGAAAAAAGTTATTGCCGCAATCGCTACTGCACAGGCTGCAGGCGGTGTGGGCATGATAAGAGTTTCAGGCGATGATGCTATGGAAATCTGCGATAAAATTTTCACGGCAGTCAGCGGAAATGAACTTAAAAATTCAAAAGGCTACAGGGCGCATTTCGGCAGAGTTTCCGATAAAGACGGAGATATCGACGAGTGCGTTGCTCTTGTGTTCCGTGCACCTTACAGCTATACGGGCGAAAATGTTGTAGAGCTTTCGTGCCACGGCGGACTTTATGTTCTGAAAAGAGTTCTGCGTGCAGTGCTTGCCGCAGGTGCTTGTCCTGCAAAAGCAGGTGAGTTTACGGAGCGTGCATTTCTTAATGGTAAAATGGACCTGACTCAGGCAGAAGCGGTTATGGATTTAATCGGTGCACAGGGCAAACAAGCGGCAGATGCGGCTCTCACAGCCCTTGGTGGTACACTCAGCCGTGAGATAGAGGCTGACACAGAAAAACTTGTAAATGTCTGTGCTCATCTTTCTGCATGGGTAGATTATCCCGATGAAGAAATCGAGGAGCTTGAAAACGATGAAATGCTCGGAACTGTTTCAGCTGTTGAAAAATCACTTGAAAAGCTTCTTGCAACCTATGACGGCGGTAAAGTTCTCACGCAAGGTGTTCAGACTGCAATTGTCGGCAGACCTAATGTAGGTAAATCAACACTGATGAACATGCTCGTCGGCAGTCAGAGGAGTATCGTTACAAGCTATGCGGGTACAACACGTGATATTGTTGAGGAATCTGTAACTCTCGGCGGAATTTCGCTTCATCTTTCTGACACTGCAGGTATCAGAGAAAGCGATGATCCCATTGAAGCAATAGGGGTTGACATGGCGAAGGACAGACTTCAGAAATCGGAGTTTGTAATCGCAGTTTTTGACGGCTCTGAGGAGCTGACGAAAGAGGATATGGATATTCTTGAATTCTGCAAGGATAAGCTTTGCCTCGGTGTAATCAATAAAACAGACCTTGATGTTAAAAATGTCAGAGATGAAATTTCAAAATATATCGAAACTGTTGTGGAAATCAGTGCTGAAAAATTAAACGGCAAGGACGAGCTTGAAGAAGCGGCAGCAAAACTTCTTGAAACTGACAGAATCGACACAACTCAGGCAATGCTTACAGGAGAAAGACAATACCTCTCCGTGACAGAGGCTCTTTCCTGCGTGAGAGAAGCGAAATTCGCTCTTGAAAGCGGAATGACGCTTGATGCAGTGAATGTTTCCCTTGACTGTGCAATAGAAAAGCTCCTCGAACTTACCGGCAGAAAAGCAAGCGAAGAGGTTGTAAACGGAATCTTTGCAAGATTCTGCGTAGGTAAGTAAAAGTTAAAATTTACACCATAGGGGCGCCCATTGGGTATCCGTTTAATGCAGACCTGAAACATTTCTGTAAGGAAATATATCACTCGCCGATTTGAGATTCTTCGCTAACGCTCGAGAATGACAAATCGGCGAATATCACTGCAGAGCAATATTACCTGACGAAGTCAGATATCACTGATAAAAAACTGCCGGGATTCTCGAGTGAAACGAAAAATCTCGGCAGTTTTTATCAATTTACCCCTTTATTACACTAAATTTTTCTTGTATATTTGCCACAAAATTGTCAATACTGATATGGTAAAAATGCCTGTATATATGTAATATTCACAATAATTTTTTCAGGGGTAAAAATCTGTTGACAAGGGTTATCCTTTGTGCTAAAATATCAAGGATGCTGTTATGTTAGATTAATCTGCGTAATTGCGTTTGGGTGTCAGAAAGAGTTTTTTATCTGACATACTTTTACGGAAAGGAGAGAGAATATTGCCGACCTTTAATCAGCTCGTCAGAAACGGCAGAGAGGTACATGAGAAGAAAGCAAAGGCTCCCGCACTTCTTAAGGGTCTTAACTCAAAGAAGAACGTTATGACAGATAACGATTCACCCCAGAAACGCGGTGTTTGCACAGCTGTTAAAACAGCTACTCCCAAGAAACCTAACTCTGCACTGAGAAAGATCGCCAGAGTACGTCTTACAAACGGAATCGAAGTTTCAGCTTACATTCCCGGCGTTGGCCACAACCTTCAGGAGCACAGTGTTGTTCTTATCCGTGGCGGCCGTGTTAAGGACCTTCCCGGTGTGCGTTACCACATCATCAGAGGCTCACTTGATACACAGGGCGTAACAGGCAGAATGCAGAGCCGTTCAAAATACGGTGCAAAACGTCCCAAGAAATAATTAAGGGACACATTCATTAATTTGAGAGATACAATCTTCTTGCAGGCTTGTGCCTGCTTTGCAGGTACGACCAATGTTGAAGTTTATATATATTGCTTCTCATTGGCGCCACGGGGATTTGTCACTCGAGTACCTACGATATCATTATTATGAAGGAGGGAAGCGAAGTGCCAAGAAGAGGCCAGATTGCAAAACGTGATGTTTTGCCGGATCCGCTTTACAATTCAAAGCTCGTAACACGCTTGATCAACAGTGTTATGCTCGATGGTAAGAAAGGTGTCGCTCAGAAAATCGTTTACGACGCTTTCGACATCATCAAAGAAAAAACAGGTAAAGATCCGCTCGAAGTTTTCGAAGCAGCTATGGAGAACGTTATGCCCGTTCTCGAAGTTAAAGCTCGCCGTGTAGGTGGTGCTACTTATCAGGTTCCGATCGAAGTAAGACCTGAAAGAAGACAGACACTCGGTCTGCGCTGGATCACAGCATACAGCCGTGCTCGTTCAGAAAGAACAATGAAAGAAAGACTTTCTAACGAAATCCTTGATGCTATCAACCAGACAGGCGGCGCATACAAGAAATGTGAAGACACTCATAAGATGGCAGAAGCTAACAAGGCTTTCTCACATTTCAGATGGTAATGAGCTATCCGTTCTTAATCAGGCGGTAGCTTGATGAAACGGAAAATACAGAAATTTATGGAGGGTAAATATGCCTAGACAAGTATCTTTGGAATACACCAGAAATATCGGTATCATGGCTCACATCGACGCAGGTAAAACAACTACTACCGAAAGAATCCTGTTCTACACAGGTAAAACTCATAAAATCGGTGAAACACATGATGGTTCTGCTACCATGGACTGGATGGAGCAGGAGCAGGAGAGAGGTATCACAATCACTTCTGCCGCTACCACATGTTTCTGGAAAGACCACAGAATTAATATCATCGACACTCCCGGTCACGTTGACTTTACAGTTGAAGTTGAACGTTCACTCCGTGTTCTCGACGGTTCTGTAACAGTTCTCTGTGCAAAGGGCGGTGTTGAACCTCAGTCTGAAACAGTTTGGAGACAGGCTGATAAATACCAGGTTCCCAGAATGGCTTATGTTAACAAGATGGATATCATGGGTGCAGACTTCTACAACGTTGTTGCTATGATGAAAGACCGTCTTAAATGTAACGCTGTTCCGATTCAGCTTCCCATCGGTGCTGAATCATCATTCAAGGGTATCGTTGACCTCGTAACAATGAAAGCAGAGGTTTATTACGACGACAAGGGTCTTGACGTTCGTGAAGAAGAAATCCCTGAAGACATGAAAGAAATCGCTGAAAAGTATCATGCTGAGCTTATGGAAGCTGTTGCAGAACAGGATGAAGAGCTTCTCATGAAATACCTTGAAGGCGAAGAACTTACAATTGAAGAAGTTAAGACTTGCATCCGTAAAGCTACAATCGCTAATGAGATGGTTCCCGTTTGCTGCGGTACTTCTTACCGTAACAAGGGTGTTCAGCTTCTCCTTGATGCTATTGTTGACTTTATGCCCGCTCCCACAGACGTTCCTCCCATCACAGGTGTTAACCCTGAAACAGATGAGGAAGAAGTTCGTCACTCAACTGACGATGAGCCCTTTGCAGCTCTTGCTTTCAAGATTGCTACAGACCCCTTTGTTGGTAAGCTTTGCTTCTTCAGAGTTTACTCAGGTATTGTAAATGCCGGTACTAACGTTTACAACTCAACAAAGGATAACAAAGAGAGAATGGGTCGTATCCTTCAGATGCACTCAAACTCAAGACAGGATATCGATTGCTGTTACTCAGGTGATATCGCTGCTGCTGTTGGTCTCAAGAACACAACAACAGGTGATACACTCTGTGATGAAAAGCATCCGGTTATCCTTGAATCAATGGAATTCCCGGAGCCTGTTATCCGTGTTGCTATTGAACCCAAAACTAAGGCAGGTCAGGAGAAAATGGGTATCGCTCTTGCAAAGCTTGCAGAAGAAGACCCCACTTTCAAATGCTATACTGACGAAGAAACAGGTCAGACAATTATTGCCGGTATGGGTGAGCTTCACCTTGAAATCATCGTAGACAGACTTCTCCGTGAATTCAAAGTTGAAGCAAACGTAGGTAAACCTCAGGTTGCTTACAGAGAAACAATCAAAGCTAACGCTGAAGAAGATTGCAAATATTCACGTCAGTCAGGTGGTAAAGGTCAGTACGGTCACGTTAAGATCAGAATTGAACCCAACCCCGGAAAAGGCTACGAATTTGTCAATGCAGTTGTTGGTGGTTCAGTTCCCAAGGAATATATCGGACCTGCTGAAGAAGGCATCAAGAGCGCTATGCTTTCAGGTGTTCTCGCAGGTTACAACGTTGTTGACGTTAAGGTAACACTTTACGATGGTTCATACCATGAAGTTGACTCATCAGAAATGGCCTTCAAGATTGCCGGTTCAATGGCATTCAAGAACGCTATGAAGAAGGCTCAGCCCGTTCTCATGGAACCCATGATGAAGGTTTCAGTTATCACTCCCGACGATTACACAGGTGACGTTATCGGTGATATCAACTCACGTCGTGGTCTCATGCAGGGTATGGAAGCAAGAATCGGTGCAACTCAGGTTAACGCTCAGGTTCCCCTTGCTTCAATGTTCGGTTACGCAACAGACCTTCGTTCAAAAACTCAGGGCCGTGCACAGTACGCTATGGAACCTGATTGCTATATGGAAGTTCCCAGAAGCATCGCTGAAGAAGTTATCAGCGCAAGAAGTAAAGGTTAATTTCAAAAAAGACTTGAAATTATCTTAAAAACTTGGTACAATATCCGTATGCGGTAGCATAACGGACAAAAATCAATAATTTTAAATTAGTCAAAGGAGGCTATTTCTCATGGCAAAGGAAAAATTTGAAAGAAGTAAACCCCATGTTAACATTGGTACAATCGGCCACGTTGACCATGGTAAAACAACACTTACAGCAGCTATCACAAAGACTCTCGCTTCTAAGGGTCAGGCAGACTTCGTTGATTACGCAAACATCGACAAGGCTCCCGAAGAAAGAGAAAGAGGTATCACAATCAACACAGCTCACGTTGAGTACGAAACAGCAGCTCGTCACTATGCACACGTTGACTGCCCCGGTCATGCTGACTATATCAAAAACATGATCACAGGTGCTGCTCAGATGGACGGTGCTATCCTCGTTATCGCTGCAACAGACGGCCCCATGGCTCAGACAAAAGAACATCTCCTTCTTGCTCGTCAGGTTGGTGTTCCCTACATCATCGTATTCATGAACAAATGTGAC
>SVPP01000034.1 GCA_015065765.1 Oscillospiraceae bacterium | reverse complement strand
TGCAATTATAACCGGTTTATCCGTTGCTTTAATGTTGTCTACGGGTATCCTTCCCTTTCTTTCTTATGCAATACCTGCAATATGCGGTGTTCTGATTATACTGATGGTTATGGAATGCGATAAAAAATGGGCATTTCTTGTTTATGCGTGTGTCGCTATTCTTTCTCTGCTTATTGTTCCTGACAAATCCGCAGGCTTTGCTTATTCATGCATTTTCGGATACTATCCTATTGTTAAAGCAGTTTTCGAAAGCAAACTACCAAAGTGGCTCAGTTGGGTGGCAAAAATCGTCTTAGCTGATACAGTTTTAATCGCAGGATATTATTTATCTCTCAAATTCTTCGGAATTGACACTGAAGGAATTGAATGGGTTGCTCCCTATCTTACCAAATGGTATATCGCTCCTATAATTGCTGTCAGTGGCGGAATTTTCTTCGCAATGTATGATACCGTTCTTACGCGCCTGATTACTATATACAGTATGAGATGGCGAAAAAGATTTAAAAAATATTTCAAATAACCATTGATAATTTTTTATCAATGTGATATAATGTTTACATGAGATGATAAAATATATGTACCTGACACCAAAATTTCTTGAGGTGAAAGCTACGCCCAAAACTTTACAAATACTTATATGTAAAAATTCTGTAGCTGTACACTCTTTTTGGGTACAGCTGCTTTGTTTTTGGAGGTAATTGCATGAAAACGCGTGTAGCATCAATTTCTATAATAGTAGAAAATTTTGAAAGTGTTGATAAACTCAATACGGTTTTACATGACTACGGAAAATATATTATCGGCAGAATGGGTATCCCCTACCCGAAAAGAAGTCTTCACATAATTTCTGTAGCACTCGAGGCAAGCCCTGATGTAATTAATACACTCACAGGTAAAATCGGAAGAATTCAGGGCGTCAGTGCCAAAGCCGCTTTTTCAAACTATGATTTTGAGGATGTGGTTTAAGTATGCATTTAGTTGATAAACTTGAGAAAAACGGTATACTTGAAAAGAATGAGTTTATAGAATTACTCGCCTGTGAAGATGCGGAAACAATCAGATATCTGAAAGAACGCGCAGTCAAAGTCAGAAAAGAGAAATACGGAGAAGATGTTTACATCCGTGGCCTTATTGAAATTTCAAACTTCTGCAAAAACGACTGTTTCTACTGCGGTATTAGAAAAAGCAATGAAAAATGTGACCGATACCGCCTCAATAAAGATGAAATTCTGCATTGTTGCAGAATCGGTTACCCTCTTGGTTTCCGTACCTTTGTTTTACAAGGTGGCGAAGACAATCATTACAGTGATAATGTTCTTTGTGATATTATTAAAACCATCAAAACTGAATTTCCCGACTGTGCTGTAACACTTTCCCTGGGTGAAAGAACAAAAGAAAGCTATCAGAAACTTTTTGATGCCGGTGCTGACAGATATCTTTTAAGACACGAAACAGCAAATGAAAAACATTACTCAAAACTTCATCCACAGAAAATGTCATATAAGAACAGATTTGAATGTCTAGAAAATCTGAAATCTATCGGTTTCCAGACAGGATGCGGTTTAATGGTTGGTTCACCATACCAGACAATTGAAAATATTGCTGAGGACCTTATTTACATCGCTGAATTTAAGCCCCATATGGTTGGTGTAGGACCATTTATCCCCCACTCTGATACACCATTCAGAAATGAATCTGCCGGAAGCGTTGAATTGACGTGCAGAATTTTAAGCATCATCAGACTGATGCTTCCAAACGTTCTTCTGCCATCCACAACGGCTCTCGGTTCACTTGAAGAAGGCGGCAGAGAAAAAGGTATACTTTGTGGTGCAAATGTTGTGATGCCAAACCTGTCTCCTGAAAATGTGAGAGACAAATACGCTCTTTACAATAACAAGCTTTCAAGCGGTGCAGAAGCTGCCGAAAGTCTTGAGTTACTGAAAAAATCAATAAATAATATAGGTTATAAAATTGTCACTTCCCGTGGCGATGTTAAAATATAAAAAATTTTTATTAAAGAAGGTAATATATATGTACAATCCGAAATCAACAAAAGCCGAAGAATTCATCAGCCATGAAGAAGTGCTTGCCTCACTTGCATTCGCTGACGAAAAGAAAGATGATATTGAATATGTAAAGTCAATAATTGAAAAAGCAAAACTCAGAAAAGGTCTTACACACAGAGAGGCATCTGTTCTCCTCGCTTGTGAAAACGAAGAAATCATCAGTGAAATGTATTCACTTGCTGAACAGATAAAAAAAGATTTTTACGGCAACAGAATTGTTATGTTTGCTCCTCTTTATCTCTCAAACTACTGTGTAAACGGTTGTGTGTACTGCCCTTATCATTATAAGAACAAGCACATCGCCCGCAAAAAACTTACACAGGAAGAAGTAAAACAGGAAGTTATTGCTCTTCAGGATATGGGACATAAACGTCTCGCAATTGAAGCTGGTGAAGACCCTGTAAATAATCCCATTGAGTATATTATCGAATGCATCAACACTATTTACTCAATAAAGCATAAAAACGGAGCTATCCGAAGAGTAAACGTAAACATTGCCGCAACCACAGTTGAAAACTATAAGAAGCTTCACGATGCAGGAATCGGCACATACATCCTTTTCCAGGAAACATACCACAAGGAAAGTTATGAAAAGCTTCACCCCACAGGTCCTAAGCATAACTATGCTTATCACACAGAAGCCATGGACAGAGCTATGCAGGGCGGAATTGACGACGTAGGTCTCGGTGTTCTCTTCGGACTTGAACTTTACAGATACGAGCTTGCAGCTCTTCTCATGCACGCTGAGCACCTTGAAGCTGTTTATGGTGTTGGTCCTCACACTATCAGCGTTCCCAGAATAAAGAAAGCTGATGATATTGATCCGTCTGCATTTGACAACAGCATAAGCGATGATATCTTTGCTAAAATCTGTGCTCTTATCAGAATTGCAGTTCCTTACACAGGAATGATTATTTCCACAAGAGAAACTCAGGCTGTCAGAGAAAAGGTTATAAAGCTGGGTGTATCACAAATCAGCGGTGCTTCAAGAACATCTGTCGGTGGTTACACAGAAGAAGAAAGACCTCACGATTCTGAACAGTTTGATGTTTCTGACCAGAGAACACTTGACGAAGTTGTCAGATGGCTCATGGAGCTTGGATATATTCCCAGTTTCTGTACAGCATGCTACAGAGAAGGAAGAACCGGTGACAGATTTATGACACTCCTTAAAAATGGTCAGATTCAGAACTGTTGCCACCCCAACGCACTTATGACACTCAAAGAATTCCTCGAGGATTATGCAAGCGAAGAAACAAAAGAAATCGGTGAAAAGCTTATCCGAGATGAGCTTAAAAATATCCCAAAAGAAAATGTCAGAAAAATCGCTGAGGATTATCTTAACAATATTCATTCAGGAAAACGCGATTTCAGATTCTGATCGGAGGCTAAGTTATGGCTGCTAATTTAAATCAGACACCAAGCGCAAACAGACCTCATATTGCTTTTTTCGGTAAACGCAACGCAGGCAAATCAAGTGTTGTAAATGCTTTTACAGGACAGGAACTTTCTATCGTTTCCGATTATAAAGGCACTACAACTGATCCTGTAAAAAAAGCTATGGAACTACTTCCTCTCGGACCTGTTGTCATTATTGATACTCCGGGTATTGATGATGACGGAATAGTCGGCGAAATGAGAGTAAACAGAGCTTACAAAATACTGAATTTAACTGATATAGCAATATTAGTTATTGACTCAACAGCAGGAAAAACTGCTGAAGATGAAAAACTGATTGAACTCTTTTCAAAAAAAGACATTCCATATATAGTGGTATACAATAAATCCGATATTGCTGAAACCGTAACTTTAAACGAAAATGAAATTCAGGTCAGTGCACTCACAGGTGAAAACATTGATGAACTGAAAAACAGAGTTGCTCACATTATAAAAAGCGAAAATAACAATAAAAAGATTATTTCCGACCTTCTCTCTGAAGAAGATGTTGTGGTTCTTGTAACACCCATTGACTCTTCAGCACCGAAAGGCAGAATGATTCTTCCGCAAGTGCAGTCAATAAGAGACGTACTTGATAAACAATGCATCTGCATCATTACACAGACTGAGCAATTGTCAAAAACTCTTTCTGTACTGAACACTAAGCCTAAACTCGTTGTCACTGATAGCCAGGTTTTCGGCAAAGTGAAGACTATTCTCCCTGCTGACATTCCCCTCACCTCTTTTTCAATTTTGTTTGCACGCTACAAAGGTCTGCTTAAAGATGCTGTAAACGGTGCAGAAACTTTGGAAAAATTAAACGACAGTGACAAAATTCTTATATGCGAAGGTTGTACCCATCATAGACAATGTGAAGACATCGGCACTGTCAAACTGCCAAAATGGATTGAAAGCTACACAGGTAAAAAGTTCGGGTTTGAATTTACATCAGGTGGTGACTTTCCTGAAAATATTGAAAAATATGCACTCATTGTCCACTGTGGAGGCTGTATGTTGAACGAAAGAGAAATCCGCTACAGAAACAAGTGTGCAAACGATGCAGGTGTGCCGATTACAAATTATGGTACATTAATCGCATACATGAATGGTATACTTGAACGCAGCATTGAAATATTTGAAGGAAATCTGTAGTATATTCTGATAAATTTCCAAAAGTAATTGCAATTTACTAACAAATGATATATAATGTTTGCAGTATATACAATTATACATTACTCTCAAAAAAGAAGGTCTTAAAATGAACAGTTTCAAAGGTCAAATGGAAAAATTTGCAGGTGTATACGCTCTTTTGCTGACACCATTCAATGAAGATTTGTCAATCGATTTCAAAGCCCTTGAAGGCTACACTGAATGGCAGGTTGAACAAAATCCTCACGCTCTCTTTCCTGTTTGCGGTAGCTCAGAAATGGCATCAATCGATTTGGAAGATCGTCTTAAAATTGCTGAAACGGTTGTAAAACATTCCGATGATAAACCTGTTTTCGCTACAGCAAACCTTTGCCGTGGCACTCGTGCAGAACAGATAGAAGAAGTTAAGAGAATGTCTGCTACAGGCGTTGATGGTGTTGTTTTTGTTACAAAGGGATATGGACAGGATGACGACTATCTTGTTCACTACATGTGTGATCTTGCTGAACACACCGAACTCCCCGTTCTTATTTATGAATTTCCCGGCTTCCAGAATCATCTGATAAGTGCAGACGCTTACAGAAGACTTGTAGAAACAGGTAAATTTGTCGGCATGAAGGACACGACTTGCTCAATGGATCTTATCAAAGCAAAGATTGCTGTACAGGGTGAAAGCAATGTTCTTCAGGCTAACTCACCTTATCTTTTCGAGGCATATAAAGCAGGTGCACGCGGTGTAATCGCAACTCCAAGTACATGCGGTGCTTACATGCTCAGAAAAATGTATGACGCTTTCTTTGTAGAAAATGATACTGATAAAGCAGAAAAAATCCATCGTTTTCTTAATGTTTTTGCTGAAACTGTTGATAACGGATTTACAGCAAGTGCTAAATACATGGCTTCACTTTGCGGTGCAAAAATGAATACATATACAAGAACTGGTTCATCAATCAACGACCAGAAGAAACACTCTCTTAAGGTTCTTCATGATTTCGCAGTAAGCGAAGGTCTTATGCTTAAATAATTATCAAAATGTTTATAGCCGCACCACAAGCAGGTGCGGCTATACTAAAATTGAGGAGTGAAAGAATTGGCTTATACATTAAAACAAGCTTTAGGTTATGTTCAGTGCAGACTTTATTTTCTCGGTGAAATGAGAAGAAAAAAAGAAATAGGCGTTGTGTCTGCTTCGACATCAAAAGTTTTCAGAAAAGATGACCCTGTACATATCACAGCTCACAGAGGTTTTTCCGGAATAGCACCTGAAAACTCACTGCCAGCTTTTGAATGTGCATGTAAACATGACTATTATGCTATTGAGTGCGATGTGCATCTCACAAAGGATGGGCATTGGGTAATTTGCCACAATAGCACAATTGATAAAACATGTAACGCAAAAGGAAATATAAGTGATTATACACTTGAAGAACTGAGAAATTTCAAAATTACATATGGCCATGGAATTGAAAAATATGAAAATTTGCATTTACCAACCCTCGATGAATATCTTGATCTCTGTGCAAAATACAATAAAGTACCGGAAATCGAAATTAAACGCGATGGATATTATGACACAAAACTCACTGATATAATTGATAAGCTGAAGGACAGAAATCTTCTTGATAAGGCAATTATTATCTCTTTTGACCTCAATAAACTTGTTAAGCTTCAGGAATATTCACCTGAAACAGAGTATTGGTATCTTGTGGAAACAATCGACAAAGCAGGCATAGAAAACTGCAAAAAATACGACTTTGCTTATGCAGTATGTGCAAGCAATAGAAAAAGAGATTTCCGGAAAGCACTCAAAGCAGGTCTGAAGGTTTGCGTCTGGACTGTTGACAGACTCAGCCGAATGGAAGAACTTTACAATCTCGGAATCAGATATATCACGTCAAACTTTATCACACCATGAATATAAAAATTTTCGGCTATCGGTTTTACCGATAGCCGTTTCTCTTTTAGAGCACCTTTGAAAGGAAATCTTTGCATCTCTCTGTTTTAGGATTTGAGAAAAACTCTTCAGGCGGAGCTTCTTCCATAATGCGACCGTCATCGATAAACAGAACTCTTGATGCAACTTCTTTGGCAAAACCCATTTCATGCGTAACAATAACCATTGTCATGCCTTCTTTTGCAAGTTCCTTCATAAGTTCAAGAACTTCTCCAACCATTTCGGGGTCAAGAGCTGAAGTCGGCTCGTCGAAAAGTATAACTTCAGGATTCATTGCAAGTGACCTTACAATTGCAACACGCTGCTTCTGTCCACCTGAAAGAGTTGACGGATAAACATCTGCCTTGTCTTCAAGACTTATTCTTTTGAGAAGCTTGTATGCATTCGCCTTCTCAGTCTCTTTGATTTCCGACATTGATCTGACAGGCTTTTTGTCCTTAGAAAAGAGGTTATGAATCATAGCTTTTCTTCTGTCCTTCTTTGCGCAAAGAACCGGAGAAAGCATAATATTCTGTATAACAGTTTTGTTATTAAAGAGATTGAAATGCTGAAACACCATGCCTATACGGCGACGATGAACGTTAATATCAACGCTTGTGTCTGCGATATCTACCCCACCGAAAATAATATTTCCGCCAGTAGGATCATCCATACAATTAAGACAACGAAGAAATGTAGATTTACCACAACCTGAAGGGCCGATAATAACTACAACTTCGCCTTTATTGATTGTTATGTCAATTCCTTTGAGAACGTCTTTTTTACCGAAGCTTTTCTTAAGACCTGTAACTTCTAAAACTTTATTATTCACCGCGTCTGTCACTTTTCTTCAAGCTCCTTTCCATCAGTTTTATCAACAATGTAATAAGGCAGACAATTACAATGTAAATCACTGCCATCGCCAGATAAGGAACCATGAACTCATAACTGTTTGTGCCTATGTAGTTGAAAGCAACATACAAGTCAAGAGCACCTACAAAGGAAACAACAGACGTTTCCTTAATAAGGGTAATGAACTCATTACCTAATGTGGGAAGAATATTCTTAACAGCCTGAGGAATAACAATTTTTAACATAGTTGTTGAAAAGCTGAGACCGACAGAACGTCCGCCTTCCATCTGACCATAATCAACAGACTGAATACCGCTTCTCATGATTTCAGATATGTAAGCTCCGCTGTTAAGTCCAAAAACTGCAATCGCAACGTTTACAGAAGGCAAATGTAATCCCATAAGAGGAAGAGCAACATAATAGAAAAGCAAAAGCTGAACTACCATTGGTGTTCCTCTGAAAAAGCCCACATAAAACGTACAGAATCCATTGAGGATTTTGGGAAGAGTTTTATATTTAGGAATAACTCTCACGGTAGCTATCAAAGTACCGATTACAATACCGATTACAAGTCCTAAAACCGCAATTTTTATAGTGTTCTCAAGACCTTCGATAACTTTAACATAACCGTTATTATCAATAAGAATTTCTATAAACTTGTTAAGTTTGGCTTCAAAATTCATAATAAAAAATCCTTTAACATGGAGTAACCTCACCCTTCGGTGAGGTTATCCTATTTTAAATATTTATATTTTACAGATTATACAAGTGCGTTGATTGACTCTGTAATAAACTTAGCGGGTGCCGCGTCGATAATAACATAGTTAATACCACCATTGAGAAGGTCCTGAACTGCAAGTGAACCGTTGTCGTAACCTGTGCATGTCACTGCAAAGCCGTCAAATCCCCAGCTTTCATCGCCTTCTACATAGAACTGACCTGTTGTTCCGTTCTGAACACCGATTTTTGTATTTGAATCAAATGTTTTGAGAATTTCTTCAACAGAAGCTGCATCTGTACATGCATCAAATGCTGTATCATCACTTCTTACGATAAGCTTCTGAGATGCTGTATAGTAAGAATCTGAGAATGTAACATATTCTTCTCTGTCAGGCTTAACTGTAAGACCTGCCATAGCAATATCACATTTCTGCTGACCAACTGAAAGGCAAACTGAATCAAACTTCATGTTGTTGATAACAAGTTCTTTACCGAGATGTTCAGCAAGAAGAGCTGCAATTTCCATATCGATACCGTAGTATTTGTCACCTTTTGTATATTCAAAAGGCTCAAATGCAGCGTTTGTTGCAACTACAAGCTGGTCTTTCTCTGCATCAAATTCTGCTGATGTAACTGCTGTAGGTTCGCCGTCACCGAAATACTTGTTACAGATTTCTTCAAATTTACCGTTTTCTTTGATTTCTGCGATGAATTCGTTTACATCTTCAAGAAGTTCGGGCTGAGTTTTGTCAACACCGAAAGCGTATTCTTCGCTTGTTAAATCAATTTCGATTACTTTTGCTGTTACCTTTTCACTGCCACATGCACTGAAGAGTGAAAGGCAAAGAACGAGTGCCATAACTGCTGAAAGAATTTTTGCAATTTTTTTCATAATTAAACCCTCCTGAATAATTATACATTAAATATACCATACATTAAATAATTTGTCAATTATTTAACCTTTTTTATGTTGAGGTTAACTTCTTTTTCTCCTCTACCCTCAACTGAAACAGTGACTTTAACATCACTTGTCTTTCCTTTTGTCTTAATCCAGAAAGCTCTTGCACCGCCTACAAGTGCAAACTTATCCGGTCCGATAACTTCAGCATCACCGTCAATTTTAACACTGACAAGAGTGTTATCATAAGGAAGTCTGTTACCACACTGGTCAACAGAAAGAACCTCGATTCTTGTCACATCGTAAGTTTCATCTTCAACAAGCTCTGTTTTATCAGCTTTGACGTTGAAATCAAGTGAATTTACGGCAGTTCTCGTAACTGACTTAACCATCTCACCATTTTTATATCCTTCAAAAGTATATGTAACTTGACAATCACCCCAGTTAGCGAAATACTTTGTGACAAGGTTAATCATTTCAGAAATATTCATTCTGCCATGAAGGAATGCAAAAGCAAGCTTCAGATAATTCTGAGGCGGCATGATAAAGCCATAAACACTTGCAGCACAGAGTGCAGCTTTAAGATTTCTTGCAGTTACTTCATCAAGACCGTCATCCTTAAGAAGAGCATCGCCTATGAAATCATCAGGCATAACGGGAGGATGAGGAAGATTGGGGAAACGCTTTTTATCAGGATATGCGTAACTCTTGAATTCGCCGTTTCTGTAAACCTTTACATAATCACAGTTTGTGAAGATGTGAACAGGTCCCTGAATTCCGCCGGGATGGTCACCGATATCCATTGAAGAAGAAACCTCAAGAACAGGTGTTTCGTCCTGCTGTGAAGCATAAACTGCAGCCGCAAGTTTCGGAATACGGAACATATCTGTAACACCGTGATAACAAATTTTGTCACCGCTACCAAAGTCTTTGTGTGTGTTATAGTCAGCCATACACCAACCAATTGCACCGCTTGTTCTTTCACTGCCGTGGGACTTATCCTGAACTCTTGCATGGCGAAGAGCATGCTCCGTTCTGAGTGCTTCTCTGTCAAAGCTCTTTGTCGGGAACATATGGCCATTGTATTCCGTTACAAGGTAGGGAGCTTTAAAGCTTCCTGTTACGGCAAGAGGAGGAAGGAGTTTTATGCCCTTACCTGAGTGGGAGAAGTCATTATATGTATAAACATCCTCAAGCAGATGGCTCATAGGCATATTTCTTACGCCGCCAGTCTGACGTGTGGGATCAAGACTTCTTGCGAGCTGGTTTGTAACTGTATAAAATTCATCACAGTCTTCACCTTCATTGACTCTTACACCCCAGAGAATAACTGAAGGATGATTTCTGTCACGGACAATCATTTTTTCAATATTGTCAAGACAGTTTTCTCTCCACTCACCTTCACCGAGGAACTGCCAACTGGGCATTTCCGTGAATACAAGCAAACCGATTTCATCGCATCTGTCAAGGAAATGTTTCGAATTGGGGTAGTGAGAAGTTCTTACAAGGTTACAACCGAGAGTATATTTCATAAGTTCAGCGTCAGCAATCTGTGCAGATGCAGGCATCGCATAGCCAACGTATGGATAACTCTGATGTCTGTTAAGACCTCTGATTTTAACTTTTTTACCGTTAAGATAGAAGCCGTCTTTCTTAAAGCGTGCACTTCTGAAACCAAAACGTACTTTATACTCATCTTCGCCGAGAATTACTGTAAGATTGTAAAGCTTCGGATTATCAAGATCCCAGAGCTGGACCTCGCCGACCTTCCATTTATGTGAAACTTTTTTGCCATCAGCCTTGATTTTTCTTTCACCGAGAATTTTATCTCCGTCTGAGAACACAAGTTTCACCAAGCCACTATAGTTCTCCGAAAAATCAATGTCAACATCAATAAGTTTTTCATCAAAGAAGATATTTTTAGGTTTAACAAAAACATCCTTGATATAAACATTGTCAACCTTTTCAAGCCATACTTCACGATAAATTCCGCCGTAAACAAGATAGTCAACAACTTTGCCGAAAGGTGGAATTTCAGGTCTTTCCGTAGAATCAAGCATAACTGCAATTGTATTTTTGCCGGATGAAACAACATCAGTAATATCGAAAGTAAACGGTGTGTATCCACCCTTATGCTCACCGACAAACTTTCCGTTGATATAGACCTTTGAATAGTTTGCTGCACCTTCAAAATGAAGAAGGAGTCTGCCATCAAGATCTTCTTTTTTCAGTGTAACAGTTTTTCTGTAACAGGATACGAACTGATACATTCTTTCATCAAAATAGTTATAAGGTATCTCCTTATTTGTATGAGGAATATTGACAGTAACAAAATCACTGTCATCATACTTTTTCTCAACCATTTCTTCTGAAAAAGTTTCAGAATACTTCCAGTCAAAATTGATTGGTATTCGCTTTCTCATACTGAACCATCCTTTCAGATTTTAATACAAATTTATAATAACACATTTTATTTTATAATTCAATTACTTTGCGCAATTTTATTGACACTGATATGTAAAAAATTGTATAATTACTTCGTATAATCTCAGAATAACGCAATGAAAAATCTGTTGAAACGGAGAACTTGTATTTATGGATAAACTTAAAATTACTGTTGTTTCCGACACGCATTATTATTCAAAGAAAAATGGTATTGAAGGCAAGGCTTTCATGCTGGAAAACAATCGCAGTACAAACCTCATAAAAGACAGCGAAGAAGTTCTAAAAGCCTTCTTCAACCAGATTGCTGACGATAAATCTTCCGATATTGTTCTGATTTCAGGTGACCTTACCAAAAACGGCGAACCTGAAAGCCATAAAGAATTTATTGAGCTTTTACATGAGCTTAAAACGAAAGATAAAAGAGTTTATGTAATTACCGCTACACACGATTTTCAGGGCAACGGTATCTGCCACCGCTTTGAAGGCG
Organism: Oscillospiraceae bacterium; assembly: GCA_015065765.1. GTDB lineage: Bacteria > Bacillota > Clostridia > Oscillospirales > Acutalibacteraceae > SIG575. Next base: position 2,761 of record SVPP01000034.1, on the reverse strand, counting down.
ATAAAAAAATTGATATCCCTTCGGCACGCAGAGAAGAGCTTTTAGAAATGTACCGTGATTTCGGTCCTGATGAAGCTATTGCAATTCATGAAGACAGTATGTCATATGTTGTTCAGTTGGCAGATGGATTCAGACTATTCGCTCTCAACGATGACAGAAACCATGAAGGAAAAAGCGGTTTCAGTAAAGATTGTTTCAAATGGATTGAAGAACAGTTTGAAGACGCAAAGAAAAACAATCAACTTGTTATTGCCATGTCGCATCATCCTGTTTTATCGCCCTCACCTTTCTTTTCACTTATCGGCAAAGGTGATATGATGGGTGATCATGAAATAAGACGTGAACAATTTGCAGATATGGGCATGAGTTTCATGTTTACAGGACACTCACACATGCATGATATTTCATACCATTTCAGTGAAAATGGTAACATTTTCTATGATATTACAACTGCTGCAACAGTGGGATACCCTGCTCTTTACAGACAAGTTACCTTTGACAGAAAAGAAAACATCATGAAGATAGAAACTAAGAGACTTGAAAGTGAACCTGACATTGAATTTAACGGCAAAAATTTTGAAGAGCATCTTGAAAATCAGTTTTTCGGCATGATCAAAAAAACAATTGAGGCAGCTGCTACAAGTATTGATGATTTTGCTTTTGCCGCTAATTCATTCAGTGTCAGACCGAAAGTTGTTTATAAATTCGGCTGGATAATTAAACCCATAGCAAAAATCCTTTGTAAGTTAAAAATCGGCACAGTCGCAAACTGGACAAAAAAAGAAACAGGTCTCAAAAAATCCGATTATCAGGCCATTAAAGACGAAAAGGTTATCGACTATATAATTTCACTCATTCAGAATCTTTATGGCGGAGATGCCCCTTATTCGCCTGATTCCGCCCATTACAAAATCACAATGGGATTAATGAGTATTATAGATTCGCTTCTTGACACATTGGGAATCAGTATCAGAAAACTTCTTAAAGTAACCGACAGTGTTTCAGACCTCGTGGAACCTCTCGTATTTAACAGCGGTATTCCCGACCATAATGTTACATTGCCACTCTATGCAACGGAAAAAGATATTGAAAAAATCAAACCAAGCATTAAATCAACAGTTAAAAAGAGCAAGAAAGGCTTACCAATAATCATCATCACAGCGTTACTTTTGATTTTGCTTTTGCCTTTACTCCCGATTGCACTGATTACTCTGCTTATTGCATTTCTTGCAAACCAAATCAGATACTCAGAAAGAATGAAAGAAGATGTTTAATTGACACGCGAAGAAAGACATATTTACATGACAGAAACACCTGTTAAAAGGTTAATTCTGAAACTTGCTGTACCCACAATAATCAGCATGCTTGTCACTTCAGTTTACAATATGGCTGACACTTATTTTGTAAGCCATATTTCAACCGAAGCCTCAGCAGCAGTCGGTGTTACATATTCAATTATGGCAATGATTCAGGCAATCGGGTTTACACTCGGAATGGGAAGCGGAACATACGTTTCAAGACTTCTCGGAATGAAAGAATACGAAAAAGCAAAAAGAACAGTTTCAACTGCGTTTTTTACTGCAATTATTCTCGGAATATTACTTTGTGTCTGCACTCTCCCCTTCTTAAGTCAGTTTGTAACTGCACTCGGTGCAATTGACAGTGTAAAGCCTTATGCAAAAGATTATGCAAGATATATACTTATCGGTGCACCGTTTATGACCGCATCTTTCGTTCTCAACAATCAGCTGAGAGCACAGGGAAATGCTTTATTCTCAATGATTGGTATATCAACAGGTACAGTCCTGAATATAATTTTAGATCCGCTGATGATATATAACATGAACATGGGTGTTTCAGGTGCTGCACTGGCAACAATAATCAGCCAGTTTGTAAGTTTCTGTTTGCTTCTCACATTCACAAACGTAAGGAAAGCAACAATCAGTGTGAAATTCAAAGACTTCAGACCGTCACTTGAAATCTACAAAAACATTCTGCACTCTGGACTTCCGTCTTTCTGCAGACAAGGACTTGCAAGTGTATCTTCAATAATACTGAATATCGCAGCAGGACCTTTTGGCGCAGCAGCACTTTCCGCTCTTTCAATCGTCAACAAATATATGTTATTCATCCATGCAGGACTTATAGGTTTCTGTCAGGGATTCCAGCCTGTTTCAGGCTTCAACTTTGGTGCAAAAAGATATGACAGAGTAAGAAGTGCATTCAAATTCTGTCTGACAGTTGCAATTATTTTATTGTCTTCACTTGGAGTTATCTCTTTTATCATGGCTCCGCAGATTATGGCTTTCTTCAGAGAAAATGACAAAGAGGTTATTGAAATCGGTACACTTGCTCTCAGATTCCAGAGCCTCGCTCTCCCCTTCCAGGCTTGTGCTATGATGTCACAATTCCTGTCTCAATCAATCGGTTACGGCGGACGAGCCTCAATTGTCGCAATGGGCAGACAAGGATTATTTCTCATCCCCCTCTATCTGATTTTATCGAAGACCATTGGACTTTTAGGACTACAGATGTCACAAGCGCTCTCAGACAGTCTCACGTTTATAGTTTCGATATTTGTTACTGTGAGCGTAATAAAAAAATTGAAAGAGTTAGAAAAATCGCATTCATAAAAGTCAAAACCTCCAGCTGAGCTGGAGGCTTGATTAGCCCTTCAAGGGCATTATACGGACTTAACCCCTTAAGGGGCGCTGAAAGATTTGCCGACCGCATTCTTTTTTCAGCTACCCCTCAAGGGGTT
>SVPP01000011.1 GCA_015065765.1 Oscillospiraceae bacterium | reverse complement strand
ATAGCAATGAATTTGCGAATGAAAAATTAAATGCTGAATATAATAAAATAATAACAAAGAACAATAAGAACGATATGCCTAAAGATATTATAGGTAAGGCAACTTATAAGGCATTAGATTTGTTGTTCAAAAAGAAGAAGTAACATGCAACAACCCGAGCAGAGCCTAAAAAACTCTACTCGGTTTTCTCTTACGCCACCTTATCAATACCCACCATAAACTGCTGAAAGTCTATGTTAAACTCAACTTTCAATTTATACCCTTTGCTAACCTCAACCCGTTTTATCAGGCAGTTCACAATCATTTTCTTCTTTTCAAAGCTTGCTTCATCATAAAGTGCTGCCCAAGAAATCAGTTCATCAAAGTAGGCATAATGCAATATTCATATATGACGGTATATGATAAAATGTATTTTTGGAGTACAAGAATGGGATTTTGTATTGATTAACAGCGAAAACAGTGCTAAAATTAAAAAAAGAAGTTTTTAAGGAGAGGATATTATGGCAAAATACGCTATTTACGGAGCAGGTTCATTAGGTACTGTACTTGGTGCGTTTATTACTAAAAACGGTGGAGACGTTGATCTTATTAACCGTAACAAAGCGCATGTGGCACTGCTTAATGAAAAGGGTGCGCATATCACGGGCACAGTGGAAATGACTGTTCCTGTCAAGGCAATAACACCTGAGGAAATGGAAGGAAAATATGATGTGATTATCCTTCTTACAAAACAGCTTCACAATAAAGAGGTTGTAACAATGCTTAAGGATTTTCTTTCCGAAAAAGGTGTTGTTGTAACTCTTCAGAACGGCATACCTGAGCCGGGAATTGCAGAAATAATAGGCGAAGAGCACACTATGGGTTGTGCAGTTGAATGGGGTGCTGCTCTTGTTGAACCCGGTGTGTGTGAACTTACAAGTGAGCCTGACAGCCTTTCTTTCCATATGGGAAAAATGAAAGGCATAACAGATGAGCAGGCAAAAACCGTTAAAGATCTGCTGGAACTTATGTGTCCTGTTCACGAAGAACCTAATCTTATGGGTGCAAGATGGTCTAAACTCCTTATCAATGCAACCTTTTCAGGACTCGGTACTGTGGTCGGAGGCGTGTTCGGCGATGTTTCCGAAGACAAGGACGGAAAGAAAGTGGCAATACGCTGCATGAAAGAGTGTATAGATGTGGGTCATGCATCGGGCGTTACCTTTGCTCCCGTTCAGGGAAAAAATATTGTTAAACTTTTCTATTATAAAGGAGCCTTAAAACGCGCTTTCGGAACTCTTCTTCTGCCGATTGCCATGAAAAAACACAGACTTATTGAACCGTCAATGCTTCAGGACATTAAGAAAAATAAACCCTGTGAAATCGATGCTATTAACGGAGTTGTGTGTGAATTCGGCAGGAAACACGGTGTTAAAACACCCATTAATGACCGTATAGTAGAAATAATCAAAAAAATTCAGGCAGGAGAGCTGAAGGCGGAGAAGAGCAACATCCGTTTGTTTGACGATCTTCTTTAATGCTTTGTTCAGGCATTGTAAGTTTTTCTTTGGATTTTTGGGGTATGTTTTATATGATGTTAAATTTTAAGGGGGATGTCTGACGTGCTTTTCTTTTCAAATCGCAAGCGTATGATTAAAAAAGCCATTGCAAATACTGTTACAGCATTTGCAGGGAGAACCCCCAAGATATATGAGCATTTCTTTTATGGTGCTTTTGATATTGCTCCTCAAAATCTTGTCATTTGGTATTTGTTTAAAACAGACGAGGAACTTGAAATTGCCAAAGAATCAGGTTTCTGTGACGAATTAAAAGAATTGACTATTAAAAATCTTCTTTCTTTGGGCTATCCGGAAGAGGCATTTGATACTGTAAAAAAAGACGCTGCGGATTTTAATGACGACAGAATAAAATTGGAAAATGTTCCCGAAGAAGACGTGCAAAGAATTTTTGATGCTTTATCTGACAGAAAAGTGATGGTTTCCTTTACCACAAAAGAAGATATTGACAGAAAAACTGACGGTGATTATCACTTTTATTTTCAATAATTTTATATAAGTGAAAAACCGAGCAGAGCAAACTCTACTCGGTTTTATTTGAGCCACTGCATCCCAATTAATCAGAAAATCGCAAATCAATCAGCGGTGAACTTGCTAAATGAAAAATAAGGATTTATATTTGATTTTTTACGGCAGTATGGAATTACCTCGTTAATAAATTCATCTTTTTCTTTGGAAGAAATCTCGATTTTGAAAGTGGATTTGTTAAATTTTTTATTTCCGTTTCTTTTGATTCTTAGAATTTCCGGCGAGAAATACAAGCAATAATTGTCATCGTAAACAGCACCATTTATTTTTGTTTTTCCGCTGTAGGTTATTCCGAAATCATTTATTTCAGACCACATGTATTCTTTGGTGCCGAATAAAGTTTTACATTGTACACTTTCCTCACCTATAATAATTTTCTTAAAAAACGCATTGAACGAAAACAAAATAAAGTAAATTATTACGCCGGTCCATATAAGCATGAAAACAGAAGCGAAAATGTCTACTGTTTCTTTAAAGGATAAACCGGGAAGCATACATGCGCCTAAAATAAAAATAAAAACCGAAACAATTCCCAAAACTAAGAAGAAAGGTTTTCCTGAAATGATTATTTTATTTTTATGATTCCTAATCATAAAAAATCTCCTTGAAGTTGTTGTAAATATAATATCATACACGAGACGTCAAGTCAAGGTTATTTAGGTGTGATGTCAAATGATTGATGTTATTTTCTGTCTGTGATAAAATAATAAAAAGGCGGTGTTGGTGTGAATTTAGATGAAAGAACAAATCGCATGAAAAAATATATTCTTATCAACAATATTTTCATAATATTGCAAACTGTTCTGCTTGTATTGAGCGTTGTTTTGAATATTGCTTCTGATGATATATCTGTTTTTATAACTGTATTTATTCATGTAGGAATATTTGTTTTGTATAACATAATTGCAGAGAACATTATTGAATACGGCTTTCTGAGAAAAATGTATGCAAAAATCTATAATGAAACAAGCTCTTTGAGTTATTTTAAATTAAAAAGGCAGATATACGCAGAAGCGAAAAATAAAAGTGATTTTGTAACGAAGAAACTGATTTTACAATCATTTATTAAAAGTAGCATTATGGTGTTGAATATTGCATTACTTTTGTTTATGGTGTCGTTTGAATAAGAAAGCCGGACAGATTCTGTAACCTGCCCGGTTTCATTTTATGCTTCTGATATATTCCATGGGTGTTTTACCCGTTTCTCTTTTGAAAATCCGCGCGAAATTACACGGATCAAGACCGGTTGCCGCTGCTGCCTCAGACACGCTGCAATGCTCTTTTTCTATCAGGTCACATGCTTTGCGTATACGCAGTGAGGTCAGATATTTGTGAGGAGAAACAGTTGTCTTCTCTTTGAAGAGAATTGAAAAATAGCTTCTTTCAAGACCAACTTCACGGGCAAGTTTATCAACACTGAGATGCTCGTGAAATTTTGCTTCCATAAGTCCCAGTGCCCGTTCAATTCTGTCATCATACACGGACGGTTTTCTGCCTTTCATCAGTACTCCGAGAAATTCATAAATATACGATGTTTCTCTCAGAGCTTTACCGCTGTCATCATTTTCCCAGTCGTCAACCATTTTCTTCAGGCAGCAACAAAGCTGAGGGAAAATTTCTTTTGGTGTAAAGGGACTTTGAGGGGAAATTCCTGCATCTTTGAATATTGCTCCGATATTAAGTCCGTCAATGGCGCACCAATAGCCCTTTCGGGGTTCTTTTGTGTCAGCGGTGTGAATAATCGTATCACCGGGAAGAAGTATATAGCAGTCACCGGGAGAAACAGAAAATTCCTGACCGTTAATAACAACAGAGCCATAGCCTTCTACACAACATTCTATTATATATACATTGCGTATAACAGGTCCGTAACATTCTCCCGGCAGTAAATTGTATTCCTTCTCGCAATAGAGAACTGCAGGTACCTGACTTTTTACATATTCGTAAATAGGGGACATTTTCAGACCTCCCAACAAAATGAAGATTTTTTCACACAAACATTACTTGAAAAAGCCTTTGAAAACTAATATAATTATATCAGAATTTCTTGTTAAGAGCAAGAAGCTGAATAACAAATTGAAAGGAAGTTGCTTTGTGAAAAAGAAATTACAGGTTGCAAATATCGGTATGAAATTCGGTATGTGCCATGTAGAAGGTGCGCTGGGTTGTAAAGATGCAGAAATTGCAATGATATGTGACAACAATGAAGAAAACCTTCGTTTCGCAGGGGAAAGATACAATATTCCTGAGGAAAAATGGGTTACTGACTATATGGATATTGTAAATAACAAGGATATCGACGTGGTAACCGTTGCGATCCCCGATCAACAGCACAAAAAGGTTTCATGCGATCTTCTCCGTTCAGGTAAGCATGTGCTGTGTGAAAAACCTCTTGCACTTACAAGGGAAGATATTGAAGAAATTGTAAAGGTTGCAAGAGAATCAAATGCAAAATTTATGGTAGGTCAGATCTGTAGATTTACACCTGCTTTTGAAAAGGCAAAGGAAATAATTGAGTCAGGCACTATCGGAGAATTATATTTTGTTGAATCAGAGTATGCACACGATTATATGCTTATACAGGAGCCCTGGCGCTGTGATCCGAAGCGTCACGGTGTTATCGGCGGAGGATGCCATGCCGTGGATTTACTCAGATGGCTTGCAGGTGACCCAAAAGAAGTTTTTGCTTACGGCACACATAAGCTTCTGCCACATGTAACTTATGACGATGCAACAATTGCTATTATGAAGTTTGACGATAACCTTGCAGGTAAGGTTTTTGTTTCAACGGGATGTAAACGCGATTACACAATGCGTACAGTTATTTACGGCACAAAAGGTACACTTATCTGCGATAATACTTCACCTACAATGACACTCTTCACAGTTGATGAAAAACAGGTTACAAAAGAGCCTGAAACTATTGAGGTAGAGGTTAATAACCACAACGCAGTAAAAGAGTTTGAGGTATTTGCAGATGCCATACTTAATGACAAGGATGTTATGACGGATGCTCTCGAGGGAGCAAAGACAGTTGAAGTTTGTCTTTCGATTGTTGAATCAGCAAAAACAGGTAAGGTTATAAAGCCTGATTATAATTTCTGAATGATATAAGTATAAAAAGCTCTGAACAGTTTCGGCTGTTCGGAGCTTTTTGTTCTAAATTTTAAAATTTTTCTTGACAAGTGTATTATACTATGTTATTCTATGCATAGAATACCGATGTATTAACGCGTCGGAAAGGAGATGTTTTTATGAATATAAAAAAAGAGCTTACAAAGGGCAGCTCAGCACTGCTTGTTCTTTCTGTGCTGGAAAAAGAGGATCTGTACGGCTACAGAATAATCAAGGAAATTGAACTTCGATCGGAATACGTCTTTTCCCTGAAGGAAGGAACACTGTATCCTATTCTTCATGCTTTTGAAAAGGACGGTTATGTTGAGTCTTATTGGGAAGGCAAGGAGGGTGAGCGCAGAAGAAAATATTATCATCTGACTAAGAAAGGTATTAAAATTCTTGAACAAAATAAGAAAGAGTGGAAATCTTATTCCGAAGCAGTTGGCAAGGTTATAGGTGGTGTATCAAATGCAACGGCCTGAAATTGTGGAAAACTATCTGGACAGTGTTATTCCTGAAAAAATTTCTCTAAAAACACAGAGTGAGCTGCGGGAAGAGTTAGAAAGTCATATTTATGACAGAGTGGATTTTTACATAGAAATTGGCTATGACGAAGAAGCTGCATTGAAGAAAGCCGTTGAGCAGATGGGCGAAACGGAGAGCGTAAAGAGAAATTTCAACGCTCTTTATTATGATAGTACATCTAAAGCGATTTTTCTTTTCTCCGGTATATGCATATGGAATCTTCTGGCTATCATAGCAGCATGGGGTTATATGAATTTCGTAGACCCGATTATGTATTCGTTGCCGAGTGTTGCGGTTCTTGCTGTTTTTCTTGCAGTATTTGTATTTTTAGTTGTTTATACGATAAAGTGTAAAAGACAGAATCTTCGCAAACAGCACATAGGCATAGTTGCTGCGTTTGTGCTGATATCTCTCGGTTCTTTTATTACAAGCGGTATATTTTTTCCTATAATCAATGCAGGAAAGCTTGTTGTCAGATATGTGACAACTTTTCCCGGAGACGGAAGCGACCTTGATATCTATTTTGCAAATATTATTGCAGTTATTCTTTTTACTGTTTTGTCATTTATCGCTTATGATAAAGGCAGTGCATTCAGAGAAAAGCCGTATCGCTTATCATTGAAGCAGATAACGGCAATTCTGTCAGCTTGCTGTGTGTGCTTCCTTGTGATTTATGGATTTGCTGTTGCAAAGTATGAGTGGTGGTATAATCAGGAAGAATTTTTGGAGACACCTGTGGAGGAATATATTTCTGTTATTGCTGCAGAACAGAGAGATATATATAACGGCATTGAAAAAGGTAATGATGTAAGCAAAATTGAAAACCGGCTTACAGAGACTGGATTCGTAAAGCAGAAATCTTATGAAGATTTTATAAAAAGCTATATTTTTCCTTACACAACCGAAAAGCTTTTGGAAGAGCGTATCGCATCTTCTGGAGGAAGCGGGTATTCCATATTCAGCTATACTCATACTATGGATAATGAAGATGAATATGATGACATTATCTCCTGCATACTGGTTTCTTACAATGAAAATGGCGAAATCATTTATAAGCTGTTCATACCTGATATGGATAATGATTTTTCAGGCTGTTATCTGAATTATAATGACGGATACGAAACAAGAAAATGGTATGATAATCTGCAGAAAGGCGAAGATTGCGAAACTGTTTTTGAATTTATAAGAAACACGGGTGCCGTAATAATAGAGGACAAAAAATTTGAAGGTGAAAATACTGAGAGTAAATATAATATTTACCTTGAATGTTACTATCCTCGTAAACCGGATTATATAGACTTTTTGTTTAATTGGCGTGAGGAGGCATCTTATTGTTATCATATTGAAATTATATCTGAAAACGGTATTATTGCTGATTATAAAGTTTTAACTGAATGATGAAAAAGCTCAGGGTAGCATTTAAACTGCCCTGAGCTTTTTTGCGGTATTTAAAATTCAAAATTATACTCGTACCCTTCTACCCATTTTCCGTCATCGAAATCGCGGAATCTGAGAAGGACATTGTTTTCATAAACTTCAACTACTGCACCGATGCCGGGCTCGTAACCCTCCACTGCATGCTCAGTTGATTTGGGAATGTTTACAGAGAGAACACCGTTTACTTCCGACACACTTCTCTCTGAAAGTGCAAAATGAGTGTGACCGCAGAAGAAGATAACGTTTTCGTAATCGTCAAGGACACCTGATAGTCTGTCGTCGGAACCGTCTTCAATATAGTTTACAGGATGATGGCAGAAAACAAAAGCGGGTTTGTTTTCTTTTGACGCTTCATCGAGAACGCTTGTAAGCCATTGAAGTTGGTTGTCCGAAATGTCAATTCCGTTTACTGAATCGCTTTCTGATGTAAGAACGATAAAATAGTAGCCATCTATAATTTTATAATAGTTGTTTTCTTCGATTTTACAGCCTGCAAAATTTGCATAACCCTTGAATCTGTCATAAAATTCATCATAGCCACCGTTTCCGTTGCCGTAGTCGTGGTTTCCGGGGGCAATTATAAGGTTGTCGGCAGGTTTTGTGAATCTAAGGGCACTGAAAAAGAAGATGCTTTCAATGTGCTGGCCGTTCATTGTGTTGTCACCGAGAAAAACGAGAGTATCGTTATCCTTTGCACTGTTTACATCGTTCAGAATTTCTGAATATTCCTTGAAGGTCTGAAAATTATTTCCCTCAATGTGAATATCAGAAAGAACGGTGAAGCTTGTTTTCAACTCGTTGGGATTTTTTGCCTCGTACCCTTCAGCAGGTGATATAAGAAAAGACAGGGGCATAAAAACCAGTGTGAATACTGTCAGAATAACATGCTTTGCAAAATTTAAAACTTCCATATTCTGTTCCTTCTTCCGTAGCTTTAGACCTCGTAATCAAAGGAGAGCCTTGTGTCAACATTAGGTCTGACTTTTCCGTTTGCAATTTCCACATGAAGGGGGTGATTCTGATAAGCTTTCAGTGCATCGTCACTTTCAAATGTGGAATCCATCATGATGTCACCTGATGATGAAGGGAGCTTTTCTGTGAGAATGTGCATTTCAATCAGTCCGTCAATTTTGCCGACAAGACCTTCAAGAGATGCTTTGATATCTTTTGCTACGCTCTCTTTGTCAACATCCTCTTTAAGCTTCCAGATTATCATATGTTTTACCATAATATCAACTCCTTATAAACTTAAAGGCTGTCTGCTGACAGCCTCTTTTTTAACTTTCTGAAAAATCTTCTTTGCCTACGCCGCAGAGAGGACAAACATAATCATCTGGAAGATCTTCCCACTTTGTCCCCGGTGCAATTCCGTTTTTGGGTTCACCTTTTTCTTCGTCATAGACATAGCCGCAGATATCGCAAACATACTTTTTCATAACATTTCCTCACTTTCTTTTGATGAAAATATTATTGACCGAAAAAGTATGTTTAAATCAAAAAATGAGAAGGTCTGTAAGCCGAGTTCTGTCGTTTAAGGCAATCATCTGTCTAGGCTCTGCGTTGCTGCAGCGCTCAAGCCACCTGTCGAGGTATACATCGAGCAAATGCTTAACCTCTGTCGGTGTTGCTCCGGATAGGGTTTACTTGGCTGCAGAGTCTCCTCTGCACCGGTGCGCTCTTACCGCACCATCTCACCCTTACCGTGAAAAATCACGGCGGTATATTTCTATGCACTTTCCCTAAGGTCACCCTCGGCGGCCGTTAGCCGTTATCCTGCTCTGTGGGGCTCGGACTTTCCTCGTCTGAAAAAATCAGCCGCGACTGCCCAACCTTCTCCCCTAAATTTTAAAACAAATCACTTTATTTGTCAATAAAATAAACAGATTTACTTTTACTTCTTGCATATTCACATTCTTTAGTGTAAAATAGCAGACAGGAGATGATATGCTTGGCAAACAGAGAAAACGGCAGAAATTCCGATATACCTGTTTCAAAAAAGAAACAACAGTCTCAAAACAGCAGGAGAGCTAATCCCTACAGTTATGAGGAGCTTATACGCCGTGAAAACGGACAAGCACCGAAAAGACGCGGTGAGGATGTCTATGTAGACAGAAACAGGGCGGCAGAAAGAAAAAGATATAACGATTATCTGGATGATTTTGATGACGGCTCAGGAGACATCCATATTTCAAAAACAAAAAGAGATAAAGAAATGCCCAGAGAATATTCAAAGGGCGGCGACAGAAAAAGTGTACCGAAACAGAAAAAACAGCATGGTGGATTTTTTAAGTTTATTGTGTCTGTGCTTCTGATTTTTGCAATTGTTTTCGTAGGTGCAACAGGTTATCTGACAACTGTTTTTATGAGTGCTGATTATCAGAAGCCTGAGAGCGGTTATGAAGCCTCAACCTCATCAATGACACTTAAAAGTGATCCCTTTGTAGAAAATATTCTTCTTATCGGCGTGGATGACAGAAAAGGCGGAGATGTGTCGAGAAGCGATACGATGATTCTTGTGTCAATCGACAAAAAGCATGGTCAGATTAAAATGACGTCTTTCATGCGCGACACCTATGTGACTATCCCGGGGCACGGAGAAGACAAGATGAATGCGGCGTGCGTTTACGGTGGACCTCAGCTTGTTATGGAAACCATTGAATATAACTTCGGTATAGATGTAGACAGTTATGTGCTCGTTGATTTTAATGCATTCAAGGATGTTATAGACAGCCTCGGCGGTGTTACCGTTCAGGTTGAGCAGAGAGAGGCAGAATACATCAACAGAACATCAAAGCAGAAGATTGAATATGGTGATGCAGTTACTCTCAATGGCGAAGAGGCTCTTGTGTATGTAAGAATCCGTTATCTTGACAGCGATTTTTACAGAACACAAAGACAGAGAAAAGTGATTTCGGCAATTCTTTCTCAGGTGAAGAAATCAAATCCTTTTGACCTTATTGATACTGCAAAAACAGTTCTCTCTTATGTGGAAACTGATATGAACCCTGTGGAGCTTTCTCTGCTTGCAGAAGGCGCTGTGCTTCTTTATATGCGATACGATATTGTTCAGGCACGTGTACCTTTTGATAAGAAGTATACAAGCAGTACAATTAACGGTGCAGCTGTTCTGACAATCAATAAGGAAGAAACATCTGAACTTATTCAGGATTTTATATATAATAAAGCAGAAACAGAAAAGGAGAAAAAATAATGGCAAATATTAACGAAAAACCTATGGGTTATGCAACTGAAAAGCCTGACCATATTATGATCTCCATCAATGGTGATGCAAAACATCAGATGGCAATTACATGGAGAACAGATATGTCAGTTTCTGACGGATATATAGAATTCCGCGAGGAAAACACAGACGAAATTATCAGAAAAGATTCTGAAAACCTTGTTTTTAAAAGCGACAGAGATGAAAGCTATATTCACACAGCAATTGCTGACGGACTGAAAGCGGGTACAAAATATTTTTACACCTGCGGTGATGATAAAAACAGAAGTGAAGAATATTTTTTCACAACTGAGGAAGAGAATCTTGAAAAGTTTTCTTTCATAGCAATTTCAGACCAGCAGCAGGGTAATTTCTATCAGCAGGATTACTCACGAATTCAGAAATATATTCTCGCAATTCTTGAGAAGCATCCGGAAGTTAAGTTTATCGTTACCGGTGGTGACAACACAGACTGCGGTCAGCACGTTGTTCAGTGGAACGGTGCTCTCAAGGGCTGGGAAGGCATAATGGAATATAAACCCCTTATGATGACTCTCGGAAATCACGATAACAGAGGTTTTAAAGATTATGAAACAGGCGAGGGAAGATATTATGCTGAGCCTGCAGAATTTTTTGATACACAGTTCAAAATGGCTTATCCTTACAACGGCCCTGAAAACTGGAAAACAGAAAACTATTCTTTTGATTACGGCAATGTTCACGTGTGTGTTATGGGTATTAACGGTCCTGACGAGGTTGGCGAATGGATAAAAGAAGACGTGGGCGGTAGCGATAAAACATGGAAAATCGGTACATACCATTTTCCCATTTACTATTCAAACCCTGCAGGTCACAATTTCGATGCTTTCCCGTGGATGAGAGAAGGTATTGATATGTGTGACATTATGTTAGCCGGTCACGAACACAATTTCTCACGTTCTTTCCCCATAAAGAACGATGCGATTTTCTCGAAGCCTTCTCAGGGTACAATTCACTACATGCTTTCAAATGCGGGTGGCGGTGCGCCGGGATGTAATTCTCAGCAGAGTATTTTCCACGCGGCATTCTATCCGCAGGAAATTGAAGGCAGACCGTCTTTTGCACTTTTTGAAGTTGATGGAAAGAAAATGAAAATTACTTCCTACCTTGGTGAAGGTGATGATATCGAAAAGGATATTATCGATCAGGTTGTTATCGATAAGGAAAAGGATGAGATTCAGCCTTTCGCAATGCCTCCCGTTTACCTTGAAAGACATCCCAGAATGGTGTTCAAGGGTATGCTTGCAGGCCTCGGCGGAGTTGATGCGTGTCCCGAAAAGAAGGACGGAATCTGGTACGCTCCTTTGTCAGTTGTTTTCCAGAGTGTCGGAGCTTATGTGACTAAAGACGAAGGTAAAATGACGCTGGGAATTTACGGTAAAAAAGTAACCTTCACGGAAGGCAGTGATGTTGCAGTTCTTGAAAATGGTGAAGAAGTAAAACTTGATGCTCCTGTTTACAGAGGAAGAAGAGGACTTCTCTATGTTCCTGCATTCAGCGCATCTGCAATTTACGGTTTCAGATGTGTATATGTTGAACACAATAACTTTATGTTCTGGGAACACGAAGAGGAAAGCATTCCGTTATTTGAACAGCCCTGAGCAAAAAAGCAAAGCAGACACTTATAAAAAGTGTCTGCTTTTTAAATTTTTTTATTCGGGAATCCTCACTCTATTATCACAGATTTATAAAAATTTCAAGTCTTGATTTTTTATAAAATTTGTTGTATTAAGTATATAGGGAGATGATATTATGAGTAAATCAATTTGCAAAGCAAATTGTGAAGAATGTTTTATGAAAGACAAATGCAACGGATGTATGGAAACAAATGGTTGTCCTTTCGGGAAACGATGCTTTATTGCAGAGTACATAAAAATTGGAGGAGAAGAAATGTTTGAAGAATTTAAAAATAAAATTATACAAGAGTTTAACGAACTTAAAATTCAGGGAATGCCAAAAGTAGAAGATCTGAATAAACTTGTAGGAAGTTTTGTAAATCTGGAATATGCTCTTCCAAGCGGAGAAAGTATAAAGTTTTTAGATGACAACAGCACTTATCTTGGAAATCAGCTTGAGTGTGAATTCGGTAGTGACAGATGCTTCGGTGTTGTTGCAGGAACCGATTTCTTGCTCGTCTGCACGTATGGCGAAAACGGCTCAAACCCCGAATTGGTTATGTATAAAAAGAGATAAAAATAGCAGGGCTGAATATCAGCTCTGCTATTTTCGCTTAAAGTATAAACAACTCAATCACAAAAACTACTACGCAGGAAATTACGGAAACTATAAGTAAGCTTCCGCCTTTCCATGCAACAAACACGCCAACAATAAGTGCTGCTAAACCAGACCAGACACTTCCTGTTGCTTCAAGGATTGCAGGGAAGGTCATAACTGTCAGCGTGACGTAAGGAACGTAGTAAAGGAAGGAGCGTATAGTTTTGTTTTTGATTTCTTTTCTGAATATGGTCATTGGCAGTACACGCATCAGGTACGTTACAAGTGCCATAATTCCGATGTAGATGTAAACATTATTCTGCATTTTTATTTTCCTCCTTTACAGGGAAAATAATTGCAGCAGCAAGAGCAATTACAACTGTTAAAATTATTGTTTTTGTACCTGATGAAATGGCATCAAAAACAGGAATTTTATAAAACGCGAAGCTCAGTACCATTGAAACGAGGACAATGCCGAGAAGAACCTTGTTCTGCTTTGTGGCGGGAACGACGATGGCGATAAACATTCCGAAAAGTCCTACACTTAGTGCACTCACAACATTTAACGGCAGAACATTTCCCATGACAACACCGAGACATGTGCCGAGAGACCAACCGGGGATTGCAACTGAAAAAGCACCATATGAAAAGTAGGGATTCAGCTTTCCCGGCTCTGCAATTGAAATGCCGAAGATTTCATCAGTCAGGTCAAAGGCTACCAGCAGTCTGTGGTGAAGAGGCATATCCTGAGGGATTTTCTGACTCATTGCAAAGCTCATGAGAAGATATCGTGCGTTTGCCACAACCTGCATGATTATCATTTCAAGATATCCGCTTCCTGCGGCAATTACGGTGAAACCTGCATATTCTCCTGCGGAAGCATTGTTTGTCAGACTTGCAAGTGTTGCCTGAAAAGCCGTCAGCCCTGCATTCGATGCGGCAATTCCCAATGTGAATGCAACTGCAAAGTATCCCAAAGCAATAGGTATTCCGTTTCTGACACCTTTTCTGAAGGCATGGCTGTTTTCCCGTTTCAAGTTAGATTACACCTCTGAATTTTATGCAAATAATGTTGTGATTGCTTTAATGGGATAAGTTAAACCCATAAGGAACATATCCCAGATAAATTTTAAGCCCTGTACATGATAAAGGAAAACTTCCAATGGCTCTGTGCAGTAGTTATCGAGATATGTGATAATCTCAGTTTCATAAACCGATGTATCTTCTTCGTTCAGAGTGATAACACGTACACCTCTGTTGTCATCACCATAAGAACCGAAACCGGATGTAGGTGTGTTTACAATATCAATTCCTTCGTGAGAAATTTCAAAGTCATTTTTATGATCGTGACCGAAGAACATAGCTTTTACGTCGCCCTGTTCTACCATTTTTTCAAACTGAAGAGAATCGACTTCTCCGGGACAGGGGATTTCACGAAGAGTTCCCTTTGCTCCTTCGGGCAGGACAAAATATTTTCCGTTGTCATCTTTAACAGCACCCTTTTGTTTTTCAACCTCTTCGAGTGCATCAAAAATTTCATTTACAATAATGTGCTGGAAAACCATCGAGGGAACAGGTTGTCCATCGTTCTGAGCTTTGAGTTCGTTTGATGTTTTTACATACCATTCAATCTGGTCCTCGTGAACGTGGTCATAGCCACCGTTTACATCGTCATACATGTTTGAGTCAAACATCCAGAGGTTGTAAACAACCTTTTCACCGTCTGATGAATAAACGGGAAGATTATATGTGCCGCAGCCGTAGAGACTTTCTCCCTCGTCAATTGCAATGCAACAGTCATATTCCTGATAAATTGCCATCTGCTCTTCTTTTGAAACAAGACCTTCTGCATCATGGTTTCCGAAAACAATTGCAACAGGTACTCCGATTTCTTCAAAAACAGACATAAAGGCATCAATTGCTTTTCTAACTTTTTTCTCAGAGTGAGCTTTTGTAAATCCTCTTGCAACTGAATCAGAAATGTTATCGCCGGTAAGGATAAAAAGATCGGGCTTTTCATCTTTCGCGATTTCTCTGATATATTCGTTAGTCTGCTTTACGGGGTTAGTATTATCCTGTAAGTCAGCGACCTGAATAATTTTAAAAGTACCGTCCTGATTGAACATGAGTTTTTCATCTGTTGTTTGTGAAGCATTAACAGAAACTGCAAACAAGCTGAGGGTAATAGTAATTGCCAAAAATACTGAAATAATTTTTTTCATTAATAATACCGCCTTCCGTTATGTTATGACACCATGCAGAAAATTTCATAAATTGCAGTGAAAATGGACATGCCGTTTGAGGGAGCAAGGATGAGGAATCTTAAAATATTCCACACAACCCCGATGCTTGAATTTACGTAGTAGCGACAACGGGAGAAGTTATCCGTGCAATAATCATCATAATAATTAATGAGTTTTGTTTCGAATTTTGATGTGTCGTTTTCGTTGATTGTAACGAACCTCAGGCCTCTGTTCATATCGCCGTAGGAGCCAAAGCCGGATGTAGGACTATTGATAAGGTAAATTCCTTCATAGAGAGCTGTGTAGGTGTTGACATGGTCGTGGCCGAAGAAAATTGCTCTTACGTCGCCCTGATTGAGCATTGCAGGAATCTGAAGCGATTCACCGGAATCGTGGCTTGGTTCCTCGTTTACCTCTCCCTCGAGAAATTCGGCATTGTCAATTTCTTTCGGAACAATGTGCTGAAATGCCATTGAGTCAACGGGTACACCGCCGTTTGCTTCTTTAAGCTCGTTTGACGTTTTTATGTACCAATCCATCTGATCCTGCTGGATGTTGTCAGAGATTCCTTTTGCCTCATCGTAGAGAGCAGAATCAAAGAACCACAGATTATATGCAATTTTTGTGCCGTCTGATGAAAGTACGGGAAGGTTGTATGTTCCGCAACCGGAGATATCAGGACCTTCGTCAATAGCAAGACAGCAGTCGTAAGACATATACATCTGCATCTGTTCTTCCTTTGTTACTTTGTTTTCAGCGTCATGGTTGCCGAAAACAATTGCTACAGGCATTTTTATTTCTTCAAAAAAGGACATGTAGCAGTCAATTGCTTTAGCAGTGTTTTTTCTTGCTTTTTCAATGTCCTCGAAATCGCTTGGGACACCTGAAATGTTATCGCCCAGAAGCACAACAAGATCAGGCTTTTCTGATTCTATAGCAATTCTGAAAAAGTCAAGTGTTGCGGGAATAAGGTGGTGATCATCCTGAATGTCTGCAACCTGCATGATTTTAAATGTGCCGTCTTTGTTAAACTGAAGAGTGTCGGTGCTTTCAGTTGCAGCACCGACACATACAGTAAACATTGAAAGACAAATTAAAACCGACAGGAGGATACTGAAAGTTTTCTTAAACATACTTAATATCTCCTTATAGTTGTCTTTATATGGGTTTAGGCAATGAGAGCAAAGATATCAGCGAGAACGGAAATGATTGAAACGCCGTTTGAGGGAGCAAGGATAAGGTAGCGCAGTGCGTTCCATACATCACCTTCACTCATAAGATATCTGCATTCTGAGAAATTATCAGTAGCAAATTTCTCATAGTAGTTGATAACCTTTGTTTCATACTTTGATGTATCGTTTTCATTGATTGTGATGATTCTTACACCGCGTGTCGATTTGTCACCGTAGGAGCCGAAGCCTGATGTGGGTGTGTTTACGATATCAATGCCCTGGTAGGGAACAACGAAGGAGTTAACGTGGTCATGTCCGAAGAACATAGCCTTAACGTCGCCCTGAGCCACCATTGTCTCAAACTGAAGAGAATCAACTGAGCCAGGGCAGGGACCCTCGTTTATAACGCCTGTTGCATTTGCGGGAAGAGCGAGTGCTTTATCGCCATGGGGAATTGAGCCGGGGGTGCCTGCTTCAACCTCTACAAGTGCATCATAGATTTCGTTTACGATGATGTGCTGAAAAGCCATTGAGGGAACGGGAGTGCCTCCGTTAGCAGCCTTGAGAGCGTTTGAGGTTTCAACATACCATGCGATCTGGTCTTCATGAACGTGGTCATAACCGCCGTTTACATCGTCATACATATTTGAGTCAAACATCCAGAGGTTATAAACAACCTTTTCCCCGTCTGATGAAAGGATGGGGAGATTGTATGTACCGCAGCCATAGAGGCTGTCACCTTCATCAAAGCCTACGCAGCATTTGTATGTCTGATACATAGCCATCTGCTCTTCTTTGCCGATAAGAGCCTCACCGTCATGGTTGCCGAAAACAACTGCAACGGGAATTCCGATTTTTTCAAAGAAAGACATGAACTGATTAATACCTTTCTTTACTTGCCATCTTGAAATGCCTTCTGTGAGAGCATCACCTGTACCGCCGCCGATGTTGTCACCGGTGAGAACAATAAGATCAGGGTCTTCTTCTTTGATGATTTTTTCAAGATATTCATTTGTTGTAGAAACAACAAATGATGAATCCTGAAGGTCAGCTACCTGCATGATCTTGAATTCACCATCGCCCTTGAATTTGAGTGTCTTGTCTGCGACGTCAACCGCAGAGACGCCAATAGCACACACACTCAGGCAGATAACAACTGCCATGATGATTGAAAAAAACTTTTTCATGGAAAATATCTTCCTTTCTTAATTTTAATGTAACAATTATATACTTTTTCCCCTTTGTTGTCAACTTAATGTGTTGATTTTTGCCTGAATATTATGTATAATTACCGTGTGAGTTTATGCATTTTGAGGTGAGATTTTGATTAAAAAGGTTATATGTGTTTTTCTTTCGCTGGTTTTTGTACTGTCACTTGCTTCCTGCGGTGAAGAAAGCGAAGAGATTTCGGCAGTTGCGGTAGTAAACGGCGAAGAAATAACGCCGGAAGAGTTTGAGTATTTCAGAAAGAAATATAAGTCTGAGGTTCTCAATGATTGTCTTGAAAAATTTGGTGCAGAGTATACAGAAGGTTTCTGGCAGACGGAATTTGACGGCGTAACACCTGAAGAAATTCTTTATGAAAGAACTCTTGAAGAATGCGCCAAGGCAAAAATTCAGTTTCTTCTTATGGAGGAAGAAGGGATTTATGACGATGTGACCTTTGCGGGACTCAGAGCAAAGGCAGAGGCTTTCAACAAAGAAAACGAAAATAAGGAAGGCGTTGTGGGTATAAAATCCATTCAGATGAGTCAGTTTTATTCCTACTATCTGCAGACAGGTGTTATGGAGCTTCAGAATATTTATGCTGAGGGTAAGCTGAAACCTTCTGAGAAAGAAATTCAGGAAAAAATATCTGAAATGAGAGGAACTGTTGACGACTTTCTTGAACAGGATCTTGAAAGCATTGCAAAGAGTAGACTGAAAACAGAAAAATACGAAAAATACATTAATGAGCTTTATGAAAAAGCAGAGATAAAGGAGATAGAAAAATATGGGAAGAAGAACTGAAAAGGCTGTAGAGCTTTTTGGAAAAGGATATAATTGTTCGCAGGCAGTTTTTTGTGCATTTGCTGATAAGTTCGGTATTGATGACGAAACGGCAAAGCGTCTGTCAATCGGCTTCGGCGGAGGTTTCGGCAGACTCCGTGAAGTGTGCGGTGCATTCAGCGGTTGCACACTTCTTATCGGGCTTGCCGATGATACAGACCTTTCCGATGCAGCAGAAGCGAAGAAAGAGGTTTACAAAAAGGTAAGAGAAATCAAAGAAGAATTTGAAAAAAGAAACGAGTGTTCATTTATCTGTCGTGATCTTTTAGGTATGGATGGTCCTTCGGAAAGCCATGTTCCCGCAGAGAGAAACGAGCATTATAAAAAGACACGTCCCTGCGAAGAAATTGTCAGAAATGCAGCGATGATAATGGAAGAATATCTTAAATAAAAAATTTAAATTTAGAACGGAAGGAGTTGATTTTCGTGAAGAAGAAAATCATTTCGCTTATTCTATGTACGGCTCTTTTGCTGAATATGTTTTCTGTTTTTAGCATAACATCTTTTGCATCCGGAGAGATAAATAACCTTACTTTCAGTACGCTTACTGAGAATGAAAAAGAAATTTTAAAGGGCGGCGGAAGAATATCTTCTCACATTTCATCAAAGCTTCCCGTAAGTAAAAAATCAAACAAGGCAGTTTCTTTGCCTGAGGAATTTGCGGTACGTCATGTTAAGGCAGCAGGTGATCAGGGAGACTTCGGAACGTGCTGGGCATTTGCCGCACTTACTTCAAGTGAAACAGGTCTTGCACAGAAGGGCATAATCAAAAATCTGTCTGAGTCACACCTTTCATATTTCACTTATTCTTCAGTAAATCAGAAAAAAGCGTTCAGATTTATTTTCAGCGACTATGACCCCTTCAACAACGGCGGTTTTGACTTCACTGCCTGCGGAGCACTTTCAAACTGGTATGGCCCTGCACCTGAGACGGATTTCCCTTATTCAAATGCAAAAATTGCTGAAAAATACAGAGAAACTTCTGTTGCACATCTGCAGAATATGATTTCATTTCCCGAATACGAATACGACAATGAAGCAGAGCAGGCAGAGGCACGAAGATTTCTTGTTCAGCAGGTCAAAGAGCAGATGTATAAAACAGAGCAGGCTGTTGACATTTCATATCTTGCATCAAACAGAAGTCAGAATTTCAATGAAAAGACAAATGCGTGGTATAATTATATCGGTGCTTATACCAATCATTCGGTTTCGATTGTAGGCTGGGATGATAATTTTCCTAAAGAAAATTTTAACAATTCAAAATATATTGAAAATGACGGAGCATGGCTCGTTCAGAACAGTTGGGGTGAAGTCTGGGGTGAAAAAGGTTTTTTCTGGCTTTCCTACGAGGACGTGACAACAGATTACATCGGAATCTATCTTTATGAGAGCAAGGATAACTATGAGAATATTTATTCACACGATGAAAGTGTGCAGTACACTCCCATAGGCTTTGACGATTCTACTGAAATTTTCATGTCAAACGTTTTTACGGCAGAAAAAGATGAGGTTCTGGAAGCAGTTTCTTTCTATACAACTGATGTGAATACGCAGTACACTGTAAGAATATTTACTTCTCTTGAAAATAAAAAAGATCCCACTTCGGGAACTCTTCAGGCAGAGTTTTCAGGCACTAAATCTTTGCCGGGTTATTATACCGAAAACCTTGAAGAGGGAGTAAATCTCAGAAAAGGTGAAGAATTCAGCGTAGTGGTTTATCTTAAAAATCCCACAGAAACTCTGACCGCTCAGGTTGAAGCGATTTATATGGAGTACCGCATCCAGAGCACAGCAAACGTTTCAGGAGCAGGAGAAAGCTTCGTAAGCAGTGATGGAGAAAAGTGGGAGGATATTCACCAGAAGGTAATCAAAGGCTTTGACGGACCGACGGAGTATATGCGTCTTGGTAATTTTGCAATCAAAGCATTCACAAGTGCTGATAAGCATGTAAAATTCTCCCTTGACAGCGGAAAGATATCTCTTGCGGAAAAGCTTGAACTTTCCTGCCTCAGTGCAGATGAAATTTATTATACACTTGACGGCAGTGACCCGAGAGAAAACGGAAAGCTTTACACAAAGCCTGTTTCTCTTTCTGACGGTACAGTTATCAGAGCTTCCGCAAAGGACGAAAACGGCTTCGGTGAGGTTTATGAGCGTGAATATGCTCAGGCGGTGACAGCGCTGAATTCTCTGACATTCTCAAGTGCCTCGGAAGAAATAAATGTGGATGTTTCTTCAAAGCTTCCTGAAACAATTCTTATCGAAAACGGCAGTAAGACTGTTGGTGTTACTGCAACATCTGATTTTGAAATTGCCGTAAACGGAGTCAGCGTGGAAAGTGGTGAAACAATTCAGGTTGATGTTGAGGAATACGTTGCAAATACAATTGAAATTACTGTTTCTGAGGAAGGGTATAAACCCTATGTGTATCTGCCCAAGATTTTCGTAAATCCTATAGGTTACGATTATGAGAATGAAACTATGATTTTTGATGAAAGCAGAGTTTCTGTAAAAACAAAGTATTATCAGACACTCAGTAGTGGGCAGAATGTTACAGAGTGGATTGATTCTTCTTCAACCATGACATTTATTGTTGACATAGGACAGGAAAGTTTTCTTGTACCTCTTCCTGAGAGAAAAAATATTATTGAGCCGCAAATCAATTTTGTTGATGAATGCTCAGTGGAAATGTTTGGTCAGAGGGTTTATTACAAATTTTCTCCCGATGAAGAATTTACTGAGGAAAACTCAGTGGAATTTGACTATATTCCCGTTGTTCCAGGCACTACGATGTACCTTTGCAGAAAAGCGGGTGACGGAAAATTTGCATCGCCTGTTATCGAATGGGTAATTCCGGAAAGACCTGTTGCTCATGAAGAAATCACAACAGAAAAAATCGGCAAAACCAAGGTCGTTCTGACAGAGGCGGAGGGCTTCACATATTATTGCGAGGAAACCGACACTTATTCTGAAAATGGTGTATTTAAAAGTCTTACACCGGGTGAAAGTTATACATTCGTGGTATATATTGATTCTGACGCAGACAGTTTTTCAAGTGAAAAGACTGTTTTTGAAATAACGACGGACACTGATAAATGGTTTGAAAGCTTAAAATGTGATATGGAAACAGGCGGAGAAATTACAGCATTTTTTGCAAGAATCACTTTTGTTATGCGTATTTTCTTTACGGGACTTTTTGAATGATTATTGTGAAATTTTTTGCAAAACATATTTGTACAAATTAAAAAATATGTTAAAAAATAAAGAAAAATTTGACGAAACGCAAAAAAAGTTCTATAATGTATATGCCCTGCATATGCGGGACATAAAATACATGGAAAAAGGAGCGTGTTTAAGTGAAAGGAATTATTCTTGCAGGCGGTTCAGGAACAAGGCTTTACCCCCTGACAATGGTAACCAGTAAACAGCTTTTACCGGTTTATGATAAACCGATGATATATTATCCGCTTTCAGTTCTGATGTTAGCGGGCATCAGAGAAATCCTCATCATTTCCACAGCGGAGGACACACCGAAGTTTGAACATCTTTTAGGTGACGGAAAACAGTTCGGTCTCAAGCTCTCCTATGCTGTTCAGGAAAAACCTGAAGGTCTTGCACAGGCTTTCGTTATCGGTGAAAAATTCATCGGAAAAGATAATGTTGCAATGGTTTTAGGTGACAACATTTTCTACGGCAGCGGTCTTGGTCATATGCTCAGACAGGCTGCAAAGCGTGAAGAGGGTGCAACTATCTTCGGATATTATGTGGAAGACCCTAGAGCCTTCGGCGTTGTTGAGTTCAACAAAAAAGGTCAGGCGGTTTCCATTGAGGAAAAACCCGAAAATCCTAAATCAAACTATGCGGTTACAGGACTTTATTTCTATGACAACAAGGTTGTTGAGTATGCTAAAAACCTCAAGAAAAGTACAAGAGGCGAATATGAGATAACAGACATCAACAGAATGTACCTTGAGGCTGGAAATCTTGAAGTCAAAACAATGGGTAGAGGTTTTGCATGGCTCGATACGGGAACAGTTGATTCTCTTATGGATGCCGGCAACTTTATCAAGACTATTGAAACTCTTCAGGGTATCAAAATTTCAGCTCCTGAAGAAATTGCATACAATATGCATTGGATTACAAAAGCAAAGCTTATTGAATCAGCTAAGAAATACGGCAAATCCTCTTACGGTCAGCATCTTATGCGAGTCGCTGAGGGCAAAATTCTCTATGCGGATAAACCCGGTCAGAGACCTCATTGGGGCCGTGAAGATGATGAACCGAAAGGAAAATAAAGCATGAATATTATCGAAACAGCGCTCAGAGATGCATTTATCATTGAGCCAAAAATTTTCGGCGACCATCGCGGATGGTTTATGGAAAGCTACAATAAAAACGCTCTTGCCGAAGCAGGCATTGACATAGATTTTGTTCAAGATAACCGTTCTTTTTCTCAGAAGAAGGGAACGCTCAGAGGTCTGCATTGTCAGACAAATCCCAAATGTCAGGCAAAGCTCGTTACTTGCATCAAAGGTGCAGTGCTTGATGTAATCGTGGATATCAGAGAAGGCTCTCCCACTTATCTTAAATGGATTTCTGTTGAGCTTTCCGAAGAAAATAAAAAACAGCTTTTTGTACCTAAGGGATTTTTACACGGGTTTATTACCCTGACAGACGATGTTGAGTTTTCATACAAGGTTGATGATTATTATTCACCTGAAAATGACAGAAGTGTGTGCTTCTGCGACGAAGCTTTCGGAGTTGATTGGGGTAATGATAATCCTGTTCTCAGCGAGAAGGATATGAAAGCACCTAAATTTGCAGACAGTGATGTGAGATTTTTCTATGAAAGGGTTGAAGTCCTGAAATGAAAATTCTCGTAACAGGTGTTTGCGGTCAGCTTGGTCACGATGTTACAGAAGAACTTCTGAAAAACGGAATTGAAGCCATTCCCTGTGACAGGGAAGAGTTTGACCTGACAGACAAAGAATCCACACAGAAATTTATCCTTGAAAATAAACCTGAGGGGGTAATTCACTGCGCAGCATATACCGCAGTTGACAAGGCTGAGGATGAAGAAGAAATCTGCAGGAAAATCAACGCGGAAGGCAGTCTTTATATAGCAGAAGCCTGTGAAAAAATCGGAGCTAAAATGATTTATATCAGCACCGATTATGTTTTCGGCGGTGACGGCGAGGAGGCATATGAGCCTTCAGATGAAAAAAATCCCCGGAATGTTTATGGAGTAACAAAGCTTGAGGGCGAGAAAAATGCTCTTGAAAATTGCTCAAAAACATTTGTTGTCAGAACATCATGGGTTTACGGCATTAACGGTAATAATTTTGTGAAAACAATGCGCCGTCTTGCAGAAACTAAAGATGAACTGAATGTAGTTGCAGACCAGATCGGTTCGCCTACATATACAAAAGACCTTTCGGTGCTTCTTGTGCAGATGATTCAGACAGAAAAATACGGTGTTTATCACGCAACCAATGAAGGTTTTATGAGCTGGGCAGAGTTTGCAGAAAGCATAATGAAAAAATCGGGGCTTTCAACGAAGATAAACCATATTCCTACGTCAGAATATCCTGTAAAAGCAAAAAGACCTTTAAACTCCAGACTTTCAAAGAAATGTCTGACAGATAAAGGTTTCAGTCTTTTACCTACGCAGGACGATGCACTGACAAGATATATTGAAGAACTTAATAAACAATAAAAATTCCCGACAGAAATTAATCTGTCGGGTTTCTTGTTGTGAAAAATAAACAGCAGACATAAAGTCTGCCGTTTCGCTTAAAATTATTCTTCTGCAGGTTTATCTTCTTCGATTTCCACGGTTTCGTCATCTGCACACTGTGCACACTCTGCACAATCACAGATTTCGCCGTCTTCATCGAAGCAGCAGATGTCTTCGCATTCTTCACATGTGCAGACATCTTTCTTGCAGCAATATTTTTTAATGAGATAGTAAGCTGCAGCAACAACACCTGCGACTGCTACGATAGCACCGATTATTTTAAGAGCTTTTTTCATTTGTATTACCTCCGAGAGAGTTTTACGGTATAATTTTTACACCACTGTACTTACATTATACTGCCAAAAAATCAAAAGTCAATATTTGTCAGATAAAATTTACATTTGGGAAGCTTCGATTGCCTGTGCGATGTCGGCGATAATGTCGTCTGCATCTTCGAGACCTACTGAGAATCTGATAAGGTCTTCTGCAACACCTGCTTCTTCAAGCTGCTGAGATGTGAGCTGTCTGTGAGTTGTGCTTGCAGGGTGAAGGACACATGTTCTGCAGTCTGCAACGTGTGTTGCGATTGTTGCAAGCTTCAGTGAATCCATAAAGCGTGTTGCAGCTTCTCTTCCGCCCTTGATACCGAAAGAGACAACACCGCTTGTGCCGTCGGGCATATACTTCTGAGCGAGAGAATAATATTTATTGCCTTCAAGACCGGGATAATTCACCCATGTAACGTTTTCATTAGCTTCAAGGAATTTTGCCACTTTAAGAGCATTTTCACAATGTCTGGGAACTCTGAGGAAAAGTGTTTCAAGACCGAGATTGAGGAGAAATGCGTTGTGAGGAGAGGGTATTGAGCCCAAGTCTCTCATGAGCTGTGTCACACATTTTGTGATGTATGCTCCTTTGCCGAAACGTTCTGTGTAAATAACACCGTGATATGATTCATCGGGAGTTGTGAGTCCCGGGTATTTATCTGATGCTGTCCAGTCGAAGTTACCGCTGTCAACAATAACACCGCCAACCTGTGTTGCGTGACCGTCCATGTATTTTGTTGTTGAGTGAGTTACGATGTCTGCACCAAACTCGAAAGGTCTGCAGTTGATAGGTGTGGGAAATGTGTTGTCAACAATAAGGGGAACCCCGTGAGCGTGAGCCACATTTGCAAAAAGCTCGATATCAAGAATATTGAGTGAGGGGTTTGAAAGCGTTTCTGCAAAAACAACCTTTGTGTTTTCTTTGAATGCGGCATTCAGTTCTTCCTCGGTTGAATCGGGATTGACAAAAGTGAAATCGATTCCCAGCTTCTTCATTGTAACTGAGAAGAGGTTGAATGTACCGCCGTAAATTGCAGCTGATGCCACAACATGGTCACCTGCATGGCAGATGTTGAAAACCGAGTAGAAGGATGCTGCCTGACCTGATGAGGTGAGAACTGCTGCAACGCCGCCTTCAAGAGCTGCGATTTTAGCTGCAACTGCATCGTTTGTGGGATTCTGAAGTCTTGTGTAGAAGTATCCTTCTGCTTCAAGGTCAAAAAGTTTACCCATTTCTTCACTGCTTTCATATTTGAAAGTTGTGCTCTGTGTGATGGGGAGAACTCTGGGTTCGCCGTTTTTCGGTGTGTAGCCTGCGTGGAGGCATTTTGTGTTTATTTTCATTTTTATTACTTCCTTTTTATTATTTTATTCAGCAAGAAATTTTTTCATCACATCGGGACCGAATTCAACAAAGTTTCCGCTGTCTGCTGCTGTTTTCTCGTTGATTGAATCGAATGAATTTTCCTTTTCGTCTTTTTTGTGATAAATCATGTAGGGCACAGGGTCTGATGAATGTGTTGCTGTTCTGATTGGTGTGGGATGGTCGGGAAGAATTAGGATTTTATAATCATCATATTTTTCAAGACCTTCAATTATTATTGGCAAAACCTTTTCGTCAATAAGCTCGATTGAACGGACTTTGTTTTTTGCTTCTCTTCTGTGTCCGCATTCGTCGGGTGCTTCAAAGTGAACATAGACAAAGTCACAGCCTTCGTCAAAATCTTTAACAGCCTGCTTAGCTTTACCTTCAAAGTTTGTATCTATGTAGCCTGTTGCACCGTCAACATCGGGAGTTTTCATTCCTGCACACTGACCGATTCCCTTGAGAAGGTCAACTGCTGAAATAATACTTCCTTTAAGACCGAAAGTCTCTTCAAAAGAGGGGAGCATAGGCTTCTTTCCTTCGCCCCAGAGCCAGATTGAGTTTGCGGGAAGTTTGCCCTCAGCCATTCTTTTTATATTTACGGGATGCTTCATAAGAAAATCGTAGCTTTCCTTCATCATGGCGATAAGGTCTTTAGCATTTTCGCTGTTCGAAAGATACTGACCTACAACCTGACCGGAGATATCATGGGGAGGTGTCATTGAACCAAGGTCTACAGTGCCTTTATGCCAGATAAGGCAGTGTCTGTACTGGACACCTGCATAGAATCTGAAAATATCATTTCCGAAATGCTCTTCTACTGATTTTATGATTTCTGCAGCTTCGGGAGTGGAAATATCACCGCCCGAATAGTCAACCATTGTTTTGTCTTCGTAATTTTTCTCGTCTGGCAATGAAACGAGATTGCATCTGAGAGCGATGTCATCATCGAGCATTTTGACACCGATGCTTACCGCTTCCAGAGGTGAACGTCCGGTGTAATATTTTTTCGGATCATAACCGAGAACGCTTAAGTTTGCAACGTCGCTTCCCGGTTTTAAACCATCTGCCACAGTTCTTACAAGACCGATTTCGCCTTTGCTTGCAAGACGATCAAAGTTGGGTTTGTTTGCTGCTTCCATAGGTGTTTTACCGCCTAATTCCTCGACGGGAAGGTCAGCCATTCCGTCATAGAGGATAACCGCATATTTCATATATATCAACTCCTTAAGGAATAAAATTTTGCTATAATATCATATCACATTATTGTGGTCAAAATCAACACATAGTTATATGAAAATAAATAAATTTTAATAGTTATTTATAGACAATAATTATAACTTGTGATATAATTTAAAAAGATAATAGGTTATTATGGTGATTTTTAATGAAAATCAGAATTTTGCACAGAGGCTTCAATTTTTCACAGGACGGTCCCGGTAACAGACTTGTATATCATCTTCAGGGGTGTAATTTTTTCTGCCCCTGGTGTTCAAATCCCGAAAGCATTGCAATAAACGGCACTGAAATGATTTCTGATGGTAAGAAAAAGCTTTCCTGTACAGAGCATGATACAGAAGAGATTTTTGCTGAGATCCTTTCCGGGAAAATGATGATGTTTTCAGGCGGCGGAGTTACCTTTACAGGCGGAGAACCGACGGTGCAGTTTGAAGCACTTAAAGAACTTCTTATGAGATGTAAAGAAGCGGGGATAAATACCGCGATTGAATCAAACGCATCACATCCTGAATTCTGTGAACTGAGCGAGCTTATCGATTACATGATAGTTGATCTTAAACATTATGATGCAGAAAAACATAAATCGGTAATCGGCACATCCAATGAGAAAACAATAGAAAACATAAGAAAGGTCACAAAGATGAGGGACCAGCTTCTTATACATATTCCCCTTGTCGGAAAATTCAATTCATCTGCGGAGGATGCAGACAATTTTGCAAGGCTGATAAAAAGCTTTGCTAATGACAAAATTGATGTTGAGGTTCTGCGGTATCATGAATACGGTAAGGACAAATGGGCACAGTGCGGTATGGAATACAGGATGAACGATGCCCACGTAACAGATGAAGAATATACACAATTTATTGATGTTCTGAAAAAGAACGGAATTTCCATAATCAAAACATAAAGGGATGATTAGAATGATAATCAAAGAAATCTACAAACAGAACGAAATTACTGAAATGGCTAAAGCTCTTTTTAAAGAGGAAAGAAGTCTTATGCGCCTTGATGGTTGGCTTATTGCCAGAGAAACTGCATATCTTCACAGCGATGAATTTGCATCTCTTGACAAAGAAATGAGAGCTGCCAAGGAACTTGAGGCAATTATCGAAAGACTTCCTCTTTCAATCAGTGACAATGCAGTTTTTGCAGGCACACAGAGAGATGCTTTTGCAAGAAGCTATGCTCTTATCAATCCTGCTTTCCGCGTTGAAACCTTCTCAGGTTATTGTGATCCTACAGCGGTTTACAATGATATAGAGCCTAACGACGAATTCCCCAAGGAAAGAATTGATGCGGTCAGAGAATTTACAAAGAAAACTGATTATGTAAGAACTCTCACTGAAATGTACGATAAGTATGAAGATTATACCGCAGAGGTTGCTTTTTTTATAGAGCAGGTAACAGGTCACCTGATTCCCGATTTCAGACCTGTTCTGAAATTCGGTCTTGACAAAATTATCGGTGACATTAAAGAGAAGCTTTCAACAGAAACAAACGAGAAAAAGAGAACAAACTACGAAGCTTTTATAATTACTCTTGAAAGCACAAAACGTCTTGCTGAAAGATATGCTGAAATTGCTGAAGAAAAAATGGCGTCTGCAGATGATGAGAGAAAAGTTCAGCTTGAACTTTTAGCTTCAACTCTCCGTAAGGTTCCTGCGAATGGTGCTGAAAGTCTTTACGAAGCAATTCAGTCTTTCATGCTTCTGTGGCAGGTAATGTGTCTTGAACAGGCTCCCAACCCCTTTGCTTTCTCAGTTGGTAACGCTGACAGAATTTTCGAGCCTTACAGACAGATGAGTGGCGAAGACAGAGAAACAACTGCATCTCTTCTCAAACATTTCCTTGTTTTCTTCAACGTTGCAGACAGAAGCTGGGCAATTTCACAGAGCGTTCTTGTAGGCGGTAAAGCAAACGACGGCACAGACCTTACAAATGAAACATCTTATGCTCTCATGGATGCTTACTATGACATGAATTTGCCTCAGCCCATTCTTTCTGCAAAGTTACATAAAAACACACCCAAAGAAATGTACCGTGAAATGGGTAAGTTCTTCTTTACTCCCGGTGTGCTTACCCCTTCTCTTTTCAATGACGATGCACTCTTTGCTGTTCTTAAGAATGCAGGCAAAGATCCCGAAGACCTTGAGGATTATTCTGTTGCAGGTTGTCAGGAACCTCTTATCATGGGCAAGGATAACGGCAACACAACAAACTCATGGTTCAACATGCCGAAGATTCTTGAACTCGTGCTGAATGGAGGCTATTCAACAATAACAGGTAAAAAGATTGACACTGTTACAACAGAAACAGATGCAAAGAAACTTCTTCAGAATATCAGAGAAGAATTCTATAAGAATGCTGACTATTTTGCAGATAAAATGTGTGATGCCGCAAACGGTGCGTCAATTGCAATTTCAGAGCTTCCTGTTCCGTTCCTCAGTGTATTTATGGGCGGTATCGAAAGCGGTATCGACATGCGTGATACAAAAGAGCAGGGTACAAAATATAACGGCAGCGGCTGTCTCATTCACGGTCTTTCAATTATTGCTGACTCATTTGTTGCGATTGACTGCTTCCTTAAGGATTATCCCGACGATGCAGAAAGGCTTCTGAATGCTCTGAGAAATAATTTTGAAGGTGAGGAAGAACTGAGAGAGTATCTTTCATCCTGTCCTAAGTTTGGTAATAACAATGTAGTTGTTGACAGAGAAGCTGCAGAAATCGCATCAAAGATATCTGATATGATTGCTTCAAAGAAAAACTATCTTGGCAATCCATTCCGTCCCGATTGGTCAAGTCCATCAACACATCTGACTTACGGCTACTGGGTAGGTGCAACTCCTGACGGCAGAAAAGCACGTGAACAGCTTGGCTACGGTGTTGACCCCCTTTACGGCGAAGCAGGCTCAGGTCTTGGCTTCAGAATGTTGTCAACCTTTAAGCTTCCTTTTGAAAAATTCTGTGGCGGTTATGCTTCACACTTCGGTGTTGATCCTAAGTTCTTTACGGGTGAGGAATATGAAGATAAAGGTGCTGACTTCGGCGAAAGAGTTATCGCTCCTCTCTTCTTCAACGATCTTAACGAAGATATTTCACCTTTCTATTTATATGTAAATGTCACAACTCCCGAAACTCTCAGGAAAGTTCTTGCAGATCCTCAGAAATATGCTCCCAGCGGAGTTTATATTATGAGAATTCACGGAACCTTCGTAAACTTCCTTGACTTGTCACCTGCAATTCAGCAGGATATTATCAAGCGTCTTGATCTGGAATCAACGAGGTTATAAAATATGAAAGCGATAGGTCTTGACATCGGAACTACTACCGTGTGCACAATAGTTCTTGATGCTGAAAACGGAAAGGTTATTAAAAGTGTAACTCTTCCCAATGATACATTTATTTCAGATGCAAAATCTTTTGAAAAAATACAGGATCCTGAAAAAATTCTAAAAAAAGCACTGGCAATGGTTGATGAACTTCTCAGTGAGTTTGATGATGTTGTTTCAATCGGAGTTACAGGTCAGATGCACGGACTTCTGTATATTGATGAAAAAGGTGAGGCTGTCAGCGGTCTTTACATATGGCAGGATGCCTCTGCGAATGAAATTTACAAAGACGGCAAAACATACGCTCAGCACCTGACGGAATTAACAGGGTATAAAATGGCAGCAGGTTTTGGTGCGGCAACATATTTTTATCATTCCGAGAATAATATGGTGCCTGCATCTGCGGTGAAAATCTGTACAATACATGATTACGCTGCAATGAAGCTGGCAGGTCTTAAAAAAACTGTAATGCATACGTCAGATGCCGCAAGCTATGGCTTGTTCGACATAAAAAACGCATGCTTTGACGCATCAGCTATAGCAAAAGCGGGATTGAAGGCTGAAATGTTCCCTGATGTTACAAGTGAGTGTGCTCTTTTAGGTAAAAAGAACGGAAACATTCCTGTGAGTGTAGCGATCGGCGATAATCAGGCCAGCTTTCTCGGTTCGGTCTGTGACATCGAGGATTGTCTCCTTGTAAATGTGGGAACAGGCAGTCAGATTTCCTTTTCTGCAAAAACTGACAGTGCACCGTCAGGTCTTGAAATCAGACCATGCATCGGTGACAGCAGGCTTATGGTCGGCTCCTCTCTATGCGGTGGCAGAGCATTTGCACTGCTTGAAAACTTTTTCCGTGAAACAGCAGAGCTGGTTACAGGGGAAAAATGTTCATCCGCATATAAGGGTATTGACAATTTCCTTGAAAACAACGCAGAGCCGGAAAACCCCGTTCTGTTTTCAACTCTTTTCTGCGGTACAAGAGAAAACCCTGAAGAGAGAGCAAGCATCGAAAATCTCGGAATTGACAATTTCACACCGGGACATCTTGTGTACGGAGTAATGCACGGAATGGCAAACGAGCTCAGCGAAATGTACAAAGCGGGAGTTTCGGTCTGTGAGGAAAAACCCGGGCAGCTTATTGCGTCAGGCAATGGTATCAGAAAAAATAAAACACTTCAGAAAATAGTTTCTGACATATTCGGCATGGAGCTTAAAATCCCTGCCCATAAAGAGGAAGCGGCATACGGAAGTGCGATTTTTTCCTTGACATCAGCGGGAATTTATGATACGATACAAAGTGCACTACAGTTGATTCAGTATGAGAGTTAACTGACAAATTTTAAAGGAGGAATATTCCAAATGAAAAAAGTATTGGCAATTTTTATGGCAATCGCAATGGTTGCAACAATGTTCAGTCTTTCAGTAGTATCATTTGCTGAGGGAGAGACAGAGAAAACATCTATCAGTAAGTACCTTGGTACAGCTTCTGAGAAGAACCTTGGTCTTATGTATGACAGAAAACTTAAAGACGTAGTTGTTGATGAAGCTCAGGGTAGCCTTTCAAAGCCTTGGAATCTTCATGTTTTCAACCCTGCAACAGAAATCACTGATAACAAAATTTCACCTATTTATCCTACAGTAGGTACAATGATCATTGACAAAGTTAACGATTATGCAGCATCAGGTGAATATTCAGAGGTTAACATCGTTCTTACTGCATCTGCTGAAGCAGCAGTTATGTTCTATGGCCTCAAGGGTACAGCAGAGTCTCCCATCGTTATCGTTTCAGAAGGCACAACAAAGAAATCCTTCAACAATACAGCAACAGAAGCTCCTGCAATCACCCTTGTTGATTGTGAATACGTAACAGTTAAGAACATTACAGTTTCAGCACTTAACAACGGTATCGTTATCGATGGTTGTGCTAACGTTACAGTTGAAGGCGTAGACTTCAGCCAGGTAGGTTATGTTGATTACCTTACACCTGTTGTTGATGATGCAGGTAACGAATCAATCAACGCTATGGAAACAGCAGCTCTTGTAGAAAAAGGCTCATCAGTTCTCGTTGGCGGAGATTGCACAGACATCACAGTTTCAGCTTGTACATTCACAAAATGCCGTGCAGGCGTTGTAGTTGACAGCACAGTTGTTGAAGAAGAAACAGAAGAAGATGCAGATGCTCCCGCAGAAGCTTCAGAAGAAGTAGCAGCAGATGCAAAGGGTGTTGCAATTGTTGATTGTCAGTTTGACGGAATGAACATCGCAGCGGTTGTTGCTGTCTGTGGTGAAGACATCACAGTATCAGGCGGTTCAGTTACAAAGTCAGGCGACGTTATCAACGCTGACGGTTATGATGGTACATCAGCAGCAGCTTTTGTTCTTGACGGTGCAAAGAACGTAACAATTGAAAGAGTTTTCTCAACAGATAACACAGCATTCATTGAAGCTTATGATGCAACAGGCAGAGTTCGTTACAACGTATCAGACCGCGACGGTTCATCATTTGTTTTCGCTGATGAGCTTCTTGTTTACAACAACACATTTGTAAACACAACTTCTCTTGAACTCAATGCAGTTGTTAAGAACAACATTTTCTCACTTGTAATCGGTGAGAAGGTTTCAGTTGGTGAAGGTGAAGCTAACTGCTACTACTGGACAAGTAAGGGCGACAGAAATTCAATCAGAAAGAACCCCAGATTCGCTAATGCTTACACAGGCGCAGAAGAAGGCGTATCAGTAAGAGATAACTACATCCTTGCAACAGGTTCTCCCTGTATCGGTGAAGGTGTACAGGTTGAAGATGATATGGGTTCTGTAGACTTCTACGGCAACGCAATCGGTTCAACACACAACATTGGTGCTGACGAAGGTGCAGGTGCAGAAGCAACAACTGAAATCGTAAGTGATTTTGTTGATTTCTTCAATTACATTTTCGCAGTTATCAAAAACTTCTTTGCAAATCTTTTTGCTTAATTCCGATAACTAAAACTCAGACAGCTCTCCCGGAAACGGGAGGGCTGTTTTTTTGTGCGGATATAGCATTGCTTATGCCGGATTTTGAATATTGAGCCGAACAAATTATAATTTGTTAAATTCACGTCTGTTGCTCAGAGAACATCTGCCTGAACGCTGATTTTTTTAAATTTGCCGTTTAAAACATACGAAACTTTAAATCTCTTTTTGCACACTTTCCTCAAACACAGAATTTTTTTGACCTAAATGTATATTTTCGACGGATTTTTTTAGAAAAAACTGACAAACTTAATAATTTTTTATAAATAAACTATTTACTTTTTCCAAAACCTGTGGTAATATGATACTGCGAAGTAGTGTGAACATCTGCTTTTAGTAGGTTTTGCCCTTTTGGGACTAAAGTATTGTTACAAAGCTTTGCAGTATAAGTCACACGTTTAGCCCGTCTGAACGTTATGACGGGTAATATTCACGGAGGTGTTTTACAAAATGAAACAAGCAAAGAAAATGTTGTGCATGCTTCTTGTTATGCTCCTTGCTTTCTCAACAGTCAGCATCGGCGTAAGTGCAGCATACACAAGCTACGCATCCCCCACGTCTTACGACATTCATGAGACTCCCGTTCTCTCAACAGCACAGAGAGGCTCTCAGCTTCTTGACTTCGTTGATGCAATGCTCTATGACATGAGAGATGACCTTTACATCGACATCACAATCATGAAGCTGGACTTCACAAGCGTTGACAAGGCTCTCAATACTATTGACGGTCTTGAAGGTGCTGCCGGTCTTATCGGTGGTGACGTCGGCGACCTTAACATCGATGCTCTCGGCTCAACAAGAAGAGGTACTGCAGGTAAGACAGACCTTGACATTCTCTATGAGCTTCTCTATTTCCTCAATGCTAACAGAGGCATCGTAGCTAATTTCGTCAGAGGTGAGCTTGACCTTGGTATCATCAAGTCATTCGTTGACCTTGACTTCAACATTCATAATCTTCTTGCAGACATGCTCTACGAGATGTTGGTTGATGAAACATATGATGTAGACAACGGTGCTATCGACTACAATGTATGGACAGCTGACAAAATTCTTCAGCATGCAGTAGACGTAATTCTTCTCGGTGGTACAGCAGCTGACGGTGATATTGAAGAAGGCTTCCTTCCCTCAATGGCAGGCAAAACAAACATCAACACACAGACAATCTGGACAATTATTGAAAACGCAGCTAATGCAGCTACAAAGGATCTCCTCCTTCCCTTCATTAAGAATGACCTCGGTGGTCTTATCGATGGATTGAAGGCAGAAAATCCCCACGATGCATGGAATCTTATTGATATTTCAGCACTTAACCTTGACAACTATGTATGGGGTCAGTATGATCCCACAAATGGTGTTGTTGCTGAACTTAACCATTTCCTCTATGTAGTTCTTAATCAGGTTTGGAAAGGTGAAAAATTCTGGGTAGACGGTGGTAACGATAAGCTCGAAGCTAACCTTGCAGAAGCTATCAAAGTCGTTTACAAAGAACTTGGCGAGCTTATTCTTCCTGCATCAGCAGAATTCCTTCCTCAGGACGAAATCGATGCGATGAATCTCCAGGAACTTGTTTCATACGTTGCAATTCAGTTCCTTCGTGCAGAAATGCCCTATCTTGTATGGGAAACTGCTGACAGCAGTGTTGAAATCCCCAAAGATAATCTTGGTGCAGTTGCTTCTACAGTTGCATATTCAATTCTTGCAGAGCTTCCCATCACCATTGACTATATGACAGACTTTGAATATGGCAACATCGAATGGGACAAAGATACAGCTCTTAACATGGTTGCTGATATCGGTGCTTACTACCTCAACGGTGCACTTCCCATTTCAATCAACTATGGTGAAGGCGTTGAAATGCTTCTTAAGAAGCTTGTTGACTGGGCACTTGCTGATAACAACTTCGGCGGCTTCTTCAAAGGCTGCGGCGTTTCAAGCTCTGATTCACCCTGGACAAAGATCGATAAGACAGTTCTTACTGTTCTTCCCCTCCATAAGATTCTCGGCGGTGGCGCAACAGGTTCAGAAGACCTTATCATGAACAAGCTTCTCGGTTCAATCTTCGAGCTTGACCTTGATAACCTTCTCAGCCTCCTCTACAAAGCTGATTACAGCCTTCTTAACATGACAATTCCGAAGTTTGTAGTAGAAGTTGTAGACGGTGTTCTTGGTGTTATCGTTACAAGAAATACTCAGATGACTCTCTTTGCAAAGACACATACATCAATTGATGCTCTTATCCAGAATGGTAACCTTGCAACTACTGCAGAAAAGCTCCTCAACGGTCTTTACAATGCAGGTAGATATCAGTACTTCTGGGATTCACTTCTTCCCCTTCTTAACCCCCTCCTTATCGATGAGAGCGGTTACAGCTACAATGTTATTACTCCTCCCTCAGGCTACGGTGTAACAACACTTGCAGGCCTTCAGGCTCACGTTGAAGGTATGGAAGCTGCTATGTCAGAGCCCGATGATGTTTATCACGATGTAGCATCTGACTGGAACGAAGCAGTAGACTATGAACTCTGGAGATATGACAAACTTGAGGATGCAGTTGACTACGCATGGGATGTTATCAACGGCTACAATGGTGCAGTTGAATGGGTAGCATCAGCTAACGAACAGCTTGCAGCAGCTAATGCATCAGGCGATGCAAATGCTATCACAGATGCTCAGAACAATCTTGCATCAGCTCAGGCTGAGCTTGCATCTTACAATGCAGCAAAATATGCTAACGCAGCATATGAAATTGATTACTATGCTGAGAAAGCTGTAGGCGATCAGAACGTTGCTGTTCAGACACATCTTAACTACGTACTTTACATTATCGAATACGTTAAGGATTATGACGAGAGTGCATATCCCGAAGATGTATGGGCTAACTACGAAAAAGCTCTTGACCATGCATATGAAATTTCAGAAACATCTGCAGAAGCAGGTTCAGGCGCTAACGCTGAACTCAAACAGTCAATGGTTAACGCAGCAAGAAGAAACCTTCTCGATGCTATGAGACTTCTTGAAATCGACCTTGCTGACCTCACAGATCTTATTGCAAAGCTCGCAGAAGCTAAACTTGCTGATACAGAAGGCAAGACAGAGGAATCAGTTGCTCGTCTTAATGATCTTATCGCAAGAGCTGAAGAGTTTGTTGCAGGTTCATGGACAATTGACTTCCAGGCTGAAATCGATGAACTCGTTATCGATCTCCAGGCAGCTATTGACGGCCTTGAAGATTTCGTTGCAGCAATCATTCCTGAACTTGATATTCTCAAGGAAACAGTAAAGGTTGCGGGCGAACTTGTTTACAGCCTTGCTACACAGCTTACACCTGATGAACTTCTTGCTCAGTTCGTAAATTCTGATGAAAACGGTACTCTCGAAGTTGAGACAGTTGTTGACGGTGTTGTTGGTACAGGTTCAAAGCTTATCCTTAAAGACAAAGACGGTAAAGTTGTTGAAGAATACGAAGCAGTTATCTTCGGTGATGTAAACGGCGACGGTCTTGTAGATATCATGGATACAATCTGCCTTGACCTTTATCAGGCAAACGAAGTTAACTATGCTAACAACAGTGCTCAGTGGTATGCTCTTAACCTTAACGCTGACGCAGCAGTTGACGCAGCAGACGTAATTCTCCTCGATGCTTATACAAACTTCGAAGGCGAAATCGATCAGGGTGCTATCTACGCATAAGTGCTCATTGACGGTTAAAGTCTGTTAAAATCTAATTTAAGTCCGGGACAGTGGAGAAATTCACTGTCCCGGATTTCGGGTTTTCTTCAATGCCGTATTTCATCATATTTTTTAATTATTGTTTATCTAATATAATTGACCTTTAAGAAAATTGATGATATAATACTCTTACAAATTACGCCCTACTCGCTGGGAGGTGAAAAAATGAGTAAAAACAAATTGATAAATTTAATCGCAATTATTGCGGCAATCGCCATTGTGGCAACAACAAGTGTGGTTTTTGTGACACACTATAGGGACGATAATGGTCCCGATGTTACTAAAGAAAGCGTAACATCATTTCAGATTATCGGAAACGCTGATTCGGAAAACTCGGATATCCCTACTCAGATAGTTACAAATAAGAACGGAGAAACGGAAACACAGGCAGTTACCAATAAAAACGGTGAAAAGCTCACCAATAAAGTTGACAGTTCGGTTGTAAAACCTTCAGATAACCCGGGTACCATTCCCTCTAAGGAAACAACGACGAAAATTACCGCCTCAACTCCTGTAAATCAGGATACTGCTTCACAGCAGGCTGGAATTTTCGGATTTACTTGGGATTCCTCAAGCGGAGTGTTCTATTCGACCTCAGACCCATGGCAGAGACAGTTCGGATATAACCAGTATTACGATACTATGGGCGGATATGTAATGCTCTTCTACGATACCGTCAGAGTTAAGTTCAATTACGGCGGTTATGACTGGCTCGTTCAGTTCTGGAAAGGTCAGTACGGCTTCCTTCTTCTCGGTGCAGAAGCAGGCGTCTATTACAAAGAGGAAGGCAACTCATCTTCACACTATGTCTGCACAGACAACAGCAAACGTCTGAAGATAGGGTACACTTGTTATAATAAAGGCGATGTTCTTTTTGAAAGACCCTATCAGGATACATGGTGGCTCACAGGCTTTGTTCCCGGCAGGCTTGATAAATTTGCCGACAGAAGTCAGATGAAGATGAAAATCAGAATTACTCTTAAGGATGCTGAAATGCGAGATGCCTTTGTTGAAGCACTTACAGCTCCGGGAGTTGGCTTCACTGAGGGTAATGCGGTGACGGTTGATACTTTCTATACAAGCGGAAACGATGTTTACCTTATGTGG
The DNA here is from genome assembly GCA_015065765.1 of Oscillospiraceae bacterium. Taxonomy (GTDB): domain Bacteria; phylum Bacillota; class Clostridia; order Oscillospirales; family Acutalibacteraceae; genus SIG575. The sequence continues at coordinate 48,041 of SVPP01000011.1, read as the reverse complement.
CAAACTGACCGAAGCAAGACATCATAATGCGCCAAAATTTGGCAATAAAAATATCATGAAAACTATTGACATTATACTTTAAATGAAGTATACTATGTTATGTTAGTAGGGTGAACTCATACCCATATTCATTATCGAAAGGAATGTAGTGAAATGAAAAAAGTACTTAGTGTCCTTCTTGCAGTTGTTCTTTGCCTTGCTTTCTCAACAATGGCATTCGCAACTGAAGAAACAGCAGCAATCAATACTGAAGAACTCAGCAACCTTGTTGATGAAATCGTTGGCGCAGCAGGCGAAGGCGATCTCGAAGGCGTAGCAAACGCTGTTCAGGTTAACGCTGATAAGCTCTATGAAGCATTTGGTGATATCGTTGAAGGTGCAGACACAGTTGCAGCTGACGAAGCAGCAGACTATGTTATCACAGCTATTAGCGAGCTCACAGGTGCTGACATGGAAAACGTAAGAGAAATCGTTATGGAAGCTATCGAGGAGTATGGCCTTGAAGAAGTAGAAATCGTTGAATCATCTGCAGTTGCAGGTCTTATCGATGAAATCCTTGCAAAGCTTGAATCACTCGGTATCGATACAGATCCTATCGTTGACACACTTGCAGACAGCAAGGTTGGCGGTGCTATCATCGGTATCTACACAGGTGACATCGAAGAGCCCACAACAGAGGAAGAAGTTCCCACAGAGGAACCCACAACTGAAGAAGTTGAAATCCCTGTAACAGGTCAGGCTTCATCAATCGCAGCATTTGCAGTTCTTGCAGTTGCAGCAGCTGGTGCATATGTTTGCACAAGAAAAAAGGCTGAATAATTAAAGTCTTAAAAACGAACTTAAGCGAGTATCTTATGATACTCGCTTTTTGTTTGCGTAAAAGTAACAATACCGACAACACAAAAAATGTTGTCGGTATTGTTTATTTAATTTTGTTTATTTTTACGGGTCCTAAGAGACCGGTAGGCTCCATCATGACAAACCGGGAGAATTTATCTCGTTCTTTGTATCCGCAATGGCTTGTGGTAATGATTTTCAGATGATGTTCGCCTTTTTGTAAACCTCTTAAGGGGAAAACATATGGCGGACAAATTTTCGTGCCATAGCTTTTGCCGTCGACAATAACTTCTGCTACTTCGCCGACCTTACCCAGGTCAAGGGTGACGTCTGCGTCACTTGTAGTTGAAAATATGGTTTCATATTTAACGTCTCCTGCAAAATCACGGAGCTCAGGTTCTTTGTTGACGTTAAAAAGTTTATCAGTTTCTTTATAAAACCTGAAATCTCTTCCGCATTCAGCTACACTGATTTTATAAAGAAAGTCTGCGTCAGCCGAGTTTACAACTTCATATTCTTTTTCAAATGAAAACTCAGACGTGTCAAAGTCACCTAAAATCAAAATAATCATATTATATGGCTCAATTTCAAGTGGAATTGTACCATCGAATTGCTTGTGTATTATCTGATTTTCAAGGGGTTTATACAGAAGATATGTGCCTCTTTCATGGCCGCTGATTGTTACTTTTGTTCTTGCTGTATCGTGAATATCTTCATTAGTGAAAAGGTAAATTTCCGCAGAATCTTTTATGTATTTTCTGTAGCGGAGAAGTGGTGATTTGTCAGAAAGAGTGATGTGCCACAGTTCTCTATCGTAAATATGCTTCAGAAGATTTTGCGGAGTGTTATTTTCAGATACAAAAAATGTGTTTTTGTCATAAATTTCTCTTGCTTTTATTTTGCTGTCAAATGCTACAATCAAATCAGTGTTTGCATCAGTCAACTGTTCCATGGGTACAATTTCGTAGTCAATCTGATTGTCGTAAAGTACTTTCGCGATATCAGCCATGGAAGTGTGTTCGACATTTGCCCAGCACAGCTCGGCATCAAAAAGAATTGAACAGACAACCTGTGGTACTGCACCTTCAAGAAGGTGACAAACTCTGTCCAGATATTCCATAAGGAGTTTAAAATGCCTGTATTCAGGATTCTTGCCACCTGCATAAAAATGCGGCGGACAATCGTCATCATCAGGTTTAAACGAAAATGCATGGGGAACAAAATAATTTATACCTCTGACCAGCATGTGGTCAAGAAGAAACTTCATCATTTTAGTTCCTTCTGCCCAACCGTATGCGCCGAAAATTTCACACATGGCTCTGCCTTTTTTGTGTTCATCAAGGTTTGCCTGAGATGCTGCAAGTTTTGCGAGAATATACAGAAAAAACTTGTTATCCATTACTCTGTAACAGACTTCACCGCGGTTGTCAACGCCGTTAATGCCCGGCATAATCTGATGTAAAACAACATCGATTCCGCCCATGTCCTGATACCTCAGAGCGCGGAAGTAATGGCCCGTACCGCACGCGGTGTGGTAATGTGTATTATTGTCTTCAATAACATGTCCGATATATTCTACACCATGTTCATGGCACCAGTCAGCCATCTTTTTGCAGAAGTTGATGCTGTATTCATTGGTGATAGCGTCCATGTATCTGACTCTGAACATCTTTTCTCTACCATCATTAAAGGACAGCCAGAGACAGGGAAACATTTTGTATGTTTCTTTGCCATAGAATTCGTATAATTTTTCGTATATGTTTTTTCTCCATGGCAGATGATGGTTTTCTATGCCAAGTTCAGAGGTGAAACCGAATTCTGTAAAATTACCGAAGCAGGGTTCATCTGAGAAAAAGCCAAGAAAAACGTCACCAAAATATTCTTTTAAATTATCGTAATGAGGCTGATAAACAGCATCAATCATAAGCTGGGTCGAGTCGGGATTGAGCATGTCGATATACTTTGAATAATGCTCTGAAAATCCTGCTCTCGTTCTTACGAGAAGGCATATTCTCCACTGACCTTCGGGTAAGTCAAAATAAAGTCTGCCGTCCTCAAGACCAGAGGAAATATCAATTGCTTCATCATAAATCAAGGTATCAGGAATATGTCTGCAAGCAATTGCTGCGAGAATCTCAGTGCCCTCAACAAGCCAGAAATCTGTTCTGAGACAGCCGTCATTTACAGGTCCTGAAACATCAATATATTCAGATTTGATTTCCCACGGAAGAAGTTCGGGGTGATTTTCGATTGCACCGTTTGCAAATCCTGTGGGAAAATGTTTGTCGTCGAGAATCCACGCTTTCATGCCGTTTTCCCTGCAGAAATCGAAGATAAAGCGCACATCATCAAACCATTTTTCTCTGCCGAAATCTTCATGCGTTCTCGATTCAAGACAAATGGTTCTGATTGAAGCATCACAGATTTTTTCAAGTTCGTCCTTTATTCTGTCTTTATCTTCGCCATGCATCCAAAGAAATGGAGCGGCATACGAGCCTGTTTTGTTTTCAAGGCATTCTTTAAGACAGGTAACCATTATTTGTCTTCCTTTTCTTTAGAAGCGAGTTTTACATATCTCTTGAAGAAAGCAACAGCCTCTTCAAGGGTATCCACGGGACAGCATTCGTTAGTAGCATGTGTGCGGATAAGAAGCTCTGCACTTACTCTGAAGGGTGAAAATCTGAGAACATTGTCGCAAATTTCACCATAATGGTATGCGTCTGTGCTACCCATTACAAGGTAGGGAACAACAAAGTTTTTCTTCGGGTCTGTACGGCTGCATATCTCATCGATTGCACGGTATGACTGAGAGTCTTTAGTAGCAAACTGAGAAACCTCCTTGCAACCGAGAAGCTCAATGTCAATATTTTTGTTTCTTACAACTTTTCTGATGTGATTTTCAACATCTTTAACGCTTGTTCCTGGCATCTGACGGAAGTTTACTGTAACAGATGCACTCTGAGGAAGGACATTTGATGCGGGACTTCCTTTTGCCATTGTGACTGCAGTCGTTGTTCTTGTAAGACATGCTGCAGGGGGTATCTTTTTACAGATGGCAAGGATAACTGGCTTGAGAATCGGAATGTTGCATGTAATAAGTCTTGCGGGATAGCATACTCTCTTACCTGCACTTTTGAAAAGGTCCATCATGAAGGGCATAAGTTTTGCTTTGAACTGATGCCTTTCAAGGTCACGGATAACTTCTGCCAGGTCGCCGAGAGCCGAATGTACAGGAGGCTGTGATGAATGACCACCTTTTGCATGAACAGTGATTCTGTAGTCACTGTAGCCTTTTTCTGCCATGCCGATACCTGCGATTGTCTGGTCGATAATACCGGGCACTTTAACCGTAAGGAATGCACCGCCTTCGTCAAGGACGCTATCAAGACGGATTCCTCTTGCTTTGAGGGTTTTTACAATATCCACTGCACCTGAAAGTCCGTTATCGTTAACCTCTTCATCATGTGCAAAGCAGAGGTAAACATCTCTGTCGGGCACATATCCTTCTTCAAGAAGTGTTTCAATTGCTTCCATAACGCATATGAGGTGATTTTTCATATCAAGAGCACCTCTGCCCCAGATAAATTCACCATCGTTGTGTCCGCTGAAAGCAGGATATTTCCAGTCATCTTCAGTGCCGGGTGTTACAGGCACAACATCCTGATGTGAAAGTAGTGCGATAGGTTTCAGGTCACTGTTTTTGCCTTTCCAGCGGTAAATAAGGCTGGCGTCGGTAATGATTTCTTTTGAGAGGTTTTTGTGAATGAGCGGATATGCCTCTTCAAGGAAATCTCTGAACTTTCTGAATTCTTCCCACTCTGTTTCTGCGGGGTTTGTTCTTGCGATTGTTTTGAATGTGAGAGCCTTGCTCAGATGCTCTGCAGCTCTTTTTGCGTCAGCCTTTTCAGGCTCGAGGGGAGGCCTTTCAAGCTCGCTTTTCTTCGGTCTGAAGAAATATGCTTTTATTGCTGTAATAACAATTGCAAGCAGAATAACGCCTAAAATGATTTTCCATACCATAATTTATCTTCTCCTTCGTGGTGTTATGTATGAATTTTACCATACAAATGTATAAAAATCAAACCCAAAACAAGAGAATATATATAATATTTCGAGAAAAAATAAATTTTATATTAAATTTAATAAAAAGTTATTTGATTATGTTACAGAAATGTAGTATAATAATTATAATTAAACTGTAAGGGAGCGGTGAGAATGATAACTCTGGAAAATCATCTCGGTAAAATTGATATATGCGAAAACTACTTCCGCAAATTAATCGGTAACGCTGCAACTTCGTGTTTTGGTGTGGCAGGTATGTCTGATGGTAATGTTCAGCAGGGTATCCGTTCAAAGGTTTTCAGCAAACGTTCTTATATTGACAGAGGCGTAGTTGTAAATAAAGATAATGACGGCATTTCAATTGATTTGCACATAGTTGTAACATACGGTGTAAACATCAGAGCGATTGTGAAAAGCATCGATGAAAAAGTACGTTATTGTGTTGAAGATGCCACAGGAATTAAAGTTAACAAGGTCAACGTTTTTGTAGACGGTCTTAAAGGCGAATAAAAGTTTGAGGAGTTTATCTGATGATTAATGGAAAGGTAATTGTTGACGCAATTATTTCAGCGTCAAACAATATTAACAATCTCAGGACAGAGGTTGATGCACTAAATGTTTTCCCTGTTCCTGATGGTGACACAGGTACAAATATGTCAATGACTATAGGTGCTGCTGCGAGAGAGCTGAAACATCTTCCTGAGGGAGTAGCAGTAAGCGAAGCTCTTGATAAGGCTGCATCAGCACTTCTCAGGGGCGCAAGAGGCAACTCAGGTGTTATTCTTTCACTTATTTTCAGAGGAATTGCAAAGGGTGCAAAAGGTGAGGAAAACTTCACAAGTGAGGTTATTGTAAATGCACTGAGAAATGGTAAAGAGTCAGCATACAATGCGGTAATGAAACCGACAGAAGGAACAATTCTTACTGTTATCCGTGAAACCTCTGATAAAATTTCTGAAGATTTCAAGAAAGACAGTTCAGTTTCTCCTGAAGAACTCTGGACAAGAGTTTGCACATATGCTGAAGAATCACTTGCAAAAACCCCCGAAATTCTTCCTGTTCTCAAAACTGCAGGCGTTGTTGACGCAGGCGGTAAAGGTCTTCTTTGTATCTTTGAAGGCATGAAGAGTGTTTTCTGTGACGGAAAAATTATCGAGCTTTCAGGTGAAAGTGCAAAGCCTGTAGAGGTTGCGGTGAGAGCTGCCAGTGATGAAAATGTTGACATTAAATTCTGCTATTGCACAGAATTTATCGTAGATAAAATGAAGGACCTGAAAGACGGCTCTGCAATTAAAATGCGTGCATACCTTGAATCAATCGGTGACTGCGTAGTTGTAGTTGAGGATGAGGAAATTGTTAAGGTTCACGTTCATACAAATGAGCCCGGTAACGCTATTCAGGCAGGTCTTAAGCTTGGCTCACTTATGAATATTAAAATCGAAAATATGAAACTTCAGCATGCAAACGCAGAATGGGGTGCAGGCGACGACGTTGAAGACGAGGGAGATGTGCCTCTTGCTGAACCTGAGAAGAAATACGGCTTTGTGGCTGTTGCAGCAGGTGAGGGTGTTATTGAACTATTTAAAGAAATCGGTGTTGACAATGTTGTCAGCGGCGGTCAGACAATGAACCCCAGTACCGCTGATTTGCTTAAAGCAGTTAATGCAACGGCATCAGAGCATGTTTTCATTCTTCCTAACAATAAAAATATTATTATGGCCGCAGAGCAGGTAGTACCTCTTACATCGAAGAAGGTTCATGTTCTCAGAACGAAAACAATTCCTCAGGGAATTACAGCTATGCTTAACTTTGACGAGAGTATCCGCTCAAAAGAGAACATGGATAACATGATGGTTGCTGCTAACCGCGTTCAGACAGGTCAGGTTACTTTTGCTGCACGTGACAGTGTTGTTGATGGCAGAAGTGTAAAGCAGGGAGAAATTCTCGGCCTTGAAAACGGGAAAATTACTGAGATTGAACATTCAGCAGTCAAGGCTGGATATAAGATCACAAAGAGCCTTATCAAGAAAACAGAAGCTTCAATGGTAACTATCATCTATGGTGAAGATTCATCTGAAGAAGAAGCAAATGAGCTTGAGGCGATGATTTCAGCGAAATTTGCAGGAAAGGTTGACGTGTCTGTCCTCAATGGCGGTCAGCCGGTATACAGCTTTGTGATATCTGTAGAATAATTACAGGAGACCAGACATGGACATCAGCACTGATATCAGATACTTAAAGGGTGTTGGAGAAAAACGAGCCGAGCTTTTTTCAAAGCTCGGCATTAACTCTGTGGGGGATCTTCTTGATTTTTATCCCAGAATGTATGAGGATTGGAGCAAGGTCAAGAAAATTTCTGAAACAGTGGTTGGTGAGACGGCATGTATCAGAGGATTTATAACTCATACACCCTATGGCGCAAATATCAGAAAAGGTCTTACAATTTATAAGAGCGGTATTTCAGATGGTGAAGAGGTCATGGACCTGACCATATTCAACAATAAATACGCCGCAGAATCCCTTAAAGAAGGGGAAGAATATGTTTTTTTCGGCAAGGTGGGAGGCAATCTCTATAAAAGAGAAATGACAAATCCTGCTTTTGCATCAGCAGAGGGCGGTGACAGAATAAGACCGATTTATTCTTCAACCCAGGCTCTGTCTACGAAAATTATTGAAAAAACAGTAAGAACAGCTATTGATGCACTTAAAGATTCGATTGAAGAAACTCTGCCTGATAACCTGAGACAAAAATATAATTTGTCATCACTGGTTTTTGCTCTTGAAAATGTGCATTTCCCCCAATCAGAAAAGAATCTTGAAGTAGCAAGAAGAAGGCTGATTTTTGAAGAGCTTTTTGTTTTGCAGTTAGGACTGCTCCTTCTTCGTTCGAGGTCAAAAAAGCAGACAGGAAATATAATAAAAGAAGATAAAACAGAAGAGTTCTGTTCACTTCTTCCTTTTTCTATGACAGGTGCACAGCGAAGAGCTGTAGGTGAAGCTGTAGAAGATATGAAAAAAGATGTTCCCATGAACAGACTTGTTCAGGGTGACGTTGGTTCAGGTAAAACAGCCGTTGCAGCGGCACTGATTTACAACGCTGCGAAGAACGGTTTTCAGAGTGCGTTGATGGCACCAACGGAAATTCTTGCAACTCAGCATTTTGCAACCCTTTCAAAGTTTTTCGAAAACACAGATATTAATGTTGCACTGCTCACAGGTTCCGTGAGAAAAAAACAAAAGGACGAAATAAAGGAAAAACTGAAAAACGGCGAAATAGATTTACTTGTGGGAACTCATGCAATAATTCAGGAGGATGTGGAGTTTTATAATTTAGGTTTTGCGGTTACAGACGAACAGCATCGTTTCGGTGTGGCACAGAGGGGTAACCTTTCCAAAAAAGGAACAGAACCGCATCTGCTTGTTATGTCTGCAACACCTATTCCGAGAACGTTGGCTTTGATGATTTACGGAGACCTTGATGTTTCAATTCTCGATGAATTACCTCCGGGCAGACAGAAAATTGACACATTTTTTGTAGACTACGGTAAGCACGAGAGAGCAATGAATTATGTAAAAAAACATCTTGACAGAGGTCTGCAGGGATATATTGTATGTCCTCTGGTTGAGGGGGAAGAAAGCGAGCTCACATCTGCTACACAATTTTATGAAAATCTGAAAAATAACGAATTTAAAGATTATACCGTAGGACTTCTTCACGGCAAAATGAAGCCGAAAGAAAAAGATGAAGTAATGAAAAAATTTGCTGAGGGAGATACACAGCTTCTTATCGCAACAACTGTAATTGAGGTTGGCGTTGATGTTCCCAACTCAGTTATAATGGTAATAGAAAATGCGGAAATGTTCGGGCTTTCTCAGCTTCATCAGTTAAGGGGCAGAGTAGGAAGAGGCAAAGAAAAATCCACCTGTATTTTAGTCAGTGATGCGCAGAATGAAGAAGCACAGACAAGACTTAAAGTTATGTGTAAAACCTCGGACGGATTTAAAATAGCAGATGAAGATTTGCGTCTTCGTGGTCCCGGTGACTTCTTCGGCTCCCGTCAGCACGGACTTCCGAAAATGAAAATTGCAAATCTGCTGACAGATATGAAAACTCTTAAAGAAGCTCAGGCTGAAGCGAAAAATATCTTAAGAGATGACCCGAAACTTAGAAAAAAAGAAAATGAATATCTGCGCAAGGCAGTAATAAATCTTTACGAACAAATGAAGGAGTAAAAGATATGAAAAAAATTGCAAGTTTTACAATTGACCACACAATTTTACCGAAGGGCATGTATGTATCACGTGTTGACGGTGATGTTACAACTTATGATATCAGAATGAGAAAACCGAATGTAGAGGAAGTTCTCACAAACGGTTCAATCCATACAATTGAGCATCTTTTTGCAACTTATGTGAGAAATTCAGAGTTCACAGACAACATAATTTATTTCGGTCCCATGGGTTGCAGAACAGGTTGTTATTTTCTCACACGCGGAATGGACGGACAGGATGTAATTAAGCTTACAAGAGAAGCGTTTCAGTTTATTGCAGATTATGAAGGTGAGATTCCCGGCGTGAGCGCAGTTGAATGCGGAAACTACCGTGACCACGATTTAGCTCAGGCAAAAATTGATGCTGCTGATATGGTAGAGGTTTTAACTGATTACACAAATCTTGAATATCCCACAAAATAAAAAATAACCGCTGAAGTTTTAAATGACTTCAGCGGTTTTAGGTTATTTAAAAATGCATTGCAAAGTGTTGTTGATGAAGCGTCTCCCCTTGAAAAAGCAAGGGGAGATGTCACATAGTGGCAGAGGGGATTTTTCGATAATTTATCTTTTTGAACACCAATATTTTATTGTGCCGCCAAGACGTTTAAGTGTATTGGGATTTACAACTTTAAGGCTGGCAGGATTTATGCCTTGAGTCTTAAAATAAGAATAGAAATATTTTAAGTTTTTATAAAATCTTTCGTAATCCTTGTTTTGGTTTTCAGTCCATCCGATTTCTGCTACTGCACAGATTCTCGGAAAAAGCATATATGAGAGCTTGTCAAAATCTCTTATGTATTCAGACCATGCAGGCATCTCTATGCCTGAAAGATTTTCTGATTTTTCCGCCGTATAAGAATAAACTTTTTTCAGCGGTGTCATGTGATAAGGGTAGTCTGAATAAAAATGGAAAAAGTCAGACTCAACATATTTTCCTCCGTCAGCAATAAAATCCTTCATAATTTTTTTGTCATGAAGCCAGTGCTGAATGACTGTGTTTTCCGTGCTGATTTTTTTGCTCTTAAGAGTTTCGTTCCACATGATGGGAGTTTTGTTTCTTGAAGAGAGAAATTCTGCAATTCTGTTCATAAAGTAACCCTGAAGCTCATCAAAATTTTTAAGATTTTCTTCTTCAAGTTTTTTCTTGCAGCATTCACACTTTTTCCAATTTGTTTTCGGTACTTCGTCACCGCCGATGTGAAAATATTGTGACGGAAAAAGAGGGATAATTTCATCCAGAAGTTCAAACAAAAACTCATAAACTTTTTCATTTCCCGCGCAAAGAATTTCAGGGAAAATTCCTTGCTTCATGCAAACGTCAATTTTTTCTTTTTTACATGAGAGCTCAGGATAAGATGCAATAATTGCAATTGTGTGACCGGGTAAATCAATCTCGGGAATTACATCGATATGTCTTTCTTTGCAGTAAGAAACAACATCTTTTATTTCTTCGTGAGTGAAGAATCCGCCGTGAGGTTTTCCCTCGTTTGTGCCTCCGAAAAGTGAATTTTTTCTGTGAGAGCCGATTTCATTTAAAAGAGGAAACTTTTTGCTTTCGATGCGGAAACCCTGATCATCACTCAGATGCCAGTGGAAAACATTCATCTTAAGATAAGCTGCAGCATCAATGATTTTTTTGATTTCTTCTACTGTGAAAAAGTGTCTGCATGGGTCAAGCATGAAACCTCTGTGTGAAAACTGAGGCTTGTCTTTTATGATGCAGTCGGGAATTTTTTCTTCAGAATTTTTTAATTGCGCAAGAGTTTTTTCTGCGTAAAATTTTCCTTCATCTTCTGAAAATTTTACAGAAATTTTTCCGTTTCTTATTTCGATTTCATATTCATCTTTCTGAAAAATATTTTCAACTTTTTCAAAGGTGATTTCAGAAAAATTTATATTACTTTTGCTTTGAAAAAATTCTATATTGTTCGGATAGGGTATAAGAGGTAATTTGTTATTCATAAAAACACCTTTTAAAAAAGGGTCGCACAAAGCAACCCTTTCGTTTTAGATTTGTTTTAATTTGCCGAGATTTTTGATAAGATTCGGTATGCCTTTGAAAATAATTCTGAGACCTTTCCACATCTTGTCTTCGTTGAGAATAATAAGAAGACCTTTTGCCATTTCAGGGCTGAAGAGACCAAAACTCATAGAAATAAAGTTTTTAATCGGAGTCTGAAGTGCAACCGCACCCATAAGTGTTTCTGTGCCGAGGAACTTTTTGAGAAGTCTGTTGAGTCTTCCGCCCCATTTGCCGTCTGCTGCATCTTCAAGGGTGTTGAGGATTGTGAGAGGCTGACTCTTGTCTCTCTGTGAGGGAGGAAGTTCAGCACCGTAAACGGCAACAAATTCATCGTCTGTAACTTTTGTAATGTCTGCACCGTAATAACAAGGAGCAGTCTTTCTGTAATCGGGAATTTCAGCGTCAACAGTTGATTCTACAAAAACAGCTGTTTCCAGTTTTATATCACGGCTTGAAGCACCCACAAGGATTCTGAAGTCACCGCTTTCAACGTGCCAATCGTGAAGATTTACGTTGTAATAAGCAAAAGCACGCTTGTCAAGAGTGATTGAAACTTCTATTTCTTCTCCTGCTTTAAGGAAAACCTTCTTAAAGCCTTTGAGCTCTTTTACAGGACGGTAAATTGTGCTTTCAACGTCGCTTACATAAACCTGAGCAACCTCTGCACCGTCAACATCACCTGTGTTTTTGATTTTAAATGAAACTGTAACAGAATCTGTGTCTTTGATTTTATCTGCAGAAACTTTCACGTCACTGTATTCGAATGTTGTGTATGAAAGACCATGACCAAACGGAAAACGAACTTCTTTGTTTGCAGTGTCATAATATTTGTAGCCAACATAAATTCCTTCTCTGTATTCAACAGAAACAGATGTGCCGGGGAAATAGTTGTAGCTTGAATTGTCTTCAAGTGCAAGGGGATATGTTTCAGCGAGCTTACCGCTTGGGTTCACATCACCGAAAAGAACATCGCAAACAGCACTTCCGCCTGCCTGACCTGTAAGGAACATATTGAGAATTGCAGGAACATTGTCTGCCCAGGGCATCTCGATTGACGCACCGCCTGAAAGCACAACAACAACATTTTTATTGACTTTAAGGACTTCTTCAACCAGCTTGTTGTGAAGTTCGGGAATATGAAGGTGTTTTCTGTCGTTGCCCTCGGTTTCAAATTCATCGGTAAGACCGATAAAGAGAAGTGCAACGTCGGCATTCTTAGCAGTGTTGACAGCTTCGGAAATATAGAAGTCGTCACTCTTTCTGCCTTTTTTCTTGGTTGAATAACCTTGCGCGTAATTGAATTTAATACCCATATCCTGCAGTGTGGAATATGCAGAGTCAAGAGTGATAGGATTGATAAGTGATGAACCGGCACCCTGATAGCGAGGCTCTTTTGCCATTTCACCGATAACGGCAATGTTTGCATCTTTCTTAAGAGGAAGAAGACCATTATCATTCTTCATGAGAACCATACACTGACCTGCGATTTCACGAGCAAGCTTGTGATGTTCTGCAGGGTCGTATGTATATTCACCAAGACTCTGTACACCTTTGTCAACAAGCTTGAGAATTCTTTCACAGGCAGTATCGAGAATACTTTCATCAAGAGTACCGTTTTTAACAGCTTCCACAATCAGACGTGTGCCTTCACCTGAAGATGTGGGCATTTCGATTTCCTGACCTGCAATAAGTCCGGGAACACGCTCGTTTTCAGCACCCCAGTCGGTGATGACAAGGTTTTCATAGTCCCATTCGTCACGCAGTACATCTGTGAGAAGCCATTTGTTTTCAGCACCGTAAAATCCGTTTAAGCGGTTGTAACAGCACATCACTGTCCAGGGCTGGGCTTTCTTCACAGCGATTTCAAAGGGAAGAAGATATGTTTCTCGCAGTGTTCTTTCATCAACAACTGTGTTGATTGTCATTCTGCGTGATTCCTGGTTGTTGGCAGCAAAATGTTTGAGAGATGTGCCGATTCCTTTTGACTGAACACCGTTTACAAATGCCGCAGACATTTCACCGGCAAGAACACCGTCTTCTGAAAAATATTCAAAGTTTCTGCCGCAAAGAGGTGAACGTTTTATATTTGTGCCGGGGCCGAGCAGGACTGAAACCTGTTCTTTAAGACATTCGTCTCCAAGAGCCTGACCCATTCTGTATATAAGGTCAGGGTCCCATGAGCATGCGGTTGCCGATGCTGTAGGGAAGCAGATTGCGGGAACGCCCTTGAGAAGATCGGTGCTTTCTTCGGGGTTGCCTTTTTTGCGGATTCCGTGAGGGCCGTCATTGAATGCGATTGATTTTATTCCTAATCTTTCTATGGGCTGGCTGTGCCAATAGTCAAGTCCGTCACAGAGACTTGCTTTTTCTTCAAGAGTCATCTTGCTGAGAATTTCCTGATATTTGTTTTCTGCCATTTGTGTCACCCTTCTTTCATGAAAATTTACACAATTATGATAACAGTTATTTCACAAAAAGTCAATTAAATATCCTTGACAGATGGAAATATGAGTGATATAATTTATGTATATTGAAAATTATCTATGAATATTGAAAAATCGTTGACGGAGAAGGCTGTTTTCAGTTGTCTTTTTTCAGAGAGCGTCCGACATAGGCTGTAATCGGATGTAAAAAGATGAAAGCGGTTACCGCTCCCGAGAGTCACCGAAAGCGTTGATTAAGGTGAACGTATGCCTTGCGTTAAAAGGTTTTGAGTGGTCACGTTTTTGTGGCAATACGGGTGGAACCGTGGGCAAACTATGCTCATCCCTGTTTTTTCAGGGATGGGCTTTTTTATTTTTAATTTTATAAACTATGTAAGGAGAGATAAATATGATTAAAGTAAAACTCAGAGACGACGTACGCGAGTTTGAAAGCGGCATCAGTGCAATGGAAGTTGCAAAGTCAATCGGTGCAGGTCTTTACAAAGCAGTGTGTGTCTGCAGAATTAATGGTGAGGTTAAGGATTTAAGAGAAAAACTCACTGAAGATTGCGAGCTTGAGTTTGTAACATTTGACGATGAGGATGGCAAAAAGGCATTCAGACATACAGCATCACATATTCTTGCTCAGGCAGTAAAACGCCTTTATCCGAATACCAAGCTTACAATTGGTCCTTCTGTTGAAAACGGATTCTATTATGACTTTGACAGCGAAGTTTCTTTCACTCCCGAAATTCTTGAAAAAATTGAAGCAGAGATGAAGAAAATCGTCAAAGAAGAGCTTCCTCTTGAAAAGTTTGAACTCAGCCCCGAAGAGGCTATCAAGCTTATGGAAGAAGCGGGAGAAACTTACAAAATTGAGCTTATCAAGGAACACGCTGACAAGGGTGAAAACATTTCTTTCTACAAGCAGGGTGAATTTGTTGAACTTTGCGCAGGCCCTCACGTGCCCGATACAGGCAGAATCAAGGCTTTCAAGCTTACTTCATGTACAGGTGCTTACTGGAGAGGCGATTCAAACAACAAAATGCTCCAGAGAATTTACGGCACAGCTTTCACAAAATCATCACTTCTTGAAGAACATCTGACAATGCTTGAAGAAGCAAAGAAGCGTGACCACAACAAGCTTGGCAGAGAGCTTGAAATTTTTACAACAGTTGACTGCATCGGTCAGGGACTTCCTATTCTTCTTCCTAAGGGAACAATTATTGTTCAGCTTCTCCAGAGATTCGTTGAAGACGAAGAAGCAAGAAGAGGTTGGATGAGAACAAAAACTCCTCTTATGGCAAAGAGTGACCTTTACAAAATCTCAGGTCACTGGGATCACTACAAAGACGGTATGTTCGTACTTGGTGATGAAGAAAAGGACGATGAAGTTTTTGCACTCCGTCCCATGACATGTCCTTTCCAGTATCAGGCATATCTCAATCGTGCAAGATCTTACAGAGACCTTCCTATGAGACTTGCTGAAACATCAACACTTTTCAGAAATGAATCATCAGGTGAAATGCATGGTCTTATCCGTGTTCGTCAGTTCACAATTTCAGAAGGTCATCTTATGTGCCTTCCCGAACAGTTGGCCGATGAATTCAAGAGATGTCTTGACCTTTGTATCTTTATGCTTAAAACACTCGGTCTTTATGACGACGTTTCTTATCGCTTCTCACAGTGGGACCCCAACGATACAGAAAAATATATCGGAACAAAAGAACAGTGGGATGAAGCACAGGGCATCATGAAAGAGATTCTTGACGATATCGGTATCAACTACAAAGTGGGTATCGGTGAAGCTGCGTTCTATGGCCCGAAGCTTGATATTCAGATCAAGAATGTTTTCGGTAAAGAGGATACACTTATCACAATCCAGATTGACCAGATGCTTGCTGAAAAATTCGGCATGGAATATGTTGACCGTGACGGTACAAAGAAGAATCCTTATATTATTCACAGAACTTCAATCGGTTGTTACGAAAGAACACTTGCACTTCTTATTGAAAAATATGCCGGTGCATTCCCAATCTGGCTCTCACCTGAGCAGGTAAGAATTGTTCCTATTGCTGACAGACATCAGGATGCAGCATATGCAGTAAAGAAAGCTCTTGAAGAGGCAGGCGTTGAAAGAATCGACGTTGATACAAGAAGTGAAAAGCTTGGCTACAAGCTTCGTGAAGCACAGCTTGAAAAGATTCCTTACATGCTTGTTATCGGTGACAAGGAAGCCGAAGAAGGCACTGTTTCTGTCAGAAAGAGAGGACAGGGCGATATCGGTTCAATGACAATTGCAGAATTTGCTGAAAAAGCTGTTCAGGAAATCAAGGATAAGGTTATAGGTTAAACTGTTTTCACAGTAGTAATTAAAAAGGCTCCGACTTTGATGAAATCAAGGTCGGAGCTGAGTTTTTGTGTTTTATTTTATTTCTATTTTGAACAATCTTGCACCATGGGGCTTGACTTTTGCAGAAAACATACCGTCTGTTACTGTATATTCTTCGTGGAGCCACATATCACGGATGCTGTATTGTACACCGCCGATTGAAATATCGGTAACATCAAAGCAGATTTCTCTGTCAATGTCATCTGTGTTGAACAGTGCAACATATTTGCAATTTTCGCCTGTGGACGTCCAGATGATTTCACCTTTGCCGTCGGTTTCTTCACGCTTGAACTGTCTTGCACCGCTGGAGTTTTTGTGCATATCGATAAGTTCTCTGTTCTGAAGAAGAGAGAGGGTAAATTCATCGTTTTCCCGCATTTCACCGCCCATCATAAGAGGTGAACGGAAAATACCCCAGAGAGTCATCATAGTTATCTGCTCATCGTGAGTGAAGCGTGTGTATCGGTTTCTGTATTCGGGGAGCTGTTCAGTTTTCTGGATTCTGCCCAAGGGAAGCATGTCACAATCAGGCCATGCGCCCGGCTGAACATATTCCTGCCATGTATAACAACGCTCAAACATAGCATGGAGCTTGCTCCACTCATCCCAGAAGTCACCTGTCATTCGCCACATGTTAGCGTGAGAAGCAAGATGCTCATGCTCCCATACGGGTGCCGGACCGGGAGAAAGGCTGAGAACCATATCTCTTCCGCATTTATCAATGGCTTTTCTTATCATTTCAATTTCTTTTCTTGCAGAATAGGGGTCGTGGGGGAATATTTCTGTGTTTGCGATATCGTCGCACTTGATGTAATCCACGTCCCATGAAGCATAAAGTTCAAAGATTGAGTCGTAATATTCCTGTGCACCTTTTTTGTCGGTGAAAAGTCCGTACATATCAGGATTCCATGCACAGATAGAAGACGGATGGGCAATATCTCTTGCGGTAACACCTTCGCACTTGATTGGGGTGTTCTGATGTGCTGCTTGCCTGGGAATACCTCTCATGATGTGAATTCCGAATTTGAGACCGAGGGAATGTATGTAATCGGCAATAGGTTTGAATCCCTTTCCGTCCGCAGATGAGGGGAAACGCTCAACAGAGGGGATAAGTCTTGAATATTCATCCATGCAAAGGGGAGCAAAATAATTGTAAGCGTAGCTACTTGCAGTAGGCTCTGACCACTGAATGTCGCAGACAACATATTCCCAGCCGTATTCCCTAAGGTGCTCTGCCATATAGTCTGCATTGGCAAGTAACTGTTCTTCATTTACTGCAGCGCCGTAGCAGTCCCAACTGTTCCATCCCATAGGGGGAGTGAGAGCTAATTTTTTATGCATATAAATCAACCTCTTTTTCATTTGTTATGGACATTATAACATCCGGATAAACTAAAAACAACCCTTATTCTGATCGGATATAGTTTTTTCACTATCTTAGTTAAAAAATATCAATTGATGAGTAGTTGAAAAAGAATAATAAAAATTATAAACTATTGACAGAAGATACGTAACTTCAAAATTTTTTAAGAGGTTTTTATTATGAAATTGTCGATAGGAGAAAATATAAAATTTTTAAGAAAACAAAAAGATATAACTCAGGAGCAACTTGCGGAAATGCTGGGCATTTCGGCTCAGTCTGTTTCCCGTTGGGAATCGGGAATATGTTACCCCGATATGGAGCTTTTACCTGAAATATCAAAAATTTTTGAGATAACAGCAGATAAACTTTTAGGCGTTGATGATATTGCAGAAAACAAAAAGGTAGATGAATATCTCGAACGATTTCAGAGAGCAATCAATAAGGGTAAGATAGAGGAATGTATTGACATTGCACGAGAAGGTGTTGCGGAATATCCCAATAATTATATGCTGCTTGACAAGCTGATGTATGCTTTGTTCGGGTCAACAGATAACTCAGGAAATATTCCTGATTGGGAAGATAATATGGAGAAGTACGATGCTGAAATTACGGCTTTGGGCGAAAGGATTATGAGATATTGTCCCGATCAGAATATCCGCCTTAAAGCAACGGCAAGACTTGCGTTTAATCATATTCTGCACGGCAGAAAAGAAATCGGCAGAAAAATTTATGAAACTTTGCCGCCTATGGAGCTGTGCCGTGAAATGCACATCTGGTGGGCACTGGAGAAATCGGAAGAACTTGCGTTTTTACAAAAGGCAATTAAAGATAGTTATGAGCTTTTATTTTCGTTTATCTGGCTTTTGGCTGATGCGGATGTTGTGGATGTGGAAACTGAACTTATTGCTATAAAGAAACTGTTTGAGTTAGAAAAACTGATTCTTGACGGTAAGCGTCCGAGCAACAATTGGGGTTCTGTTTGGCTTGATTTTGATATTGCCAAAAGATATGCACTGATTGGAGATACAGACAATATGTATAAGCACCTGCAGCTGGCAGTTGATGAAGCAAAGGCGTTCGACAACCGCCCTGATGTACAGAAATATAGCGCTGTTTTGGTTGGCGAGATTACAGAAAGAAGACTTGATTTTGAAACCTCTGATACTCGCCCTCTTTGCGAAATACTCCGCGACAAATGGCTAATTCATGACGAGTTCGATTCTGTACGTGATACAAAGAAATTTCAGGAAATTATTGATATGCTGTAATAAAAACCCTGCTACGCGGAGCGTGGCAGGGTAAATGTCATTTTAGAGAGTTAATTTCCGATATTCTTATTTTAACAATTTCTTTTAGAACTTCTAAACATTTAATATCCGGATTGTCAAATCTGAAAGTGCAACCGCAGATATTATCAAAGCTTTTGCCAAAAATTATTTTACGTCTTCCACCACCGCAGGAACCACAATGTCCGCAAAGGTCCACATGTTCCCATGCCAGCTTTTTTAATTGGTTATCAATTTGATAGTTATTCAAAAAATCAGAACTCATATCATCAGACCAGACTGTCCAATGATTCTCTTTTTCGTCAGGATCTTTTATTGCGATGAAACAAACGCATTTATCTTTAAGTTTAATCAGATGATATATTTTGTCTTTCCAATAGCCGTTATCTTTTATAAATTCTAAATTATTTTCGTATAAAAAATCAACAAAATCTAAAGCGATTTTTTGGTCATCTGAATAAAGTTCTTCTGTTATGTAATCCTTAATATTTTTCATTTTTGTTTTCCTTTGCGGTGTTAATTAAGGCAATGAGGATTCTTTTGAGTTCAAGACAATCCGATAACAAGGATTCGCTCATCTTATTATCAATATATTCTGACATCTGAAGCAGCTTTATCCAATATTCTGTTTCCGCAGTTTCTTTCAGGGCTATGTGCATTTTGGAAATAAAGTCGGCTTTGCTTTGTCCGTAGTTGGCTTTGTTAATGTTTGCACCTATACTTGTCCCACTACGCACAATTTGTTTTGAAATTATGGTTTCTTTCTCGTTTTTAATTAAATGCTGATGCAATTTAACAATACGAGATGCAAAAACTATTGACTTATCAATAAGTAAATTTTCTTTCATAAAGAACACCACCTTTTGTAGTATTATTATAGCATAATCGGATTTGATAATAAATTATTCATTATTCATCAGCGCAGCGACTTCATCATTCATTATTCATTACGAAAATCCGTTTTAATGAATGATGAATATTGAATAATGAAAAAATGAATAATACAAAACGAAAATCCGCCCTCTTGCGAGAACGGATTTTCGTTTTGGCGGAGAAGAGGAGACTCGAACTCCTGCGCCGGTTACCCGACCTACGCCCTTAGCAGGGGCGCCTCGTCACCAACTTGAGTACTTCTCCATTGGTAGCGTTACTTCTCTATAAAGTATAAAACAGCAAATCGAAATTTGCTGTTTGTTTGTAGATGGCGGAGAGAGTGGGATTCGAACCCACGGTACGTTGCCGTACGACGGTTTTCAAGACCGTTCCGTTATAACCACTTCGGTATCTCTCCGTGTTTGGTTTTCGCTCTTCAAAGCGTAGTTTATGATATCACAATATTTTTGCTTTGTCAATACTTTTTTTGAAATTATCATAAAAACATTAATATTATGTGAAAAATTACCTATTTTAATACTGATAAGAGGAAGTAATTTTGCAAACAGTTCCTGTTATTTTCTTGACACAGGTGGGGGAATAATGTATAATTTTAAATTGGTATAACAGGGACACAAGCTTTTGTTTACTGTATTATTTATAACGGAGGATGTTATATGGAAGTATTGTACGAAACCTTTTTATCGCTTGCTGACCAGCCTAAGCTTCTTATTATGTGGGCTATCGGTGGCTTGCTCATTTTCCTTGCTATCAAAAAGGAAATGGAACCCTCGCTCCTTCTCCCCATGGGTTTTGGTGCGATTCTTGTAAACCTGCCTGAATCAGGTGCGAAAAATGTTATTGACGCTTTGTTCCAAGTCGGTATTGAATACCATGAGCTTTTCCCGCTTATTCTTTTCATTGGTATCGGTGCTATGATTGACTTTGAACCGCTTCTTACCAACCCGAAGCTTATGTTTTTCGGTGCAGCGGCACAGTTTGGTATTTTCTTTACGCTGGGCATGGCTTCTCTTTTAGGATTTGCTCCCAATGACGCAGCATCAATTGCTATCATCGGTGCAGCAGACGGCCCCACAGCTATTTTCGTAGCACAGATGCTTAAATCTAGCTATCTTCCCGCTATCATGGTTGCAGCTTATTCTTACATGGCTCTCGTTCCACTCGTGCAGCCACCTATCATCAAGCTTTGTACAACGAAGGCTGAAAGAAAAATCAAGATGGCTTACAAAGGAAAGAAAGTTTCAAAAACTACAAAAATCCTTTTCCCCATCGTTGTTACAATTATCGTTGGTATGATTGCTCCCGATTCAGTTGCTCTTATCGGTTTCCTTATGTTTGGTAACCTTATCCGTGAGTGCGGTGTTCTTAACTCACTTTCAGAAACAGCACAGAACGTTCTTGCAAACCTTATCACAATTTTCCTTGGCATTACAATCGCATCAAAGATGACTGCCAACGAATTCCTCCAGCCCCAGACACTTCTCATCATGGGCCTCGGTCTTGTAGCTTTCATCTTCGACACATTCGGCGGTATTATGCTTGCAAAATTCATGAACCTTTTCACAAAGAAAAACAAGATAAACCCCATGATCGGTGCTGCAGGTATTTCTGCATTCCCCATGTCAGCACGTGTTGTTCACAAGCTCGGTCTTGAGGAAGACAATCAGAACTTCCTTCTCATGCATTCAATCGGTGTTAACGTTTCAGGTCAGATTGCATCTGTTATCGCAGGCGGTCTTATCCTTGCGTTCTATAGCTAAGGAGGTAACAGAATATGTTTAATGTACAGTATTTTTTAGATGCACTTCCTAATATCGGCTTAGGTTACGGTGGTATTTTCGTTGTGACCGCTATTATAGTCGGTGTTGTTTATCTTCTCAACAATGTTCCTGAAAAAATCGCAGAAAGAAGAAGAAAAAAGGAAGAAGACGAAGACGACGAATAATCACAAAACCCAGCACTTTCGGGTGCTGGGTTTTTCTTTATATGCCAAGCGTTTCTATTGACTTTGATGCGCATTTGTGGTATCATTAAACCTGTATCAGTATGTATATTTTCAGGAGGGAAATAAGATGCTTTTTACTAAGGAAAAGAAAAGAGATCTTTCTCCGAAACAAGGGATTTTTTCATCAGCTTTTGTCTGTTATCTTTTCCCGTTTATTGTTTTTGGCGGATATCTTCTTTATTGTATTCTGGCAAAACTTATGCCTCATGCACAGGATTATTATCTTATTCACTATCTTTATACTTACGACCATGGTTATATTTCACGAGGTCTGGTGGGCGAAGTTATAAGTTGGTTTGCAGATACAGTTTCGGATGACCTGACCCGTTGGGTTATGACGGGTTTCTCAGTGTTGCTTATGCTTGGGATGTCCCTTTGTGTAGGTAAAGCTATATGTAACGTTAGATTCGACAAAGAAAGGTTGCCGATAGTTCTCTTTGTCGTAGTTATGATTTTTATGATACCCATGCCGTATAAATTCTATTACATGGACATGAAGCTGGATAAGCTTGTATGGGCACTGACTTTGTTTTCTGTTTATATAGCAGATACAAAGATAGGTAAATGGATAGTACCGTTTATATGTACACTTGCAACAATGGTTAGCCCTGTATTTATTTTCACGAATATGATTTTGATTACAATTATTCTTCTTCAGGAGTTCTACTCGAACGGATTTTCTGCCAAAAACGGAATTATCTGTGGCATAACGTATATGTCAATTATTGCTGTTGCAATTTTTGCAGTTGTTTCCGAAAAATGGGTGGGTTTTGAAAGCGCAACTGAAATGGCTGATTATTATTTTGCTCGCTATGCAGGTGAAATTGATGAATCAACACGCGAGAGTTTTAATTTGTGGCTCGTCGATTATTTTCTTCCCTTTAATGAAATTTTATCAACCGTCTCGAATTCTTTTTTTAAGTATTGGGGGATGGGGACTAGGACTTTCTTGAATATTATATTTGCGATAATTCCTATCTATGTTTTACTTGGTATTTTTTGGAAAAAAACTATTAAGACTGAAAAAAATAAATTTCAAAAGTTCATCTATTTTCTTTGTGCAATTTCCCCTGTTATTACGATACCGCTATTAGTTACCTCTTGGGAACTTGGAAGATTTTTACTAAACAATATATTGGCTCAAGCAGGACTTGTGGTTTATTTTGTAGTGAAAAACCAGCCTGCAATAGTCAAAACATGTAATGAGGTGAAGATGTTTGGTAAAAAACATCTTATGCTGTCAATAATGGTAGTTTTATATTTAATGTGTTACGTATCAGCAATTTTTTAATTATAGGATGTGAGGAAAATGGAGAATTTAAAAGAAACTAAAAAATTTAAAAGCATGATCGTACTAACATTTTTGTTTTTCCTTTTAAGAACATTGTTGCTTTCAAACAGAAATTATTTGGGTATTGAAGATATGTATAAATTAAGTTTCAACATGTCTTATGAAAACATTGCCCTTATTGTATTGCTGGTACTTTTTGCTGTTCTAGCTTCACTTGTTATAACAAAACTCAATAAGAAGTTTGGTAGCCTTGTTTCTGTTATTTCAGTACTTCTAATTGCAGAACCATTATTTTTTGCGAAGCAGGTTGACTGTATTGTACTTTTTATTGCAAATCTTGGACTGGCTTTTATTCTCATTTCATTAAAGAAAAAAAACGCCATACTTAATGAAATAAACCTCATAGTTTTTCTTCTTGCCTCATGTATTCTTGCACAAAACGCAATTTACGTTTTTGTAATACCGGCGCTTATGATATATTTTATAGGTGGTATAGAAAACACATTTAAAAGCACAAAGAAAATCGTCATGCTTGTTCTTTCTGTGATAAGCATAGCAGTTGGAATGTCTATCGGAAATATGCTTACGGAAAAATATTCTGCATTTGAAAGTTTTGTAAAAAAATATACTTTCTTTGAACATATTTATTACAAGCATATTGATTATGAGAATATTTTAATTTTCGTTTTTCTTGTTCCTACAGCTCTTTTCGGAATCTACTTTTTCAAGGGTATATTCAAGAGTAAAGATAAAAATGATTCATATGCTCCTTATCTTACTTGTGCAGCTGTTGTTATCGGTTATGCCTTTTCGATAGTAGGATTTGCTCGGGGTGGAACTGATAACTTATATACAGCAAACTATATTGTTCCTATCGCAGTATTTTCAATGATAAACAGTGGAAATGAAGATGCAAAAAAATCGCTTTCGAAAGTAAATAGTATAATAGAAAAACATTTGCTTGTTTTTATTTCTGTTGTAGTTTTGTTTTTTTACCTTGCTGCGAGAATTTTTTATGAAGACGTTGATAATATTGCAGGCTTCATTTTGAATATTTGAGATGATTAATATGAGCGAAAATATTCTTAGATTTGAATCACTTACTATTTTTGTGCTTACAATAAATGAAACAGAATTACTGAGAAAAACTGTTGAAGAAATTAGAAAAAATTGTTGTGATGTCGATTTGAAAAAGATCGTTATTGTAGCGAAGTCTAAAAATTGTCTTGGGTATTTTGAAGCAAAAAAGTTGATTGATGAGAGCACGGACAGAAAGGTTGAACTTTATATTCAGAGGGAAAATGACAGCTTGAAATGTATTTATGAACTCCCATCGTTGGTTGAAAGTTCACATTTTGTTATTATGGGTGCAGATATGGAAACAAATCCTGACAACATAAGTGCTTTTATAGAAAAAGCAAAAGCTCATCCAGAAAGAATAATCTGTGCTTCTAAATGGCTTAGTGAATCTACAATTGAGGGCTATGGTATTATTCATGAAATAGGTAGCAGAGCTATGAATAAATTTGTTGCACTGCTGTTTAACACAAAAGCAAAGGATGTTTTTTCGGCTTATCAGATATATCCCCTTTGTGTATACAAAAAAATAAAATTTGACAGACCTTCAACATTCATACATGAATATACGTTAAAACCATTGAGAGTTGGTATTGAATACGAAGAAATCCCTACAACATACAAAAAGCGAACAGATGGTAAATCAAGTGTGAATGTTTTGTTTATGCTTAGATTGGCAATAGGTTTTTGTACTACTGCGTTGAGAATCAGATTTACACCTAAGAGGTACTTGTTGAATGAAGAAAAACATCGCTGAAACCGTAATTGTCACGGTGGGAACAACAGAACAGAAAAAGTTGTGCGAGAAGCTTATCTCAGGTATGAAAGAGGCAAGTTTTGATGACGTTATTGTTGTTTGTGATGAAGATTTCGGTGGCAGAATCGGTTCAGGCGGTGCACTTCTGGGGGTTATTGAAAGGTTTTACGAAACGGGCAGAAAACTGCTCGTTATAAACTCAGGCGGAATGAGCAAACGCTCTTTCTGTTATGCCGTCAGAGGAAAGCTTTTTGCCAATCTTTATGTTGACGGTAAAACAGTTTCTTTGCTTGAATTACTTGTTCACGAGGGAAAAAAACTTTTTTCTCTTTTTGATTCGGGAGTTGTTGTATGTTGCAGCGATATCCCTGTTAACACAAAAAACATTAAAAATAAATTTACCGATAATACAGGTGTTGCAGAAAGAACAGATTTTCATACAGGTTCAAGACACGGAGTTATGTACCGTGACGAAAGAGGTTTTCTGGATATTTATCCTCATAAAATCAGCGCTGAAAAGCTTAAAGAACTGAGTGAGAAATACGGAGAAAAAAATGTTCTTGCAGACACCGGGCTTATTTATTTTAAAGATGAGCTTTGTGCGGTTCTCAAAAATTTTACAAAGGAAGAAAGCGTGACAAAAGTTTTGTCGCGTGACAAGGTTGATTTAAATCTTTATCCCGACATAGTTGCTCTGCTTGCGAATAGAATTGATGATGACTATTTCAATTCTTCAAACGAAACTCACAGACAAATGAAAAAGAAGCTGTATGATAAATTATCCTCTTTTTCGCTTAGGGTATTACCTATTGAAGATAAATTTATTCATATGGGTTCTATGAAAGAGGCACTTGAAAACATTTTTTTCCTTGCAAAAGAAAAAAAAGAAAGTCTTATTCTCAATAGCGTTGTTGATGAAAAATCTGTTATAGAAAACGGAACCGTACTTGATAATTGTCTGTTTGAGAATTGCAGAGCAGGTAAAAACTCAATTATATGTGACGTTACTTTAGAAAATTGTAATATAGGTGATGAAAAATCCGTTTGCGGTATAAAACTTTGTGACGGAAGTTTTGTTACGATGGTGTGTGACGTTAACGAAAACCCGAAAGATACCAGAGACGGAGTTGAATTGTGGAACATTCCGCGTTTTTACAGAGGAAAGTCTTATACGGAATCTTATAATAAATTTATTTCACAGTTATCAGGAGAAAAGCTGAGCATGGCTTACTGCACTGAAAATGCAGACATGCAATATTATTTTAGCAGATGCAGATATCTGAAAGATATGTCCTCATATAAAGTCAATGAAATTTACCTTAAATTACGAGAGGAAATTTTAAACGGATTTTTTTCAGAACACAGCATGGTTAAAAGTGTAGTGTGTAAAAAAGAAAGAGCGGAAATTTCTTTGCCTGTAAGAGTGAATTTTTCAGGAACATGGACAGATGCAATGCCCTATTGTGTGCAAAAGGGCGGAGAAGTAGTTAATATGGCTGTTACCGTTGACGGTGAAAAACCTATAAAGGTAACGGCAGAAAAAATAAAGGAAAAACAAATTGTTTTTTCAAGCGACGGAGTAAGCGAGATTTTTTCTTTCGATAAGTTACAAACGGGAGAAGAGCTTTCTGATTTTAATTTGCACAGGGCAGTTCTTGAAACTGTAGGCATAAATAAAGACACGGAAATTGAAGACGGATTCAGACTTTCAACAGAAGTTTCTTTAATTGATAAAGGCTCGGGTCTGGGAGTAAGCAGTATACTTCTCGGAGGTTGTTTTAAAGTTCTCGGAGAGTTACTTGGAAAAAAATATACCGATGAAGAAATATTCAGAATGGTTTTTGTTGCCGAACAGATTATGAAAACAGGCGGCGGTTGGCAGGACCAGACAGGCGGGCTTACAAAGGGCTTGAAATTAATTTCAACAGATGCAGGTTTTGAACAAATTCCTCATGTGAAAAAAATAAATCTTTCACGTGAATTTGAAAAATTTATTTCTGAAAGATTTATTATTGTTCCCACCGGGCAAAGACATTTCGGAAGATTTATTGTAAACGATGTTGCAGGAAGATATCTTGAAAAAAATGAAGACTCTCTCCTTGCACATTCTGAAATAAAAGAACTCAATAAAAAAGTTATACACTGCATTGAGAAAAATGATTTCAAAGAATTTTCAGAAAATCTTAACAGGCATTTTGAATTGCTTAAAAGAATTTCTCCTGCAGTTTCAGATGTAAAAATTGACTTGCTCACATCTTACTTACTTGAAACAAAAGCAGATGCAGTTTCAATTTGCGGAGCAGGCGGTGGCGGTTATCTCCTTGTTGTGGTGAAAGAGGGAGAAACAGTAGAAAGTGTCAGCGATCTTATAAAAAATAATTTCGGTTATATTACGGGTAAAGTCAGAAAGATAGATATATCTTACTAAAAGGAAGTTTTTGAAAGATGAAGAAGAACATATATATTATTCAGGCAAGTTGTCTTTACGGCAAC
The DNA here is from genome assembly GCA_015065765.1 of Oscillospiraceae bacterium. Lineage (GTDB taxonomy): Bacteria > Bacillota > Clostridia > Oscillospirales > Acutalibacteraceae > SIG575. The sequence continues at coordinate 20,864 of SVPP01000011.1, read as the reverse complement.
ACATATTATCTGCCTTATGCGGTAGGTATGCTTGTGGCATTTGCCAAGGACGATAAAAGAATAGTCGAAAAATATGATTTCAAAAGAATAATCTACAGCCTTGAAGATATTGATGAAAGTATTGCAAGTCTTGAAAATCCTGCTTTTGTCGGTTTTTCAAACTCTATCTGGAATTATACCTATAATCTTGAATACGCAAAAAAACTGAAAGAAGTTTATCCCGATTGTATTGTTCAGTTCGGCGGTCATCATGTGCCTCCCACAACTGAATTCCTTGAAAAATATGATTTTATTGATTTTCTTGTTCACAGAAAAGGTGAGGAAGCTTTCAGGGATGTGCTTCTTTGTCTTGATAAAAAGGGAGATTTCAGTAAAATTCCTAACATATCTTACAGAGACAAAAACGGAAACCTCGTTCAGACAGAAGAAAAGAAAATCACAATTGCAGATTACCCGTCACCATATCTTACAGGTGTTTTTGATGATATTCTGAAAGACACACAGTACCGTTTTTCGTGTGTTCTTGAATCAAACAGAGGATGTCCTTACAATTGCTGCTATTGCGACTGGGGCGAACTTAATTCTAAAGTGCGTATGTTCCCCCTTGAAAAAGTTCTTGCAGAGCTTGAATGGATGGCGGAGCATAAAATGGAGTTTGTTTATCTTGTTGATGCGAACTTCGGTATGTTTGAACGTGATGAAATTATTGCAAACAAGTTGGTAGAACTTAAGGAAACAAAAGGCTATCCCAATCGTCTGCAGGTTTCTTATGCAAAGAACGAAATGGATAGAGTTTTTCGTATAAATAAGCTCCTTGCCGACCACGGAATCGGTAAAGGTGCAACTCTTGCAATGCAGAGTCTGGAACCTCAGGTTCTTGAAAACGTAGGCAGAGTGAATATTACAAAAGAACAGTACGCAAATCAGATTGCCCGTTACAGAAATTCAGGCATTTCCACTTATACAGAACTGATTCTCGGACTTCCCGGTGAAACACTTGATACTTTCTGTCATGGTCTTTGCGAAATTCTCGAACTTGGTCAGCACAGCTCTGTCAGTGCATATTACTGTGAACTTCTTCCCAACTCAGCTCTTGCAAGTGATGAGTACATGGAAAAATACAAAATAAAAATTGTTACAACTTCACTAAATCAATACCACTGCGAAATCATGGACGATGTTCTTTCAGGTGCATCAAGTATCGTTGTGGGAACAGATACAATGAGTGTGGAAGATTGGATTCGTGCAAATGAATTTTCAACATGCGTGCAGAGCTTCCATCATTTCGGAATTATGCAGTGCATTGCAATGTACATCAGAAAAGAATTGAATGTTTCTTATTATGATTTTTATTCTGCACTTCATAAGTTTATTGAAGAGGAAAGCACTTTCTGTAAGCCGTTGTTTGAAATGGTGTCTCAGGTTCTCAGAAACTTCGTTGACGGCAAAGGCGGTCTTGTTTGTCAGAATGATATCTTCGGAAAAATCACCTATCCCCTTGAAGAGATGGTGTTCCTTTGTTGTCTTTATGATTCAGAAAAGTTCTATGACGAAATGAGAATTTTTGTGAAGAGATTTATAGATGACGAAAAATTTCTTGATGAATTATTCAGATATCAGATGGCAGTTGTTTTAAGACCGCAGCATAACGATTATGCTATAAACTTCTCATATAAGTTCAAAGAATATTTTGATGCGATTCTTTGCAATTCATATATTCCTCTCGAAAAAGAAGATATAATCTACAGATTCTTTACTCCTTTTGATACTCCTGATTGGGTGGAATATGCAAAGGAAATTATCTGGTACGGCAGACGAAACGGCAGAATGATGTTCTCAAGTCAGCCCAATAAAATAGAAGAAATTTAAAAGAAAAAACTTAAAGAAAAGAGGTGATTCGCTCTGAAAAATATATACATGGTGCAGCCTAATTCTCAGTACGGAAATTCTGTTTATTTTCCTTATGCTGCAGGCTCTCTTATTGCTTATGCATTTAAAAACGAGAGCATAGGGAGCGAATACTCTTTTAAAGGTTTTGTTTATAAGAAAATTGATATTGACAAGGTTCTTGCTTCTATGGAAGAGCCGTATTTTGTGGGATTTTCCTGCTATGTGTGGAACTATGAATATAATAAAGTTCTCGCACAAAAAATCAAAGAAAAATATCCTCAGTGTAAAATTGCATTCGGTGGTCATCAGGTGGCACGAGAAAGCGACATTTTAAAAACAGATTATGTTGACTACTGTCTTTTCGGTGAAGGTGAAGAAATTTTCAAAAAACTTCTCCTCTCATTTATCGGAAAAGAGAGCATAGAAAATATTCCCAATATAATGTATAAAAAAGACGGTGAAATGTTTTTCACCGAAAAGATGAGAGTAGATATTCCTGAAAGAATTTCACCATATCTTGAAGGATATTTTGATGAACTTGTGGAAAAAGAAGAACTTGCTTTTTCTGCAATTCTTGAAACAAACAGAGGCTGTCCCAACAAATGTGCATTCTGTGATTGGGGCAATGAAAAAGCAAAAGTAAGACTTTACGATATTGAAACAGTCAGAGCTGAAATTGACTGGATGAGTGAGAAGAAAATTGAGTATTGCTATTGTGCAGATGCTAACTTCGGTCTCTTTGAAAGAGATGAAGATATCATTGAGTACATGATTGAAAAGCATGATGAAAACGGTTTCCCCGAAAAGTTTCAGGCAACTTACTCAAAGAATAATTCTGAAACAGTTTTCAGAATAAACAAGAGACTTAATGATGTGGGAATGTGCAAGGGTGCAACACTTTCTTTCCAGTCTTTACATCAGCATGTTCTTGATAATATTTACAGAAAAAATATGCCTATCGAAAGCTTCCATGAGCTTATGAGCCTTTATAACAAAAACGGTATCGGTGCGTACTCGGAAATCATTCTGGGACTTCCCGGTGAAACATATGAAAGTTTCCGCGATGGAATGGAACAACTTCTCGAGGGCGGTCAGCACATGTCAATCAATTTCTTCAATTGTGAGCTGCTGATGAACTCCATTATGAACGATCCTGAGTACATGAAGAAATATGAAATCGAATATGCTGTAACAGAACAGCATCAGTATCATGTTGTTCCCAACAGAAAAGATATTACGGAGTTTTCCAGAATCGTTGTTTCCACTTCCACAATGTCGAAAGAGATGTGGATAAAGAGTAATATCTTTGCAGTTTTTGTAAGGGCTTTCCATAACCTTGGACTTTTACAGTGTCTTGCAATTTATCTCTATCATGAGAAGAAAATAAAATATTCGGATTTCTACAGTGACTTGATTTTGTATGCTCAGGAAAATCCTGAAAGTATATGCGGGAAAATTCACTTGTGGCTTGAAGAAAAATATAAAGAAGTTCTCGGTAATTCAGGCTCTCTTACATGTACTGAAGATGCTTACGGTGAACTTACATGGCCTCTTGATGAAGGTGCTTTCCTGAAAGCTATGAAAGACCGCGATGTTTTTTATGAGGAAACAAAAGAATTCCTCATAAAATATTTTGATGATAAAGAGCTGTTTGAAAATCTTTTGAGTTATCAGAAAAATATTGTAAAAAATCCTTATTCCAAAGGTACAGTGCTTAGTCTGAACTATGATTTTTATTCTTATTTTTCAAACATTTACAGCAACACATATAAGCCTCTGGAAAAAAGAAAACACAGTATAAAAATCGATTCCTCTGATACACCTTCAGACCTTCCCGAATATGCAAAAAGAGTTGTGTGGTACGGAAGAAAAGGCGGTCAGAATATTATTAAAAAGATTGAATATATAGATTGAAAAATTTATTTTAAAGTGTGGTGAAGTGTATGAAAAAGAATATTTATTTTATTCAGCCTAATACACTGCTCGGTAATTCTATTTATTATCCTTACGCTGTGGGAGTTCTTTCCTCTTATGCTTTGCAGTTCGAGGATATCTGCAGTAAGTATGAACTCGCAGGTATTATTTTCAAGGAAGACAGTACAGAGGAAGTAATGTCAGTAATAAAAGAACCTGAAATTGTAGGATTTTCCAACTATTTCTGGAATTATGAATATAACCTTCAACAGGCAGAAAAAATCAAAGAGAAATATCCTGAGTGTAAAATAATTTTTGGTGGTCATCAGGTGGCAAGAGACTCTGATTTCCTTCAGAAATATTCTTTCATTGATATTCTCATTTTCGGTGAAGGTGAAATTCCTTTTACAAGAATTCTGCGTGCCCTTGATAAAAACGAAAGCCTTGAAAATATTCCCAACATTTCTTTCAGAAATGATAAGGGCGAAATTATAAAAACACAAGATAAAGCAGAAGGTGTGGAGAATTATCCCTCGCCTTATCTTACAGGAATTTTTGATAAACTTCTCAATGTTCCCGAAGGAATGGAATTCAACGCTCAGCTTGAAACGAACAGAGGCTGTCCCTATCATTGTTCTTTCTGCGACTGGTGCGATTACGATTTACCCATGCGTCAGTTTCCTATGGAAAGAGTCAAGAAAGATTTAGAGTGGATATCAGAACACAGAATTTCTTACTGTATGTGTGTCGATTCAAACTTTGGTCTTTTTGAGCGTGATGAAGAAATTGCAGAGTTTGCGGTTAATCTTAAAAATAAAAACGGATTCCCTGATAAATTCGGTGCATGCTTTGCGAAAAATAAAACAGACAGAATTTTTACAATAAATAAAATGTTCAACGACGTGGGAATGAGCAAAGGTGTTTCTCTTGCATTCCAGAGCATGTCGGAAACAGTGCTTGAAAATATTTCCCGTAAAAACATGAACAAAGATAAGCTTTCTGAACAGCTTGAGCTTTATCATAAAGCGGGAATCCCCACATATACGGAACTTATTCTGGGACTTCCCGGTGAAACTCTTGAGAGCTTTTCCGAGGGAATATGTGAACTTTTAGAGCGAGGTCAGCATGACTCCATCAATGTCTTCAGATGTGAGGTTTATCCGAACTCCACTCTGTCAAACAAAGATTACATGAAAAGATTCGGCATTAAAACTGCAATCAATAAGCTCAATATTAATCATTGTGCAATTTCAAATGCAGTTTTCTCAGGCGGTCTTGAGTATATTATTGAAACATCAACAATGAGTGCAGAGGACCTTGTTAAAGCAACCGTGTTTTCTGCTTGTATTCAGAGTGTTCACTGTCACGGACTTCTCCAGTGTTTCGCGATTTATCTTCATAACGCAATGGGAGTTCCTTATTATAATTTCTATAATTCATTTATTAACTTTTTCTCAGAGCGTGAAGGCGTTATAGGTGATACAATCAGAAGAATCAGCAGATGTATTGAATCTACTGCTGAGGGCGAGGTTGATTTGTCTTACATCAACCGCGAATTCGGCGATATCACATGGCCTTATGAAGAGGCAATGCTTCTTGATTATATTTATAAACTCGATGATTTCTATAGGGAGTCAGAGGAATTTATAAAAGATTTCGGTATCGAAGAAGACATTATGAAGGAACTGATGTCCTATCAGAAAAATCTTATTGTAACTCCGTTTGGTAACGATGTGAAATCCACATACAATTATAATTGGAAGGAATATTTTTATAATATTCTTGCAAACAAAGAAGCAAAACTTGAAAAGAAAGAAAATTCTTTGAGATTTTTTGCAGCTGATGTTCCCTCGGATTGGGAAAATTACGCAAAGAAAATAATCTGGTACGGCAGAAGAAATAAAAAGACCATCAGGGCAGTAGAAAGTGTTTGAAATAATTTTTAAAACAAAGGAGGAAATGAAATGAAAAACGTGTATTTCGTACAGCCGAATAACGATCTTTCAGGGTCGCTCTTTTTGCCGTATGCAGTAGGAACGATTGCTGCGTACAGTTTTAGCCGTGAAGAGATAAATCGTGAATATCGTTTGTGCCAATTTGTTTTTACCAAAAGAAAAATCGAGGAGCTACTTGAAGAAATAGAGAAACCATATATTATTGGATTTTCAAATTATATGTGGAGTGTTCAGTATAATTTGGATTTAGCATCAGCTATAAAGAAAAAATGGCCGGAGTGCATAATTGTTTTTGGCGGAATTCAAGTTACTGATGATACGGAATATCTTAATAAATATCCGTTTATTGATTTGCTTATACATGGCGAAGGTGAGGAAGTTTTTTATGATATTTTAATGGCATTATCAGAGGGAAAAGAAATAGAAAATGTATTTAACATTTCTTGTAGGAAAAATGGTGTACCAATACAGACGAAAAAACGTGACGTTTGTTCACTGGAAGGATATCCGTCTCCATATATAATGGGACTGTTTGACTATATAGTTAATGATCCTAAGAACAAGAATATTCGATTTGATGCTACTATTGAAACGAACAGAGGATGTCCTTATGGTTGTATATATTGTTGTTGGTCGCGTAATAAATCGGGAATCAGACAGTTTTCAATTGAAAGGATAAAAGGTGATCTGAAGTGGATGGCAACGCACGGAATATCGTACTGTGTTTGTTGTGATTCTAATTTTGGTATTCTTGAGCGTGATGAGTTTATTGCTGAATATGTTGTTGAATTGAAAAAAGAATATGGTTATCCTGAGAAATTTGAAACAACTGCAGCCAAAAATAAGGATGATTTAATTTTCAAAATCAACAGTAAATTAGAAGAGGCGTCGCTTAATAGAGGAATATCTCTTGCCGTACAAAGTATGTCGCCAGAAGTTCTTGAGATTATTGGCAGGAAAAACATGTCAATTAAAAATTTTTCAGAACAAGTTGAGAAATACCGTAAAAGTGGGATGTATACACATACAGATCTGATTCTTGGCTTGCCGGGAGAAACTTTAGAAAGTTTTTGTAGAGGCCTTTTTGAGGTTATTGAGGCTGGCCAGCATAGCAATATAAATGTTCATAGATGTGAGTTTTTGCCCAACACAAAAATGTATTCAAAAAGTTTTGTAGAAAAATATAAATTGAAGACAATCAAGTCTTTTTTATACCAGATGCATAGTTCGGTAGACAACGATATGAAATATGCATCACATTCAGAAATTGTTGTGGAAACCAGCACTATGAATATGAAGGAATGGCGTGAAGCACAGAGAGTATCAATTTGTGTGCAGGGATTACATGGTTTGGGACTTCTTAGATTTTTCGCAATTTATCTTAGAAAAGCCAAGGACGTGCCATATTATGATTTTTATATGAACCTTTACAAATGGATAGAAACAGAAAGTGTTGTTGTTAAGAGGATACTAGATAAAGTTTGCGCTAGTTTTGATGTGTTTTTAAAAGGGGATGGCAATTTGTATTTTTGGGATCCTCGTTTTGGAAGGGTTTACTGGGAGTTTTATGAAGGTTTGTTTCTTTGTTGTGTGGCTGAACTCAATGACTTCTATGAAGAAATAAAAAAATATGTTTATAGATATTTTGATGATGAATTGCTTTTTGAGGATTTATATTTGTACCAAAAGAGTATAATTTCATTGCCTGCACAGCCTATAAAAGCGTTTGAAATAAATTTTGATTGGTTATCGTATTTTGATAATATGTATGATCCGGATTATACATTACCCATCAAAAAGAAGTTGACATTAAGGATACAAGAATCATCTATAGACAATTGGGAGGAATATGCAAGGGTTACGGTTTGGTATGGTAAACGAATCGGAAAGACAGTAAATAAGGCAGAGTGTATTTAACGAATACACTCTGCCTTATTTAATTTAGAGAAGAAAGGAGAACATAAGAACAGACTCCTATACTATTGACAAATGTATGACGAATGATGGAATAAATGTATCTAATTAATAATTGTTCTTACGGTAAACCCGTTAGGCGTGTTCAGCACAATACTTCTACCTGTGCGTCGCCCTTTAATTGCAATAGCCTCAGAATATGAAATCAAGTCATTATATTCGTCTGACGGGAAAACTGTGAATTCAATGTGCTCTTTTCTTAGGGTTCCCTTACCGAATTTGATAAGGTTCATATAGTATTCAACCCAATTGTATGAAAAGTTTTCGCAAATTTTTGGGTTTGAAGGCTTGCGTATGATAGCTTTTTGAAATCTGATAAGTTCGCTGAATGTTTCATTGTCCATAGAGAACATAGCCACAAAAGATGAAACTTCATCATAAAAATTTTCGCAGTGTCGTACAATTTCTAAAAAAGCACCATCAGAAAGATTAAATTGTGTTGTTCCAAAAATATTGTTTCTGTATGTGTCGGAGCATTCTCCATTGAGAAAAAGTCTATATTTTTCAGCAAATCTGTTGAAAATATTACCGGTGTAACTCTGAGGATTGTCAATCAACCAATCAATGAGATGTTTGTAGAATTGATGATATTTTATGCCTTTCTCATGGTGTAAATATAAGGAAATGATTCTACATAATCCAAAGTTGTGAAAAACTTGAATGGTGAATGCGTAGAGGATGGACTTTAGAAACATTTTTTTATTCATTGTTTCGGTACCAACGATTATTTGAGATCTACCTTTTATCCCAGCATTTTGCATGCCATTTCGCAAATTGAAATCTCTTTCGAGTATTTCAATTTTATGTTTTTCTTGATATTCTTTTTGACCCATAATGGCGTTTGGAAGGATTTCACAACAGAATACATGTATAGAATTGTGTTGACCAAGTTCCAATAAAGTATCAATTCCTTCACAAAAACTTTCGTATGTTTCACCGGGAAGTCCGAGAATTAATTCAGTATAGGAGGGAATATTGCTTTCTGCATATAACCGAATAAGTTGTGAGAACTTTTCTGTAGTGATATTTTTTCTGCCGATGTTTTTTAGTGCTTGGGGAGAAAGAGATTGCATTGAGAGAGTGGCACCGCGCGTCATGTTGTTGTCAAATAGTTTTTTATTCATTGAAAAAACTCGTTCAGGATTATGTTTTGCAAATGCAGTTTCTACTGCTACGGGATATCCATATGCTTTTTTCGCTCGGACAAATTCATCAATGATTTCTTCATCTGACTCAAACAAGCCAAAATTAGAGTCGGCAATTGTTACAAAAACAATTGAATTTTTAGATATCCATTCAATTTCTTTTTTTATTCGTTCAACAGAAAATTGTCGTACGGGAAGTTCGTAGTTTCCCCAATCGCAGTATGCACAGTGATATGGACATCCACGGGAGGTTTCTACAATTGCGGCAAAAGAATCCGATGAGTTTTTTTGAATAATTTTATCAAAAATTCCGCTAGTATATGGTGAGGGAAAATTATTAATATTTTCGCAAATATTTTTCTTTTTGGTTTCTACTATTTGTGAGTTACAACGATATGCGATATTAGGAATGGTGCTATATTCTTTTTTAGTACAAAGATTAATAAGAATTTCAGAAAAAATGGTTTCACCTTCTCCAAAAATGGCAAAATCGATAAAACTATATTTTTCAAGCCATTCTGTAGGGTTGGAAATTTGATGACCACCAAAAATTATAATGCATTCGGGAAACCGCTGCTTGATTTTTTGAGCTAAGTCCAAATTGAAATCGCAATTCCACATATAGTTGGAAAAAGCAACAACTGACGGATTTTTAAAATTATTGAGGGTTGCGTTGAAATCCTCACATTTATATATTATATCTGCCAATTCATAAGAGGTGGCAATTTTTTGATTGTTAAAGGCATAGGCTGCAATAACGCCCGCAGTATAGGGTAAGTAATATTCATTGTTAAAGACACAGCCGGTTTGAACAAAATATACTTTTGATTTCTCCAATGTTGACACCTCCTTGCTTTCAAATTACATTATAACACAGAACAGTGCTATAATCAAGAGTTGGCAATAGAGTGCAATTCTTTTATGGTTGAAAAGAATTGCCAGAAACTCAGCAATAAACAAGAGATATTAGAAAGAATGTAAAAAATGATTTTTGTTTTTAATGACGAGATAAACTATGATAAGGAAACTTTGCAGAAGGCGCTTAACAGAGGCGAACAAAGTTTTTTTACTGAGGGTGTTTACAATTTACTGCATTCATGATTTTTATGGTGTACAGAGGTTAATTTTTTAGAGCGGTAGTTTTAAAAGATTTAATTCGAAGTCGAAAGACTGTTTTTCCAATTTTATAATAATTGATATGTGTATTTACTCTGTGTGTTAGGATGTTGTAATTAACGGCCAACCTTTGATGGAAACGAAGAAATTGAGTTAAAAACAACAATGCTCAATACCGGTCAGGCAAGAAGCATTGTCGTAAAAAACTGTAGATTTTTGAATGGTCACACACGGCTTTGTTTTGGAATGTTTTCAGAACAAAAAGTAAGGGTTGAAAATAGTATTTTTGAGTCGAATTACACAACTCATTTTGTATATTGAGAGTAAATTTAACTTAATTTTGAAAAAATAGGTTGTGTAAATTGTCAAATTAATATACAATGTAGAAAAATTCGACAACACTTTTGAAGAAAATCAGAAGAAGCTTTCTATAACTTTTTCTGAACTCATGGGAGAATATTTCCAATAGGAAATATGGCTGTCGTTTATAAAATAATGTAGCTTCTGAACAGGATAAGCTGCATCGAAACAGTCGACGATGATCAGTTTGATTTTCATTCTTTCGGGAATAATACTTTTTATGTATACCGCGGTGTTCTGTCCGGGGAGAATACTTTCAGAAACCTCTGCAAGCCCGGCGAGATTCGGTGTCAGTTCCACAAAAACTCCGTATTTTTCCGTGGAGCGGACAATGCCGGGAACTGTTTCTCCTACTGAAAACTTTTTGGCGTTTTCTTCCCATGTGCCCAGAAGTTCTTTGTGTGTAAGAACAATTCTTCCAAGTTCATCACGGCTCTTTACAATTGCTCTGATATCCTGATTGGGAGTAAATCTTACATTCGGGTGAGGTATGCGGGACACAGAAATGCTGTCAATAGGAAGCAGAGCGTTTATTCCGGCACCTATATCGGCGAAAACGCCGAATGGTTCCATGTGACAGATTTTAGCATCAATTATGTCGCCTGTTTCAAGAGCAGAAATGTAGTCCTCCATGCACATTTCCTGAACTTTTTTTCGGCTCAGAATTGCGAAAATTTCTCCGTATTCATCAAAGCCGAAATCAGTTATAACGAAGCATACAGGTTTGTTGACTTTTGAAATGAGAGCGATGTCTCTCGTTGTGCCTTCGCTGATGCCGAGTGCCCCTTCTTCCCTGGGAATAATTCCTGCCATACATCCAAGATCCACATGAAGATTGTGTTCATTATCGCAAAGCATAACCCTGCCTTCTAAAATCATACCTTGTTTAAAGGCGTCTCTTATTGTATCGGGTGATTTCAGAGCACTGATATTTTCTTTTGTATTTATAAGTTTGCCCTCAGGCAGATATTTTGACATATTATTTTCTCCCCTAACCTTTATTTGTAAATACTTATTCCATTTTTGTGTTAAATATGATATAATGTATTTTCAGGAGGCGAAAAAGTCATGGATGTACAGGTTGGCGATACAATAATTATGAAGAAACAACACCCTTGCGGATGTGACAGATTCGCTGTCACAAGAACAGGAATGGATTTTAAAATCAAGTGTGAAAAATGCGGTCATGAAGTGATGGTGCCGAGACAGAAGGCAGAGAAAAATATCAAAAAAATAATAAGACCCGAATAGAGGAAAAGTAATGTTAGATAAGTTGGAAAAAGTTGAAGAACGTTTTGAAGCTGTGAATGAAATGCTCTGTAATCCCGATGTGGTAGCAGATATGGAAAAGTATAAAAAGCTTATGCGTGAAATGAAAAATCTCACGCCTGTTGTTGAAAAATTCAGAGAATATAAAAAGACGAAGGAAACCTTTGAAGAGGCAAAGCTTATTCTTGATGATTCTTCTCAGGACAAGGATTTCCGCGAAATGGTTGAAGAAGAATATGCTGAGGCAAAGGAAGCTCTCGTGAGGATTGAAGAGGAGCTTAAAATCCTTCTTCTTCCCAAGGATCCCAACGATGATAAAAACGTTATCGTTGAAATCAGAGGCGGTGCAGGTGGTGAAGAGGCATCACTTTTTGCAGGTGTTCTTTACAGAATGTACAGCATGTATGCGGAAACAAAGGGTTGGAAAACTGAAATTATGAGTGCCAACGAAACTGAGCTTGGCGGTTTCAAGGAAGTCAGCTTTATGATTGAGGGCGAAGGAGCTTTCTCACGCTTTAAATTTGAAAGCGGTGTTCACAGAGTTCAGCGTGTTCCCGAGACGGAATCCCAGGGCAGAATCCATACATCAACTGTTACCGTTGCCGTTCTTCCCGAGGCTGAGGATGTTGACATTGAAATCAATCCTGCTGATTTGCAGATTGATACCTTCCGTTCAAGTGGTGCAGGCGGTCAGCATATAAATAAAACTGAGTCAGCAATCAGAATTACTCACATTCCCACAGGAACTGTTGTTGAGTGTCAGGACGAAAGAAGTCAGCACAAAAATAAAGATAAAGCGATGAAAATTCTCCGTTCAAGAATTCTTGATGAAGAGAGAAGAAAGCAGAATGATGCTATCGCAGGTGAGAGAAAGAGTCAGGTAGGCTCAGGTGACAGAAGTGAAAGAATCAGAACTTATAACTATCCTCAGGGAAGAATAAGTGACCACAGAATCGGTCTTACGCTCTATCGTCTGGAATCGATGCTCAACGGCGATATTGATGAACTTATAGATTCGCTTATTACTGCAGATACAGCAGAAAAATTAAAGGCGGAAGAATAAAATGAAAACAGAAATTTTAAAAGCAACTGAAGAATCAATTGAAAAGGCTGCCGAAATAATAAAAGACGGCGGTGTTGTAGGTTTGCCCACTGAGACCGTTTACGGCCTCGGTGCAAATGCATTTGATTCTTCCGCTGTTGAAAAAATTTTTGAAGCAAAAGGCAGACCAAAGGACAATCCAATGATTGTTCATGTGTCTTCGATTGATGAGGTTTATCCTCTTGTAAAAAAATTCCCCGAGGAAGCAAAAAAGCTTGCAGAAAAATACTGGCCGGGGCCGTTGACGATTATCATGCCGAAGTCAGATAAAGTTCCTGCACGTACAAGCGGAAATCTCGACACTGTTGCAGTGAGGATGCCGTCTCATCCTGTGATGCGTAAAGTTATAGAAAAATCAGGTTGTCCCATTGCTGCTCCGTCAGCTAATCTTTCGGGAAGTCCCAGCCCTACAAATGCAAAATACGTTTTTGACGATATGGACGGCAGAATAGAACTTATTCTTGACGGCGGAGAATGTGAAGTCGGTCTTGAATCTACAGTAATAACTCTGGCAACAGAAAAGCCGAGACTTCTGCGTCCCGGAGGAATAACTCCTGAACAGCTTGAAGAAGTTTTGGGTGAAATCATAATTGACAAAGCTGTAAAATCAAAGCTTGAAGAAAATGCCAAGGCGTCTTCGCCGGGAATGAAATACAAGCATTATGCTCCGAAAATCAAGGTGGTTATCATAAAAGCAGATAAAGAAAAGTATGCTGAATATGTTTCGTCTCACAGTAAAAATGCAGCGGCTCTTTGCTTTGAAGATGACGCTCAGAATATGTCAGTCCCCACAGTAACATATGGCAGAAGCGACGATTCTTCTTCTCAGGCGAAAAGACTTTTTGATGCTCTTCGTGAACTTGATGAAACAGGTGCAGAAATTGCTTTTGCTCATTGTCCTTCTGATGAAGGTGTAGGTCTTGCTGTTTATAACAGACTTCTGCGCTCAGCAGGGTTTGAGGTTATCGAACTGTAAAGGAGGTTTCTTATGCTGATTTTAGGTCTGACAGGTAAAACGGGTGCGGGAAAAAGCATGGTCTGTTCTCTTCTGAAAGAAAAAGGCTGTTACATAATTGACGGAGACCTGGTAGCAAGACAGATTCTGGAAATCGGATCTCCTGTGATTGAACGATTGAAAGAAACCTTTGGCGAGGATGTTGTAAAATATAATGGAGAAGTAGACAGAAAACTTCTTGCATCGAAAGCTTTTTCATCAAGAACAGAAACGGAAAAACTCAATGCAATTACACACCCTGCAATAAGAGAAAAAGTTCTTGAAGAAATCGAAGTTGCAAAAATCGAAGAATATGAAGTCTGCATAATTGATGCTGCAGCACTTCTTGAAAGTGAGATAAAAAATGACTGTGATTTTATTGCTGTTGTTTTTTCGCCAATGGATGTAAGACTTAAAAGAATTATTGAGAGAGATAATATGTCTGTCACCGAAGCCAAGAGAAGAATCGATGCTCAGAAAGAAGATGAATTTTATCTTGAAAATGCGGACATAATTATTATAAATGACGGTGTTACCGATTTCGAAAATGAATTTAATAAGCTTTTCAATTTTATTGAAAGTAAGAAAGGAACATAAAGTATGAGTGCTAAAGAATTACAGGAAAAACTTTTTATGAAACCGAAGAACGCATGTCTTCGCATGACTGATGATGAAATAAAAAAAGCAGATGAATTCTGTGAGAACTATAAAGCCTATCTTAATGAGGGTAAAACAGAGCGTGAGGCTTGTGCTCTTGCAATAGAAATTGCGGAGAAAAACGGCTTTGTTCCGTTTGATAAAAAAGCTTCATACAAAGCGGGAGACAAAGTATACTATAACAACAGGGATAAGGCTGTTATCCTTTGTGTATTCGGTAAGAAGAGTTTAGCAGAGGGCGTTAAAATTGCCGCGGCACATATCGATTCTCCCAGAATTGACCTGAAACCAAATCCTCTTTATGAAGACAGCGAAATGGCTTTCTTCAAAACACACTATTACGGCGGTATCAAAAAATATCAGTGGACAGCAATTCCTCTTGCACTTCACGGCGTTATCGTTCTCAAGGACGGTACAAAAGTTACTGTAAATATCGGTGAAGATGACAGTGATCCTAAGTTTGTAATTTCTGACCTTCTTCCTCATCTTGCACGTGAACAGATGAAACGTACACTGAATGAAGGAATACAGGGTGAGGAGCTTAACATTCTTGTAGGCTCTCGTCCTTTCAGAGATGATGAAGGCAGTGAGCTTGTAAAGCTTAATATTATGAGTATTCTCAACGAAAAATATGGCATTGTTGAAGAAGATTTTCTTTCAGCAGAGCTTGAATGTGTTCCTGCAATGAAGGTTTGTGATATCGGTTTTGACAGAAGCCTTATCGGCGGCTATGGCCACGATGATCGTGTATGTGCTTATCCTTCTCTTATGGCAGCAGCAGAGTGCGAAAACCCTGAGTTTACCTGTCTTACGGTTCTTACAGATAAGGAAGAAACAGGTTCAGACGGCAATACAGGTCTTAAATCTTTTTATCTGCCTTATTTCGTTTCGGATATCGCACGAATGGAAGGTCTTCAGGCACACGATGTTCTCTCAAAATCGGAATGTCTCTCTGCTGACGTAAACGCAGCCTTTGACCCCACATTCCCTCAGCCTTATGAAAAGATGAACACATCCTTTGCAAACAGAGGTATCGTAGTTACGAAATACACGGGTTCAGGCGGTAAAGGCGGAACATCTGATGCAAGCGCAGAGTTTGTAGGAAAAGTTCGCAGAACTTTTGACGATGCAGGCGTTATCTGGCAGATGGGTGAGCTTGGCAAGGTTGATGCAGGCGGCGGCGGAACTGTTGCAAAGTATGTTGCCAATCTTGATGTAGATGTAATTGACGTAGGCGTTCCCGTGATTTCAATGCATGCTCCTTTTGAAGTCGTTTCAAAAATTGATGTCTACATGGCATATAAAGCATTTTCTGCATTTTTTGATCTGAAAGATTAATTGAAATAATAAAGGTATCGGTGACAGATATGCCATCGGTACCTTTGTTTTTTGTTATTCATTTCAATTAAATAAATAATGATTTGACGGATAATTCAATTTTTCAATGTAGGGCAGGGGCTTGCTCCTGCTGCAATAAAAGGTTAAATGAATAATGAAGTCGCTTCGCTGATGAATAATGAATAATTTCGGGTCTGCGACGCTGATTTTATAATGAAACCAATTAAAACACTGTAGGGAAGACCCTCGCGGTCTTCCGTTAAAATTATATGTGCCCGCGGTTGCCCGCAAGGGGCAACCCTACGAATATAAAATAAAGCATACAGATAAATTATAATTTGTTTGTGTGCTTTAATCAACATTCGTAGGGACGGGCATCCTTGACCGTCCGCGAATTTACGAATAATTTAACGGCTCGTCGAGGACGCCGAGCCCTACAAATGGTTACTTTAAACATACAGATAAATTATAATTTTATTGGTGGGATATTGATTTTTTTTGTTCGATTTTTCCTTTTTGTAAACAAGATTTTGTATATAAATTTCAAAACAACAACATATTGTGGCAGTGCGTTGAAAAAATACATAAAATACTATAAATTTTTAATAAAATATTGCAATGATGACTAAAAAACCTTGCAATTCTTGTGCAGAAGTGGTACAATTATCATGTCTAAAAGTCTAAACATTAGACAAAAATAATTTAAGAAAGGAAAATGCGCAAAATGAGTAAGAAATCATTACCCAAAAAACTGCTCTCAATTCTTCTTGCTGTTTTAATGCTTACAAGTATGTTTTCTGTAGGCATCAGCGGAATTATTGCAGAAGCAAAAGTAGGCGGCGGTTATGAAACGATTCATCCTGTTAAGTTTACAGCAACGCAGGGATTTGTTGGCACAAGTGTCAGTGCAAATCTTACTGTTCAGGTGACTAATTCAGCTTATAAGGTAAGAATCAATTCAATTTCAAACGTAATGCCATTCAATAGTAATG
This sequence comes from Oscillospiraceae bacterium, assembly GCA_015065765.1. GTDB lineage: Bacteria > Bacillota > Clostridia > Oscillospirales > Acutalibacteraceae > SIG575. The sequence continues at coordinate 4,158 of SVPP01000011.1, read as the reverse complement.
CAAGTTTGTCCGTTTCCTATTCAGCAGGCACAGTGGTAACAGGTACATCAAACTTTGGTGTAACAGGTTCTATTGCTGCGTCTGTAAACTCCATCGTAAGATACACTATTAATTACGATGTACTCGATGCAAACGGAAACACAGTCTGGAAAAACCTTACAGACTATGCTTACGGTTCCGTATCAGGCACAGGCGTACAGTCAGGTGCCGTAGGTTCAAATTCAGGCAACCCACCCTCAACACCCGGCGATCGTTATAAGATTGACTCATTCAGTTCGTTGAACTCAGTTTATGTTCAGCAGGATAGTCTTTCTTTGAACTCACACCAGCGTACATCTAAACATGCTGTTACCGGTGTAGGTTCTGAAAGTGCAGCTATGGATCTTACAGGCAATCCCCCACCCACAGCTTCTACACAGGCTCTTCAGTGGGAACACGTTGAAATGTATGGTGAAGGAAATGTTGACACTACATGGTTCAAGCTTACAACACCTCCTTCAGGCTATTATGTCTACGGTGTTAATTACCGTGGTTCAGCTTGGCTCAGTAACTATGTAATGTACTACCGTGCAGAAGCCGACCTGAATGGTGCCAAGGCTTATGTTGAAACTGCTCTTGGTATTACTGATAATGGTGCTAACTATGTTCAGAAAGGCCATTATACAGATGCAACATGGAATGCATTTATATCAGCTATGGATAATGCTGCACAGGTAGCTTATGCAGTTCAGAATGCAACATGGGGCTTCCAGAGAGCTTGTGAACTTGCACAGGCTGCTGACGATAACCTTCTCTCTGCTTATAATGCTCTTGCAAACAGAGGCTGTGACTATAAGTCATACCATGTTGGCGAAGTAGTAAAAGCAGCAACATGTACAGAAATGGGACAGACAAAATACACCTGTCTTTGCGGTGCATCAATAACTGAAACTAATATCGCAGCACTCGGCCATAAAGAAGCTGCAGCGGTAAAAGAAAGAGAAGTTGCACCCACATGTACACAGGAAGGTTCATACGACAATGTAGTATACTGTTCAGTATGTAAAGCAGAACTTTCGAGAAGTACAGTGTCTGTTCCGGCACTCGATCATGCTTGGGTAGCAGGTACAACAGTACAGCCCGATTGTGATTCAAAGGGTTATACAAATTACAGCTGTTCAAGATGTTCGGTAACAAAGAAAGATAATTATGTTGACGCACTTGGCCACAAATATGGGGATAGTTGGGAAATTATTTCTCAACCCACATGTACAGCGGATGGTATGAAAGTTCAGAAATGTACCGTCTGCGGTCAGACAGAGCCTTCAAGTGTTGTAGCTATTCCTGCACTCGGACACAGCTATAACACAATAGTAACAGCACCTACATGTACAGAAAGAGGTTATACAACATATACATGTACAGTTTGCGGTGACAGTTACAAATCTGATTATGTAGATGCACTTGGTCATGCATACGAAGAAGTAGTAGACCTTGAAGCAACATGTACACAGACAGGTATCCATCACTATGTATGTTCAGTATGTGGAGACAGAACAGAAAACGAACAGACAGCTGCGCTTGGTCATACCTGGGGCGAAGCAATCGTAGACGTAGCACCTACATGTACAACAGTAGGTTCACAGCACTATGAATGTACAGTATGTTCAGAAGGCGTATCAAAGCCTGAAGAAATCCCTGCACTTGGTCATACACCTGCAGAAGCAGTAAAAGAAAACGAAGTAAAACCTGATTGTGTAAACACAGGTTCATATGATTCAGTAGTATACTGTTCAGTATGTGATGCAGAAATTTCACGCACAGAAATCGAAGTTCCTGCATACGGACACGAATACGAAGTATCAGTAGCACCTGCAACATGTACAGAGCAGGGCTACACAAAACACGAATGTATGGTATGTGGTGACATCTATGTTGATTCATACGTTCCCGCACTCGGCCATACAGAAGTAATTGACGCAGCAGTAGCACCTGATTGTACAAACACAGGTCTCACAGAAGGTAAACACTGTAGTTTCTGTGGTGAAGTACTTGTAGCACAGGAAGTAGTTCCTGCACTCGGTCACACAGAAGTAATCGATGCAGCAGTAGCAGCAACATGTACAGAGACAGGTCTTACAGAAGGTAAGCACTGTGAAGTATGCGGTGAAGTTCTTGTAGCTCAGGAAGTTGTTCCTGCACTCGGACATACAGAAGTAATCGATGCAGCAGTAGCACCCAACTGTACAGAGACAGGTCTTACAGAAGGTAAGCATTGCTCAGTTTGTGATGAAATCCTTGTAGCACAGGAAGTAGTTCCTGCACTCGGACACACAGAGGTAATTGACGAAGCAGTAGCACCTGATTGTGAAAACACAGGTCTCACAGAAGGTAAACACTGTGAAGTTTGCGGTGAAATCCTTGTAGCTCAGGAAGTTGTAGATGCACTCGGACATTCATACGATGCAGTAGTAACAGCTCCCACATGCACAGATAAGGGTTACACAACACACACATGTTCAGTTTGTGGTGACTCATACGTGGATGAATATGTAGATGCACTTGGACATACAGAAGTAATTGACGAAGCAGTAGCACCTACATGTACAGAAACAGGTCTCACAGAAGGTAAGCATTGCTCAGTTTGTGACGAAGTTCTCGTAGCACAGGAAGTTGTTCCTGCACTCGGACACACAGAAGTTGTTGACGCAGCAGTAGCACCCAACTGTACAGAAACAGGTCTTACAGAAGGTAAGCACTGTGAAGTATGTGGTGAAGTTCTCGTAGCACAGGAAGTAGTTCCTGCACTCGGACACACAGAAGTAATCGACGCAGCAGTAGCTCCCGATTGCACAAACACAGGTCTTACAGAAGGTAAGCACTGTGACGTATGCGGTGAAGTTCTTGTAGCTCAGGAAGTTGTTCCTGCACTCGGACACACAGAAGTAATCGACGAAGCAGTGGCTCCCGATTGCACAAACACAGGTCTCACAGAAGGTAAGCACTGCTCAGTATGCGGTGAAGTTCTCGTAGCACAGGAAGTAGTTCCTGCTCTCGGACACACAGAAGTAATTGACGCAGCAGTAGCACCCGATTGCACAAACACAGGTCTTACAGAAGGTAAGCACTGCTCAGTTTGTGGCGAAGTTCTCGTAGCTCAGGAAGTAGTTGCAGCACTCGGACACACAGAAGTGATCGACAAAGCAGTGGCTTCCACATGTACAGAAACAGGTCTTACAGAAGGTAAGCACTGTGAAGTTTGTGGCGAAGTTCTCGTAGCACAGGAAGTAGTTCCTGCACTCGGACATGAAGAAGTAATCGACGAAGCAGTAGCACCTGATTGCACAAACACAGGTCTTACAGAAGGTAAACACTGTGACGTATGTGGTGAAGTTCTCGTAGCACAGGAAGTAGTTCCTGCACTCGGACACACAGAAGTAATCGATGCAGCAGTAGCACCCAACTGTACAGAGACAGGTCTCACAGAAGGTAAGCACTGTGAAGTTTGTGGTGAAATCCTTGTAGCACAGGAAGTAGTTCCTGCTCTCGGACATACAGAAGTAATCGACGCAGCAGTAGCTCCCACATGTACAGAAACAGGTCTTACAGAAGGTAAGCATTGCTCAGTTTGTGATGAAATCCTTGTAGCACAGGAAGTAGTTCCTGCTCTCGGACACACAGAAGTAATCGATGCAGCAGTGGCTCCCACATGTACAGAAACAGGTCTTACAGAAGGTAAGCACTGCGAAGTATGCGGTGAAGTTCTCGTAGCACAGGAAGTCGTTGACGCTTTGGGACATACAGAAGTAATCGACGCAGCAGTAGCACCCAACTGTACAGAAACAGGTCTTACAGAAGGTAAACACTGCTCAGTATGTGGCGAAGTTCTTGTAGCACAGGAAGTAGTAGACGCACTCGGTCACACAGAAGTAATCGATGCAGCAGTAGCACCCACATGTACAGAGACAGGTCTTACAGAAGGTAAGCATTGTGAAGTTTGTGGCGAAGTTCTCGTAGCTCAGGAAGTAGTTCCTGCAACAGGACATAGCTATGAAACAGTAGTAACAGCACCCACATGTACAGATAAGGGCTATACAACATATACATGCGCATGCGGTGACAGCTACATTTCAGATTATGTAGACGCACTCGGACACAAAGCAGGTAAAGTTGTAATTG
>SVPP01000033.1 GCA_015065765.1 Oscillospiraceae bacterium | reverse complement strand
AACCCCTTGAGGGGTAGCTGAAAAAAGAATGCGGTCGGCAAATCTTTCAGCGCCCCTTAAGGGGTTAAGTCCGTATAATGCCCTTGAAGGGCTAATCAAGCCTCCAGCTCAGCTGGAGGTTTTGACTAGCGACTGAGGGATTGTCATAATAAATAAATATTTGTTTTTGTGAAAAACCGCTTTTCCAGATCTCGGAAAAGCGGCATTTCTTTCTCTGCATATAACTCTGTATCTATCTCTTCTCTTTCTCTTTCTCTATGTTACAATGTGACTTGTTTTGGTCACAATGTGACCTTTCTGTGTTACATTGTAACGCTTACGTGTTACAAAATATAATCCGTAATACAATCATACCACAGCACAAAGGTTTCCCCGTTTATAGTCAGCTTTTCGTTATCGGGTAGCATTTCTTCCCATGTTTTTCCGTATCTTCTGAATGCCCAATCGTTTTTGTTGAATCTTCTCCAAAGAATCGTTCTGCCGTTTCTGTCAAGATACTGTTCAATAGCAATTGTACCGCCGAAATGTCCTATGTTCATTACGCACACGGTATCGTAGATTTTTCCACCGATTTTGACGGTATATCTGCCTACAATATCGTCAATTTCTTTTTCGCATTCTGTTTTTATATTACTTTCTTGCCTTTGAATAAGATTTTTCTGTTTCAGTAGAATTTCATTTCCGCAGTTGTTTTCACCGAATCCCCAGTTTTTCATGAAAATGTCATCAAGGAAAGTAAACTGCTTTTTCATATCTCCGTCATAATGAGTCGCCGCTAAATATCGGCAATGAGTGTCTGTAAGTTGTGCAACAAAATCTGTTCTGCGGGAAGTGTTTCTGATTAAATCGTACTGGGTGCTTGTGATTTCAACGCCCTCTATGCCATGTATTGCCGCTTTTCTGCAAACCTTTGTTTCAGTGTATTCTTCACAATTTCCGCTTTCTGAATTGTAAATTCCCCAGAGAGTTTTTTCTCCAACTTTCGGAATAATGCTGAGACCTTTCAGTTCCTCACATATGACATCAAAAGGTTTATTTTTTGATTTTGTAATTGTGTATTCAGGTAAACTTTTCGGTAATTTCTTCATAACTTCATCAACCTTTCTGCATTCATATTTTTCTTTGAAATTCTGTTTTGCAGTATGCAGACGACTTTTTACTGTTCCCACAGGAATACTGAGCTTTTCTGCGATTTCTGTCTGTGTCATTTCCTCGAAAAACGCAAAATACAGAATTTGCCTGTCTTTTTCGCTGAGTGACGAAAAAACATCATCTGTAAAACTGTTTTCAACATATCCGAAAGGGGAGCAGACGAAATCATTTTCCTCAAACTTATCAACAGGAATTTCCTGATTTTTACTTTTTTCTCTGTAATAGCCGCTGCATTTGTTACGGGCGATACCTATGACCCAGGCACGGAAGGTTTCCTTGCTTTTCAGTTGCTCAAAATTTTTAAATGCACTTAAAAGCACTTCCTGCAGAACGTCTTCTGCATCGTTGATGTCAGAAATTCTGAATTTCACAAACCTCTCAACATATAACAGATTTTCTTTTATCAGTCTTTCAAATTCGGTCATAGCATCACCTTCTGTAAAGAATAAAACCGGTTTCACTTATATAGTTGCAAAAAGAGAAGAAAAAGTTCATTTTCAAATAAAAAATACACTAAATTATAATTTACCGCTTTGAAACTAACTGTAAAAATCGGCTCCCTTGTGTAAAGGGAGCTGTCAAAATCTGTGATTTTGACTGAGGGATTGTTAGTGTGATTGGTGTTGACAATCCTCCCGTCAGGCTCTGCCTGACACCCTCCTTTACACAAGGAGGGCTTTATCGTTACTTAACATTAAATTTTTGTAAAAAAAGCCGAAAGCTTTTACACTTTCGGCTTAAGTTCATATTACATTGATGCCACAATGTCTTTCATTGAATACATGCCGGGTTCTTTTCCTGCCATGAATGAAGCGGCATTTAATGAGCCGTTTGCAAAAATCTGCTTTGACATTGCACTGTGGCTGATTTTGATGACCTCGTCCTGACCTGCAAAGATGATTTCGTGCTCGCCTACGATTGTACCGCCACGAACTGCGTGAAGACCGATTTCGTTCTTCGTTCTCTTTGCACGCTTTGAATGTCTGTCAAACTCATATTTAGGAGCGTTTTCAAACTCTTCGCTGATTTCGTCTGCGAGCATCAGCGCTGTTCCCGAGGGAGCATCAATTTTCTGATTGTGGTGTGCTTCGACAATTTCAATATCAAACTGATTTCCGAGCACTGCGGTTGCTTTTCTTGCAAGCTCTGCAATAAGGTTAACACCCAGGGACATGTTAGCACTGAAGAAAATTGCAACTTCCTTTGATGCATCTGCGATTTCTTTTTTTTGCGCTTCGTCAAGTCCTGTTGTGCAGATAACTGCAGGAGTGTTTGTTCTTACAGCGTAGTCAAGAATACCTGTCAGTGCGCTGGGATGAGAAAAGTCAATGATAACATCAACTTTTTCCTTTACATCGGCAGGGGATGAATAAACGGGATATTCGCCTGCAGTTGTGTTCACGTCTGTTCCGCAGACAATACTGAGGTTATCAAAATTCTTTGCACACTCTGTAATTGTCTTGCCCATTTTTCCGTTACAGCCGCTTAATAAAATATTGATCATTTTAAAATTCCTTTTTATTGAACCTTAGATGAGGTTGTATTTCTGAAGAACTTTTTCGAGTTTAGCTCTGCCTTCCTCTGTCATGCCTGTGAGGGGAAGTCTGCATTCGCCAACGTTCATGCCCATCATGTTCATAGCTTCCTTTACGGGGATGGGGTTAACGTCTGAGAAGAGAGCGTTGCAAAGCTCTGTGTATTCAAGCTGAAGCTTTACAGATTCCTTTGTTTTGCCGTCAACGCCAAGCTGAGCAATATCGTGAGCAACCTTCGGACAGATGTTTGAAAGAACTGAAATTGAGCCCTTAGCGCCCATTGCTGTGAATGCTGCAACCTCGTCATCGTTACCGCAGTAAACATCAAGGCTGTCTCCGCAGAGTGACATTGTCTTAGCAAGAGCTGAAATGTTAGCGTTAGCTTCTTTTGTAGCAACGATTTTTTCATTTTCAGCAAGAATTGCATAAGTTTCGGGGAGAATGTTTACACCTGTTCTTGAGGGAACGTTGTAAAGGATGATGGGAGTGTTAACTCTTTCAGCGATGTAGCTGTAATGCTCAACAAGACCCTTCTGAGATGTTTTGTTGTAGTAGGGAGTTACCATAAGAAGACCGTCAACGCCTGCGTTTTCGCACTCGTTAGCAAGTCTTACAGCATATTTTGTTGAGTTGCTGCCTGCGCCTGCGATAACAGGAACTCTTTTGTTTGCAACGTCAACAGCGTATTTTACAACATCAATGTGTTCAAAAGTTGAAAGCACTGATGCTTCGCCTGTAGTACCTGCAATAACAATAGAATCGGTGCCTTCTTCAATCTGCTGGTCGATAAGCTCGCCGAGACGTCTGTAGTTAACGTCCATGTTTTTGTCAAAGGGAGTGACAATAGCGACGCCTGCACCTGTAAATAAAGTTTCTTTCATTGGAAAGCCTCCTAAAGTTGATGTGACTGATTAATCCATGTAACCTTCTGCGCAGAGAAGCTCTGCCATGAGGACTGCACCGCCTGCAGCACCTCTGAGTGTGTTGTGTGAAAGACATACAAATTTGTAGTCATACTGTGTATCTTCGCGAAGTCTGCCGATAGAGATTGCCATACCGTTTTCAAGGTCACGGCAAAGCTTTGTCTGAGGCATGTTGTCTTCTTCAAAATAGTTGAGGAACTGTTTGGGAGCAGAGGGAAGCTGGAGCTCCTGTGCTCTGCCTTTGTATTCTTTCCAGATTTCCTTGATTTCTTCGATTGAGGGTTTGTTTTCGAATCTTGCGAAAACTGCTCCCATGTGTCCGTCTGAAACAGGAACACGGATGCACTGTGCTGTGAAGTTGGGAGAAGTTGCGTTTTCAATGTGGTCGCCTTCGATTTTACCCCAGATTTTGAGAGGCTCCTGCTCGCTCTTCTGTTCTTCACCGCCAATGAAGGGGATTACGTTGTCAACCATTTCAGGCCATGTATCAAATGTTTTACCTGCACCTGAAATTGCCTGATATGTGCAAACAAGGACGTCCTTGATACCGAATTTTGAAAGAGGGAAGAGTGCGGGAACATAACCCTGAAGAGAACAGTTGGGTTTAACTGAGATGAAGCCGCGTTTTGTGCCGAGACGTTTTCTCTGTGCTTCGATGATTTTTGCATGGTCTGCATTAAGCTCGGGAAGGAGCATGGGAACGTCGGGAGTTCCTCTGTGTGCGCTGTTATTTGAAACAACGGGGCATTCAGCCTTAGCATATTTTTCTTCAAGAGCTTTGATTTCGTCTTTATTCATATCAACTGCACAGAAAACGAAATCAACCATAGAAGCGATTTTTTCAACGTCCTCTGTTGCATTCATAATAACCAGGTCAGCCATTTTTTCAGGAATAGGTGTGCTCATAGCCCAACGTTTTTCTACAGCTTCTTTGTAAGTTTTACCTGCAGTTCTGGGACTTGCAGCAAGAACTTTTACGTCAAACCAGGGGTGGTTTTCAAGCAGAGTTGCAAATCTCTGACCTACCATACCTGTAGCACCGATGATGCCAACATTAAATTTTTTCATAACTTTACCTCCGATTTTGCAATTTGGCATTGAAAAATCACACAACAAGTGTTAATATATTAAATACCAATACTTTGCAACAATTATACTCTAATATAATACCATTATATGATATCGTTGTCAAATATTTTTATGTACAAATATCTTGAATTTATTGAGGATTTATTATGAAAAAAAGCGACTTTTTTTACAATTTGCCACCGGAGCTTATTGCTCAGACACCCATTGAACACCGTGAGATGTCAAGGCTTATGAAGCTCGACAAAAAAACGGATAAAATCGAGCACTGCCATTTTTATGACATAGTTGATTCCTTTGAAGATGGCGACTGCCTTGTTCTTAATAACACAAAGGTTTTACCTGCACGACTTTATGGTGTAAAAGAGGAAACGGGAGCAGTAGTTGAATTCCTTCTTCTCAGTCAGAGAGAGCTTGACGTGTGGGAAGTTATTGCAGGTCCCGGAAAGAGAGCAAAACCCGGTACAAAATTTGTTTTTGGCGAAGGACTTCTCAGATGTGAAGTGCTTGAAATTTTAGATGGCGGAAACCGAGTTGTGAAATTTTTCTATGAGGGCAATTTCTATAATATCCTCGATGAGGTCGGCGAAATGCCTCTTCCTCATTATATCACTGAAAAACTTGAAGATAAAGACAGATACCAGACAGTTTACGCTGAAAACTTAGGCTCTGCTGCAGCACCTACTGCAGGACTTCATTTTACACCAGAGCTTCTTGACAAAATCAGAGAAAAGGGCGTTAAAGTGTGTTTCGCAACTCTTCATGTAGGCCTCGGTACTTTCAGACCTGTGAAGGCTGACAACATTCTTGACCACAAAATGCACAGCGAGCATTACTGGCTTCCGAAAGAGACAGCCGATGCCATAAATGAAACACATAAAAACGGAAAAAGAGTAATTGCCGTTGGTACAACATGCTGCAGAACACTTGAGTCCGTAGCTACATTCCGCGGTGAAATAAAGGAAGATGAGGGCTGGACCGATATCTTTATTTATCCCGGTTATGAATTCAAATGTATTGACGGACTTATTACAAATTTTCACCTGCCTGAAAGCACGCTCATAATGCTTGTCAGTGCTTTTTACGGCTATGAAAAGACTATGAAAGCCTATGAAGAAGCAGTTTCTGAGGAATACAAATTCTTTTCTCTCGGGGACGCGATGTTGATATTATAAAAGATTTTAAAATTTTCCGAACGGTAATCTTATTTACCATAAGGTGCGGGGATGCCATGGCTATTTTATAAAGGAGCAGACAGATGTATAAACTTTTGAAAAAAAGCGGTAATGCGAGAAGGGGAGAGTTTACAACCGTTCACGGTACTGTGCAGACACCTGCATTCATGAATGTAGGTACTTGTGCGGCTATAAAGGGTGGACTTTCTTCCTATGACCTTGATGAAATCAGATGTCAGGTCGAACTTTGCAACACATACCATCTTCATGTAAGACCGGGTGATGAGCTGATAAAGGAGCTTGGCGGTCTTCATAAGTTCATGGGATGGGAAAAACCTATTCTTACCGACAGTGGCGGTTTTCAGGTTTTCTCTCTTGCTAAGCTGAGAAACATCAAGGAAGAGGGCGTAACGTTCGCATCTCATATTGACGGAAAAAGAATTTTTATGGGACCTGAGGAAAGCATGCGTATTCAGTCAAATCTTGCATCAACTATTGCAATGGCATTTGACGAATGTGTTGAAAATCCTTCGCCTTACAAATATTCCAAAGAGAGTTGTGAGAGAACAACACGCTGGCTCTACAGGTGCAAGAAAGAGATGGAAAGGCTCAATTCTCTCCATGATACAATCAACAAAAAACAAATGCTTTTCGGTATAAATCAGGGTTGCACATTTGATGATTTGCGTGTGGAGCATATGCAAAAAATAGCTGAGCTTGACCTTGACGGCTATGCTATCGGCGGACTTGCAGTAGGTGAGCCGAAGGAAGACATGTACCGCATAATTTCCGCAGTTGAGCCATATATGCCCAAGGAAAAACCAAGATACCTTATGGGTGTCGGTACTCCGGGAAATATTATTGAGGCTGTCAGCAGAGGTGTTGACCTTTTTGACTGCGTAATGCCGTCGAGAAATGCCCGTCACGGTCATCTTTTCACATGGGACGGAATTATAAATCTCAACAACGCGAAGTTTGAGAATGATTCTGAGCCCATTGAGGTTGGCTGTCAGTGTCCTACATGTCAGCGTCATTCAAAGGCATATATCCGTCATCTTTTCAAAGCTAAAGAGGTTTTAGGACTTCGTCTTGCGGTAACTCATAATCTGTATTTTTACAATACTCTCATGGAAAAAATCCGCGAAGCTCTTGATAACGATACATTTGATGAGTTCAAGGAAAAATATGTTGACTTGCTTGATGCAAGGAAGAAATAAGAGGTGTTTTTTATGAAAAGGATTATAGCTTTATTTCTTGCAGTGATTTGTTTCGTTGCAGTTTTTGCAGGTTGTGAAAAGGTGGACAGAAACGGAGAAACTGAAACCACAACTCTCAAGGCTGAAATGCCTGAAATTGAATCAACCTACAACAAAGAATCAAGAACAATGAAAACTGTTTACCGCAATCCTGACGGAGAAATCACAAGCATAGTTGTGGTGATTTATAACGAAAAGAAACAGATAGAAAAAGAAAGCACTTATGACAAGGACGATAACCTTGTGAGCATGATTACTTACAAGTATGATGAAAATTCAAATATTTCAGAGCAGGCAGTTTATAATTCAGAAGCAAAGCTTGAGTATATGTACAAGGATTACGAGTACAAAAAAGTTAAAACGGAAAACGGCGAAAAGTTTATAAAACTTAAGCACAACCGTTATAATTCCGAGGGCAAGGTTGATACCGTTTTTAAATGGGAATACGATGAAAAATACAATTGCACAGCAATGGTAACATATTCATCTGACGGCAAAGTTCTGACAAAAAATGAGTTTTAAAAATCGGCTGTATCGCAAAAGCGGTACAGCCTTTTTCGTTCTGTCAGCAGCAATTCTGTGACGGCGGGAAAAATTCCTTTGTAGGAAACTTGATTCTTCTGAAAGAATCACAAGGGTCCTCTGAATCGAAACAGCATTCTTTTTTAGGAATGCAGAAATCGTATGCAGGAATAAGCATCTGAACATCTCTTTCGAGCTGAACAATAGTGAACAGACCAAGAGTAACTTTTACCGCCGTTACGTCTTTAGCGTTGCAGAAGTCGCCGTCAAAGCATCTTGCAACGCAGCAGGGAATACGGCATGAACAATCGTCGCAGCACTCTTCAATTCTGCAAAGATCTGTGTCAAGAACAATCGGTTCAGCAACCTGAACTTTAGCTCTCGGAGCAGTTTTTACGCAGGGAAGCTGGTCATCGTTTTCGTCGATGCAGTATTCAGAGCTGAAGGTCTTGACAGAGCCTTCACCGCCGAAAAGAACGCATTTCTTGCTGAAGGAAGCAAGACCGCAAACTCTCTGGCTGTCGCAACCGGGGGTTGTGAAAACGTCAAGATGGAGCTTGAAGAAAAATGTAATGTCAACAGAAAAACAACCTTTATTAAAAGGTACTTCTTCAACGTCAACGCAAGCGTTGATAATTTCAGCTTTTTTCGTGCGTACAGATTTGGCACAGTCAATAATGCTCTGAGCCCTGTCTGTGAAATGTACTCTCAGGTCGGAAAGACAGTCCCTGTCACAGCAGGAATCATAAACTCTTGATGTGTCAATGCAAATAGCTTCTTTGAACTTAGCGCCGGGATTGCACGCTTTGCACATTCTGTTATCCGCCATTGGTTCTCCTCCTCATGTAAAATTTGAAATTTATAAAACTTCACTACCATTATATGAGAAGGGAAATAAAAGGTTAATTTTGTTTTATTGACAACACAGTTTTTAAAATATATAATTATGTTAATGTTATAAATTACAAAGGGGTATTTGCTATGAAAAAGATTTTAGCTTTGATTTTATCAGTTATAATGTTTGCTCTGATTTTTACATCCTGCGGAAAAAGTGAAGCTGAAAATGAGCCAACAAGCGTCGGCGGAGAAATCACTCAGAACAGCGGAATTTTGTCAGACTTCACAACAACTGACATTGACGGAAACACTGTCAATCAATCTGTTTTTAAGGGCAAAAAGCTTACGATGGTTAACATCTGGGCGACATTCTGTGGTCCGTGCATCAATGAAATGCCTGACCTTGGGGAAATCAGTGAAGAGTATGCTGATAAAGACTTTCAGATTATCGGAATTCCCGTTGATGTTGTGGATTACTACGGCAATATTGACGAGTCGCAGGTTGAACTTGCAAAGGATATCATAGATGAAACGGGTGCTGTCTATCTTCATCTTCTGCCCTCGGTGTCTCTCAATCAGGCAAAGCTCAGTCAGGTAACGTCAGTTCCAGAAACAATTTTTGTGGATGAAAACGGAAATCAGGTAGGGGAAAGCTACATTGGTTCCCGCTCAATGGCACAGTGGAAAGAAATTATTGACGGACTTATGGAGAATATGTGATGTCAGAGAAAAAGAGAAATATAATTGCTTTTTCAATAATCGTAATGGGAATATTGTTTGTGGTTTACGGAATTTACCGCGGAGAAATTGATGTTGTTCTGCGCAAAGCTGTAAATATTTGTCTGGAGTGTATAGGAATTGGCTGAGTTTTTTAAGAAAATCAAAAGTAAATCAAGGTTTATTGTTCAGCTCGTTTTCACTGCACTTTCAAACGGATATGTTCAGGGCTTCGTCGATGGTAAAATTTTCACAGGCAAAACAAAAGCGGTCTGTGTGCCGGGACTTAACTGTTATTCCTGTCCCGGAGCTTTAGGCTCATGTCCTATTGGCTCTTTGCAGGCAACACTGGGTAACCGCAACTATAAATTTGCTTTTTATGTCCTTGGGTTTCTGATGATAGTGGGAGCTTTTTTCGGAAGACTTGTATGCGGATGGCTCTGTCCGTTCGGACTTGTGCAGGATCTGCTCTATAAAATTCCATTTTTCAAAAAACTTAAAAAGCTTCCCAGTGATAAGTTCCTTAAATGGCTGAAGTTCGTAATTCTCGCTTTGTTTGTTATAATTCTGCCCTTGTTTGCAGTAGATGCTTTCGGGCAGGGAAAACCTTGGTTCTGCGAATATATCTGTCCGTCAGGCACACTGGGTGCAGGCGTTCCGCTTACGATTCTGAATGAGGGTTTGAGAAGCATTATCGGCTGGCTTTATGCATGGAAAATGGCAATTTTAGTCCTGATTATTTTTCTATCAATTCTTGTTTACAGACCTTTCTGCCGTTATCTCTGTCCGCTCGGTGCAATTTATGGTCTTTTCAATCCTGTTTCGCTTTATCGATACAAAATTGATGAAAAGAAGTGCGTAAGCTGCGGAGCTTGTCAGAAAGCGTGTAAGCTTGATATAAAAACATTTGCTACGCCTAACAGTATGGAGTGTATACGCTGCGGTGATTGTATAAAGGCGTGTCCGCACAATGCAATAAAAAAGACTACAGATAAAAAAGAAAAAGCAGATTAGATTTGTTTCTAATCTGCTTTAATCTTTATAATTCTAAAGTTTCTGCATATCTTACGGTTTCCATTGCATCTTTTGCATATTTGTCTGCGCCGATCATCTGTGCATATTCTTCTGTCAGCACTGCACCGCCTACAACTGTTTTACATTGAGGTAATTCTTTTTTCAGAAGTGCGATTGTCTCTTTCATAGCAGGTACAGTTGTTGTCATCAGTGCGCTTAAACCTACAAGTTTGATGTTTTCCTCTTTTGCTGTTTTGACGATTGATTCAGGCTCAACATCTTTACCAAGGTCAATTACATCATAGCTGTAGTTTTCAAGGATTACTTTTACGATGTTTTTGCCGATATCGTGAATGTCACCCTTGACAGTTGCAAGAATGATTTTGCCTTTTGAAGTCTGTTTTTCGCTCGACATAGTGGTTTTGATAACGTCAAAAGCATTCTTTGCAGCGTTTGCACTCATGAGAAGCTGAGGCAGGAAAAGAGCTTTCTTTTCGAATTTTTCTCCTACTGAATCAAGAGCAGGAACGATTTCTTCATTTATGATTTCAAGTGCTGATTTTTCTCTGATAAGATTTTCTGCAAGGCTTTTTGCTTTTTCCTCAAGACCTTTTTCAATGGCTGTTTTAAGGCTTGTGATTTCCTGTGAAGTTACTTTCTTATCTTCAGTGACAGATGATGCAAAATCAATATATTTTTCTGTGCCGTTTTCGCAATTTGAAAGAGCGATAAAGCTGTAGTAGCTTTCCATCATCTTATCGGAATAGGGGTTTATAATAGCACTTGAAAGTCCTTTCTGCATTGCCATTGTGAAGAAAGCCGAATTGATATTGTCACGGCAGGGCAGACCGAAGGAAATGTTTGAAACACCGAGAATTGTGTTGCCACAAAGATCTTCATTGATTCGTCTCACTGCCTCAAGAGTTGTGTTTGCGGAATTTCTGTCAGATGAGATTGTAAGGGCGAGAGGGTCAATTACAATATCTTTCTTCTCTATACCATACTTTAAAGCCTCATTGTAAATTCTTTCTGCAATTTCAATTCGGCCCTCGGCAGTTTCAGGAATACCGTTTTCATCAAGTGTCAGACCTACAACTACACCGCCGTATTTTTTTACAAGGGGGAAAACCTTGTCCATAACCTCTTTTTTGCCGTTGACAGAGTTAATCATAGGTTTTCCGTTGTAAATTCTCATTGCCTTTTCCATAGCGGAAAAATCTGATGTATCAATCTGCAGAGGCAGGTCAACAACAGCCTGAATCGCAGTGACGGCATCCTGCATCATTTTTATTTCATCAATTTCAGGAAGTCCCACATTAACATCAAGGATATCTACATTTTTATCCTTCTGACCTGTTGCTTCACCTAAAATATAACCGATGTCGTTGTTTCTCAGAGCCTGTTTGAATTTCGATTTACCTGTGGGGTTGATTCTTTCACCGATAAGCACAGGTCTTTCACCGAAATAAACACTTTTTGCGTATGAAGATACAACTGTAAAGTTCTTTTTCTTTATAGGAAGGGGAGAAGAGCTCTTCTTGATTTCTGCAAGTTTTTCAATGAATTTAGGTGTTGTTCCGCAACAGCCGCCGATACCGTGAACACCCATTGATACAAATTCTTTTACAATCTGTGCGAATTCATCAGCACCTACATCGAAAACAGTTTTTCCGTTTTCTTCTCTGGGAAGTCCTGCGTTGGGACAGACAAAAACGGGAAGAGAAGAAAATCTGCAAAGCTTTTCCACAATCGGCTTCATTTGTACGGGACCTAAACTACAGTTGATTCCGATAGCGTCAACCTTCAGGCCTTCAAGCATTGCTACCATAGCTTCTGCATCTGTACCGCTTAAAAGTCTTTCCGATTTATCATAAGCGTTTGAAACAAAAACAGGAAGATCTGAATTTTCTTTAGCAGCAAGAACAGCAGCCTTTGTTTCAAGGGAATCGGTCATGGTTTCAATGAGAATCAGGTCTGCACCTGCATTTGTACCGCAGACAACAACTTCTTTGAAAATTTTCACTGCTTCTTCAAAATCAAGGTCACCCGTAGGCTTGAGTAACTTTCCGAGAGAACCTATGTCGAGTGTTACAAAACATTCCTTGCCTGATTCTTTTACTGCTTGTTTTGCATTTTTAATTGCTGAGAGAATAAGTTCTTCTGTTCTGTCACCGAAGTTCAGCCTGTTTGCACCGAAGGTGTTGGCGTTGATAATGTCAGAGCCTGCTTCGATATAGCTTTTGTGAACAGCGATTACCTCATCCTTGTGTGTTAAATTCCATTCTTCAGGATGCTCACCGGGCTTTAAGCCTCTTTTCTGAAGCTCTGTTCCGAAAGCACCATCAAAAACAACGATGTTATTCTGAATTTTTTCTATGATATTCATTTTTATCACTTACCTATAATGTCCGAAAGATTAGCCTGTATTTTTTCTGCAATGTCAGGCTTGTTCATTGAATAAACATGGATAAATTTAACTCCGTTTGAAATAAGGTCAACAATCTGCTCTGTTGCATATGCAATACCTGCCTGTTTCATGGCAGCAGGATCTGAACCGAATTTGTCAACAATATTCTTGAATTTAGATGGGAGATATGTACCGGAAAGCGAACAGATTCTTGAAATCTGATTTGCATTTGTCACAGGCATGATTCCTGCAACAACGGGAACAGTGATTCCTTCCTCACGGAGCTTGTAAATGTATTTGTAAAGAATG
Source organism: Oscillospiraceae bacterium (assembly GCA_015065765.1). Classification (GTDB taxonomy): domain Bacteria; phylum Bacillota; class Clostridia; order Oscillospirales; family Acutalibacteraceae; genus SIG575. The sequence goes on along the minus strand of SVPP01000033.1, from coordinate 2,817 downwards.
TTGTTGTCAAAAAACATCTGGGTTGTGAGAAATTCACATCCTGCATCAACCTTGTGTTTCAGATTTTTGATGTCTTCTGAAAGTGTTATACTTTCGGGATGACATTCAGGATAACATGCACCACCTATGCAGAATTTATCACCGCAAAGATTTTTGATGTCTGCAATCAGCTCTGATGCATAACGGTAATCATCGCAATCGTTATCAGTTCTGTCACCTCTGAGAGCCATGATGTTCTCAATATTGTGTTCTTCGAGAAGTTTAAGTTGTTTGTGAACCTTCTCTTTTTTTGAAGAAACACAAGTCAGATGTGCAAGCGTGGGAACGCCTTCGCTTTTCTGGATGTTGTCAGCGATGCTCACAGTGTATTCGCTTGTGCCTCCGCCTGCGCCGTATGTAACGCTCATGAAATCAGGCTTCAGTTTTGCGATTTCCGCTGTGGCAGTTTCGACGCTTTTGTAGCTGTCACTTGTTTTCGGCGGAAAGACTTCAAAAGAGAGAGTAGTTTTGTTTTCTTTGAAAATTTCAGAGATTTTCATATGAATTCTTCTTTCGTTTATGTTATAAATTTTATAATAGCATAAAACAACAAATTTTGCAACGTAAAGTTGACAATAAAATGTTGATGTGATAACATAATCTATATATTTTTGGGAGATGAAAAAATGAGCAAGGCAAAATTAAAATTCAATTCAAACGGAAAATTTAAAATTCTTCAGGTATCTGATTTTCAGGACGGCCCCACACAGCGTTATCTGACAATGGATTATGTGCTTAAATGTGTTGAGGAATATAAACCTGATCTTATTATGATTACCGGTGACAACAAGTTTTCAACGACAGGTACAGAATTTTTTAAATTCATGGGCAGATACTTTATCAGGAAAACATACGATTGTTTCATGAAACCTTTTGAAGAGCTTGGTATTCCTGTTGCTATTGTTTTCGGCAACCACGATATTGACGGCAAACTTACAAGACGCGAACAGTTTGAAATTTTCAAAGCTTATTCGGTTTGTGTTTCAGAGGCAGGAGAAGAGCATCTTGACGGCTGTTGTAATTTCAACCTTCCCATTATGTCATCTGACGGAAAACGTGTAGCATATAATCTGTGGTGCTTTGACTCGAATGACGGTGTTCTTGACGACAAGCTTGAGTGGTATGTGAGAACGGCAAACAAGCTTAAAGAAGAAAACGGTGGAGAAAATGTGCCTGCAATGGTATTCCAGCATCATCCGCCTCTTCAGGCTTTGGATGCAGTGAAAGAAGCGGGTGAAAATCTCAACGGCTTCTGCCATGAAGAAGTTTGTCCCGATCCCAAGGATGAAGGCAAGCAGTTTGATACTATGGTAGAGCAGGGAGATGTTAAAGCTATCTTCTATGGACATGACCATGTAAATACATACTGCGTTCCTTATAAGGGAATCGACCTTGCTTGTGCACCTACATCAGGCTTCGGTTATTACGGAGATTTTGACACAAGAGGACTTCGCTATATCACGCTTGATGAAGACGGTACATACGAAACAGAAATGGTATATTATTATGCGAAATTCTGTAAAGATAAATTGAGCAAAGCGAGATTTACAATGTGCTCAACAGAGCTTCCTGATGAGACAAAGAAGAAAGCTGCAAAAGAATATATGGAAGAGTGCAGAAAGAACGGCACATATTCATCAAAAATCAAAAAAGAATGTAAAGTTGCACTTGACTAAAGTTAATCGGCTATCCCACCCAAGAGTGAGATAGCCGATTTTTTACTTATTCATATTTTCTTTTGCAACTGCAAGCATGAGCTTAATTCGGTTTTCCTGATTAACCTTCGTAGCCCCGGGGTCATAGTCAATGGGAACGATGTTTGAGTCGGGATAAAGCTCTCTGACTTTTCTTATCATACCTTTGCCTACAATGTGATTAGGCAAACAACCAAAAGGCTGTGCACAGATAATGTTATTGTAGCCGTGTTCCACAAGCTCCATCATCTCAGCGGTAAGAAGCCAGCCTTCGCCCATGTCACAACCGTAACTGATTGCCTTTGCAGCAAGAGCATGAACCTTTCTGAAAGGCATGGGAGCTTCGAATCTTCCGTCCTCGTTGATTATGTCAATCATGATTTTTTCAATGCCTGTAAGATAAGTTCTTACCTGCTCGAGAGCAAATTCTTTTACTTTGTTTCCGCCGTAAAGCTTGATTTCTTCAAGCTTGTTGCCGATGTAGAAGGTGAGGAAACCGAGAAGTCCCGGAACATTTACTTCACAACCTTGCTCGTGAAGAAAGTCTTCAAGGTTATTGTTTGCAAGTGATGAATATTTAACGTATATTTCACCAACGATGCCTACTTTGATTTTCTCTGTCTTTACCTGAGGAATTTCAGCGAAGGATTGCACCATGAGCTTTAGGTTCTCTTTCATTTCCTTTTTTGAAAAGCCCTTTGATTTTGTGAAATCATCGCAAAGTCTGTCAGTCCATTCCTGTCTGAGCTTTTCTGCATCGCCTTCATTTGTTTCGTAAGGTCTTACCTGATTTCTCAGAAGCATGAGCATATCGCCGTAGATTACCGCTGCCATTGCTTTGATGATAAGTGGCATTGACAGCTTGAAACCTGAATTTTTCTCAAGTCCTGCAACGTTGAGGGATATAACGGGCACCTGAGGAAAGCCTGCTTTTGCAAGAGCTTTTCTCAAAAGATGGAGATAGTTTGAAGCTCTGCAGCCGCCACCTGTCTGAGTTATCATAACCGCAACTTTATTTACATCATATTGTCCGCTCTGAAGAGCATCAATGAACTGACCGATAACAAGCAGAGCAGGGTAGCAG
>SVPP01000010.1 GCA_015065765.1 Oscillospiraceae bacterium | reverse complement strand
GAAATGTTCCACAAGCTCCTCGATTATGCAGAAGCTGGTGACAACATCGGTGCTCTCCTTCGTGGTATCCAGAGAACAGAAATCGAACGTGGTCAGGTTCTTTCAAAGCCCGGCACAATCAACCCCCACACAAAATTCAAGGGTCAGGTTTACGTTCTTACAAAGGATGAAGGCGGCCGTCACACACCTTTCTTCAACAACTACAGACCTCAGTTCTATTTCAGAACAACTGACGTTACAGGCGTAATTTCTCTTCCCGAAGGAACAGAAATGTGCATGCCTGGTGATAACGTTGATATGGACGTTGAACTCATCACTCCTATCGCTATCGAAGAAGGTCTTCGTTTCGCTATCCGTGAAGGTGGCCGTACAGTTGGTTCAGGCGTTGTTACAGCAATCGCTGAATAATTAACTGCTCGAAGCTTTAGTTATTAAACAAAACGCACCGCAGACTCCTCGTGAGTTTGCGGTGTTTTTTTGTTGATTTTTAAATTCCCATGTGTTATTATATACCCCGAAGGTGATGAAAATGGAAATCAGAATCAGAAAAGCTGAAGAAAAAGATGCTCAGAAAATTGCAGAAATGTTAATTGGTATTGGAGCACTGCATCATAACGGCAGACCTGATATATATAAGGACAATCTACAGAAATATAACGAAAGTGACATTCTTGAAATTCTGAAAAAAGAGAGTATGCTTATTTATGTTGCGGTGGATGATGAGGATAGTGTTGCGGCGTACGCTTTTTGTCAGATAAAAGAAGTGAGTGAAAGCAAAGCTCTTGTAGGCAGAAAACTCATGTACATAGATGATTTCTGTGTGGATGAAAAATATCGTAAAATGCATATCGGACAAACACTGATGCGAGCCGTAACTGAAGAAGCAAAGAAAATGGGGATTTCAGGCATTGAACTCAATGTGTGGGAATTTAACGAAAGTGCAATTAAATTCTACGAAAAATGCGGTTTTGTAACCCAGAAAAGAGAAATGGAAATAGTTTTGTAAATTATAATTTATACACGAAAGCCCTCGGTATTTCTACCGAGGGTTTTCGCTTAAAATACTTCTTTGATTGTTTCGTTTAACTCTGCTGATTTGAAAATATTTTCGATAAGTTTTACCAGTCGCCTTTGTTGAGCGTGAGTTACAATCTGTGTCGCCTTGCCCTGAAGAACATCGAGGATGTTATCGTAATATTCTGCCCAGTCGCTCTTGGCAGGCTCTGTGGGATACTCGTCAATGCTGTCGTCTGTTCTGGGTGCCATTGTCTTTGTGAGACCGACACCTGCAACAACAGGAACTGCATCCTTGTTTTCCCAGTCGGTAACCATTGAAATTTTACCATTTCCTTCCCAATCATCAATTTGTGCAGAACCGTTTTCACCAAGCACATACCAATAGGGGAGACTGATAAAGTTGTTTGTCGAAACCTCAATAAGCCACTCAACATCGTTGTCAAACTTTATGAGTGATGTAAAACCATCATCAACCTCATCGTTTGTGATATGAGTGAGAGTTGCATAAACAGATATTATTTTATGGCCGACCATCATTGTAAGCATCTGATCGAGCAGATGTACACCCCAGTCATAAACCATACCGCCACCGGGCTGTCTGTTTCTCCAGTCACCGGGAACACCGCGTGAACCGTGAACTCTGTGCTCGAAACGGAAAATTCTGCCTAATTTGTTGTCGTCATAAATCTTTTTGACTGTAAGATAGCAGGGGTCCCAGCGTCTGTTCTGATGAACAGTGAAGAGCTTTCCTGTTTTTTCTGAACATTTAATCATTTCGTCGAGCTCTTCAGATGACATTGTAACAGGCTTCTCGGAAATCACAGCTTTGCCTGCTTCCATAGCACGAATTGCATAGTCCTTATGAAATTCATTGGGGGTAGCAATAGTAATGAAGTCGATTCTGTCATCGTTCAGAAGTTCATCTGCAGTTGCGAAAGCGTGGAGACCTTTGCTTTCTGCTATTTTTTGTCTTTCGGGGTTAATATCGTATGTACCGATAATCTCAACATCATCGCGAAGGCTTAACTTTTCAAAATGGTAGTTACCCATTCCGCCGTAGCCGATTAAACCCCAACCAAATTTTTTATCTGCCATTTATACCCACCACATTTCGCCTGTTTTCTGAGTGATAAGAACACCTTTGAGCATTTCAACAGCTTTTGTAAGACCTTCGTCCTGGCTCATGAGGCTGTCTTCGTGCTCGATGCTGATAGCATAGTCATAACCTACAAGTCTCAGGTTACTGATGATATCTTTCCAGTAGGAAGCGTCGTTGCCGTAGCCTACGCTGCGGAAAATCCATGAACGATTAATTTCATCGCCGTAGGGTTTTGTGTCAAGAACACCATTGACTGCAGTGTTGTATTTGTCGATTTTTGTGTCTTTTGCATGGAAGTGGAAAATTGCATCTCCCAATTTTCTGATTGCTGCAACAGGCTCGATTCCCTGCCAGATAAGGTGGCTGGGGTCAAAGTTTGCACCGATTTCAGGGCCTACTGCTTCGCGGAGTTTCAGAAGTGAATCTGTGTTGTATACGCAGAAACCGGGGTGAAGCTCAAGAGCAATCTTGTCAACGCCATGCTCTTTCGCAAATGCAACTGTCTTTTTCCAATAGGGGATAAGCACTTCATTCCACTGATAATCAAGGATTTCACCGAAATCATTAGGCCAGGGGCAAGTTACCCAGTTGGGATATTTTGCGCCTTCCCAGTCACCGGGACAGCCTGAGAATGTGTTAATCTGGTGAATTCCAAGCTTTTCAGCAAGGAGGATTGTATCGTGAATTACTTTGTCAAACTCTGCTGCGATTTCCTTGTTGGGATGAACAGGGTTACCGTGACAGCTGAGAGCACTGATTTCAAGACCGTACTTGTCGATTGTTGCCTTGAATTCAGCAAAAGCCTTTTCGTCATTGAGAAGAACTTCAGGATTTGCGTGAGCATTTCCGGGATATCCGCCGCAACCGATTTCCACCATTTCAATGCCCTTTGATTTGAAATATGATAACGCTTCGTCAAGAGACTTGTCACTGAGAAGTGTTGTGAAAACGCCAAGTTTCATTGTTCTGCACCTCGTAAATTAAAGATTTGCTTTGAAGAAAGCCATACTTCTTGTGATGTCTTCGATACCTGTGGGAACGGGATCATCATTTTCAAGAACAAGCCATTCTGTATCGATTTCCTTAGCAGCCTTGAAAACTGAAAGGAGATCGTTGTTGCCTTCGCCGAGAGCCTTAGGCTTTCTGTCGATACCGTCCTTGATATGGAGAAGGATGATTCTGTCTTTGTTTTCGGTGATGTATTTGTAGTTGTCAGCACCGCCGCAGAAGCTCCAGTATGTATCAACTTCAAGATATGCTTTGTCTGCGATAACATCCATACAGAGTCTGTCACCGAACTTGATTTCGTATTCTTCTGTATGGTTGTGATAGTAAAACTTAAGTCCTTCATCAGCATATTTTTCATTTGCATGACCGAAAACATCGTTGAGGATTTTAACATCCTCTTCTGTTGAGTGAGCAGCACCGCCGATGCCGATATATTTCATGCCGAGAGTTTTAGCTGCTTTTACTGTTTCTTCAAGTTTCGGCTCTTTAAGGTCATCAAGACCGATGTGACAACCAACTGCTGTAAGACCAAGTTCATCAAGTCTTGCTTTGATAACTTCAGGTTCAAGTCCTGCAAAGCCTGCAAATTCAACGCCGTCAAAGCCGATTTCCTTTACTTTGCCGAGGATTTCAAGGAACTCCTCACCGTTTGTATAGTCATTTCTGAGAGTATAAAGCTGTACTGCAAGTTTCATTTGATTTTGCCTCCTTATGCAAGGTAAACGGGTTTGCCTGTTTTTGCTGATTCATAAATTGCTTCGAGAATCTGAGTAACTACGATAGCCTGCTCGGGCTTTGTGTTAACCTCAGTGTCGTTGATAACAGCGTCAATCCAGAGACGTGCTTCAAGCTCTGACGGATCCATCTTTGCACCGTCATAGAAAGCTACACCGCCTGCATTAAAGTCAGGTGTTTCAACAACCTGACGGTTGTTTTTAACGTAGTTGAGTTTAAGGTCATCGTCGAGCATGTCTGCACCGCCCTTTGTACCGCAAAGAGTTGTTGCAGCTTCAATGGGATTTCTGATATTCAGTGCCCAGCTTGATTCAAGAATGATTGTTGCACCGTTTTCCATAACAACAAAACCGAAAGCAGAATCTTCAACCGTATATTTTTCGGGATCCCAGTCGCCCCATGCATTTGCAGTGCCCTGCTGCTTTCCAAGCTTTTTGTAAGATGTACCAACAACCATTCTGGGTTTGTAGTTATCCATCATCCAGAGAGTCAGGTCAAGAGCGTGAGTACCGATATCGATAAGAGGACCGCCGCCCTGTTCATATTCGTTGAGGAAAACGCCCCATGTGGGAACTGCACGGCGTCTGAGAGCATGAGCTTTTGCAAAATAGATTTCGCCAAGCTCGCCGTTTTTACAACATTCTTTAAGGTAAATGGAATCAGCTCTGCAACGTGACTGATAACCGATTGTAAGTTTTTTGCCTGTTCTCTGTGCAGCTTCGAGCATTTTCTGAGCTTCAGCATATGTTTTAGCCATGGGCTTTTCGCACATTACATGCTTACCGGCCTCAAGGGAGTCAACTGTAATAAAGCTGTGTGAGCGGTTGGGTGTGCACACGTGAACAACATCAATTGTTTCATCTTTGAGGAGTTCTTTGTAGTCTGTGTAAACTTTAGCATCCTCTGTACCGAACTTCTTTGCGGCTTCAACAGCTTTTTCTTCGATGATGTCGCAGAAAGCAACCATTTCAACCTTGTCGTTCAGTTTCTGAAGAGAGGGCATATGTTTTCCGTTAGCGATGCCGCCACAGCCGATAATACCGACTTTTAATTTCTTTTCCATGTTTCTACCTCCAAATCAGGAAAGGTAAATTGCCTTTTCCTTATTCATGTTAATGATACCACAATGATATGATTTTGCAATAGTTTTTTTAGAATTTTTGTCAACTTTTTTATATTTTCTTGTTTATATATAGTATATATGGTATAATATACGAGGTGAAAAATGTGAGAAGAATCGATTACAAAATTACAAGTGAATATGACGGCGACAAGGTGCTGTGGTATTTACGCGGAGAGGCTAAACTTTCTGCACGACTTGTTGCGTCTCTTAAAACTATTCCGGAAGGAATTCTTCTCAACGGAGAACACATAAGAACTGTTGACAGAATACACACGGGAGATATTCTCACTGTAAATATTCCTGCGGGTGAGAGCACTGCTGAAGCAAGAGAAGGTGAAATAGATGTGGTGTATGAGGATGAAGATATTCTCATTGTCAACAAAAGTCCTTTTATTGCAGTGCATCCCACTCATAACCATCAGGGAGACACACTTGCAAATATTGTGACAGGGTATCTTCTTTCTAAGGGTAAATCAGCAGTTTTCAGAGCTGTAGGAAGACTTGACAAAGGCACATCAGGTCTCATGATGATGGCGCTTAACGGCTATGCTGCGTCAAGGCTTTCGGAAACGGGAGTTGAAAAAGAGTATCTTGCAATTGCTGAGGGTGAATATACTTCATCAGGTACTATTGATAAGCCTATTTACCGCCCTGATCCCATGAAAACTCTTCGTGCAGCAGGGGAGCACGGTGACAGAGCGGTGACACATTATGAACCCGTTGTTACTGACGGAAAAAGAACACTTCTCAGAATACGTCTTGAAACAGGCAGAACACACCAGATAAGAGTGCACTTTTCATATATGGGAACGCCTCTTACAGGAGATGACATGTACGGTGAAAAGAGCGGAGTTCTTCAGAGGCATGCTCTTCACTGCGGAAAAATGACCTTCATTCATCCTGTTACCGGTGAAAGAATTTCAGTCACAGCTCCCCTGCATGAGGATATGCAAAAAATTTATGAAAAAATTTGTGAAAATCAAAAATGATGAAAATTTCAGCGAAAAGCGCAAACACTAAATGTGGATATGATACAAAACAGTTACAAAACATGGTAAAAAATTACAAGGAAATTACAATTGTTAAGATTGGTAAAAGAATTTATTAAAACCCCTTTATTTTTACGAGATATAGTGTTATAATATATCCGCGCGACTATTCGTGGGTTTTGTCGCGTCAAAAAAGCATTGAAAAAGTTTACAATTGTAACTTTTCTGAATTTTCGGAATACAAGATATAGATTAAAGCGATTTTCAAAACCAACTCTGCGGCAGTACATATTGAATATATGATATGCAGAGAGTAAGGAGAGTGTAAAGGCTTGGAAAAAATCGTAATTAACGGTGGAAATGAACTCTACGGAGAGATTGATATAAGCGGCGCAAAAAACGCTGCAATTGCAATTTTACCTGCAACTATTCTTGCACAGGATGTTTGCAGAATTGAAAATTTGCCCGACATCAGCGACGTAAAGCTTATGGTAGATATTCTGTCACTTCTCGGTGCGCAGATTAAATATATCAACAGAAGCACAATTGAGGTTGATACCCGATTTGTTTCAGCAACTGAGGTTCCCTATGATTATGCAAAGCAGATGAGAGCATCATATTACTTTATCGGTGCACTTCTCGGCAGATTTTCTAAGGCAAGAGTTGCAATGCCCGGCGGATGCTTCTTCGGCGTACGCCCCATTGACCAGCATATCAAGGGCTTTGAGGCACTTGGCTGTACAGTGAACATTGAAAATGCTATAGTTGATGCATCAGTTGACGGCAATATGTACGGCAGTTCAATCTACATGGACGTTGTGTCTGTAGGTGCTACAATGAACATCATGCTGGCAGCAGTCAAGGCAAGAGGTCTTACAATCATTGAAAATGCGGCTAAAGAGCCTCACATTGTTGACCTTGCAAACTTCCTTAACACAATGGGTGCAGACATCAGAGGAGCAGGTACAGACGTTATCAGAATCAGAGGCGTTGAAGAGCTTCACGGCTGCACTTATTCTGTTGTTCCCGACCAGATTGAAGCAGGAACTTACATGGTAGCTGCTGCGGCAACAGGCGGCAATGTGCTTATCAACCATGTTATCCCCAAGCATCTTGAATCTATCACATCAAAACTTGAAGAGTGCGGTGTGATTGTTGAAGAATATGACGAGGCAGTAAGAATCATCAGCACAAAGAGACCTAAAAAGTGTAATGTGAAAACAATGCCTCACCCCGGTTTTCCAACAGATATGCAGCCTCAGATGGCTGTTCTTCTCACTCTGGCTGAAGGGACAAGCATTATTTCCGAAAGTGTGTGGGACAGCCGTTTCCGCTATATTGAACAGCTTCTCCGTTTCGGGGCAAAGGTACAGGTAAACGGCAATGTGGCTGTAATTGAAGGTGTTGAAAAACTGAAAGCGGCACCGGTAAAGGCAGTTGACCTGAGAGCAGGTGCAGCGATGATTATTGCAGGCCTTGTAGCAGAAGGTCAGACTGAAATTGAAGATATCAAATATATCGACAGAGGCTATGAGGATGTTGTTGAAAAGCTCCGTAAGGTAGGAGCAGACATTAAGAGAGTTACTGTCAGAGACCCTCAGACAGCATCTCATGCAGGATAATTTAATTAATCAATTAAATCCCACACTTTGATGTGGGATTGATTGTTTTTCGGAGGAATAATTTTGGCAAGATTCTGTTCTTTGTATTCATCATCAAGCGGCAACAGTACATACCTTGGTATGGCAGGGGAAGGTGTGCTGGTTGATGTGGGTGTTTCTCTCAAAAAGCTGAAAGAAGCATGTGAGTTTCAGAATATCGACCTTGAAAGCATAAAGGGAGTTTTTATAACTCATGAGCATAATGACCATGTAAAAGGTCTGAAACCCTTCCTTTCAAAATATAAAGTGCCTGTTTTTTCCTCGGCGGAAACACTGGAGGCACTTATCTCCTGCGGCAATATTCCTGCAGGTGCAGAGTGTGTTCCTGTAACAGGTGATGTTGAAATTGGAAACATAAAAGTGAAAGCTTTTCATACTTCTCACGATACACCCGTGAGCCTTGGATACAGATTTGCTCTTCCCGATGAGAGAGTGATTTCTGTGTGCACTGATTTAGGCTATGTCAGCGATGAGGTACTTAGCGGTATAATGAAAAGCGACCTTGTTCTTCTCGAGTCAAACCACGACGAACAGATGCTGAGAACAGGCCCATATCCCTTTGACCTGAAAAGAAGAATTCTTTCAGAACACGGACATCTTTCCAATACAATGTGTGCAGAAACAGCTACAAGTCTTCTTTCAGGTGGTACTACAAGGTTTGTTCTGGGACACCTGAGCCATGAGAACAACACGCCTGATAAGGCTTATGCAGAAACATTCAAAAGCCTTGATATGTGCGGAGCAAGGATAAACATTGACTATACGCTCACCGTTGCGGGTGACAAAAATAAAATGATAAGGCTGTAAATAGTCTTATCATTTTTCATTTATAAAACTATTAAGTTTTTCGGCGCAGATGTAAGATTTATATAGCCTGTATCGGTTATCACCACGAAATCTTCAATTCTTACTCCGAACTCACCGGGCAGATAAATTCCCGGCTCTACAGTTACAACATTACCTGCTTCTAAAATCGCCTTCGATTTTGGTGCAAGGTTGGGTGTTTCATGGATATCTATTCCTACGCCATGGCCTGTGGAATGACCGAAGAATTCGCCATATCCTGCATTCCTGATTATATCTCTTGCTGCCTTATCGGCATCGGAGCATTTAACTCCTGACTTGAGACAAGAGAGTGAATTTTCCTGTGCTTTAAGAACAGTGTTGTAGATTTCAGCCTGCTTGGAAGAAACCTCACCGACGGCAATAGTTCTCGTCATATCGCTTCTGTATGAATCAAAAACAGCACCGTAGTCCATTGTGATGAAATCGCCTTTTTTAACTTTGTTATCGGTAGGCACGCCGTGAGGCTTTGAAGTGTTTTTGCCTGTGATTGCAATAGTGTCGAAAGCAAAGCCTTCCGAACCATTCATTCTCATTATATTTTCAAGCCTTGCAGCGATTTCCAATTCGCTGACACCTTCCTTTATAAACGAAAGGATGTCATCAAAAGCTTTTTCTGCAATTTTCTGTGCAGTTCTGATTTTGCTGATTTCTTCTTCTGTTTTGACTTCTCTCAGCTTTGCAATGCTTTTGTCAAGGTTGCCGTCAGACACAATTTTGCAGAGTTTCAGGTTTTTCTCAAGGAACTTAAGCTGTGATACAGTAACTTTTTCTGCTTCAATATGAATTTTTCTGTAGCCGTGCTGGAAGATAAATTCACTGACATCCTCTTTGAAATCACGAAGAAGGTGAGTAGGGCACACAGTAATTTTTTCGCTTGCAGCTTCAATGTATCGGGAATCAGTGAAAAAAGCTGAGCCATTATTTCCGATAACAAGATATCCTGCAGAGGATGTGAAACCTGTAAGATGTTTTCTGTTTGCGGAGCTGATAATCAGCAATGCTTCATGGCTTTTAAGGTTTGATGATAACTTTTCAAGATTGTTCATATAAATCTCTCCAAACAAAAAGGGACAAGCTTAACACTTGTCCCTTTCATAATTTTGCTTATTTGAACTTGCGCTTACGAGCAGCTTCAGACTTCTTCTTTCTTTTTACAGAAGGCTTTTCATAGTGCTCTCTTTTACGAACTTCCTGGATAACGCCGTCTCTTGAAGTCTGTCTCTTGAATCTTCTGAGTGCGCTGTCGAGTGATTCGTTTTCTTTAACTTTTACCTGACTCATTCTATTCCCTCCCTCCGCTGTTTGCAGGGGCAAATTTTGTGTTAACGGATATCATTATACATGATATTTTTATCCTTGTCAACCATAAAACACATAGATTTTCAATATAAATTGTTAATTTTTTATGACAACGCTTGTCGGGATATTGATTCTTAATAATTGTTAATTATATTTTTAGATTATATTTCTAATTAAGAAAAAATAACCTCAGATTTTGTGTAATAATATATAATCAGATAAGGATTTATATTATAAGAGCGAACTTTTAGGAAGTGACTTTATGGAAGAGAAGAATAACCGAGAAAATACGGCAGAAAATAAAGGCAAAGACCTCTTTGAGGATTTCAAAAGAGAGAACAGCGATATAGATGAACTGCTCGATGACGCTTTTTCTTTTATGGAAGAAACATATGAGGAAGAGGAGCCTGCAACAGGTGCTCAGACAGAAAGTTTCAATGAAGATGAGCATGTTGAAAAATATGTTCCAAAGTCTTCAAAGAAAAGAAAAGAAAAGCCTCAGGAGGAGGGTTTATCTGACGAAGAAATGAAAAAAGAAAAAAAGAAAAAGATAATATATTCAGTTCTTATTGCAGTGCTCTCGATCTGTATTGTGCTTGTGATTGCTGTTATAGCAAAAATCAGCGGAATGCTTGGCGGTACCTATGATCCCGGTGATGCAAATACTAATGCCAACGGTGAAACGCTTGCGGAGGAAGAAGATTTTGAGACAATGTTCGGTGTTTCCGACGCGGCATCGCTCAACGATGCTCTGAAGAAATGGGCTAACAACGGTGGCGAAAAAATGAGTAGCAAGAATGTTATCAACATTCTTCTTCTCGGTCAGGACGGCGACGGTGGTGAAAAATCAAACGGCCGTTCAGACTCGATTATTATTGCATCTGTAAACAAAACGACAAAGACAATCACCCTTGCATCAATCATGCGTGACAGTTACATTTACATGAATGTTGACGGCAGAGACAGATATGAAAAAATCAACGCTTCCTGCTATTACGGCGGACCCAAGGGTGTTATCGAGGTAGTTGAAAAAAACTATAAAATTGATATTGACTATTATGCAAGTGTGTATTTCGGTTCATTCAAGAATGTAATTGATGCTCTCGGAGGTGTTACAGTTCCTATTGAGCCCGGTCTTGCAGCGTATATCAACAGAACAACAAGACAGCATGTTGAATCAGGTGATGCAGTTCTTCTCAACGGTGAAGAGGCACTTGTTTACTCGCGTATCAGATATTACTATTCAGACAGTGACGTGAGCCGTACTGCAAACCAGAGAAGAGTTATCAATGCCATTATCCAGAAAGCCAAGGGGGCTTCCGTTACTCAGCTTTATAACGTTGTTGAAGCAGTTCTGCCTTACATGAAAACAAACATGCGTCAGGGAAAAATTCTTTCCTACGGTAAACAGGCTCTGACTGAAGGTTGGGTAAATTACAACATGCAGCAGGAAACTTTCCCCACTGTTGACACAAGAGCTACTGCGTCAATCGGCGGCGTAGGCTCATGCTGGGTTGTTGACTATCCTCTTGCAGCACAGCAACTTCAGAAGCTTCTCTATGGTAAAACAAACATTTCACTTGATCCGAACCGTGTGAATGTTCTCAACAACTACCTTACACAGAAGCCTGAATATACAGGTCCTTCTTATTCATCTCAGAACGCATATACAGGCTCTTACGAAACTACAACAGGCGAGGTCTGGACAGGCGAAACAACAACTGCTGACCCTTGGCAGACTACAGGCTCTGAGACCACAACCAACTGGTGGCAGGGCATTATCGGACCCGGTGACGAAACTACGGCACCGCCCGTGACAAATCCTCCGACTCAGGCACCTACCGAGGCACCTACTCAGGCACCGACACAAGCACCTACGCAGGACTCAGGTCTGAATATCCCCGGCTTTTAAATAAAAAATCACCCGAAAGAGACTTCTCTTTCGGGTGAATCTTTTGCTTTAACTTATGCACCGAAAAGTGATGAGATAACAGCCATGAATGAGTCGATAGCTGCCTGGAGAGGACCTTCAGTGAAATCGAACCAGTCAAAGAGAGATGCAAGAGAATCCCAGTTGATTCCCTGAATGCTGCCTACGAAAGACTGAATAACATTCTCCCAGGGGATGCTCTTAAAGAAATCTGTTACCATTGTGATGATTGCATTAATATCCATTTATATGTACTCCTTTCTCAAGTGTTTGCTTACAGTTTAATTATATCTTATTTCAGAATAAAGTCAAGCATACAGAGCGATTTATAATAATTTTTAAAATTTTGTTCACCGTTTGACATGGGCTTGCCTTTGTGTTAAAGTTATACTGAGGTGGTTTGCATGACTTTAAAATCTTATCCTGCAATTGCCATAGCAGGTATCGGACAGTCAATTGTGAGAAACACGGAAAATGGTAAAAGAGTATGGCCCATTGATATTGACACGAAAAAGCTGGTAGTGAAAATAGTTCTCCCGTTCATCGGTTCTGTGATTACACGCTGTGACGCCGGTCTTTCAAAGGCAGTCTATAAAGAATTTTCAAGGCAGATTGATGGTCTTGCTCTTGACGAGGACGGAAATGAAATCCATGCCTTAGAGGTTGAAAGATATAAAAACAGTTTTAAAGAATGTAGCGAAAAAGAGAGAAAATACATAAAACGTATGCTTCCTGTTGACAAGATAGCTGCGGAAATCGGCGAAGAGAATTTCTACTTTTTTACATATAATTCCTTCGGTAATACTGAAAAGGTTGTTGCGGAGCTTGATGAATTTATAGAGAATGTTATGAAGCAGAGGAATGCAGACAAAGTAAATCTTGTGCCTGTAAGCCTTGGTGGTACGATTTCAACGGCATATGTGAACAAACATGGTCACAGGGGACACATAAACCGTGTTGTGGGTGTTGTTCCCGCTTTTGACGGCTCGAGTCTTGCTACAGGTCTGATTGACGGAAGCTTTGCTGAGTTTGAAGAAGATATAATCCCGAAAGAACTTAAAAAGCTTACATCTCTCCTTACGAAAAAAACAAGAGGAAATATTGTAGACAGCATTTTTAATGCTCTGCGTGATAAGGTGCTTTCACGCTCCTCCGTTGGTTGGGGAGCGATTCCTCACGGCGATTATGAGAGTCTTTGTGCAAAACACAAAAGAAGCCCGAACCTTGAACGCATCTGCGAAGAAAACTATGCAATCAGAAAGGATTTCCCCGCTTTCATCGCAAAGCAGAAGGAAAACGGCATAGAGTTTTTCTCACTCTGCGGTTACGGTCTGCCTATGGAAAAAATGTTCAGAAGAGATAATAGCCACTCTGACGGAATTGTGGATACATCATCCTGCTCAATGGGAGCTCTCTGTTCTGATCTTGAAAAAGACATTGACGTGTCAACAAGTGCAATCAAGGACAGAGTGTGGTTTTATAAGGGTATGGATCATGAGGGTGCAGCAAAAACTGAACATCTTCTGAAATTGTGCGGTATGCTTCTTAAAGATAACTCAATTACTTCTGTTTATGACAACGAAAACTTTAAGCAGTTTAATTGACAATTTATTTTTCTTGTGATATTATATATAAGATATAGTATAAAAACTGTGACGGAGACAGTAACCGAAGTCAAAATTCTTGAGCGAGTCGGGGATGGTGCAAGCCCGATGATGAGTAGATTTCAGGTGAATATCACTCCCGAGTTGCAAGCTGAAATGCTTTTGCAGATTAAGTGAAGCCGGTATCCGCCGTTATCGGAAACCATATGATTGTATGGAAATAGGTGGTTTAACGAAGTTGCTTTCGTCCTGTTCCGGACGGAAGCATTTTTTAATTCTTGTAAGTTGAATGAAAGGAAGATTTTACGATGTACAAGAAAGTTCCTACAAACCTGGGCTTTGTAGAGAGAGAAAAGGAAGTTGAGAACTTCTGGAAGGAAAACAAAATCTTTGAAAAATCAAGTGCACGCGAGGGTGAACCTTATGTGTTCTATGATGGCCCTCCCACAGCTAACGGCAAGCCTCATATCGGTCACGTTCTCACACGTGTTATCAAGGATATGATTCCCCGTTACCGTACAATGAAAGGCTATCAGGTTCCCAGAAAAGCAGGCTGGGACACTCACGGTCTTCCTGTTGAGCTTGAGGTTGAAAAACTTCTCGGCCTTGACGGTAAAGAGCAGATTGAAGAATACGGCATTGCTCCCTTCATCGATAAATGTAAGGAGAGTGTATGGAAATATAAGGGAATGTGGGAAGATTTCTCATCAACTGTAGGCTTCTGGGCAGACATGGATGATCCTTATGTAACATATCACAATAATTTCATCGAATCTGAGTGGTGGGCGCTGAAACAGATTTTTGACAAAGGCCTTCTTTACAAAGGCTTCAAAATTGTTCCCTATTGCCCCCGTTGCGGAACACCTCTTTCATCACACGAAGTAGCTCAGGGCTACAAGGATGTCAAAGAACGCTCTGCAGTTGCAAGATTTAAAATCAAGGGAGAGGACGCATATTTCCTTGCATGGACAACAACTCCCTGGACTCTTCCTTCAAACCTTGCACTCTGCGTAAACCCTGTAGAAAACTATGTAAAGGTTAAAACTGCAGACGGCTACACATATATCCTTGCTGAGGCTCTCTGCGAAAAAATCCTCGGCGGTGAAAAGGAAACTGCACCTTATGAAGTTCTTGAAACTTATGTAGGTAAAGACCTTGAATATAAGGAATATGAGCCTCTTTTCGATTGCTGTGGCGAGATTATCGAGAAACAGCACAAGAAAGCATATTTCGTAACATGTGACGGCTATGTTACTCTCACAGACGGTACAGGTATCGTTCATATCGCTCCTGCATTCGGTGAAGACGACGCGAATGTAGGCAGAAAGTATGACCTTCCCTTTGTACAGCTTGTAGACAGCAAGGGTAACATGACAGAGGAAACACCCTTTGCAGGTATGTTCTGCAAGGATGCTGACAAGGAAGTTCTTATCGACCTTGAAAAGAGAGGGCTTCTCTTCGATGCTCCCAAGTTTGAGCACAGCTATCCTCACTGCTGGAGATGTGACACTCCTCTCATCTATTATGCAAGAGAATCATGGTTCATCAGAATGACTGACGTTCGTGATGACCTTATCAGAAATAACAACACAATCAACTGGATTCCCGAAAGCATCGGTAAAGGCAGATTCGGTGACTGGCTTGAAAACGTTCAGGACTGGGGCATCAGCCGTAACCGTTACTGGGGTACTCCTCTTAATATCTGGGAATGTGAATGCGGTCACAGACACGCAATCGGCAGCATTGAAGAGCTGAAAGCAATGTCAGACAACTGTCCTGATGATATCGAGCTTCACAGACCTTACATTGACGAAGTTAATGTTAAATGTCCTGTTTGCGGAAAGAATATGACACGTGTTCCCGAGGTTATCGACTGCTGGTTTGACTCAGGTGCAATGCCCTTTGCTCAGCACCACTATCCCTTTGAGAACAAAGACCTTTTCGAGGCTCAGTTCCCTGCAGACTTTATTTCAGAGGCTGTTGACCAGACAAGAGGCTGGTTCTATTCACTTCTTGCGATTTCAACACTTATTTTCAATAAAGCACCCTTCAAGAATGTTATTGTTCTCGGTCACGTTCAGGATGAAAACGGACAGAAGATGTCAAAATCAAAGGGCAATGCAGTTGATCCCTTCGATGCACTTTCTCAGCATGGTGCAGACGCAATCCGTTGGTATTTCTATACCAACTCTGCTCCCTGGCTTCCTAACCGTTTCCATGCAAAGGCAGTAACTGAAGGTCAGCGTAAATTCATGGGTACATTGTGGAACACATATGCTTTCTATGTTCTCTATGCAGACATCGACTCATTCGATCCCACAAAATATACTCTTGACAGAGATTCTCTTACAGTTATGGATAAATGGCTTCTCTCACGTCTTAATTCTATGGTGAAAGAAGTTGACGATTGCCTTGATAACTATAAGATTCCCGAAGCTGCGAAGGCACTTCAGAGCTTTGTAGACGAAATGAGTAACTGGTATGTACGTCGTGGCAGAGAACGTTACTGGGCACAAGAAATGACTCAGGACAAGATCAACGCTTACATGACACTCTACACCGCACTCGTTACAACTGCAAAAACAGCAGCTCCTATGGTTCCCTTTATTTCAGAAGAAATTTATCAGAACCTTGTCCGCTCAGTAGATGTTTCTGCTGAGGAAAGTATCCACCTTTGCTCATTCCCCGAGGTAGACGAAACTCTCATTGACAAAGAGCTTGAAGAAAACATGGACGAGGTACTTAAAATTGTTACTCTCGGACGTGCAGCAAGAAACGGCTCAAACATCAAGAACCGTCAGCCTCTCGGTGCAATGTATGTAAAGGGTGAAAGAGAACTTAACGATTTCTACAAAAAGATTATTGAAGATGAGCTTAATATCAAGGAAGTTTCATTCATTGAGGATGTTGACAGTATGCTTTCATACAACTTCAAACCTCAGATGAAAACACTGGGTCCGAAATACGGCAAACGCCTTAACGATATCAGAACAAAGCTTTCTGAAATCGACGGCAGTGCTGCTAAGAAAGAGCTTGATGAGGCGGGCGTTCTGAAGCTTGACTTGGGTGACATGGTAATCGACCTTGAGGAAGCAGACCTTCTTATTGAAGCTACACAGAAAACAGGCTTCTTCTCACTTGCAGAGGGCGGTGTAACAGTTGCAATTGATACAACTCTTACCGATGCTCTTATTGAAGAAGGCTTTGTCCGTGAAATGGTTTCAAAGATTCAGACAATGAGAAAGGATGCAGACTTCGATGTGCCTGACCACATTACAGTTTACATCTCAGGCAACGACAAGCTTGCTGAAATCTTCACAAACAATAAGGAAGAAATCATGACAGACGTTCTTGCTGATGAATTTGTAGTGGGTTCACTTGACGGCTACACAGCAGAATGGGATATCAACGGCGAAAAGGTAACATTCGGCGTTAAGAAGATGTAAAATTTTTATAATGCCGACAGATTGATTCTGTCGGCATTTTCTGTAAGGTGAAGTGTTATGAAAAACAGACAAATTGTAAACATCATAAATTTCATCCGCGGAGTTGAGCCGAGAGAGCCCGTAGATCTTATGGAGCCTGTGCTTGAGCAGATAAAACTGATGAAAAAGCATAATCTGAGAGGTACTTTTCTTCTGCAATATGATGCTCTTATCCTGCCTGAATACTCATGCCTTCTGAAAAGCCTTGACAGTGAGCAGTTTGAAATCGGTGTATGGCATGAGGTTGTTGAACCTATGGCGGAAAAAGCAGGGATTACATGGCGTGGCAGATTCCACTGGGACTGGCATGCGCACTGCGGTTTTCCTGTAGGCTATACAAAAGAGGAAAGAGAAAAACTCATAGATATTCTTTTTGAGGATTTCAAAGAAATCATGGGTTATTATCCTCGCGTTTTCGGCTCATGGCTTTTTGATTCCCACACAATAAGATATGCCTGTGAAAAGTACGGACTTGATGCAATCTGTAACTGCAAGGAGCAGTACGGCACAGACGGCTATACTTTGTGGGGTGGATATTACGGCCAGGGATATTATCCTGCGAAAACCAATGTGTTTCTCCCTGCACAGACAGAAGGAAACCAGATAAGTGTCCCTGTTTTCAGAATGCTTGGATGTGATCCCGTTTATCAGTTTGATTCGGGAACAGATGTGAATTCTGACTGTACGTGGCAGAATGTATCTTCCCTTGAGCCTGTCTATGAAGAGTCAGGTGGTTCTCCCTTATGGGTTGATTGGTATATGAAAGAAAACTTTAACGGAGAATGTCTTACTTTCGGTTATGCTCAGGCAGGACAGGAAAACAGCTTCAGCTGGCCGGGTATGAAAGAAGGACTTGAATATCAGTTTCCACTTTTTGAAAAATTGCAGAAAGAAGGCAGAATTCAGGTTGAGCCTTTGGGCGACACGGGCAGAAGATATAAAGAAACTTACAGAACAACTCCCGCTTCAACTATTTCCGCACATACGGCTTTTGATGACGAAAACAAAAATTCAGTCTGGTATTCGTCAAAATATTACCGCATCAACCTTTACGGTGACGGCGGTAAAATGAGAATAAGAGACCTTCATGTTTTCAGCGAAAAATTCCTTGATCCTTATGAGGATAAGGTGTGTACGATAAATGAGGCTTTCTATGAAACTCTCCCTGTGACTGACGGCAACCGACAGAGTGGCAACGGAATTCTTGCAGGAATGTATCTTCTTGACAAAAAGGGAAATGAAATCGGCACTCACACAGAAATGGAATTTGCAGAAAAAGGTGAGGATGTGGCTGAAATCAGGTATGGGGATGTGACTTTTATTCTTGCTGAAAAAACAGTGAAAATAATCTGCAAGGAAGATTTTATTGTGGAAAACAGAATGGGTAAGGACAAGGGCCATACAGGTGAAAAATTGTTCTGTACAGATGTTTTGCTTACGCTTTCCTATAAAGGTGCAGAATACGCAGTAAAGCTCCTTAAAGGCAGATTTGAAAACAATCTGATGTGTTCGGAAGATAAGGAAATTGAGTTTGAATTGATAGGATAAAAACAATTTACAGTATTGATTATTGGAGAAACAGGATATGAATATAGTTATTATTGACGGTCAGGGCGGACAGCTTGGTGCTCAGCTTGTGAAGGAAATTTCTGCACAGCTTAACAATATAAATATTACGGCAATAGGCACCAATGCGGTTGCAACAGCATCTATGCTGAAAGCAGGGGCGAAAAACGCGGCAACAGGCGAGAATCCTGTAGTAGTAGCTTGTCGTAAAGCAGATGTCATCATAGGCCCTGTCGGAATCGTGATTGCAGATTCCCTTTTGGGTGAAATTACTGAAAAAATGGCAGTTGCTGTGGGAAAATCAAATGCAGCACGTATTCTCATTCCCATGAACAAATGCGACAACCTGATTGCAGGAGTTCCTGATCTTAATACCGGTGCGTTGATTGCAGATGCGGTATCCAAGCTGCGGTTTATTGCACAAAGCAGAAAGGTTTGACATTTTACGGATTTTATGGTAGAATAAGTACGTTGTTCTGAAGAACAATGAAGAAACAGAAGTTTCATTTTTCTAAAATATTTTTTTATTAAAGATACTATGAAGGTGTCATTGTCACAGAAGGGATAATGATACCTTTTTTGTATCAGGAAAGGAACTTCTTATGAAAAAAAACAATTTGTTGAAAATGGTACTTGCCGCAATGTTTCTGGCGTTAGCTTTTGTAATGCCCTTTCTTACAGGACAGATTCCTGAAGTGGGGGCAATGCTTTGTCCGTTACACATTCCGGTACTTCTATGCGGGTTTATCTGCGGGTGGCCGTGGGGATTTGCAGTTGGCTTTATTGCACCGTTGCTTCGCTCAGCTATACTTGTTATGCCTCCTATGTTCCCCACAGCAGTTTGTATGGCGTTTGAGCTTGCAGCTTACGGTGCAGTATCAGGCTTGATGCATAAATTTCTGCCACGCAAAAAGCCCTATATTTATTGTTCTCTTTTAACAGCGATGATAGTGGGCAGACTTGTGTGGGGCGTAGCGATGATGATTTGTACTGGAATTAATGGTAGTGGTTTCACTTTTGCTGCATTTATTGCAGGAGCTTTTACAAATGCACTTCCCGGAATTATTGTACAGATTGTGCTTGTGCCCCTGCTTGTTATGATTCTTGATAATCCTAAAATATCAAAACTGAGAGATTAAATTATGAACTGTTACGGAAAAAACGACAAAACACATCAAAGACTTATGGAGCATTATATGACTTATCCGAAACTTCAGATACAGGATGTTTTTAAGTTTTTGCACCAGAGTGCAATGGGGTGTGAACACATCGTATCCTCGCTGGAGAAAGCAACGCAATACATAAAAGATGAATACGACAGAGGTATTGCAGAAAGCAAAATATTTGTTGAGAAGCTTGACGGTGATTACAGCCGTGTCTATCTTTCCTGCATGGATTACGGAATCAGTGCAGAAGCTCTTGGGGAAATGTTGTTTCTTTCAGCAAAAAAAGAGATTGACGGAGTAAGTAAACTGAAAGAAAAATTGAAGATTGCCGAAAAAATGATTGCAGAAAATCTTCTTCCTTTTGACATGGATGAGTTCCGGAAAGAAGTCAGGAAATGGGAAAAAGAGGGCTTTCCCGCAATTCATCACTCGCAGGCCTTCAGGGGAGCTTATAAACCTGCTTACCGCGTTGTTTGCGACAAGTATGCACAAATGATTTCTGAGCAGATAAGGCAAAAGCTGATATAAAAAACGGTGTGGAAGGTAATTGCTTTCCACACCATTTTCTTATACCTCAAAACCGATATCTTCGATTTCTTCTTTTGCTTTGTTTACATCAGCGTCAGCAACTGAAACTGTTTTTGTTTCAAGGTTTACCTCTGCTGTGATTCCTGCATTTTCAAGTGCTTCTGAAATTCTCTTTACGCACATAGGGCAGTGCATGCCCTCTACTCTGATTTCTGCCATTTTTAACACTCCTTAGATTTTATATGTTTTAAGCCTTAAGGCATTTGTAACTACGAAAAGTGAGCTGAGGCTCATGGCTACTGCGCCGATCATGGGTGAAAGCAGTATTCCGAAAGCGGGGAAAAGCACGCCTGCTGCAACGGGTATTGCAAGTGAATTGTAGCAGAAAGCCCAGAAAAGATTCTGTCTGATATTTCTGATTGTAAGACGGCTGAGGCGTATTGCTTTTGCCACATCTGAAAGGTCACCTTTCATCAGAACGATTTCTGCTGATTCAATGGCAATGTCACTGCCGCTGCCGATTGCACAGCCGATGTCAGCTTGCGTCAGGGCAGGGGCATCGTTTATGCCATCACCTACCATGATAACAGTTTTGCCGTCATCCTGATATTTTTTAACAACATCAGCTTTTTCTGTAGGCAGAACTTCAGAAACGATTTCATCGAATCCGATTTCTTTTCCTATATATTCTGCTGCTTTTCTGTTATCACCTGTGAGCATGACTGTTTTTATGCTCATTTTTTTAAGCTTTTCTATTGATTCTTTTGCATCCTTCTTCACTGTGTCGGAAACTGCGATTACTCCGAGAAGTTCTTTTTCTTCTGCAACAAAAACAAGTGTTTTTCCGCTTTCCAGCAATGACGAAACATCAGAAGATAAGTCAGTTATATCAATTCCGTTTTCTTCCATAAGTCTTCTGTTACCTGCGAAAATTTTTCTGCCGTCCTCTGATTTACCGACAATGCCGAAACCTGCAAGGCTTTCAAAATCGGTTACTTCAATTTCAGTTGAATCCGCTTCTTTTGCCTTTTCGCAGATAGCGCTCGAGATAGGATGCTGTGACAGTTTTTCAAGAGAAAATGCGGTAGAGAGAAGCTTTTCTTTGTCTTTGCCGATAATGTCAGTCATCGACATTCTGCCTTCTGTGACAGTACCTGTCTTGTCAAAAATTACAACCTCAGCTTTATGTGTGGTTTCAAGAGCTTCGCCGTTTCTGATAAGTATTCCCTTTGATGCACCCAGACCTGTGCCTACAATAATGGCAGTAGGCGTTGCAAGTCCCATAGCACAAGGACAGCCGATAACGAGAACCGAAGTGAAAATTTTCAGTGCAAAAGCAAAATCACGGTTTATGATAAACCATATAATTCCGGCTAAGAGACCTATACCGATAAGTACGGGAACAAAAACTCCTGCAACCTTATCTGCTGCACCTGCAATAGGTGCTTTTTTGTTCTGAGCATCTTCTACAAATTTTATGATTTTTGCAAGTGTTGTGTTTTCCCCTGTTCTTGTGACTTTTATATAAAATGCACCGCCAAGGCACATGCTTCCGCCAATAACCTCACTGCCTTCTTCTTTTTCAACAGGACGGCTTTCGCCTGTCAGCATTGATTCGTCAGCACTGCCTGTGCCTTCTGTTACAATGCCGTCAAGAGGTATTTTAGCACCGTGCTTTACAAGGACGGTGTCACCTTCTTTAATCATTGAAACGGGAACTTCCCACTGACCGTTTTCATCAACTAAAACAGCAGTGTCGGGAGTGAGAGACATAAGTGCTGAAATAGCACTTTTTGTTTTTTCTTTGTTTCTCTCTTCAAGATATTTTCCCACCGACACGAGAGCCACAACCACTGCAGATGACTCGTAGTAAAGGTTATGAACTGCGTGAGGGTTATCTGTAATGAGAAATGTCATAACAATACTGAAAATAAGTGAAGCCGAAGAAGAGAGTGCAACGAGTGCATCCATGTTAGGTGTTAAATGGATAAGAGAAGAAAATCCGCCGATAAAAAATTTCTTACCGAGAATCAACACAGGAATTGTCAGCAGAAGCTGCAGAAGAGCAAAATTCATGGGGTGAGTATCCATGGAAATAATATCGGGGACAGGCATTTGGGGAATCAGCATCTGCCCCATTGATATTAAAAGAAGAAGTCCTGCAAAAATGATTGAAAGAATAAGTGATATCTTTTCTTTTTTTGCGTTTTCATTTGCATCTTCTTTTATTTCCTGCTTTTCTTCGTTTTTGAGTGTTGCAGAAAAGCCTGCTTTTTTGATTTTTGCAATAATATCTTCTGACGTTGTTTTGGTTTCGTCATATCGTATTGTCAGTCTGTTGAGGGGAAGATTTACGTTGCTTTCTTCCACACCCGGAAGACGTCTTGTAACTCTTTCAATTGAAGAAGAGCATGCCGCACAGTGCATGCCCACAATATCATAGATTTCTTCTCTCATTTATTCCACCGCCACTGTATCTGTAATGAAATGTCTGACACCAAGCTTGTAAAGCTTTTCAATGTCACTGAGAGCTTCAGCACCGTGACACATGAATGAGATGTTTTCAGATGTCATTTTTTCGATTTTTACGCTTATCTTCTTTTCTCTCTCGGCATCGAAGCAAAGTGTCATGTTGCCGTCTGACTTGCATTTCTCAAGAGCTTCGTCATTTATTTCAGAAACATAATAAAGAAGCGAAGCATCAGAATTCAGCTTCCTTATGTACTCAAGCACTCTTATATCGTCTGAGGCGAAATACAGAACGCGTGTTCCGTCATTTGAGAGCTTTCCGAGAAGATTTTTTACTGCACTCTTGCTGTAATCATGGAAGAAGATTACAGGGAAAATGCTGTTTTCATAAGCGTATTTTGCAGTGCTTTCAACAAGCTCGATTACAGGAAATTCCTGAGGTCGGAAATTCTTTATGTTGTGATTGAGTAAATCGTAATAATTTATATCTTTTACATTTCCTTTGCCGTCAGTGACAGTGGAAATATCTTCGCTCTGAAGTGACACCCACTTTTTATCTTTCGTAAGTCTGGCATCAATCTTGATTGCCGAAAAGCTTTTTGTCATCAGGTCGTCAACGGCAAATTTTGTATTTTTAGGTATTTCTGTGCCGTTGCCACCGTCAGCAATCAGGAACGTGTTTGCAGTATCGATAAGTGAGGAAGAAATCAATTTTTCGTTGTATTTTATGTCATCTACTGCTTTTATACCGCAGAAGACTGCCATGACAACGCAGGCTACTGCCATGATAATAAGTGGTATGTACTTCTTTTCGACTTTTAACTTCCTCATTTTATCAATCCTTAAATTTTTTTCAAATAGAATGTATTGCTTTCTTTAAAACCGCAGATGGAATAAATTGAATTTGTCTGTGCTCTGACATTTTTGTCGCAGAGACTGATTTCACAGCACTCGTTTTCCATAGCCACTGCGATTGCACGGGAAAGTATTGCACATAAAATCTCTGCATCATTGTCAGTAGCTTTTATATCTGAAATTAATGCAGAAGGTTTCATGAAATTTTCAAATCTTCGCTCAATTCTCATTGAAAGAAAGGCTGAAATAATACCGTTCCTTTCACCAACAAAAATGTGCCACTGTGAGTCAGAGAGCATCTGTCTGAATGCTTCTCTTTTTTCTCTGCCGAAAGGGGAGTGAGGGTAGTCTCTCTTTTCCTCATACAGGCTTTCAATTAAACTGAGGTCCTTTTCTTCTGCTTTCCTTACGATGAATTTCATAATAATCATCCTTTCTTTTTTTAAAAGTTTATGAAAGGATGTCCGTATATATTACTTCGGTTTTTTAATACTTCTGTTTATTACAATTGCAACTGCTGCACCGATAAGAGTTCCCACTGTCCTGTTGACTGCGGCAACTAAGGGACGTGCAAAATCGATGCCGATAATGATAATCAGAAAGGTGATAACGCTGATTGATGAAGCTTCCTTTTTGCCGATAACATTGCACAGCCATATAAGGAAAACAACACCGAAAACACAGACAAAAATATCACCGCGGGACGCAAAAATCTGTGCATTGATAAGGCTCAGTACAACAGAGGCAACACCGCCGAAAACAGAGCCGATAATACGGCTGATACCGAATTTCACAGAGTTTTCAATTGTGTCCTGCATGCAGATAACTGCCGCTATGCATGCAAAAGAAGGTGAAGTGCCGAAAAGATAGTCGTGAATAAACGCTACTGCCGCATATTCGCCGAAGCTTTCATTAAGGTAATAAAAAAGCTTGTAAAGCAGAAGGCATATAAGAACACAGAGTGCTGTTTTCGCTGTTCTCATGCCGATGGGGAAATGTTTTTTCAATGTTGATCACCGAAAATATTATCCCCATTTATTTTATAATATTAAAGGTTATTTGTCAATTTCAATCATATAAAACGCCTTTACTCTTGCAAGGGTTTCACGTGCTTCATTGTAAACGATTGTAGCATAGCCTCTGGGATCTGAACATACACCGTAAGCATCAAGTCCCATTTTTCTTGCAATATAAACAGAGCGGTAAATATGGTATTCCTGAGTGACGATAACACAGCTTGAAAAATTGAAATTTTCTTTCAGGTTTTCCATTGATGTGTATGTGTTAAGTCCTGCACCGTCAGAAAGAATATCTTTTTCCTCTACGCCGTATTCATATGCTACTTCTTTCATTGCAGTGATTTCGTCATATTCCTCGGGAACTCTTGCATCGCCGCTGAGAAGAAGTTTTTCACCTGCACCGTTATTGAAAATCTGTGACGCAATCTGTACCCTGTCATAAAGCTGATGGCATGGTGTACCGTCGGGAAGCACCTGCGCACCGAGAGCAAGAACGCAGTCTTTATCAAGATTTTCAGTCTCTTCTTCTGTTATTATGTAAGGCTTTGCGTAAGAAACAATATAAATGTTGATGCCCGCCCATGCGATAAAGCACAGCGTGCAGACAGAAATGAGAGAAATCAGAAAGATTTTAAACTTCTTTTTCATGATTTTTACCTCGGAAAATATTTTGCCCCACACCGGAAGGAATGGGGCAGAAAAATTATCTGATGTTGATTTTTTTGGACATAAGGTAATTTGTTCCCACAAACATTGCTGCCGAGCATACAAACTGGAAAATAATACCTGCAAGTCCTATAAGCGTACCCGCCGTGCCGTACATAGCCTCTGTGACAAGCTTTACGTTGCCGTTTGTGATGTAAAGTGACAGGGGACAGTACTGTGTAAGCTGGATGAAAATGTAGAACATTACAATGAAAAGTCCTGCAAAAATAAGGAATCCGCCTGCGTTACCCATTCTGTTGAGAGGCTTGATGTTTGAAAGTGTCATAGCGAAGAAAATCTGAGAAACCAGAACAAGAATTTCAAAGAAGAATGCTACAACGATTACTACGATAACCTTGACAAACACAGATTTATCGGGGAGCGTGTCAATCATTTCATAGAGAAGCTCAAGCTGTTCGAGGATTGCGGGGTCCATCTTTCCGAAGAAATATCTGATTACGAAAACATAGATACCTACATACATGGCAAAACCAAGTGTAATCCATGAGAAAGAAACAATCGCCTTTGAGAAAAGGAGATCACGGCTCTTCACAGGGAGAGTGTAGCTCAGGTAACCCTGATTTGAGTAAAGTGACTTGTTGAAATAAGTCAGCACCTGGAAGACAGGGATAATAAGAACTGCAAAGCTGAGAATAAGAAGAGCCACAGTGCCTATTGCCTGAATGATTGCAAGACCTTCAAATGCGTATGAAAGAGCGGTGAAAATACCGATTGCCAACGCGATGAGGTAAATACCAAGCAGTGAGTGTGCACTTGCTTTAAAATCGTTTTTAATTAACTTCCCAAGCAAAGTGGAACACCTCCTTGAATACATCCTCAACAGATTTGCCTTCAGCTCTCAGGTAAGATGTGTCCTCGTCAAGGAGAACCTGACCTTTACCAATCATAAGCACATGGTCGAAAATTCTTTCAACATCGTGGATAAGATGTGTTGAAAGAAGAACTGTTGAATTTTTAGAATAGTTGTTCATAATCGTGTCAAGAATGAAGCTTCTTGCTGCAGGGTCAACACCGCCGAGAGGCTCGTCGAGAATGTAGAGCTTTGCGCTTCTGCTCATAACGAGAAGTAACTGCAATTTTTCCTGCATACCTTTTGACATTGTCTTTGCCTTCTGTTTCATAGGAAGGTTGAAGTGGCGCATCATGTCAAGAGCTTTCTGCTTGTCGAAATCTGCAAAGAAATCGTCAAAGTAGTTGATGGCATCAATGGGACGCATCCAGTCTGCAAGATATGTTTTTTCGGGAAGGTAAGCAACCATTGATTTGCTTTCAACGCCGGGCTTGAAACCGCCGACCTTGACATCGCCTTCGTAGTCGTTTATGAGTCCTGTAAGAATTTTGATAAGTGAAGTTTTGCCGCAGCCGTTAGGTCCTAAGAGACCGATGATCTGACCGGGCTTCAGAGATACGGAAACTCCGTTCAGAACCTGGTTTTTGCCGTAAGACTTGTGCAGATTCTTAACATCTATAATGGGAGTAGAGTAAATCTCGTCCATTTCAATAATAGAAGCCAACTTCAGTCCTCCTTGTGCTTTTTGTAATCAATCAATTATCCCACAAAATTTTGTTCATGTCAATAAAATATAATGAAATATCTGTAAATTATAATTTATTATGTGTCGTCAGTTTTCAGCCTCCCCTTGAAAATGCAAGGGGAGGTGGCAAAAACGAAGTTTTTGACGGAGGGGATTTTTCGTTTAAATTATAATTTGTTTCTGCAAACAACATAAAATGGCTGATAATCTATGTATCAGCCACTTGTGTTTATGTGCTTATTAGTTATACAGCGGGAGCTGCTTCGGCACCGCCGAAGAGAGATGTGATTGCGTCAACAACAAGCTGGAATACATCCTTCACAGCCTGAACAGCTGCTGCAATTGCTACGCCCCAGTCCATTCCTTCAAGGGGATTTGAAGTTGCACCGTCATTTCCGCTGTCGGGTTTTTCTTCAACCTCGGGCTTGTTTTCGCCTTCGCCGTCACCATATTTGTCGATGAAATCCTGAAGTGCATCGCCGAAACCGTCAGAGAGAATCCATACAACTGCTTCTTTCAACACTTCCTCAGGAATAAAGCCTACGATGAACTTGATGATGGGATTGTCGATGTACTCAGCGATGTCGCCGTCATACATCTTAGTGAGAATTTCTGCAATTTTCTCAGCCTGTTCTTTGTCAAGAGTGAGAATGTTTTCTGCACCTGAAAGTTTGAGAGCGTTATCGAGAATCCACTGAGCAGCCTTCTGAAGGAAAACGTTGTCGCCTGCAATCTGCTCAACGAGAAGCTTTTCAAGCTCCTTACTCATAGCTTCTCTTGCTCCATCGTTAAGGTCACTTGCGATTTTTGCAGCTTCAAGGAGAACTGCGATGATGCCGTCTTTTGAAACCTCGGGAGTTTCTTCTTCAGCAGCGAAAGCTACTGTTGTCATGGAAAAGCACATGACAATTGCCAGTAAAACTGAAATAATTTTTTTCATCTTTGTCTACCACCTTTTCTTAAAGATGCTATGAGTATACACTATATTGCCAAAAAAATCAATGTAATAAAATTAAGAAAACTTAAATATCCTTATCTGGGGGAGTGATGTTTATGTTTACGTGCCTTGAAATCCTTCCTGAAAAAGAGGGAATATTTTCTAAGATATATGAAAAAATAAAACCGCCTCTGCCTCAGCGGGAATATGTTCAGGTGAAAGGCGGTACACCGTTTCTCCGTCTGAAGGTCAGAGAAAACCACATGTCATGGTCGAAGATTTCCGCATCTCTTGAGAAAAACGAAAGACATATTATCGCTGCAAGTGATACACAATTCCCTGATTGTGTTTCGCTTACAAGGGCAGAGCCACGCTCACTCGGTACAAATATCATGTTCAGAACTGCTCTGAAACTTCTTGGAGAGTCGGGAAAAGGCAAAAATTTATCCTTTTCACTTTATGACAGAGACGGCTCATGCATAAAAATGCTGAAAAGTCTTGCTCCGCTTGTAAGATATGTTTCTGTCTATACGGAGAAGATAAGAGAATATTTTTATGCTGCGTCAGTTATTATGGAGGAGTGGGGGATGAGCGTGAAGATAAACGAGTATGAATCCATGTCTCCTCCGGGAGAGATCATAGTTGCTGATGAATTTTCTCTCAACATGAAGAATGCAGGGCTCGTTTTTTTATCATCACCTTCTGTAATTTCCTACAACACCGTAACAGGTGAAGGTTTCGCTCTTGATGAGCCTTACAGGATACTTAAAAGCCGGAGCACAGATGATTTTCTCTTCGCCTCTGCTCTGTACGAATACAACGGTGTAAGGGTTTTTGAAAACTGTGAATTTTCGTATCTTTGTCTTGCAGGCAGAAGAGTAAGCCGTGAAATTCTCCTTGAGAAGTTTGGTTGAATCCCCGGAGCACAGGAAATACTTGACATTATGAGTTTTTGTGGTATAATAACAGATGTATGCTATCAAATAATATACGCTCCTTTATGTGAGCGTTTCAGGAGGATTTTGAATTATGGCAGAAGAAATTTTGCTCACCAAAGAAGGCTATGACAAACTGCAGGCAGAGCTTAACGAACTTAAGACTAAAGGCCGTGACGACATAGCTGAAAAAATCAAGGTTGCTCTTTCATACGGCGACTTGTCAGAAAACAGTGAATATGACGAGGCTAAAAATGAACAGGGTAAAATGGAACACCGCATCAGCGAGATTGAGGAAACTCTCAAAAACGCAAGAATCATCGATGAAAACACAATCTCAAACGAGAAGGTGCAGGTAGGTTCTAAGGTTAAAGTTAAGAATGTAACTCTTGATATGGTTGCAGATTATAAAATTCTCGGAGAAAAAGAGTCTGATCCCATGAACGGTATCATCTCTGCTTATTCTCCCATAGGTGCAGCTCTTATCGGACATTCAGCAGGCGAGAGCGTCAATGTTGAAGTACCGATGGGAATAGTTACTTATGAAATTATTGAAATTTCTAAATAAGAATTAACAATTCACAGGGGCGAAGCTTAACTTCGCCCTTGTTTCGGCATTAATAGGAAAGGAAAAGATGAAAAATGAGTGAAGAAATCAAGAACAATGTGCCTGAAGAAGAAGCTCAGGTTGACATCAGCGAACAGAGAAGAATCCGTCTTGAAAAGCTTGAAGAATTGCAGAAGGCTGGCAAAGACCCCTTTGAAATAACAACTGCAAAACAGACAATCACAGCAAAGGAAATCGTTGACAATTTCGATTCAATCGAAGGCAACGAGGTATATATCTGCGGCAGAATCATGACATGGAGAGATATGGGTAAAGCTAACTTTATCGATATCCACGACCGCTCAGGCAGAATGCAGGTATATGTGAGAATCAACGATATCGGTGAAGAAAGCTTTGCTGAGTTCAAAAAGTGGGACCTTGGTGATATTATCGAGGTCAAAGGCTTTGTTTTCAGAACAAGAAGAGGCGAAATTTCAGTTCACGCTCATGCAGTGAAACTTCTTTCAAAATCTCTTCAGCCCCTTCCCGAAAAATTCCATGGTCTTAAAGATGTTGACACACGTTACCGTCAGCGTTACCTTGACCTTGTTGTAAATCCCGAGGTTAAGGATACATTCGTAAAACGTTCACTGATTCTCAGAGCAGTGAGAAACTATCTTGACTCACAGGGCTTCCTTGAGGTTGAAACACCTATTCTTGTTTCAAACGCAGGTGGTGCTGCAGCAAGACCTTTCATCACACATCACAACGCTCTGAACGAAGATTTCAAACTCCGTATTTCACTTGAGCTTTACCTTAAGAGACTTATTGTCGGCGGTATGGAAAAGGTTTACGAAATCGGCAGAGTTTTCAGAAATGAAGGCTGTGACACAAGACACAACCCTGAGTTCACACTTATGGAGCTCTATCAGGCTTACACAGACTACAACGGCATGATGGATTTAACAGAAAACCTCTACCGCCATGTTGTAAAAGCAGTTCTCGGTACAACAAAAATTTCTTACAACGGCATCGAAATGGATCTCGGCAAACCCTTTGAGAGAATCACAATGGTTGATGCTGTGAAAAAGTATGCAAATATCGACTGGAACGGAGTTGAAACTCTTGAAGATGCAAGACGCCTTGCGGACGAGCATCACATCGAGTATGAAAAGAGACACGGCAAGGGCGATATCCTCAGTCTCTTCTTTGAAGAATATGCTGAAAAACATCTTATTCAGCCTACATTCGTTACAGACCATCCTATCGAAATTTCTCCCCTTACGAAGAAAAAGCCTTCAGACCCCAACTATGTTGAACGTTTTGAGTTCTTCATGAACGGTTGGGAAATGGCTAACGCATATTCTGAGCTTAACGATCCCATCGACCAGAGAGAGCGTTTCAAGGCTCAGGAAGCTCTTCTTGCACAGGGCGACGAAGAAGCAAACACAACTGACGAGGACTTCCTCAATGCTCTTGAAATCGGTATGCCTCCAACGGGCGGTATCGGCTTCGGTATTGACAGAATGTGTATGCTCCTTACAGACTCACAGGCAATCCGTGACGTCCTCCTCTTCCCCACAATGAAGTCACTTTCATAAAATGGACAGAAAATATAGAATATCTGTGGCACTTGCCGCATATAAAGGCGAAGACTTTATCGGGGAACAGCTGAGGTCAATTCTGTCTCAGCTTGCTCCTGACGATGAGGTTGTGGTTTCTGACGATTTTCCGGAGGGTAAAACAAAGGATGTTATTCTTGAAATCGGCGGAGAAGACGGAAGAATCAGGTATATTGAAGGTCCCGGAAAAGGACTTATCATGAACTTTGAAAACGCAATAAATGCCTGCACGGGAGACTATATTTTCCTTGCAGATCAGGATGATGTGTGGCTTCCCGACAAAGTAGAGAAAGTATGCGAAAAACTTGAAGCGGGTGCGGATTTAGTTCTTCACAATGCTATGGTCACAGACGGAAAGCTGAAAATTCAGGATACGTCCTTCTTCAAATCCCACGGTACAAAAACAGGCTATCTGAATAATCTTATCAGAAATTCCTATATGGGCTGCTGCATGGCTTTCAGAAAAAGCTTATGCGGGAAAATTATGCCCTTTCCGCAGAATTTGCCTATGCATGACCAGTGGATAGGTCTTATTGCGGAAAAAACAGGTAAAGTTTGTCTTATTGATAAACCCCTGATTCTTTACAGAAGACATGGAGGAAACATGACAGGCGGACAGACTTCCCTTAAAAAGAAAATCATGTGGAGACTCTCAATTGCACAGGAACTTAAGAAGAGATTATCTGCTGAATGAGGTGCAAAATGGAAAAATATACAGTGTCAGGCTGTATTGTGACTCATAATAATATGAGAACAATAAAAGATACGCTTGATTCTATTTTTGAATATACAAAGGCTCTTGATTTCAAGCTTTTTGTGGTGGACAACATGTCAACAGACGGTACACCGCAGTTCATCAGGGAGAATTACCCTCAGGTTGAGCTTATCGAGCCGGGTACAAATAACGGCTTCGGTTCAGGTCACAATGAAGTTCTTGATAAAATTGATTCAAAATATCATGCTATTATCAACCCCGATATTGTAATTGACAACGATGTTATCAAGGTGATGGCTGATAAACTGGATGAGGATGAATCAGCAGGAATGCTTTCTCCGAAGATTCTTTTCCCTGACGGCAGACTTCAGATTCTCGGCAAAAGAATGCCGAAGCTGAAATATCTTATTGCAAGCAGAATGAGAAAAGGTGATGAGCCGTCTCCGCTTCTTGCTGAATATGCAATGCTGGACAAGGACCCTGACGAAGAATATCCTGTTGAAATTGCAACAGGCTGTTTTATCTTCATCAGAACAGACCTTTTCAAGAAAATCGGTGGTTTTGATGACAGATATTTCCTCTATTTTGAGGACTTTGACTTAGCTTGTGCAGTAAATAAAATTTCAAAAGTTCTCTACTATCCCAAGGCAGTGATTTACCATGTATGGGGCAGAGAGAGTAAGAAAAACTTCAAACTTAAATTTGTGCAGATTAAATCCATGATTAAGTTTTATCTTAAGTGGATGCTGAAAAAATAAACCTACATAAATGAGTAGGGTTGCTTATTTAACTATGAGGTGTTGTAATGAGTGTCGAGAAGGAATATCAAAGAATCTGTGACAAATTAGGCTTTATTCCCTCCGAATTCAAAGCACCTGATTTCAAGGAAGAAGACGACAGCTGGGTAAGCCCTTTTTCAGTCCTTACAGTTTCTGAAATTGATTTTTTATACAAAAACGGATTCTTAGTCAGATAGTTTAAATGATATTCTGCCTGACGGCAGAGTGATATTATTGCCTTTGGCAATAGTGATATTGAAACCTCCGGTTTCAGTGATATTTTATTCGTCAAAAACTTGGTATTGCCAAATACCACTGTGAGTATCACAATATCACTGCGAAGCAATAAAACTCGCCGAAAGGCGAATAAAACTGCCGAGAATTCTACGAATAC
The DNA here is from genome assembly GCA_015065765.1 of Oscillospiraceae bacterium. Lineage (GTDB taxonomy): Bacteria > Bacillota > Clostridia > Oscillospirales > Acutalibacteraceae > SIG575. Next base: position 57,086 of record SVPP01000010.1, on the reverse strand, counting down.
TCGGCTAAGGCGGTGAACTTTATGGTGGAAAAACTTGAAAACTCAAAGCTGGTAAAGAACTCAAAATTTCTTTCCGATTTTATAAAATACAGATATCTTTTAAGTGAAATTGTCAGAAGAAATATCAAGGTGCAGTACAGAGACTCCGTTCTCGGTATTTTTTGGACACTTCTCCAGCCTCTTCTTACAACGGTAGTTCTTGCACTCGTTTTCGGTGGATTTTTCGGAAAAAGCGCAGACGGTATTTCAAATTATGTTATCTACCTTCTTTGCGGACGACTTCTCTATGACTTTTTTAGTCAGTCCACAAAGAGAGCCATGAAATCAGTAAGGCTCAGTGCAGGTGTTATCAAGAAGGTTTATGTTCCGAAATATATGTATCCCCTGGGACATGTTATTTCAAGTTTCATAACATTTCTCATTTCACTTATAATTCTTGTTTTCTTCATCATCGGATACAGCTTTACAGACAAGGCAGTTCCTATCACGCCTTATATGCTTCTGACGATTGTGCCCATAATTGTTCTCTTCCTTCTTTGCTTGGGCGTGGGAATGATACTGGCGACAACAGCAGTATTCTTCAAGGATGCGGAATATCTTTACGATGTTTTCTGCATGCTTCTTTTCTACGCAACACCTATTGTGTATGTTATCAGCAGTATGAATATGAACAAATATGTTCAGCTTGGAATTATGGCAAACCCGCTTTATTCAATAATCAGTATGTTCCGTTCATGTATTCTTGACGGGCAGATGTTCAATCTGAATCACTTGTGGTATTCGTTGGCTTTCAGTGTTGTCTGCATTGTAATCGGTGCATTACTGTTCAAAAAGAAACAGGATAAGTTTATTCTTCACATTTAAGGGGTGTAAAAATGTCAAAACCCGCAGTAAAAGTTGAAAATGTAAGCGTAATGTTCAACCTTAACAAGGAAAAGGTTGACAACGTTAAAGAATATTTTATAAAGCTCATTACAAGAAAGTTGAGATTTACTGAATTCTGGGCACTTCAGGACGTAAGCTTTACCATTGAAAAAGGCGAGAGACTTGGTGTTCTCGGCTTTAACGGTGCAGGTAAAAGTACACTTCTGAAAACAGTTGCAGGTGTTCTCAAACCCACAAAAGGCTCAGTTGAGGTTGAGGGAGTTATTGCACCGCTTCTTGAGCTCGGTGCAGGCTTTGACTCAAACTACACAGGTAAGGAAAACATTTTCCTCTACGGTGCAACAATGGGTTATTCAAGAAAATATATTGAAGAGAGATATGACGAAATTGTTGAGTTCTCTGAGCTTGGTGATTTCATCAATGTGCCTATCAAAAACTATTCATCAGGCATGAGAGCAAGACTTGGTTTCTCAATTGCAACTGCAGTTGAGCCTGAAGTTCTTATTCTTGATGAGGTGCTTTCAGTAGGTGACGCAAAGTTCAAGGCAAAGAGCGAAAAGAAGGTCAAATCCATGTTTGCCAAAGGTGTGACAGTTCTTTTTGTTTCACATAATACTGCTCAGGTAAGAAGGCTCTGTGATAAAGCCATAATTCTTGACCATGGCAAGGTTATTGCTTCAGGTGAAGTTAACGAAGTCTGTGACAAGTACGATGAGCTTGTCAAAGGTGGTAAGAAGTAAAAATATAAAAGGTGAGATGAAAATGAAAAGCTTGTTTTATTTCATTTATTCGGTTTTCTTCCACCTGTTCAGAATTTTTCCCGTAAAGGAGAAAAGTGTTGTTCTCCTGTCTCCCCACAACGCAAATTTCAAGGATAGTTTAATGTACATCAGAGAAGAGTTTGCAGGAAGGGGAGATTTTGTCTTTACTGAGGTGAGCAGCAGGGAACTGGACAGCGTGAAAACTGCGGTAAAGTTTTTCACAGTCAAAGCTTTCCGTCTTGCAACGGCAAAGTACATATTTTTAAACGACACATTCATGCCTATGGCAAAGCTTAATTTTTCAAAAAAGGCAGTAATTGTTCAGCTATGGCACGGTCAGGGAATCCTGAAAAAATTTATCATGGACACAAACCTTACTGATGAAGTGAGAAAAAACGCACAGAAATGTGCTGACAAGTATTCTTATGTTGTAGTGTCATCGAAAAAGGCACTTCCCATCTGTGCAGGAGCTTTCGGAGTTGCTGAGGAAAAATGTCTGCCATTCGGTCAGCCCGCTTCTGATGCACTTTACAAAAACACAAAAACTCATTTTTATGAGACATTTCCTGAGCTCAGAGGCAGAAAAACAGTGCTTTATGCACCCACCTTCCGTGATGACCCCGAGGCAGATAAGGAAATACTTGAAAATCTTGACATTGAAAAATTCAACAGAGAACTTGGCGAAGAGTATGCACTTGTAATCCGCCTTCATCCTCAGATTCACACATCTGTTCCCGAGGAAGGTGTTTTCAATGCAACGTCATATGACGATGTAAATGAACTGATAAGAGAATGTGATATTCTCATCACAGACTACTCTTCAATCTGTATGGAATTTTCAATGCTTGGCAAACCCATGCTTTTCTTTGCATATGACCTTGAAAAATACAAAAATGACAGAGACCTGTATTTTGAGTATGAGGGATATGTTCCGGGCAAGGTTGTGAAAACAAGTGATGAAATGATTGAAGCCATTAAAAATAATGACTTTGACAGCGAGAAAAATGCAAAGTTCAGAGAGTTTAACTTCGACTATTTTGACGGTAAATCCTCAGAGCGTCTTGCAGATTTTCTTCTGAAAAAATAAGGAGGTTAAAAAATGGAAAACAAACTCTCAAAACGCATATGGCTGAATATTATAATTTTCAGCTTTATGGGCGGTGTTGCTTGGAACCTTGAAAACATGTATTTCAACACCTTCCTTTACGGCTCAATTTATGAGGGCGTTTCCGCCTATGCATTGGAAAATGTTATGGCTCCCACAACAGCAATCAGCCGTATGGTTTCTCTTTCTGCTATCACTGCGGTTGTTACCACATTCATTATGGGTACACTCAGTGAGAAGATGAAAAAACGTAAGATTTTCATTTCCGCAGGCTACATGATATGGGGTGTTATTACCGCTGCCTTCGGATTTATTTCAAAGGAAAATATTGCAGTGCTTTTCAATCTTTCAGATGAAGCAAAGATTCTTGCTTTCTCCGCATGGGCAGTTATTCTTATGGATATGCTTATGACCTTTATGGGCTCAACAAGTAATGACTCTGCTTTCAATGCATGGGTAACAGACGTTACAAACCCGGCCACTCGTCCGAAAGTTGAAACTGCACTTATGTTTGTCGGCGTTATTTCAATGGTTGCAGTTATGGGCGTAGGCAGTCTTGCACAGGGAGGCGTTATTTCTTACAAAGCCTTCTTTTTAGGCCTTGGTTTTGTTGTGACACTCTGCGGTTTTATCGGACTTTTCACTCTTGAAGAGCCTGCAATCAAAGGCGAAAAAACAAACTCAAATTACTGGAGCGACCTTTTCTACGGTTTCAGACCTTCTGTTATCAAAGGAAATTCAAAGCTTTATCTTGCACTTCTCGGTGTAGGCTTTTACAATATTGCAATTCAGGTATTCTTCCCTTATCTTTTTGTTTACCTTGAAAAGGTTATTCTGCCCGGAGCAGATTTCGGAATAAAAACAATAATCACCGCAGTTCTTGCAATTGCAGCGATGATTGCAGGTGTTGTTTCACTTCTCAAGGTGGGAAACAAAAACAAGATCATGTCATTTATTCCTGCAACAATCCTTTTCGTAGCAGGCTTGTTTATTCTTTCAACCTCAACAAATATAGTTGTTGTTCTCGCAGGTATAGCACCTACAGTAATCGGTTACATAGTTCTTCAGATTCAGCTCAGTGCATCTGTCCGTGACTTCATTCCCGAGGATAAAGTCGGTCTCTTCCAGGGCATCAGAATGATTTTTGCAGTTCTCATTCCTATGGTTGTAGGTCCTGCAATCGGTGATATTGCTTGTCAGATATCAAACCTTACAATCGTTGAATACGGCGTTGAAAAGCTTGTGCCTTCAACAAGTATGTTCTTCTTCGCAGCAATTGTGGGAATATTCGTTTTCATTCCTATTGTTTTGCTTGCTAAGAAAAAAGCTTTCCAGACTATTGACAAGAAGTAATTTTGGGTTTATAATGCTCCCATAAGACGTCTTAAAAATTTAACAGAACTTAAGGGGTGCTGATGAAATTCGGCTGAGATTAAGGATGGTTTTCCTTTGACCCTATAACCTGATACGGATAATGCCGGCGTAGGGATTAAGCTAATTTTATCTTTTAATCCGCGTGGTGTTTGCTACGCGGATTTCCTTTTTGTTCGGAAAGAAGGAATTTTAATGTCAAACAATTTAAAGAAAATAAGGATATTGACAGAGTGCGCGATTATGGTTGCTTTGTCTTGTGTGCTGAGTGTGATTACGGTGTACACTCTCCCTCAGGGTGGGGGAATAACTGCTTTCAGTCAGGTGCCCATTGTGATTATCTCTTACAGACACGGACTTAAATGGGGTGCTTTCTCAGGCTTTGTACTGTCTGTTTTTCAGATGATTTCAGGTATTGTAAACTTCAGTTATGTAAACACAATAGGTGCATATATTGCTGTGGCACTCTTTGACTATCTGATTGCATTCACAATTCTCGGCTTCGGCGGAATGTTCAGAAACAGAATAAAAAATCAGGCTCTTTCAATCGGCCTCGGTGCAGGTGTGGTTTCGGTTATCAGACTTGTCTGTCATTTCCTTTCAGGTGTGACGGTATGGGCAGATTATGCTGAGGGCTGGCAGAGTGTATGGGCATATTCCCTTGCTTACAACGGCTCGTATATGGGTGTGGAAACTGCGATTACAGTTCTCGGTGTTGTGCTTTTAAGCTCTGTGCTTGATTTTCGTGCTCCTAATCTTATAAGAAAAAGAAAATAACTGTTGAAAACCTTGACATAATAGTGTATAATAATTATTTGTGAAATAATAAACTTATACTATCAATATAAAGAGAGGTTTTACAAGTGGCTAACCAGAAGAAAATGGTAGAAGAAATCACTTCAATGGATACTGACTTTGCCAAGTGGTATACAGACGTTGTGAAAAAAGCAGAGCTTGCATCCTATTCAAGCGTAAGAGGATGTATGGTTGTCCGTCCTTACGGTACTGCTTTGTGGGAAAATATCAGAAACGAGCTTGACAGAAGATTCAAAGAAACAGGACATGAAAATGTAATGATGCCTATGTTCATCCCTGAAAGCCTTCTTCAGAAGGAGAAGGACCATGTTGCAGGCTTCGCTCCCGAGGTTGCATGGGTAACACACGGCGGTGAAGAAAAGCTCACAGAGCGTCTTTGTGTCAGACCTACGTCAGAAACACTTTTCTGCGACCACTATGCAGAAGTAATTCATTCATACAGAGACCTTCCCAAGCTCTATAATCAGTGGTGTTCAGTTGTCCGCTGGGAAAAGACAACAAGACCTTTCCTCAGAACAATGGAATTCTTCTGGCAGGAAGGCCACACAATGCACGAAACAGCAGAGGATGCAATTGAAGAAACAGAAAGAATGCTTAATGTATATGCAGATTTCTGTGAACAGTGTCTTGCAATTCCCGTTGTTAAAGGTAAAAAGACAGATAAAGAAAAATTTGCAGGTGCTGAGTCAACATACACAATCGAGGCTCTCATGCATGACGGTAAAGCTCTTCAGAGTGGCACAAGCCACTATTTCGGTGACGGCTTCTCAAAGGCATTTGACGTTTCATTCACAGGCAGAGACAACACTCAGCAGTTCCCTCACGAAACATCATGGGGTATGTCAAGCCGTATTATCGGTGCAGTTATTATGACTCACGGTGACGATAACGGACTTGTTCTTCCTCCCTTTGTTGCACCTACACAGGTTGTTGTTCTTCCCATCGCTCAGCACAAGCCGGGCGTTCTTGATAAGGCAAGAGAGCTGACAGAAAAGATTTCTTCATTCTGCCGTGCTAAGATTGATGACAGCGACAACTCAGCAGGCTGGAAATTTGCAGAATACGAAATGAAGGGTGTGCCTCTTCGTCTTGAAATCGGACCTAAGGATATCGAGAACAACCAGTGTGTTCTTGTACGCCGTGACAACAGAGAAAAAGTTTTCGTTTCTCTTGACGAGCTTGAAACAAAGATTCCCGAGCTTCTTAAAGCAGTACATGACGGACTTTACGAGAAAGCTCTCAAACGTCGCGAGGAAATGACATACAGCGTTACAAACCTTGACGAAATGATCAAAAACGCAGAGGAGCGTCCCGGATTCATCAAGGCTATGTGGTGCGGTGAGCTTGCTTGTGAAGAAAAGCTTAAAGAGGTTGCAGGCGTCACATCAAGATGTATTCCTTTCGAGCAGGAAGAAATTACAGACACATGTGTCTGTTGCGGCAAAAAAGCAAAGCATATGCTCTACTGGGGCAAAGCATATTAATAAAAAGAATCCCTTTTGCTATGAGAATAGCAAAAGGGATTTTTTAATGCAGAGTATTATAGATCTTTTTGATAGAAACAATCCTGTTCCCATTTTATGGGGTTGATATCAATGTATGTCCAGATTCTTTCGTAATCTTTTTGGTTGCGTATTATATGGTCGTTTGATAATCTTTGCCATATATTTTTGCCATATTCCTTATTGCAGAATCTTTTGAATGTTGATACAAAACGGGAAACCTCATTGTTCGTAGGGTTCGGCGTCCTCGACGAACCGTTCACGGAACTTGATTTGATCTGAATTAACAAATGTATATGATTCGGCATGATTACATACTTGTCAACAGAAATATTCTCATAAAAATTACTCATCGCAGTTATGTGCTTTTTTGCGACTTTTCCGTAAAAGGTTAATTTGTTTTCAGGGACGTCGAGGACGCCGTCCCCTACGCAGATTTCGGATAAAATTTGTTTTCTGTCTTTTGTACATATCGTTATAAAATATGCACCGGGAGTGTTGTAATCGTAATTTTTAAGTCTTGTTGATTTGCGTTTCGGTAAATTCATAGCTGTTATTTTACAAGCACTGTCTTAATCCAGTAACTGATAAAATCAACAAATATCTTTACAAACTCTGCAACTGTTCTTGTTATGGGATTTGTGATTGATGCGAGGGGATTTGTTTTGCCCTGAGGTGTATCGGCAACTGCGAATGAGCCGTCATATTCTACTGCTTCACCACCCATGACAGTATAGCTGAATGTTCTCTGACCGAATGGTGTGATTGAGTCAAGCGAAATGTATGTAACAGTGGCGGTTATCAGCTTTTTGCTGACATTGGGAAGTGTACCTGTAATATCAAGCTCTAAGCTTTCACCCGGGTTGAGTACAGGCGTGTTTTTAAGATTCACGCTCAGGTCACAGCCGTCAAATTTTACAGCCAGAATTTTTACGCTGTCCTCTTTACATACATTTTTAATAACAAATTTTGTATCGTCTTTTCCTACAAAGCCCTCAACTGAAGAATCAAACGCTGCAAGAACTGTGTGAGAGGGGTTTGATGTGTAGTGGAACTGGGGATAATCAGGTGATGAATAAACGTTTTCATATTTATCGTTCAGCACACCGTTGATAATAATTTCTCTTGTGAAATCATCCTTGTAAACCATGCCGTGATAAAGACCGTTTATCACCCATGTGTCATCGGGAAGATAAGCTGTGGAAAGGTCGCTTGCCATGTCGGGTGACAACTTGTTTTTGCCGTCACAGGGATTTATCTGCTTATAACCGTCAGAAAATCTTTCCCCGTAGGGAGCACAGGTTGCACCTGTTGAAGAAGCAAGAGTAATAATTGCGTCGGAGCTTTCACTCATGCCTGTAATGATGGGGACATCGCAGCCTGCAACAATTGTAAGGTTCATGCCGTACTTGTTTTCACATTCCTGAAGTTTTTCTGCCATTGAGGGGAGAATTTCATAGTGGAAGCGGTCGCTTGTTGCAATAAGTCCCGCATGTCTTTCGATGTCAAGAAGCTGTTTCTTTGCCTGTTCATAATATTCAGAGGGGATGAAATCCCAGAGGCTTACCCAGTTGCCGAGATAGTCCCTGAGAAGAGGAATGAGAACATCATTTACAAGGTCGTCGAGGAAGCCCAGTGCTTCAGCTTTGAGAAGCCAGTCATAATCGTCTTCCCACATGAAGCCATGCTGAATAAAGGTAAGAAGAATTTCTTCTCGGAATTCAAGATTTTCCGTAAGCAAATCGTAAGCAATGCCGGCACCGCCGATTGCAGGTATTGCCATAACTGCATTGTCAACGTCCTGCTTGTAGCCGTAAAGAGCAAGGTATGTTGCGGTAACTTGTCCGCCATGGCTGAGAGAGTAGATGTTGACTTTGTCCTTGCCTGTATATGCCTTGACCTGCTGAATATATTCGTCAAGCTTTCCTGCACAGTATTCTGCACCGTAACGGAAATCGTTGTAGAAATTGAAAATATTTTCGTATCCCACATATTCTGCAAGCTTATCCTGAATTTCAACCTCGTGGCGGTACTGTCCGTCAGGATGAAGCTTCATAACGTTTGCAGAGCAGCCTTCTTCAGGCGTTTCATAGTAATTGCGAAGAGGATAAAGGCTCGTGCCGTCATCCTTCATGGTCATTTTCTGAAGCCATTCTTCAAGGTCTGTGCCTACAGCGTCCTGTAGAACTTCTTTGTCAGGTTTTTCAGTGCCGATATTTTTGATTGTGTTTTCAAGAATGTTCATAATCATATCGGGTGTGAAGCCCCATATGTGCTCTTCGTTACCGTTTTCATCAACATATCTGAGAGCCGAGCCGCTGTAGCCCGGAACGATGATTACAGGGTATTCTGTGATTTCGTCCTCAGCAGATGTGCTGAAAGAAAAGAGTGTGAAAGTGAGAATAAATACAAGTAATAAGGAAATAACTTTTTTCATAAAATCCCCTCCGATAAAACTAAGTATATCACAGCAAAAATTAAAAGTAAATACAAAAAGAAAAACAGACATTCAGCACGCTTGGGGAACATGCCGGATGTCCGTTCTTCTTGAACTCACAAAAAATGAAAAAAATGAGTTCGGAGGGGGAAAATATATCAAAAAAATAGGAGATAGCTTGTTTCTGTGATTATATAATACAACACATTTGTGGCGGATTTTGTAAAAAGAAATGACAAAACAGTAAACATTTTATGAAAATCATTTCTCGAATTTATTGACAAACTGTGACCTTTGTAATAAAATTTTCTTATAAATCAGTGAGGTGTTCTTATGAAAGAAGTTTCTTCAAGAAGCATTAAACTTATGGACGGATTCTGGAAAAAGCGTCAGGACATTGTGAAAAATGTTACGATAAAAAGCGTTTATGACAGATTCTTTGATACAGGCAGAGTAGAAGCCTTTGAAATGAAATGGAAAAAAGGCGACGAAAATCAGCCTCATATTTTCTGGGATTCGGATATTGCCAAATGGATGGAGGGTGTAGCTCTCTTTGACAGCATCACTCCTGAAAATGAAGAAAAAATCGAGCATCTCATTGACCTGATTGAAAAAGGTCAGGAGGAAAGCGGATATTTCAATATTTACTTTACTGTTGTTGAGCCTGAAAAAAGATTTCAGAACAGAACTGAGCATGAACTTTACTGTGCAGGACACCTGATGGAAGCGGCAGTTGAATATTACCGCCTGACAGGAAAAGACAGATTCCTTAAAGTTATGTGTAAATACGCCGACCATATTGAAAAGGTGTTTAAAATTGACAGAAGTGCAGCCTTTGTAACTCCCGGTCATGAGGAAATCGAGCTTGCTCTTGTAAAGCTTTATTCTGTAACAGGTGAAAAAAGATATCTTGAGCTTTCAAAGTTTTTCATTGACGAAAGAGGAAAAACAATTGAGCACACATACGGCGGCTTTACGGACGGACTTTATGACCAGTGTTTTCTGCCCGTACGTGAACAGGAAACCGCAGAAGGTCACTGCGTAAGAGCCTGCTATCTTTACAGCGGTATGGCTGATATTGCGAGAATTTATGATGATAAGGAACTTAAAAATGCCTGTGAAATGATATTCAATGATATCGTGAATCATAAAATGTATATTACGGGCGGTATCGGTTCAACTCACATAGGTGAAGCCTTTACGATTCCTTATGACCTGCCGAACAGAACGGCTTACACTGAAACATGTGCTGCGATTTCACTTGCGTTTTTCGCTCACAGACTTCAGCTCATTGAGCCTAAGGCAATTTATGCTGAGGTTATAGAAAAGGTGCTTTATAACGGCTTCTTAAGCGGAATTTCACTTGACGGAAAATCCTTCTTCTATGAAAATCCACTTGAGATTATTCCCGAGCTGAGGGAACGTGACGTGTGCATAAAAGAAAAGCCCCATTCACCAATAACGGAAAGACTCGAGGTTTTTGGTTGCTCATGCTGTCCTCCCAATGTTATAAGATTTGTGGCAGCTGTGGGTGAAAACGTATATACTTACGATGAAGACACTGTTTTTGTTCACCAGTTCATGTCGGGTGAAGCTTCATTTGACGGAATGAAAATTACTCAGGAAACGGATTATCCCTTAAGCGGTAAGGTTACAATAAAATATGAAGGTCCTGCAAAAACTCTTGCAGTGAGAGTTCCTTCCTTCTGCGAGGATATTGAAAACGAAAACGGCTACGTTTATTTTGACATTGAGGACGGAATGGAAACTGAAATTGATTTCGGAAGTCCTGTATATTTCGTTGAGTCAAACCCTCTTGTTCATGAAAATTGCGGAAGATATGCGGTAATGAGAGGGCCTGTTGTTTACTGTGCTGAGGAAAAGGATAACGGAAAATGTCTTCGTGATATCTGCATTGATTCCTCTGCAGAAATCAGAGAAGAATATGACGAAAACTATTCTCTTCCTGTTATTTATCTTAAAGGCACAAGAAGAAAGAAAAATCACAGTCTTTATTACAAAAAGTCAGATGAAAGAGATGAAGTGATAGTGAAGATGATTCCCTATTTTGCTTTTGCAAACAGGGGAGAGGGCGAAATGCTCGTATGGATTCAGGCAAAATAATTATTTATAGAAAGAAGTTTTAAAAATGAGAAAACAGGATGAACTTAAAAAATTGATGGAGGAGGCATATCCTTACAGAACAGAATTACACGCTCACACAAAGCCTGTAAGCACATGCAGTGACGTACCTCCCGAGGATGCCGTAAAGCTTTATAAAGAAAGAGGATATACCTCTCTCGTAATTGCAAACCATTTTACCTATGATTATTTTTACAAGAGAGTAGGAACAAGAGAAACAAAGGCTGCAGTTGAGTTCTACCTTGATGGCTATCGCCGTGCCAAGGAGGAAGGTGAAAAAACAGGACTCAATGTGATTCTTGCTGCAGAGCTTCGCTTTTCTGAAGGTGCGGGAAATGACTATCTTCTTTTCGGTATAGATGAGGGCGACCTTTGCGAAATTTTTGAAATGCTTCCCGGAACAGTAGAGGAATTCTATAAAAACTACTGCGATGAAACAAAGCTTCTCTTTCAGGCACATCCCATGCGTAACGGTCAGGTTGTAATGCCTCCCGAAACTGTTGACGGATATGAAAGCTTCAATCTTCATCCCAACCACAATTCACGTCCTGCTCTTGCTGCAAGATATGCAAAAAGCGTAAACAAGCCTTTTATCGCAGGAACAGACTTCCATGAATACGGCCACGAAGGACTCTCTGCAATCAGAACAACAACTCCGCTTCTCACTTCTCACGATGTTGTGAAAGCCATAAAAGAAAATGATTTTATTATGGATTCTGACGGAATCTTAATTATTCCTTAATTTTTCTTTATTGACATCTATAATTGATAGATGTATAATACTTTTGTAAAAATATTAATAAGGAGATGCATTATCATGAACAAAAAATTCATCAGACTTGTCAGCATTATGCTTTCAGCTATGGTTCTTTTCTCATGTGTGCTTACAGTAAGTGCTGAAGAAGGAGAAACACCTGCACCTGTAGAAAAGGTTGAGGTTGAAATCAGAGTTGAAGGCCTTGAAAAAACACTTGCAGACAAGGAAATCAAAGTAGACAAAGCAAGCACACTTGCTTCTGTTCTTGAAGCAGCAGCACTTGATGTGACTTACACAGCAGAGGGTGCAATCGCATCTGTAAAGGGTGAAAGCACAGTTACTTCATCACAGTGGCAGTATGCAGTTGACGGTGCAATCGTGTCAGAGGCAGCAGCTTCTTACAAGGTTGAAAAGGATGCTGAAATCGTTCTCTTCAACGCAACAGCTGATGCAGTTCTTCCCTCATTCGATGCAGAAGAAATTGAAATCTCAGGTGTTATCACTTTTGTAGGTACAGACAAAGCGGGCTCTAAAGCTCCCATCGCTAATGCAGAAATCAAATGGGAAACAAAATCAGGCTATGTTACATACACAACTGATAAGGACGGTAAAATCTATCTTGCACAGGATGTTCTCACAGAGGGCGACCACACAATGGAAATCAGCAAGAAAAACGCTTACGGTGTTCCCACAGTAGTTCGCTTCGATGCAGGTACTGAAGTTGAGGTTGAAGAGCTTGAAGATGTTCAGAAGGAAGAAAAATCTTTCTTTGATCAGGTTTATGACTTCTTCTATTCAATCCTTAAAGGTGTTGTTGAAGTATGGAAATTCTACTTCAATGCAATCGTAGGTCTCTTCGGCGGTAACAAAGCAGCATAATTTAAGGAAAATTTTTAAAGTCCTCTTCGGAGGACTTTATTTTTTATGTTATTGATTTTTTAAGCTTAGTGATATATAATTAAGGCAGTAAATACAAGGAGTGTTAAAATGTACAGCTACAGAAAAATCAAAGATGATATTTATATGATTGGTGCAAGTGACAGACGTCTTGCACTTTTTGAAAATGTTTATCCCATAAAGGATGGCGTATCATATAACTCATATTTTGTTGACGATGAAAAGACAGTTGTCCTTGATACCGTTGACAAGTCAGTAAGCGGAGTTTTCTTTGAGAACATCAAGCATCTTCTGAACGGCAGAAGTCTTGATTACCTTATTGTCAACCACATGGAGCCTGACCATTGTGCGATGATTGCAGACACAATTCTTCGTTATCCCGATGTTAAAATTGTAGGTAATGCAAAAACTTTTACAATGATTGAAAACTTCTTCGGAAAAATGGACAGAGACAATTTTGTCACTGTCAGCGAGGGTGATGAACTCTGCACAGGTAAACACACATTTACTTTTGTTATGGCACCTATGGTGCACTGGCCTGAGGTTATGGTGTCTTACGATAAGACAGAAAAAATCCTTTTCTCTGCTGATGCTTTCGGCTCATTCGGTGCACTTGACGGCAACATTTTTGCAGATGAAATTGATTACGATAAGTCAAAAATCGATGAAGCAAGAAGATATTACACAAACATCGTTGGTAAATACGGTGCACAGGTGCAGGCAGTTCTTAAAAAAGCATCAACTCTTGAAATAGACATGATCTGTCCTCTTCACGGTCATATTTTCAGAAAGGATTTCGGCTTCATTCTTGAAAAGTACGATCTGTGGAGCAGATACGAAGCAGAAGAAAAAGCAGTTGTTATCGCTTACGCTTCAATTTATGGCAACACTGAAAATGCTGTTTCCGTTCTTGCAAATATGCTTGCGGACAAAGGTGTAAAAAACATCAGAGTTTACGATGTTTCGGTAACAGATCCCTCGTTCATTCTCTCTGAATGTTTCAGAGCAAGTCATCTCGTTTTTGCGAGCTCAACATATAACGGAGGAATTTTCCCGAAAATGGAAACACTTCTTCTTGAAATCAAGGCTCACGCTCTTCAGAACAGAAAAGCATATATTCTTGACAACGGCTCATGGGGTGCAGTTGCAGGCAGAAAGATGGATGAAATTCTTTCGTCTCTCAAAGGTTTTGAGGTAGACGAAGAAAAGATAAGCATGAAATCTTCTCTCAAGGAAGAACAGCTTGAAAATTTAGACAGACTTGCAGAAAAAATTTCTTTTGAATTGAGGTAATAATATGAAAAAAACTCTGAGCTTAATTCTCGTTTGCGTTATGTTGCTCACTTCATTTTCCTTTTTTGCGGTAAATTTTTCTGCTGAGGAGTATGCAAGTGAAATGCCTGAAATGAAAAAGTATGGCTTTATTACTGCTGATGACGGAGCGAAAATCGAATACGGAATTTACGGGGACATGACAAAAGAGCCTTTGGTTGTTCTCCCATGCAACGGCGGTGAAATGCATAATCTTGACGGAAGCGTTCTGCCGGAACTTGCAGAGCATTTCATGGTAATTGCAGTGTCTCCCAGAGGCACAGGCAATTCTGAAAGAGGTACATGTGAGCTGACTTTTGAAAGAGAAGCGAAAGACCTTGCGTGTATGCTTGATGAAATGGAGATAGAAAAAGCTCATTTCTTCGGCTATAGTGACGGCGGAAATCTTGCAATTGTTTTTGCAGTAAACTACCCTGACAGAGTTCTCTCTCTTATTCCCGTAGGTGCAAATATCAGCCCCTGGGGTACAAAAATCAACAGTCAGATTCCCATTATAGTGAAGTATATCAGATATGCAATCGAGGCAAAAAGAACAGGTGATCCTGAAATTGCTCTTAAAAGAGATATTCAGAAAATGATGGTCACACAGCCATCGCTTAAATTCAGGGACTTAGGAAAAATCACTGCACCTACGCTTAACATTTTTGCAGACGATGACATGATGTGGCCATGGCATTCACAGAGAATTACAAGGTCAATTCCCGGTGCTGTGGAGCTGAGAGTTCCTGATTCGGGACACTCTGATATCCTTGAATTCAAGGATGAGCTGTTCACAAAAATGTTTGAGTTTTATAAAGGAATAGGGGCGATGTAAAATGAAAAAGATAATCAGTTTACTTCTTGCACTTGTACTTATGGTACCTTTTTTTGCAATATCATCAAACGCAGAGGAGTACGCAAGAGAAATGCCTGAAATGAAAGAACACGGATTTATCACAGCAAGAGATGGTGCAAAAATCGAATACGCAATTTACGGCGATTTATCAGCTGAGCCCCTTGTGATGCTTCCCTGTAACGGAAATGACATGCACAACTTTGACGGAACACTTCTTCCCGAAATGGCAGAGCATTTCAAAGTAATCACAGTGTCACCGAGAGGTACGGGTGCATCGGAGCGAGGTGAGGGTGAGCTTACCTTTGACGTGGAAAGCGATGACCTTCTTTGTATGCTTGATGAACTGGGTATTGAAAAAACTCATCTTTTCGGTTTCAGTGACGGCGGAAACCTTGCCATAGTTTTCACTGTTCAGCATGGTGACAGAGTGCTTTCACTTATTCCCATGGGAGCTAATATCAACGCATGGGGCACAAAAATCACCAATCAGATCGGCATTGTTTTTGAATACTGGATTCTGTGCATCAAAGCCAAAATGACAAATGACCCTGCAGTGGCACTCAAACGTGACATTCAGGGAATGATGGTAGGTCAGCCCAATCTCAATTTCAAAGACCTGAAAAATATAAATGTTCCTACACTTAATATTTTCGGACAGGGCGACATGATGTACCGCTCACATTCAAAGAAAATTACAAAGTCAATTCCCGGTGCAGAGGAATTGATGGTAAAAGGCGGAGGCCACTCAAGCTGTTTTGACTATACACACGAAATTCTTCTGCCGAGAATTCTTGAGTTTTACGAAAGCTTATAAAAATTAAATGCAGACAAACCAATTAGTTTGTCTGCATTTTTTATTGCCTTTGGTCATATATTTTCCTGAGGTGATAAAATTGTCAGGAATGCTTAAATTCGGTGTAATTGCGTCTCTTGCAATTGCCTGTTTTATTGTAATTGTTTCTGCGTTCAGAACAAAACGATTTTTCTCATGTGTTATTCTCAGTGCCCTGCAGGGGATAGGAGCTGTATTTGCAGTCAATGCTTTAGGACTTGTCACAGGGCTTCATCTGTCTCTGAACGGATACACAATTGCAGCGTCTGCAATCGGAGGTACGCCTGCAGTAATCGGTATGATTGTGACGGAAATACTGTTTCTGTGAGACGTTCAGCCTTTTCAGTCCTGAGCAACTATAAGATTATATTTTTCCGTTTCCTTGTTTTCAGTGTTTGTAAGAGTGAGCGTGTTGTCTTCAATTTCGTAAGTGTAACGGCTTGTGATTTCCTTTGAGTAAACAGAAAGTGTTATTGAAATTTCATTTTCTGATTTATCATAAGCGTATGTACCGTCAAGAGAACCGTTATAGGGCGTTTCAATAACAGGAAGCTTGTCCCCGGGGATAAAGGTCTTCATGCTGCCGTCCTCGAAGAAGGTATAGCTTCCTCTTTTGTCGGCAGAAATCCATGTTCCCTCAAAGGGATTAGCGTTTGCGTTTATAACGATAAGCACTACCGAAACTGTAATTGCTACAACTGCGGCGCATATAAGTGAAAGCACAATAATGCCTTTTGTTTTTCTTGTCATAATGAAACCCATCCTTTCACCATACCATTATATCAACAATTACTGCAGAATACAAGTTTAAAAATTATTAAAAAGAAGAAAAACTATTGATTTTAAACTCAATTGTAGTATAATTGAAACGGTGATTTATTTTGGGTAAAGTCCATGAATTATATAAAGAAACATATTGTCTTTCGGAAGAGAAGGACAAGGAATTTTTTGACTGTGTGAAGGATTATTATTTTACCGAGGAATTCCAGTCAATGAAACCGTACATTCAGCATGGCTCAATTGACAGAATTCAGCATATCAACAGTGTTTCCTACATGTCCTACAGGCTTGCAAAGAAGCTGAAGCTTGATTTTTACAGAACGGCAAGGGGTGCACTGCTTCACGATTTGTTTTATTACGATTGGCACGATCCTGATCCGTCTCACAGGCTCCATGGCTATTTTCATCCCGGCTTTGCACTTAAGAACGCAAGGGAGCTGAGCAGGAAAAATCAGCTGGAGCTGTCTCTTCTTGAGGAAAACATCATCCAGAGGCATATGTTCCCTCTGACGGTGATTCCGCCGAAATATAAGGAATCAATTCTTGTCTGTCTTGTGGACAAGTATGTTGCAACGAAAGAAATGATAATTTGCTCATCAGAGAAAAGAAGTAAAAAATTTTTTGATGAAGTAGAAAGGACAGTTAAATAATGGAGAGAGTTGTAGAATATATTCTTTTCTTTTTCTTTTACAGTATAATCGGTTGGATTGCGGAAGTAATCTATTGCTATATAAAAGACAAAAAATTTACAAACAGAGGTTTCCTTTTCGGACCTCTCTGCCCCATTTACGGTACGGGTGCATTGAGCATGCTTCTTACTCTATCATGGTGCAAGGATATCTGGATAGGAAAATTATACATCGGTCCTCTCATGGTCCTTCTTATCGGCGTTGTTGTGTGCGATATTGTTGAATATCTGACAAGCTACATCATGGAAAAGCTTTTCCATGCAAGATGGTGGGACTACAGCAAGAAAAAATTCAATCTTCACGGCAGAATCTGCCTTGAACACAGCACATACTGGGGAATTTTCTCTGTCCTTTTGATTTATCTCGTTCATCCTTTCGGTGCTGCAAAGCTTGCACTGCTCATTCCCTATGAGTGGAAGGTGAGAATTATGTGCGTTGTTCTCACTGCCTTTGCAATTGACCTTGGAAGAGCTGTGAAGAATGCAATTGATGTTAAGAAAATTGCTGATAAGTACAAGGCTCTTAAAGAGAAAATTTCTTCAGCTACTGCAAAGGTTACAGAAAATCTGAAGGAAAATTCTCTCTCATCAATCAAGGATGATGTGGTTGCTCAGCTCAAAGACCTGAAAAAGCAGGCTACAGGCGAAAGAACAACAAAAAAGGGCAAGAAAAGATTCAATCGTATGTTTAAGAATAACCCCAATATTATGAACTCTCTCAAAGAGAAAATTGACAAAATCGAAAAATCAATATCTGAGATGTTTAAATGATTTGAGGGAGAAAAGATATGAAAAAATTAATTTCAATTTTACTTGCTGCATTGCTCGCTTGCGTAGCGACAGCATGTGCAGGCAGTAATCAGGAAGAGAAAGCAACGAACCCTGTTACTGAAAAGCAGACGCAAACCACTACAAAAGCACCTGTTGTTTTTAAAGAAGATGATATCAGGAATTATGCAGAAAAAGAGTTAGGTATTTCAAATATAAAAATTGCCAAAACAACAGAAGGTTCTTTTGGCACTGCATGCATTTTTCACGAAGATGACGGCGGTGTTTATGCTGATGAAATGTATCTTGCAGTCTATGATGGCGAAAAGATAATCTGTGATGGCTTTGGCGGTGGTGCGGTTGGCGAAACTCTTTACGCTAACGATATCGACGGAGAAAAGGGAGACGAAATTGTTTTCAGAGTCAATACAGGCGGCTGCGGCGGTGCAGGCTCGTATATCTGCGGTGTATATAAAGTGAAAAATGATTCCCTTGTTTCACTTTATGAACCGGGTGATTTAGAAGATACTTTTACATCCGTTCTTACTGCTCCTTTCGGACTTCAGGTTAAAAATACTGTTACGGGTAAAACATATGATCTTGAATTCAAAGATAAAAAAGACAGATATTCAGGTGTGATATATGATGATGAGGGAAATCCGTTACCCGATGCTCTTACGGCATGGTTTGACGGATTCTGCGAATTTGCTCCCAAGGATGTTGACGGTGACGGTATATATGAAATTTTCTGCAGACAATATGTAAGTCTTGATTGTCATGCTGACTGTATAGGCTTTGCGGAAGTAACAATTAAATATAACAACTTATCAGAAGCTTTTGAGGTTATTGATTCATCTTATTCAGACAGCTACTGATGCAAAAATTACAACTCACATCCTGCGGCATACTGTGTGCCGTCAGGGTGTATTTTTTGTTAGAAATCAAATTGAGAAAAGGTCCTTGCTTTCTGTTGGCTTTAAATGTAAATTTACAGTTGCCTGTAAGGAGGCAATATATTAAAAGCACTATAAATTATAATTTATCTGTATAGTTCGATTTCAGGCTCCCCTTGAAAACGCAAGGGGAGCTGTCAAAATCTACGATTTTGACTGAGGGGATTTTTCGTTTGAAATTATTAATTTGTCGGCTGTCTGACGTATGATTCGGGAATTCTGCCCACAATAATCGTTTCGCCGATTACAACAGTGTTTTCTACTGTCACTCCGAAGTGCTTGCCTGACATTACGATGCTCACATCAACCTCAAAGCGTATCTGAATTTGATGTCTTGTCTGGTTGATGCCCGTGCTTTCAAAAAGGTTTTCGATTGAACTTTTTGCATTCCCTGAAAGGCTTATGTAGAACGTGATTCTCGGTCCGCGTCCCGTAAGAAGGTCACTGCCTGTCAGCGTACCCATAGGGATTTTTATGGGACATCGTGAGGATGAATCAATCCTTTTCACTATTCCGTCAAGAATCATGCCTTCAACGGCGTTTGTAAGGTTTATGTTAGTGTTGACGGAAATTATGTTTCCCTCATCGTCATATCTGTAGTCCACAAGCTCCTTGTAAATTTCGTCCTTGCCGTCGATAACGTCACTGACAGAATTGTTTATTGCCTGAATTGCTATGCTTTTGGCTTTGTCCTCAGCCATACCATAAATGATTGACGGGGATTTTACTTCAATAAATAATGCCGTAACGGAAAGCGAAAGAAACAGAGAAAGAAAAATGAAAAACAGTTTTACTTTTCTCTTGCGAGGATAAGATTTCCTTTTCAGGTATCTTTTTCTGTGACGGTACATTTCATCACCCATTTTTATTATATGTATTTTCCTCTTTTGGTTGAATTTTATGTTCATATGTGATAAAATTTAAACAGCGCATATATGATAATTTATGTAAATGAAAGGAAACCCCACAATGAAGGTTAAAGAATTGACTGAAATATTGGAAGGTACTGTTGTCTACGGTGAGGACTTTCTCGACAGAGAAGTTTACACCGCTTGCGGCAGTGATATGATGAGCGATGTTCTCGCTTTTGTAAAAGAACAGGCAGTTATGCTCACAGGTCTTGTGAATCCTCAGGTTGTGAGAACAGCTGAAATGATGGATATGAAATGTATCGTGTTTGTCAGAGGCAAAAAGCCTGATGCAGGCATGGTTGAGCTTGCAGAGGAAAGAGAGATTGTTCTCATTCAGACAAATCTCGAAATGTTCACCGCTTGCGGTAAGCTTTATGAAGCGGGTCTTCGCGGAGGCAGTGGTAAATAATGGGTGAACTCAATTTTAAGTACGATGTTCAGAAGGATGATTTTACCTGTGCAGGTGAGGCCTCAGGAAAAATCAAGCGTACGCTCAAAGACTTAGGCTTCGATTCAAACTTAATAAGAAATATTGCAATCGCCGTTTATGAGGGCGAAATTAATATGGTAATCCATGCAGACGGCGGTGTTATTACATGTGACATTGAGCCTGAATGTATTACTGTTGTTCTTGATGATAAGGGCCCCGGTATTCCTGATGTTGACCTTGCAATGCAGGCAGGATATTCAACTGCTCCCGATAACGTAAGAGCTCTTGGTTTCGGTGCAGGTATGGGCCTTCCCAATATCAAAAAATATGCCGACGATATGCTCATCGAAACTCAGGTGGGAGTCGGCACAAAGATTACACTTAAATTTCTGGTGAAATAATGCATCCTTAGGAGGGAAATCTCTATGGATAAATATGCTCATTCAGTACGCCTTGACACAGACAAATGTCTGGGCTGTATGAACTGTATAAAAAGGTGCCCTACCGAAGCTATCCGTGTGAGAAAAGGTAAGGCGAAAATGATTCACGAAAGATGCATTGACTGCGGTGAATGTATCAGAGTTTGTCCCCATCATGCAAAGTATGCAGAGCGTGAATCACTTACAAGCATTGTAAACTACAAATATAGAATTGCACTTCCTGCACCTGCCCTTTACGGACAGTTTGCAAACCTTGACGATATCAACATCGTTCTCAATGTCCTGAAAAGAATGGGATTTGACGAAGTCGCTGAGGTTTCAAAGGGTGCAGAGCTTGTGTCACACGCAACGAGAAAGCTGATGGCGGCAGGCGCTTTCAGAAAGCCTGTCATTTCATCGGCGTGTCCTGTTGTGTGCAGACTTATCAGGATTTCATTCCCTGAGCTTATTCCCAACGTTGTAAATCTTAATGCGCCTTTTGAAGAGGCGGCAAGACTTGCACGTGAAAAGGCTATGAAGGAGCAGAATCTGAATGCTGAGGATATCGGAGTTTTCTTTATTACTCCATGTCCTGCAAAGATTACTGCAATCAAACAGCCGCTGTTCAGTGAAAAATCAAACCTTGACGGAGCTGTGGCAATCAGCGATATTTATCCCGTGATGCTTCAGCAGATGAAGAAGGTAACTGAGATTGAAAACATCCAGCACTCAGGCAGAATCGGTGTAGGCTGGGCAGTCAGCGGCGGTGAAGCATCGGCGCTTCTTCTTGACAACAGCCTTCATGTTGACGGTATAGAAAACGTTATCAAAATTCTTGAAGAAATTGAAGACGAAAAGCTCAATAACGTTGATTTCATTGAGCTTAACGCATGTACAGAAGGCTGCGTAGGCGGATGTCTTACTGCGGAGAATCCCTACATAGCAAAGAACAGACTTCAGACATTGAAAAAATATCTTCCCGTTGCATGTAACAGAATCGGTGATGATAGCGTGCCCCACGAAATGTTCTGGGAGAAGCCTCTTGAAGAGCTTCCCGTAATGAGACTTTCAGGAAATATTGTGGATGCTATGCGCATGATGAATGATATCAAGGAAATTCAGAAAATGCTCCCGAATCTCGACTGCGGCACGTGCGGTGCGCCCTCATGTAAAGCCCTTGCTGAGGATGTTGTGAAAGGTTACGCGAGTATTGATGACTGTATGTTCCTTCTTCGCAAAAAGCTTGACGAAAAGGATATGGAAGACCTTATCCCCGCACCGTTCCAGAAAGAACAGTAATAAAATGCAGAGTGCAGAATGCAAAATGCAGAATCTCGGGGCTTCGCCGATTATACAATAAAACCAACGGTAACAATAGGCTCCCTTGTGTAAAGGGAGCTGTCGAAAAACGAAGTTTTTTGACTGAGGGATTGTGAAGAAAAAAGGAGCATTATGTTGGATAGGAAACATAATAGAAATATAGTACCTATTGCAAAAACACTTCGAAAAAACATGACAAAAGAAGAAAAGCATTTATGGTATGACTTCTTGAAAACTTATCCTGTTCGTTTTTCAAGACAAAAGGTTCTTGGAAAATATATTGCAGACTTTTATTCCGCTTCCGCAAAACTTGTTATAGAGATTGACGGCTCTCAACATTATGATACTGTCGGTATGGAAAAAGATGAAGAACGAACCAAATATCTTGAAGAATATGGTTTGAAAATAATAAGAATTCCGAATAATGAAGTCAATCAGAATTTCAGAGGGGTTTGTGAATATATTGATAAAATTGTTAAACAATCCCTCAGTCAGCCTTGACGGCTGACAGCTCCCTTTACACAAGGGAGCCGAAACATTCCGACGAATTACATGAAACTTCGTAGGGTTCGGCGTCCTCGACGAACCGAAAAGCACCATCAAATGAAAGGTGGAAGATAAATGATATTCATAAAAAATAAAAGAAAGATCATCTTATCTTACATAATTTTTTATTTGTTGGTAGCACTTATTCTTGCTTTGCTTTCTTTGATTTCAGTTGCAATAATGCTTGCATCTGAACTTTTTCTTGCTGTTTCAATTTTGGCATTTCTCAGACTACATATTGCTGATGTAAAACAGACTGTACAGATCGGTGATGAAGCTCTCGTCTGCAAAAGCTTTATTGTAAACGGAGGCGTGGCTGATGCTGAAATTCCCTATGAAAAGATAGAAAAAATAGAAGTTAAAAGGAAACATCTTTTGGTTTATGTGTCAGAAGAAAAACCTTTTGCAATAAGAGATAACTACATCAATTATCCCGATTTGTGCAAAGCACTTTGCGAGAAATGTAAAGAGAAAAATCCCGATGTTTATATTTACAATGCAAAATAAAAACATCGTAGGGGCGCCCATTGGGCGTCCGTCTGAAACCAAAAAGCAACAAAGTGATTGTAAATAAAGAAAGGATTTTCAAAATGAAAGTCAAGGATTTAGCAGAAAAATATTCAATGAAAATTCTCAATGCTGCTGACATTGAAACGAGAGAAGCGAAAGGTTGCTATTGCGGCGACCTTCTCAGCTGGGTAATGTCAAGGGCAAATGCAGACGACGTGTGGCTTACCGTTATGGGCAATGTAAACTCAATCGGTGTTGCTGTCCTTGCAGATGTTGCATGTATCGTACTGACAGAAAACGCAGCCTTTGATGCAGACGCTATGAAAAGAGCAAGCGAAAATAACGTAATCGTTCTGCAGACAGAGATGAATACTTATGAAACCGCAGTAAAGGTTTACGAAGAGCTTAAATGAGAGGGTGAGTGAAGTGGAGCTGAATTATGATTTCCATTTGCATTCATGTCTCTCACCCTGCGGAGACAACGATATGACGCCCTATAATCTTGTCAACATGGCAAAGATTATGGGGCTTGATGCTATTGCTCTGACAGACCACAACACATGTCTCAACTGTGAAAGTGCCATGAAGGTTGGCGAAAAAGCGGGTGTTCTTGTCATTCCCGGAATGGAGCTCTGCACTGACGAGGAAGTTCACGTTGTGTGTCTTTTTCCCACACTTGAAAACGCTCTTGCATTTTCTCAGTATGTGAGAGAAAGAATTCCGCCTGTTGAAAACAGACCGAAAATTTTCGGTGACCAGCTTATCATGGATGAGAGGGACAACGTAATCGGAACGGAGAATTTACTTCTCACAACTGCCGCGAATGTGTCACTTGACAAAGTTCCTCAAATCATGAAAGAGTTTTCAGGTGTTGCATTTCCTGCCCACATTGACCGTTCATCATACAGCGTAATTTCAAATCTTGGTATGATTGACGAGTATATGGGCTTCACTACAGCGGAAATCACATCGAAGGCAGATAAAAACGAATACATAAAAAGGTATCCCGTTCTTGAAAAAATGAACATCTTAACAAGCTCCGATGCCCATTATCTGGAGAATATCGGCTCGGCAGGTGGCAAAATTGATGTGGACAGTTCAGAAATTGACAAAATTTTGTCAATTTTAGCAAAATCGTAATGAAATTAGGGTTTTCGTATTGATTTTTTGTAACGCACATGCTATAATATCAGCGTATGTTTTAGCAAATTATTAATCAAATTTCATTGATTTATTTGCTTTGATTTATAATTTGTGAAAAAGGAGGAACAGTAATGGTCAAAAAAATCAGCAACAACCCCTTTAACGGCACTCCTGAGCAGGAAGCAAAGCTTATGGCTGTTATTGAGGAAAGCAAGCATGACAAAAGTCTTCTCATGCATGTAATGCAGGAAGCACAGGGCATTTACGGATATCTTCCCTTTGAGGTTCAGAAGATGATCGCTGACGGAATGAACGTGCCGATTGAAAAGGTTTACGGTGTTTCAACATTCTATGCTCAGTTCTCTCTTTCACCTAAGGGCGAATATAACTTCTCAGTATGTCTTGGTACAGCTTGTTACGTTAAAGGCGCACAGGAACTTATCGACAAACTTGAAGAGGTTCTCGGAATCGGCGCTAAGGAATGCACACCTGACGGTAAATTCTCTCTTGAAGACTGCCGTTGCATCGGTGCTTGCGGTCTTGCTCCCGTTATTACAGTAAACGATGAAGTTTACGGTAAGCTTGAAGCAAAGGATATTCCCGGTATCGTAGCAAAATATCAGGCATAAGTTATGCGTGAATTATCACTTAATATTCTTGATATTACCGAAAATTCAGTTTCTGCAGGTGCAAGTCTGATTGAAATTGATATTCTGGAAAACACTGAGGACAAAACTCTTTCGGTAATAATTCGTGATAACGGCAGGGGAATGAGCGAGGAGATGCTCAGAAATGTGCGTGACCCGTTCTGTACCACAAGAACTACAAGAAAAGTAGGCATGGGAATTCCCTTGTTCAGAATGGCAGCGGAAATGACAGGCGGACATCTTGAGCTTGAGTCCGAGCTTGGTGTCGGTACTACCATTTCAGGTCATTTCAAAACAGACAGCATTGATTTCACTCCCTTGGGAGACATTGATGCTACAATTCTTACGCTGATAACAATGCATGAAGATATTGATTTTGTTTACCGCTTTAAAATCGACGAGAACGAGTTCGTTCTGAAAACCTCGGAGCTGAAAGCAATTCTCGGAGAAGTAAGCTTTAACGATATTGATGTCAGAATGTGGCTTAAAGACTATATCAGCGAACAAACCCAGATTATTCGCGGAGGTGTAACATAAATGAAAACTCTTGAAGAATTACTTGCTATCAAAGCAAAAGCTCAGGCAAACATCACAACAAGAGAATCAGCAGACGGCAGCGCAGAAGTTACAAGAATCGTTGTAGGTATGGCAACTTGCGGTATTGCAGCAGGTGCTCGTCCCGTTCTTAACGGCTTTGTTGAAGAGGTTTCAAAGAGAAACCTTAAAAATGTTACTGTTTCTCAGACAGGCTGTATCGGCATGTGCCAGTATGAGCCCATCGTTGAAGTTTTTGCTCCCGGCAAAGAAAAAGTAACTTATATCAAAATGACTCCCGAGAAAATCGCAAGAGTCGTTGCTGACCACATTGTAAACGGAAATCCTGTTACTGAATACACAGTAGCATCACTTAAAGACTAAGGAGGAAAAAGCATGTATCGTTCACATGTCCTTGTTTGCGGCGGTACCGGTTGTACCTCCTCAAACAGCGGTGCAATTATCGAAGCTCTCGAAAAAGAGATAGCTGATAAAGGTCTCGCTGAGGAAATCAAGGTTATCAAAACAGGTTGTTTCGGACTTTGCGCATTAGGCCCGATTATGATCGTTTATCCCGAAGGCTGCTTCTACAGCGAAGTTAAGGTTGACGATATTCCCGAAATCGTTGAAGAACACCTTCTCAAAGGCCGTATCGTTACACGTCTTCTCTATGATGAGACAGTTGTTAACGAAGCAGAAGTAAAATCACTTAACGAAACAAACTTCTACAAGAAACAGAAGAGAATCGCTCTTCGTAACTGCGGTGTTATCGACCCCGAAAACATCGAAGAATATATCGCTTACGACGGCTATCAGGCTCTTGCAAAGTGTCTGACAGAAATGACTCCCGAAGACGTTATCAAGGTTGTTAAGGATTCAGGACTTCGTGGCCGTGGCGGTGGCGGATTCCCCACAGGTATGAAATGGGAATTCACATCAAAGAATGCAGCAGATCAGAAATATGTTGTATGTAACGCTGACGAAGGTGACCCGGGTGCATTCATGGACCGTTCAGTTCTTGAAGGTGACCCCCACTGTATCATCGAAGCTATGGCAATCTGCGGTTATGCAACAGGCGCAACAGAAGGTTACGTTTATGTTCGTGCAGAGTATCCCATCGCTGTTGAACGTCTTCAGATAGCTATCGACCAGGCAAGAGAGCATGGCCTTCTCGGTAAAAACATCTTCGGTTCAGGTTTTGACTTCGATCTCTTCATCCGTCTCGGTGCAGGTGCATTCGTATGCGGTGAAGAAACAGCCCTTATGACATCAATCGAGGGTAACAGAGGCGAGCCCAGACCCAGACCTCCCTATCCCGCAGTAAAAGGTCTCTTTGCAAAGCCCACAACTGAAAACAACGTTGAAACATTTGCAAACATTCCTCAGATTATTCTCCACGGCGCAGACTTCTTCAAGTCAATGGGTACAGAGAAATCAGCAGGTACAAAGGTATTCGCTCTTGGTGGTAAAATCAAGAACACAGGTCTTGTTGAAATCCCCATGGGTACAACACTTCGCGAAATCATCGAAGATATCGGTGGCGGCGTACCTAACGGTAAGAAATTCAAGGCTGCTCAGACAGGTGGTCCTTCAGGCGGATGTATTCCCGCTTCTCTTATGGACACAGAAATCGACTACGATAACCTTACAGCAATCGGCTGTATGATGGGTTCAGGCGGTCTTATCGTAATGGACGAAGACAACTGTATGGTTGACATCGCTAAGTTCTTCCTCGACTTCACAGTTGACGAATCATGCGGTAAATGTGCTCCCTGCCGTATCGGTACAAAGAGACTCAGAGAGCTCCTTGAAATGGTTACAGACGGTAAGGCAACTCTCGAAACTATTGATGAGATTGAAAAGCTTGCTTACTATATCAAAGAAAATTCACTTTGCGGTCTCGGCCAGACAGCTCCCAACCCGGTTCTTGCAACACTTAAATTCTTCAAGGATGAGTATATTGCTCACGTTGTAGATAAGAAGTGTCCCGCAGGCGTATGTAAAGCACTTCTCAACTACTCAATTA
This sequence comes from Oscillospiraceae bacterium, assembly GCA_015065765.1. GTDB lineage: Bacteria > Bacillota > Clostridia > Oscillospirales > Acutalibacteraceae > SIG575. The sequence goes on along the minus strand of SVPP01000010.1, from coordinate 29,739 downwards.
TTGCTGATAAGTGTAAGGGATGTACTCTCTGTGCAAGAAAGTGCCCCGTAGGCGCAATTTCAGGTAATGTTAAAGAAGCACATGTTATTGATACAACTAAGTGTATCAAGTGCGGCGTTTGCGAATCCAACTGTAAGTTCGGCGCAATCGTTAAAGGCTAATTGAAAGGAGTGTGCCAACAATGGAAATGGTAAATATTAAAATCAACGGCATGCCCTTCAGCGTGCCCGGCGGAATTTCAATTCTCGAAGCTGCAAGATATGCAGGTATCGAAATCCCCACACTTTGCTTCCTTAAGGATATGAACGAAATCGGTGCATGCCGTTTCTGTATGGTTGAGGTTGCAGGCCCCAGAGGCAACCGCCTTGTTTCATCATGTGTGTTCCCTGTTAACGAGGGTATGGAAATCCTTACAAACACACAGAAGGTTCACGATTCACGCAGAACAACACTTGAGCTCCTTCTTTCAGCTCATGACAGAAAGTGTCTCTCTTGTGTAAGAAGTGGTTCATGTGAACTTCAGAAGCTCTGCCTTGAGTATGGTGTAGAAAACGAAAGCCGTTACGACGGTGAAAAACCCGTATGGGAAATCGACACTACAGCAACTCACATGGTAAGAGATAACAACAAATGTATCCTTTGCCGTCGCTGCGTAGCTGCTTGTGACAATCAGGCAATCTCCGTTATCGGCGCAAATGCACGTGGCTTTGATACACATATCGGCTCTGCATTTGAAAAAGGTCTTGCATCATATTCTTGCGTAGAATGCGGTCAGTGTATTGTTAACTGTCCTACAGGTGCTCTTTATGAGAAAGACGATACAAAGGCAGTATTCGATGCAATCAACGATCCCGACAAGTTCGTTATCGTTAACACAGCTCCCTCAATCCGTGTTACACTCGGTGAGTGCTTCGGCTACAAAGTAGGCACAAACGTAACAGGTAAAATGGCAGCAGCTCTTCACAGACTGGGCTTCAACAAAGTTTTCGATACAGACTTCTCAGCTGACCTTACAATCATGGAAGAAGGTACAGAACTTCTCCACAGAATCAAGGAAGGCGGAGCACTTCCCCTCATCACATCATGTTCACCCGGTTGGGTTAACTACTGTGAGCACTACTTCCCCGAGCAGATTGAAAACCTTTCAAGCTGTAAATCACCTCAGCAGATGTTCGGTGCAGTAATGAAGACATGGTATGCTCAGAAGATGAACATCGACCCTGCAAAGATTGTTGTAGTTGCAGTTATGCCCTGTACAGCTAAGAAGGGCGAAAACAAACGTGACGACCAGTCAGCAGCAGGCTTTGCTGATGTAGACTATTCAATCACAACACGTGAACTTGCAAGCATGATCAAGACAGCAGGTATCAACTTCGACCTTCTTCCCGACGAGCAGTTTGATAATCCTCTCGGTGAAGGCACAGGCGCAGGCGTTATCTTCGGTGCAACAGGCGGCGTTATGGAAGCAGCTCTTCGTTACGCAGCAGAAGTTCTTACAGGCAAAGAACTTGAAAGCGTTGACTTCACAGAAGTCAGAGGCACAGAGGGCATCAAGGAAGCAACTTACACAGTTGGCGGCGTAGAACTCAAGGTTGCTGCAGTCAGCGGTCTTAAGAATGCACAGGAAATCATGGAAAAGGTTAAAGCAGGCACATGCGATTATCACTTCATTGAAATCATGGCATGTCCCGGCGGTTGCGTAAACGGTGGCGGTCAGCCCATCCAGCCCGCATCTGTTCGTAACTTCGTTGACCTTAAGGGACTCCGTGCACAGGCTATCTATGAGGCAGATAAGAATCTTCCTCTCAGAAAGAGCCAGGATAACCCCGCAATCAAGATGATTTATGATGAGTTCTTCGGAGAACCCGGAAGCCACAAGGCTCACGAAATCCTCCACACATCATATGTGAAGAAGTCACTTTATAACGACTAATACAAAAATGCAATCCCTCGTCTGTCCCGGCAGACGGGGGATTTTTTAGTGCAGAAGGCAGAATGCAAAATGCAGAGTTTCGGGACTGCGTCGCAAATTATATATTGCACCGATTCGGGCATCGTAGGGCTCGGCGTCCCCGACGAGCCGTAATTGAGATTATAATGAAAACTCACGGTGTTTTTTGAAATTATTAACAATCTGTTAACTAATTTATTAACATGATATGGTACAATCAATCTATCAACTACAAAATAGGGGAGAAATGACAAGTGGCAGACAAATATCTTATTATAAACGCCGATGACTTCGGCATGTGCGGTGCGGCAAATGAGGCTGTTATGGACCTTTTCAAATCAGGCAGACTTAAATCTTCAACAATTATGATGCCCTGTAAATTTGCAAAAGAGGCAGTTCAGTTCTCAATTGACAATCCTCAGTATGCAATCGGTGTGCATCTTACAACTACAAGCGAATGGGGCAGTTACAACTGGGGTCCCATTACAGACCTTCCTTCACTTAAAAACGAAAAAGGTTTTATGTGGCCTGAGTGTGAAGATTTCGCAAAACACGCAGACCTTGAAGAGGCAAGACAGGAAATTCTTGCGCAGGTTAAACTTGCCGAAAGCATGGGCATGAAACCCTCACATCTTGATAACCATATGGGTTCACTTTACGGCATTGAGGGCGGTAACTTCAAGCTTCTTCCCATGACAATGAAGCTTTGCGGTGAACTTGGTTATGCATTCAGAATGTGCAGAAAGCCTCTCAAAAAGGAATGTCCCGAGGGTACACCTTATTTCCTTTATGCAGTTGCTTGTAAGATTTGCGACCATCTCGGCAAAAAGAATAATGTTATTATGCCTGATTATCTCATCTTCCCCAAATGGAATGACGAAATGAGAACAAGCTACGAGAGATACCGCGAAATGTTCCTTGAAGACCTTGTGAATATTCCTGCAGGCTTCAGCGAAACTTACGTTCATCCTTCTGTTGAATGCGACGAAATCAAGGGTATTACAGCAAGATGGCGTGACAGAGTGTGGGAATATCAGATTATGAAAGACCCCAAAACAGAACAGCATCTTAATGCTCACGGCATCGAACTTATTTCATACAGAGATATGATTGAAATGAAGAAATAGTTAAAAAGCGGCTGGTTTCAGTCGCTTTTTTTGGCCTGTACCGTTTTTGCCCCATGGCTTAAGTTATGATTTAACCATACCCCGACAACAGCGAACAATCCCGCCAAAAGCAGGAAGGGGCAGCGAGTCGCTGTCTTGTATATTTTTTCTCGGGACTGCGTTTTACAAGTAAAACGCTTGCCGATAATTTCACTACGCCGAATCAGAAATCACTTCGTGATTAGAAATTCGTCTTCGTTCATTACCGGACATTTTGTGTTGTCGGGGTATGTTAAATAAAAAGGAGATGCAGAAAATGAAAATAACAAAAGGTCATATATCCTTCGAACAGAGTGACATGCATTTTGTTGAAAAATTCGGCATTTCCGAGGCCTTCAGAATGGTGGGGGATTATGTTTCAGAGCGTAAAACTCCTTTTGTGTACGACACTTATCAGTTAGCTTACCTGCTGGGTATCGGAAGAAAGGATTTGTTCAGTCTTGTGAAAACTGTTGACAATCACTACAGACCTGTCAATATCCTTAAGAAAAACGGAAACATCCGTACGCTGATTATTCCGTCTTCAAAGCTCAAGAGAATACAGAGCGTAATTGCCGGAAGAATTCTTTCTTGCTACAGCGTTTCTGAGTACGCCTACGCTTATCTGAAAAGGAAAACAATTTATGATAATGCATCTGTCCATTGCGGAAAGAAATATCTTCTGAAAATGGATATTACAGACTTTTTCAGCTCCATATGCTTTGACAGAATTTATTCAGCTGTTTTCAATACAAAATATTTTCCCCGTCAGATCGGGGTGATGCTTACAGCTCTTGTCTGCAATGACGATGTTCTCCCTCAGGGAGCACCAACTTCACCTGCAATTTCAAATATAGTAATGGCGTCGTTTGACAGGCTGATAGGTACATGGTGCAAGGAAAGAGGGGTTTCCTACACCCGATATTGCGATGACCTGACATTTTCAGGGAATGTGCCCTTGTATGGTGTGTTTAAAAAGTCAAAATCTCTTCTTGAGGAAATGGGCTTTGAGGTAAATGAAAAGAAAACCCGATTCATTACAAGCTCTGACCGTCAGACAGTAACGGGTCTTACCGTCAATGAAAAGGTGTCTGTGCCGTCAGATTACAAAAGAAAGCTCCGTCAGGAGGTTTACTATGTTCTCAAGCACGGCATAGTCAACACTGTTCTTTTTACGGAAAACAAAGAATTTATTTCAGACGGACAGGTTGACGAGGAAAAATATTATCTGAGCATTCTGGGCAGAGTGAGCTATGTTCTGCAGATAGAGCCGGATAACAGATTCTTTTCCGAAGCCCGCAAAAGAATTATGGAAGACAGATACAAAACATAACCGTAGTCAGTGTCTGATTGAAGCTGCCCCGAGAGGCGGCTTTTTTTCTTGACATTTTCTGTAAATGTGATATAGTTAAATCAAGCAAATTTGGAGGTGCTTTTATGATTTTTGATACTTTAAAAAACATGAACTACTATGTAAAAATGATGCCCGAGCTTGAAGAAATCAAGTCTTTTCTCGGCGAGTACATGAAAGGCGAAATGTCAATGGAGCGTATCGACCTCGACGGCGACAGACTTTTCGCTTCTCCTGCAACTTATGTTCCCAAGAATCATGAGGGTGCAGAATATGAATCTCACGTAAAATATGCTGATGTTCAGGTTGTGCTTAAGGGCAAGGAATATATCGGCGTTACTCCTCTTGACACCTGCACAGTTACAAAACCCTTTGAAGACGGCGGAGATATCGCTTTCTACACAAGCGAAACAGGAACACTCTGTCTTCTTGAAGAAGGTTATTTCCTTGTGCTCTATCCTCAGGACGCACACATGCCTTGTCTGAAGGTCGATGACAGCGGTGAGGAAGTTACAAAAATCGTATTTAAAGTAAGAATTGAGGAATAATCATGAGCATTCTGAACGCAAACTGGATTAAAGCAGGGAAAGCGATGGGCGATGTTGTACCTGTTTTTTCGAAAATTATTGAGGTTTCAGACCCTGTAAAAGCAGAAATTTCAGTAACATCAAAAGGTGTTTATTGTCTTTATGTAAACGGTAAGAGAGTAAGCGACTATGTCCTCGCTCCCGGCTGGACTGTTTACAAAAAGAGACTTCAGTACCAGACATATGATATTACAGCTATGCTCAAAAACGGTGAGAATAAAATCGAAATCGGTGTGGGCTTAGGCTGGATGATGCAAGACAAATCTTTCAAAGAAGTAAAAGCTATTGCATCAATTGAAATCGAATGCGAAAACGGTGAAAAGACAGAAATTCTTTCCGATGACACATGGGATTATGCATCTTCACAGACTCTTTTCTCACATATGTACAACGGTGAAACCTTTGACACTACAAAGGAAATCACTGTTCTGGGCAAAGCATCAGTTGTTGCTGATGAAGAAAAGTCTGTTCTCATTCCTCAGGAAGGCGAAATAATCTGTGAGCATGAGAGACTTTCTGCAAAGGAAATTATTACAACTCCCTCAGGTGACACTGTTATCGACTTCGGTCAGAATCTGACAGGCTACGTTGAATTTAAGTTCAAGGGGAATGCGGGTGACGAATTTGTTATCACTCACGCCGAGGTTCTTGATAAGGACGGAGAATTTTATACTGAAAACCTTCGTGCTGCAAAGAACGAAATCAGAGTAATCTGCGACGGAAACGAGCATACCTTCAAGCCCCATTATACCTTCCAGGGCTTCAGATATATCAGGCTTCAGGGCTTTACAGATGAAATAAACCTTGAAAACTTTACAGCTATTGTAGTTTATTCAGACATTAAGAGAACAGGTTATTTCAACTCATCAAGTGAAATGCTCAATAAGCTTTACCACAACATTATCTGGGGTCAGATGGGTAACTTCCTTGATGTTCCTACAGACTGTCCTCAGAGAGATGAACGCCTTGGCTGGACAGGTGATGCTGAGGTTTTTGTGAAAACTGCAAGCTACAACTTTGATGTTTATAAATTCTTCTCAAAGTGGCTGAAAGACTTAGCTGCTGACCAGTGTGCAGACGGCAGAGTGCCTCACGTTATTCCTGACCTTGGCTGGTTTGATGAAGGAAAAGATGCACAATCAAGTGCTGCATGGGCGGATGCGGCTACAATCTGTCCATGGCAGATTTACCTTACATACGGCAAAAAGGAAATCCTTGAAACTCAGTATCCCTCAATGAAAAAATGGGTGGATTACCTTGACTCAATTGCAACTGATCACCTGTGGATTCAGGAAGACCACTTCGGTGACTGGCTTGGTCTTGATGCAGAAGAAGGCAGCTACAAAGGCTCAACTGATATGAATCTTATTGCATCTGCTTACTACTATTATTCAACATCTCTTCTGGTGAAAGCAGGTAAAGCTATCGGTGAGGATGTAGAGAAATACGAGCAGAATCTTGAAAATATCAAGTCAGCCTACATGAAGGAATATCTCCCCGAAGGTAAGCTTCTCTGCAACACACAGACAGCTTGCGTGCTTACACTTTTCTTTGACCTTTGTGATGATAAAGAAGCAGTAACAGAACAGCTTCTCTCAATCATCAATGAATTTGGTCATATGACAACAGGCTTTGTGGGTACACCTTATCTTCTTCACGCTCTTTCTCAGAACGGTCAGACAAAAACTGCCTACGACCTTCTTCTCAGAGAGGAATATCCCTCATGGCTCTTCTCAGTTACTCAGGGTGCAACAACTATCTGGGAGCACTGGGACGGCATCAAGCCTGACGGCTCAATGTGGTCAGCAGACATGAACTCATTCAACCATTATGCTTACGGTGCAGTAGGAGACTGGATGTACGGAAATATGGCAGGTATAAACACTGACGAAAATGCACCTGGTTTCAAGCATATCATCTTCAAGCCTGAAACAGATGAGAGAATCGATTTCGTGGAAGCATCAATTGAAACTGCATACGGCGAAGTAAAATCTGAGTGGAAGAGAGAAAACGGAAAAATTCTCTACACATTCACAGTGCCTGTGGGTGCGGCTGCAACAGCTTATGTTGGTGACGAAGTTTATGCTTTAGGAGCAGGAGTGCATAAGTTTGAGTGTTAAAACAAACGCTATAAGAATTGTTGAAACTGCCAAATTTGACTACATTCTCCACTCATACCCATGCAAGGAAGCACTTGATGCTGTAACTGTTGCGGGGAAAATCGGAGCAGATATTGAAAGAGTTTTCAAAACACTTGTAACTGAGGGTAAAAGCGGAAACTATTATGTTTTTGTAGTTCCCGGTGCAGAAGAGCTTGACCTGAAAAAGGCAGCATCATCTGTGGGTGAAAAGTCAGTTTCAATGATTCATGTTAAGGATATCAACAAAATAACGGGCTACATCCGCGGTGGATGCAGTCCCGTTGGTATGAAAAAGAATTATGTGACGGTTTTTGATTCATCAGCTGAAATTTTTGACAGAATTTATGTCAGTGCCGGCAAGCTTGGTTTTCAGATGGAAATAAATCCTCAGGATTTATGTAAGCTCGTAAACGGAAAATTCTGCCCTATTACATTATGATGTATAAGAGTGCCATCATCAGAAGCTTATCATCTGAATTTTTTGACAGAATCAGAATGAGCGCGAGAATCAGAAGCTTATCATCGTCAATTCCGAAAGGATTTTTATGACAGCATTTGCCGTTTTGAGGGAGAGGGGGTTTTTCCCTGTTCTTTTCAAAACGGCAATTACATTTGTAAGGCTCATAATCCTCGTCGAAAAAACGTGAATCTTTCTGCATTCTGAACGCTTCTTCAGAGGCTCTTTCTATGTTGTCGTAGGAAAAATCTTTCATGTAATCACCTCAGCTCTTGTATCAGAGGCAGAATATCAAGCATTTTCATAAGCTGCATCGCCTCGTCTGCACGTTTCCTTTTATCCTGAGAAAGAAGAGGCTTCAATGCCCGTATCAGGTCGCAACGTGGACTTGAAGAAGAGGAATTGAGCAGGCTCATCATTCTTGTGATTTTTCCTATCATCTGAGGGTCAATCCCTGAAAAATCAAAGCCTGTGTCCTTCTTTTTTTCTTCTTTTGCACCGCCGAAAAGACTTTCTGCGGTCTGCTTCAATGATGCGATATCATCTTCGCTAAGTGAGGAAATAATATCGCCGATGTTATCCATATCCATAGCTTACTTTCTGAACTTCTTCATCAGTTCCTGAGCAAAGGGACTTGATAAAATTTCGTTCAGCTTATTTTTATCGGCAAGGACTGATTTGATTTTTTCTTTATCTTCCTGTGATAAATTATTGTTTACATATTTTTCTACATCTTCCTTTGATGCAGAGCCGTTAAAAAAAGAGTCAAAATTATTTTGCATTATAATCACCTCAGAAAGGAATTTTTAATATGAGAATACTTGTTCTTTCCGATTCACATGGGGACAGCTTTACCTTAAGCCGGATAATCAGAAACCATCCGACTGCAGAGGTTGTGATTTTTCTCGGTGACGGTGAAAGCGATATACACAGATGCGGTATACACCTCATTGATAAGCATGTAATCAAGGTCAGAGGCAACTGTGATTTTTATTCTGAACTTGAAGAAAATGTCACTCAGGTGATTGAAGGTAAAAAGTTTTTCATAACCCACGGATTTCTTGAAAATGTGAAATTCGGCATAGATAATCTTATCTACAAAGGTCAGTCTTTAGGTGCTGACATTATATTATATGGCCACACTCACATTCCTGTGAGTAAATATATCGACGGAGTTTATGTTTTTAATCCGGGAAGTGTCAGGGACGGGAACTATGGATTTATTGATATTACTCCGAAAGGCGAGGTTATGTGCGTCAATGCACATATTTAATGCAGAGTGAAGAATGCAGAATTTCGGGGCTACGCTGTTATTATAAAATGCTGCCGCAGGCCATCAATTATTAATCATTCATTATTCATTTATTCAATTTCAACCCCCGTATAATAGTGCTTCAGAATCTCATCATAACTTGCACCTTGTCTTGCCATGAAATCTGCACCGTATTGGCTCATTCCCACACCGTGACCATAGCCGTAAACGGTGAAAATAAAATTGTTTTCAGAATAGGTGAGAGAAAAATTGTTTGATTTGAGTGAGAATGCTTTCTGTACATCGTCACCGTCAAACTCTTTGCTGTCAATTGTCAGGGCTTTTACTGCTCCCGCTTCTGTGCAGTCAAGGGAAAAAACAGGTGTTTCACTAAGCGTAATTCCTGCAAAATTCTCAAACTCTTCTCTTGTTACTTTCTTTTCTGTCACAAGGTCGGGGGAAAGCTTGTCGCCCTCGCTTGTAACAGACACAAGGTAGGGAAGCTCTTGTCCCCATATATCTTTTACATTCTCCGTTTTTCCTGAGCATAAAGCAAAAAACGCAGGCAATATAATTTCCCCTTCATATGTTATGATTTCTTCCTTAACCTCGTCTACGCATGAGGTGATTTTTTGCATATAAAGGTCATATTTGTCTCCCCATTTTTCTTTTGCTTCTTCGGGAGAAATGTAGCCCTGATGCTTTTTGTAATCGTCAGTGAGAGTGACACCTTTTTCCTGCTGATAGAGTGCATATGTGTGGGCGGCGATAGCCTGTGCTTTTATTGCTTCTTCTGAATAAAGCGGAGAAATTTCCGCGCTGACAACACCTGTAAGATAGTCGCTTACAGACAATTTTACCGTCTCTTTAATCTCTGTTCTGTAAAGAGTTATTTCTTCTTCCTTTTCTGCTTTTACAGAGACAGATGATGACTTCTTTTCTTCTGTTTTGCTGTGGAGAGGTATAACAGGGGTAAAAATCATTGAAAGTGCCAAGCATATGCTTAAAAACAGTGTGAATCTCATGTAAATCTACCATCCTTTTTTCTTGACTTTTAGTAATGAAATATTGTACAATATAGAGTAATATTTTATAATGAATAATTATGTGTATAAGAGAGGAGCTTTGATATGTCAACAACTTATATCAAATATATCGATGACAGCTCTATGGAAAGTTTATGTAAAGAACTTGAGAAAAATAACCGTATCGACACAGGAGATTTCAGCAAGTACGGTGTCAAGAAAGGTCTTAGAAATTCTGACGGCACAGGCGTTATGGCAGGACTGACACAAATCTGCAGTGTTGAGGGTTACTATATTATTGACGGCGAAAGAATCCCCAAGGAAGGAAGACTTACTTACCGTGGCTATGACATGGTGGATTTAGTCAGAAACTGTCAGAAGGAAAACCGTTTCGGTTTTGAAGAAATTGCATGGCTTCTGATTTTCGGCTCACTTCCGACAAAGGAACAGCTTGAAATGTTCAGAGCAACACTTGCAATGTGCCGTGAACTTCCCGATGATTTCATTGAAGATATGATCATGAAGGCACCGTCACCTGACATCATGAACAAAATGGCAAGAAGTGTTCTTGCTCTTTATTCATACGATTCAAACCCTGATGATACAAGTGTTACTAACATGCTCAGACAGTGTATCCATCTTGTGGCACAGTTGCCTGCAATTATGACATACGCATATCAGGTAAAGAGAAGAACTTATTACAAGAAGAGCATGTATATTCATCAGCCCAAGCCTGAGCATTCAACTGCTGAAACAATCCTTCGTTTCACAAGAGCTGACAGAACATTCACTGATGAAGAGGCAAAACTTCTTGACCTTTGCCTTTGCATTCATGCAGAGCATGGTGGCGGTAACAACTCAACGTTTACAACAAGAGTTCTTTCATCATCAGGCACAGATACATATTCTGCAATCGGTGCGGCTATCGGTTCACTGAAAGGTCCCCGTCACGGTGGTGCAAACATCAAGGCTCATCAGATGATCGGCGAAATTTATGAAAATGTTAAAAACCATTCTTCTGACGGTGAAATTGCAGATTATCTTAAGAAGATTATCAATAAAGAAGCCGGCGACGGCTCAGGTCTTATTTACGGTATGGGCCATGCAATCTACACTCTCTCAGACCCGAGAGCAGTCCTCCTTAAAGAAAAAGCAGGAGAATTTGCAAAGGGCACTGAGTATGAAGAGCGTTTCAATATGATTACACGTATTGAAGAACTGTCACCGCAGGTTTTCGCTTCAGTGAAGGGCGTGAAGAAGCCTCTTTGTGCTAACGTTGACATGTACTCAGGTCTTATTTATGAGATGCTGAAAATCCCTGTAGATTTGTTCACACCTATGTTTGCGGTAGCAAGAGTTGCAGGCTGGTCAGCACACAGAATTGAAGAAATGACAACTGCTAACAGAATCATCCGCCCTGCATACAAGAGTGTTGCTCATTCACGTGAATATGTTTCTCTTGATGAAAGAAAAGAATCAGAGGGCGTATCAGGTATTTATATTCCCAGAGAACAGAGATAAGGTGATTTTATGAAAATTAAAGGTAGCGCGAAAAACCTTCAGATGAAAAGTGCTTTCTTTGTAGCACTTGCAGGTACTATTGTTGCGCTTATTATCAGAATTTATCAGTCTTTCAGCGGTCTTATTGATTTTGAAACAGGCTTTTTTACAGAAAACAGCATTACAACACCTATTCTTTATGGTGTTTTAGGCTTTTCCGCAGTGGCAATTTTTGTGATTTGCCTTCTTTCAGGAAAAGCACCGCAGGATAAACTTCCTGAAAAGAAAAATATTGCTGTTTCTGTAGCATCAGGCTGTTTTGCAATTTTGCTTGTGTTCGGTGCGGTAGCATCTGTTCAGTCTTACTTTGACATGTCAGCTTCCTATGACCCATTTATGGCAGAGCAGACACATTTTTCATATCTTATGAAATCAGGTGCACTTCCGAGACTTCTTGAAGGTGTTTTCGGAATACTTTCAGCAATTTATTTCATTATTCTTACTTTTAAATATGCAGGAATGAGAAACGCAGATATGGCAAAAATGAAATTTTTCTCTCTTTGTCCTCTTTTCTGGGCAACCTTCAGAATGATTCAGCGTTTCACAAGAACAATCAGCTTCATGAATGTTTCATCACTTTTCCTTGAACTTTTCATGATTGCGTTTATGATGATGTTCTTTATGTACTTAGCTCAGATGTCTTCTGAGGTCAACAACAGATGTGTGTCTTACAAGGTTGTTTCCTACGGACTTATCGGTGGAATGTTTGCAGCAGTTGTAGCAATTCCCGGACTGCTTCTTCAGCTTTTTGATTCATCCTACAAAGCTCTTGCAGCAGATGGCTTGCTTGAATGTCCCGTAGAAATTGCAGACTTTTTCTTCTGCTTGTTTGCATTTGTTTTTGCAATGACTCTTGTTTCTGCACCCCAGATAAAAAACATGACAGTGAAGGAATCTGAAAAAATTATAGAGGAGGAAAAATAAGGTGTTTCTGGAAAATCTTGCAATTGCCGCCAAGCAGGTGGGCATTCTTTACATTCTTGTTGCAGTGGGTTTTATCTGCGACAAGACAGGTCTTTTTAAAGAAAAAACTGCAAGACTTTCAAATGACCTTCTTTTCTACATAATAACTCCCGCAGTTATTATCACCGCCTTCATGTCCATGGACAACACTCCAGAAAACTATAAAAAACTTCTTCTGGCTTTCGCTTTTGCGGCGGCAATCCAGATTGTGGGCGCACTTATTGCTCTTCCGTTTTTCAGAGATAAGTCAAAGAGTGATAACTGCATTTATAAATTTGCATCAAACTACGGCAACGTAGGCTATATGGCTCTTCCGCTTGCCAATGCAGTTTTAGGTGCTGAAGGCGTTTTCTATTGCTCGGTTGTGGTAATGGTTTTCAATATCAGTTCCTTTACCCACGGTATAATGGTAATGACAGGTGAGAAAAAGTTTGACCCTAAAAAACTGATTCTCAATCCGGGTACAATTGCAGTTTTAATCGGACTTCCGCTTTTTATTTTCGGAATAAGACTTCCTGAAATTCTCCAGACACCTGTTGATTATCTTGCATCACTCAACACTCCTCTTGCTATGATTTTCTTCGGCACATACCTTGCAAATACTGATCTGAAAACTATGTTCAGCGACAAGAGGATTTATCTTACTGCATTTCTCAAGCTTATCGTTCTTCCCCTTTGTATGCTGGGACTTTTCAAACTTTTCGGAGTGACAGGTGCACTTGTGCCCGCAATCATTCTTTCAAGCTCAGCACCCAGTGCAAACAACACTGTTATGTTTGCTGCGAAATATGATAAGGACGCACCCTGTGCATCAAAGGTCGTTGCTATGGTCAGCTTTATGAGCATACTTACAATGCCCGTTATGATTGCACTTGGTCAGCAGGTAGCTTAAATGGAAAAAACAGAAAAAATCATTAAAAATTACTGTGAGTTTTTCGGCTTCTCTTCTTTTGAAATTTACAAGGATAGACTTATTCCTTGCAGAGCGAAAGAGAGAATCCCCCAAAACACAAAAACAGTTATAACTTTCCTCTTCCCTTATTATTTAGGTGAGGATGCATACGAAAAATTAAACGTATCACGCTATGCGGCGGTCAGCGATTATCACACTGTAGCAAGCGGATATCTTTCACTTATATGTGATAAATTGAAGGAAGAATATCCTAAGAATGAATTTGTTTTCTTTGCGGATAATTCTCCTGTTCCCGAAGTTTTTGCTGCGGCGAAATCAGGACTTGGAATGATAGGCAAAAACGGACTTTTCATAAACGAAAAATACGGCTCATGGGTTTTTATCGGCGAGATTCTCACCGACCTTGAAATTCCCACAGAGGAAAAAGAAATCAGAAGTTGTCCCGATTGCGGAAAATGCAAAGAAGCATGTCCTACAGGTGTGCTGAAAGAGGCGAAGTTTGATAAAGAGAAATGTCTTTCACATATCAGTCAGAAAAAAGGGGAAATCCCCGAAGAATATAAAGAAATGATGAAACGCCTTAACTGTGCATGGGGCTGCGATGAATGTCAGAAAGCATGTCCCTATAATATAAAGGCAGAAAAAACAACAATAAAAGAATTTATCGAAAGTTTCAATCCAAAAGTTACAGAGGAGACTCCCATAGAGGGCAGAGCCTTTGAATGGCGGGGAGAAAAAGTGATAAAACGAAATCTTCAGGTATTGGACGGTAAGTCATGAATTTTGAAAACAGAGAATATGACGTAAAATTCAAAGAACTCATATCATCTGCTTTTGACAGCGGAAGGCTTCCTCATGCCATAATTCTTGAAGGTGCAAACGAAAGCACAAGGCTTACCTTTGCACAAACTCTCTCAAAGGCACTTGTCTGTACGGAGAGTGAAAAAACACTGAGACCGTGTGGCAAATGTGCAAACTGCATGAAGGCAGAGAGTGAGTCCCACGTTGATATAAAAAAGGTTGAAGGTACTAACAAATCAAAAACAGTATCTGTTGAAGATATACGAAAAGTAAGAAGCGATGCTTACGTTGTTCCTAACGAGGCGGAAAGAAAGGTTTATATTATAACGGCAGCTCACAGAATGAACGAAACTGCCATGAATGCCTTTCTTAAGGTTCTTGAAGAGCCGCCCTCGTATGTGAATTTTATCCTTGAATGCGAGGACAAGGCCATGCTTCTTGAAACTGTCAAATCAAGGTGTGCCGCATTCAGAATGGGTGACCTGACAGATGACAGCACTACAAAAAAGAAGCTTGAAAAAGCATACGAGAGTGCGTCGTTAATCGGAAAAGCAATTTTGTCCGACAGCGAAATCGAGATGATGAAAACTCTGGGAGCTTTTGAAAAAGATAAAGACCTCTTGAAATTATCTCTCGAAGAGGTTATACTGATTTTAAGAGATTCTCTTGCGCTGAAAAGCGGAGCAGAAAATCTCATGTCGCAGAATGAAGATACTGCAAGGCTCCTTGCAGGCGGTATGACATCGGAAAAAATCATGAAAGCCATGAAGGTTGTCAGTGATGCCGTAAGCGGTATTGAGCATTATGCGAATCATAATTTGCTTTTAGCGAGGCTTTCGAGCCGTTTGAAACAGGAGGTATAAATATGGCTGAAGTAATCGGTGTAAGATTCAAGGATGTGGGAAAGGTTTATTTCTTTGATCCTGACGGAAAACAGCTTAAAAAATTTGATAAAGTTATAGTTGAAACTGCAAGAGGTATTGAATGCGGTGAGGTTGCAGCTGAAAACAGAGAGGTGGAGGACAATAAAATTGTCCATCCTCTGAAAAAGCTTATCAGAATCGCAACAGAAGAGGACCTTGCAACAGTTGCAAAGAATAAAGAAAAAGAAAAGAAGGCGTTCGACATCTGCCTTGAAAAAATTGCAAAGCACGGCCTTGATATGAAACTTGTTGAGGTTGAATATACTTTTGACAACAGTAAGATTCTTTTCTATTTCACCTCAGACGGCAGAGTGGATTTCAGAGAACTTGTCAAGGACCTGGCCGGAGTTTTCAGAACAAGAATCGAGCTTCGTCAGATTGGCGTGAGAGACGAATCAAAAATGATTGGTGGTCTCGGTATGTGCGGCAGACCTCTCTGCTGTTCAAGCTTCTTAGGTGATTTCCAGCCTGTTTCGATTAAAATGGCAAAGGAACAGGGCTTGTCACTCAATCCCACAAAAATCAGCGGTACTTGCGGCAGACTTATGTGTTGTCTGAAATATGAGCAGGAGGCATATGAGCATCTTCTGAAAGTAACTCCCAAAGTGGGTGCAATCGTTGAAACAAACGAGGGCAGAGGAACAGTAGTTGAAACAAACCTCCTCAAAGGAACTGTAAAGGTAAATCTTGACAGACGTCCGGGAGCAGCACCTCAGGCTTATCACAGACATGATGTAAAGGTCATCAAGGACGGCAGAATCAAGGTTGACAAAGAAGAACTTGAAGCACTGAAGGACATTGAATCATAAAATTATCAGTACGGTTGCCCGACCGTACTGATTTTTTATTATAAAAATATTACAAAAAAATTTACTGTTGCATAATATTTTTAGTTATGATACAATATAAACGGCGAAAAATACGCGTATTGGAGGCGATTCTTTTATGAAAAAGAAAATTTTAGCCGTGTTATTATCATTAGTGATGATTTTGTCTGTATTTCCTGTTTCTGCTTTTGCAGAAGCAGAACCTGAAATCATCTTGTATGTAACTCCCGATAAAGCTGAAGCGAAGATCGGCGATGTAGTTACATATACAATTTCAATGTGGTGGAAAAATCCTATATTATGTTTTGAATATGATGTTGTTTTTCCTGAGGGACTTGAGTATGTAAAAGGCTCCGGAAAAGCAGTTGACGGTACAGCAGTACTGCTTGGTCTTGATGGTTATGCGTTTACTGATTCCCAGGAAAGCTTGAACGGAGGCCTGAGAACAAACGGATACAAGGCAGAAGCTTTTGCTATGCCGTCAGGATATGATGAAGTTGCTTTGACTGTTCTGAAAGCAAAGGTTACAGATGAAGCCGTTGGAAAGGATTTATCTGTTGAGCTTCAGTTTGAAGATACTTTTCTCAGCGGTGCGGACGAAATTATCAGTAATGTCAGCGTTGTCAACAGAGTGAAAGTCACAGCAGAAGACGCTGTTCATTCTCACACTGAGGTAATCGATGAAGCAGTGGAAGCGGACTGTATAAACACAGGCTTAACAGAAGGCAGCCACTGTTCTGAGTGTGGTGAAATCCTTATCGCACAAGATGTTATTCCTGCAAATGGTCATACTGAGGTAACAGAAACAGTTGATGGTAAAGTTGTAGTTTCATGTTCCGTCTGCGGAAAAGTTCTTTCTGAAACATCTCTGCCTGAAATCAGTGATGATACATGGGTTGCACTTTATATTACTCCCGACAAAACCGATGTGAAAGCGGGAGATGAGATTAATTACACCGTATCGATGTGGTGGCGTGAGCCTATTATCTGTTTTGAATATGATGTGGTGCTGCCGGCAGGTCTTGAGTTTGTAACCGGTTCAGGCTCAATTGTTAATGCAACAAGAAGTCTGCTTGGCGGTCTTGAAGGTTATTACTGGACAGAGGAATGCTTTGACGGTGGTTACAGAACAAACGGTTTCCACTCATTGCCCTTCGCTATGCCTGAAGGATATGACATGGTTGACATGACAACCTTTAAAGTGAAGGTTACAGAATCTGTGTCAGAAGGCGACAACCTTGAAATTGATGCTAATCACTTTGCTATGGCTGACAGTAATTTTGAAGTTATTGAAGCTATTGAAGTGAAGAATACTGTTGTTGCAACTGTAGCTCATATATGTAAAGCAGAAAACCTTGTTTTTCATGCTGGTACAGAGGCTGATTGCGTAAATGATGGTATTAAGGATTCATACGTCTGTCAGTGCGGAAAGATTTATCTTGATGAAAATGCCGTAAATGAAGTATCTGAAGAAGAACTTGTGATTTCTGCTCTTGGTCATACAGAAGTTACAGATGAAGGCGTAGAGGCTGGTTGTACAAACACAGGTCTCAGCGAAGGCAAGCACTGTTCCGTGTGCGGTGAAGTTTTAGTGTCACAGGAAAAAATCCCTGCACTCGGTCACACAGAAAAAACAGAAACTATTCCAGCAACATGTACATCTGACGGAAAAACAACAACTGCATGTACTGTCTGCGGTGAAATTATTTCAGAAGAGACGATTCCTGCTTCGGGACATACAGAAGTAATTGACGAAGCCGTTGAGCCTGATTGTGAAAATGACGGTCTGACAGAAGGTAAACGCTGTTCAGTGTGCGGTGAAATTTTAGTAGCACAGGAAGTGGTTCCTGCTCTCGGTCACTCTTACGAAACTGAAGTTACTGCACCTGACTGTACAGAAAAAGGCTACACAACATATACATGTACTGTCTGCGGTGATAATTTTGTGTCAGATTATGTTGATGCTCTCGGACATACAGAGAAAACAACAATCATTGATGCAACATGTACAGAGGATGGAAAAACAACTACTGTATGTACTGTCTGCGGAGAAACTGTATCAGAAGAAACAATTCCCGCTCCCGGACACACAGAAGTTGTTGACGAAGCAGTAGCACCTGATTGTACAAATACAGGTCTGACAGAAGGCAAGCACTGCGAAGTCTGCGGAGAAATTTTAGTTGCACAGGAAGTAGTTCCTGCTCTCGGACACACCGAAGTTATTGACGAAGCAGTTGAGCCTGATTGCACAAACGAAGGTTTAACAGAAGGTAAACACTGTTCTGTCTGCGGTGAAGTTTTAGTTGCACAGGAAGAAGTTCCTGCCCTCGGACATACAGAAGTAATTGACGAAGCAGTTGAGCCTGATTGCACAAACGAAGGTCTCACAGAAGGCAGACATTGTTCTGTATGCGGAGAAATAATAGTAGCTCAGGAAGTGGTTCCCGCTCTTGGTCATACATATGACTCAGGCTATACTCCGCCCACATGTACAGAGCCCGGTAAGATTACAGGCTCATGTACAGTCTGTGGTGAGACATTCTCAGAACAGGAAATCCCTGCAACAGGACACACAGAAGTAATTGACGAAGCGGTGACACCTGATTGCACAAACGAAGGCTTGACAGAAGGTAAACATTGTTCTGTCTGCGGAGTAGTTTTAGTGGCACAGGAAGAAGTTCCCGCTCTCGGACACACAGAAGTAATTGACGAAGCGGTTACACCTGATTGCACAAACGAAGGTTTAACAGAAGGCAAGCACTGCGAAGTCTGCGGTGAAATTTTAGTTGCACAGGAAGAAGTTCCTGCACTCGGACATACAGAAGTAATCGATGAAGCAGTTGCACCTGATTGCACAAATGAAGGCTTGACAGAAGGCAAGCACTGCGAAGTCTGCGGAGAAGTTTTAGTAGCACAGGAAACAGTTCCTGCCCTCGGACATACAGAAGTAATCGATGAAGCAGTTGCACCTGATTGCACAAATGAAGGCTTGACAGAAGGCAAACACTGCGAAGTCTGCGGTGAAGTTTTAGTAGCACAGGAAACAGTTCCTGCACTTGGTCATACAGAATCAGAAGCAGTGACTGAAAACAATGTGTCTCCTGATTGTGTAAATGACGGCTCATATGACACAGTAGTTTACTGTACTGTATGCGAATCAGAGCTTTCAAGAGAAACAATTACAGTTCCCGCTCTCGGACATACGGAAGTAATTGACGAAGCCGTAGAGCCTGACTGTGTAAATACAGGTCTTACAGAAGGCAAACACTGCGAAGTCTGCGGAGAAGTTTTAGAGGCACAGGAAGAAGTTCCCGCCCTTGGTCACACAGAAGTAATTGACGAAGCAGTGACACCTGATTGCACAAATGAAGGTTTAACAGAAGGCAAACACTGCGAAGTATGCGGAGAAATTTTAACAGCACAGGAAACAGTTCCTGCCCTCGGACACACTCCGGCAGATGCAGTTGAAGAAAATTCAGTAAGACCTACACCCACGCAAGATGGCTCATATGACATGGTAACATACTGCTCTGTCTGCGGTGAAGAACTTGAAAGAAAAACAGTTGTCATTCCTGCAACGGGTCACACACCTGGAGAATGGGTACAGGAAAACAGAAAAGAAGCAACTTGCACTGAAAATGGCTCATACGACAGAGTAATTTATTGTGTTGATGAGGGTTGTGACGGAGTTGAGCTCAGCCGTGAAACGTTTGTAATTTATGCTACAGGTCACGTTAAGGGAGAATGGACAGAAACAAAAGCGCCTACATGTACTGCTATGGGCGAAGAAACAATTTTCTGTACAGTGTGCGGTGAAGTTCTCGAAATGAGAGAAACAGAAAAACTTTCCCACTCATACGGCGAATGGATACCTCTCACAGAAGCTGATTGTACACATGCAGGTTCGCAGTACAGAGAATGTGCTGATTGTGATGCGAAAGAAACAGGCTTGATTCCTGCTCTCGGTCATACGGAAGGCACATGGAAAGAAACAAAGGCTGCTACATGTACAGGTGCAGGTGAAGAAACACTTTTCTGCACAGTCTGTGGCGGAATAGTTGACACAAGAGAAACAGAAAAACTTCCTCACTCATACGGTGAATGGATTTCTCTCACAGAGGCAGATTGTATTCATGACGGCTCACAGTACAGAGAGTGTGCTGATTGTGATGCAAAGGAAACAGATGTCATTCCTGCTTTGGGACATTCTTATGAAGCAGTTGCGACAGCCCCCACAATGACGTCAGAAGGCTACACAACATATACATGTTCTGTTTGCGGTGACAGCTATGTCGATGATATAGTTCCGCCTCTTACAGCTGTTATCACAGGTACTGTTACAAGCTTCAGAAGTGATACAGACGAAATCACAATTGAGCTTATTGCGGACGGCGAAACAGACCCTGCATATACAATCGTTGTAACAGGAAACAGTGCAGAGTACAGTCTTGAAAACGTAGAAGCAGGCGAATATATTCTCCGTGTTTCAAAGAAAGATCATGTAACGAGAGAATATGCAATTACGGTTGAATCTCAGGAATCAGTTATTGACCTTAAAATTCATCTTGTAGGTGATGTGGACGGTAACGGTAAGGTCAATACAATTGATGCATCAAAGGCAAATGCTCACGCAAGAGGTGTTCAGTATCTCGATGACTACGAAGCTTCCTGCGGAGACGTGAATTTCGATACGAGACTTAATACTCCTGATGTTGCAAGAATCAATGCTCATGCAAGAAGCGTTGAGTTCCTCTGGTAATCAATTGAAAAAAGCATAAAGTTTAAAAAAGTACTTGATTTTTAAAAAATATGTGATAGAATAGGTTTATAAATGAAAAGGGAGGTTACGAACAATGGCTTATATCATCAATGACGAATGCATTTCTTGTGGCGCATGTGCAGGTGAATGTCCCGTAGAGGCTATCTCTGAAGGCGCAGACAAGTATGTTATCGACGCAGATGCTTGCATCGATTGCGGCAGCTGTGCAGATGCTTGTCCCGTAGGCGCTCCTGAGCAGGCATAATCAAGAGTAAATTAAAACGAAAACCGAACTGTGCAAACAGTTCGGTTTTTTGTTTTTTACGGTGATTATTTCACAGCATAGAAAACGTAGTTATATCCTGTTTCATTAAGAAGAGGGTATGTGTTTCCCGATTTGTAGTTTTCGCCGTTATGCACGCGAAAACCTTTTGTGGTGCATTCAATTGCGCTTGAACTGTTTCCCTCGGTGGCATAGCCGAAGTACATTTTAGCTTCTTTTTCGTCAAAGTCAATTGATAGTGCACCGCCACCCACAGCATAAGCAAAGACAAATCTCGGAGTAAAGTCAAGGTTTATCGTTCTTGAACCTGAACCGCTTCCTGTGTATGCACCTACATAGCAGGGGTTATCCCATTTCTCTCTTTCACCTTCATTAAGATGAAGAACAGTGTCTTCCATGTGATTTTTGCAGAAAAAGGTTTTGCTGGCAAAGGAGTTGAAAGCAAGACCTGTTTCGTCTGCAGGACAGAATTCTGCACCGATATGAATATCTGCATCCATAACAAGGCTTTCTGTGTTTCTGTCAGATGTAACATGACCGCAAGTGGAGGAAATAATATTCAGGTCAGTGGAGAAAGTGAGATAGTTAACAATAGTTGAAAAAACATCGTGACATGTGCTTCCGCCCAATGAATCGGGAACATGGATGCCGAGAACGATGTGAATGTCAGCTTGTCTGCAGTATTCGTCCCGTATGAGTTCACCATCCTCGTTTTCATGGAAAAGGTCAGTGATTTTGACTTCAGCAAGTCCCACTGACACAATTGAGTTTCTCAGTGGTACTGCTTTTGCCTGAGGGGGATATTCGGTCATAAAGGTGATGTGCCTGAGATCTGAAATATTTTTCAGCCAATTCACAATTGACTCAGGCATTGTGGTAATTGTACTGCTCATATTTTACACCTCAACAATAGTTTTTATAATCGCCCAGATATAGAGGACGTTATTCCCGAAATACACCTTTTCGCTTCTGTCAACCTTGAATTTTACACCGTCTGAAGAAATCCATGTGCTGGAGTCAGTGATGCCTGAAAGGTCATGCTTTGCAGGGCCGATGTAGAGATAGTGTCCCTGGCTGTTGTAACCGATGGGAGTGTTGACACCGTCAAGGTACATTTTATTCTTGTATCTCAGTGGCTGAATGAAGCAGTGGTAAATTTCACTGTTCCAGCCATTTTCGTCATGGAGCTGAGCCTCTCTGCCGTAGAGAGAAAAAAGTCTGTCTAAATTCATCTGCATTCCCCCTTACACATTAAGAAAAACAAAGTTTGTGTCACGCATCAGGGGAGTAAGCTCAAGAAGAGCATCCCTTTTGATTTTCTCTGCATTTTCTGTCAGAGAGGATGTGGTTTTGCTGACGGTGATGTCGCCGGCACGGAAGCTTGTAAAATCCTCGCTTGTGGATGAAAGCCTTACAGTGTAATCGTAATATGTAAGAGCCGCTGCAGCCTCGGTGATTCTCACATCATCCTCGTTTACGTCATCTCTCAGCTGTGATTTGATTCTGTGAAGGTTTACCACGCACAGAGGCAGAAATTGTTCTGCCTCTTCGTCAAAAATTTCAAGCAACTGCCTGAATCTTGAAAGAACATTCCACGGTGTAGTCATTTTTAAACCTCAAGAGCCTTTGATGCGTCTGTGAAGATTTTTGAGAAGCCTGCAATTGATGTGATTGCGGCACGCTCAAGCTGTCTGTCAATAAGCTTGTCATATTCTGTAAGAACTTCGCCTGCAGTTACCATTTCAAGAGCACAGTTCTTGTCAAGACCGATAAGTGTGCCCTCAGCAACTGCATTTGATTTGATAAGATTTGCGCCGATAGGTGTAATCATTCTGCCTGTTGCATGGAAATCAAGAGCTGCAGTAGCGTCTCTGAATTCGGGAAGCTTGAGCATTTTGGCAGTAACGTCTGCGCTTGCGATGATTGTATTCATCTCATAGGGAGAGAATTTGTTCCAGAAATCAACAAGGTCAGAATATGTAAGAGTGCCTGCAGTTTCTGTGCTGAGAACTTCAGCAGGGTTTTCGTTGCCGTCGCCGTCAAGAAGAACAGAGATTGCGTCTTTGAGCTGAGCTCTTGCGATGTATGCGCCGATCTGCTTGAGAGTCACTGTGAAAACGTCAAGATGCTGGAAGCGGATAGCCTCGTATGATGCAACTAACATTCTGCCTCTCTTTTTAAGTGACACAAGGTTGTCCTGAGTTCTGATAGTAGTTTCAGGGATATATGCACCTTCGCCTACACGGACAAGCTCCTTGTCCTCGTCAGAGAGAGTTGAAGTGATGGCTCTGTAGTCAAGAGAGTTGATGTTTGTGGTAGAAGCGATAATTGAGGGGAGAACATCAGCTTCCTGCATACCCTGTCTTACTGCACGTGAAACATATTCAGGGAAAAGTGCAGAAGAATCAGAAGTACGGAAAAATTTTTCGATTGTGTCGCTCTTAGGACCGCTTACCTTGATATCAAATCTCTTGAGCTGACGCTGGAAAGCATCGAGACCTTCAAGGGCAGTGCCTCTGTAATTTTCAGAGGGGTCAAGCTTTTCAAGCTCTGCTGAAAAAGAAGATGATGTGTTGTAAAGACCTTTTTCAAGTCTGATGTTGTCAAATGTTGCCATGTGTTTTGTCTCCTTTCTTAATTAAAACAAAAATTCAACAGTTGAAGTGTTTTCGTCAACAGCAAGAACTGTGCAGGGTGTGCCGGCAGCGTTTTCCTGTACAGTGCCGTCGGCAGCAAATACAAGAGCGTTTTTGCCGAGAGCGGGTGCAGTGTCAGAGTAATTCATTTTTACATATCCTGACATCTGTACAGTAGCGTTTTCGTTGTCGCTGTCAAGGCAGAAGCCTGTAAAAGCATCGCCCTCGTTGCAGTTTCCTACAGTCTGATTGTCTGTGATTTTCACGCCGTAGCCTTTAGTGATTTCTGTTTCACACTTGAATGTGAGAACCTTTTCGTTAAAACCTTTGAATGAAACGTTCATAATAAAATTCCTTTCTTAAATTCTGAAGTTATCGTTGGAAAATTCTTTTTCTTCGTTTTTGAGCTGCGGTTTCATACGGCAGCTGTCAGCCTTTATAAAATCCTGTCTCAGTGTTTCAAGAGCATCAGTGTCAAGGCTTCTGCAGATGTTGTCAATGCTCTTTACACTCATTTCGGGCGACACAACTGCAGAGAGTTTTACAATTTCCTGTCTGAGGAAATTATTGTATTTTTCGGCAATCGCCTTGTATTTTTCCACGTCCTCACTGATTGTAAAGTTTTTGACAGTTCCTGCTTTTTTCTGAGCAGGCACAGCTACAAATGACCATTCGTAAGCATCTGTGGGTTTTCTCAGAATGTGGTAGCAATCCTTGCCCTTAATATGTGAGCAGTGCTCTTTTTTTACTTTTTTACCGCATTCTGAGCAGATGATTTCGCTGACAGAGCAGTTGATGCTCACTTCCTTTTTGATACCTGCACAGATTTCGTCAATAAGTGGCTGGCTTTTCTCGTTTCTCAGCATATAGGCTTTTGCCCTGAGACGACAGTATTTTTCTCCTGTGGAAGATGTTTCGTTTTCGCTCTCTTCAACCTCTGCAGAGTAAATTCTCGCAACCTGATTTTCAGCCTTCATATCATGGTTGAGGATACCTGTCTTGCCTACAAAAAGCTCCGAGAGAGTTATAAGTGCGTCTTTGTCAAAGCATTCGTAATCTCTGTCAATTTCGTTGTCACAGAGGATTACAGAGAAAGCGAAAATATCATTTTCGGTCAGTTCTGTGAGAGAATAAGTGTTGATTTGTGCGAGCTCTTCCTCACTTAGTGAATTAAGCTCGATTGCGTTATCAAAGTTTTTCTGCATATCCTTTTACCTCCTTTTCAAGTTTTTCAGCCTGTGCGTTGTAAAGTCTTGCTCTTGCTTCTTCAACAGCATCCTGCAGACAGATGTCTTCCCATTTCACCTTGGCTTCTGCGGCAAAGCCGTTCATTCTGAGGAAGGCGTTACCGATTTTTATGAGCACGCTCTCAAGGATGTGTCTGTAGTGTTCAAGCTCACTTGTGAGAATATCAGCCTGCTGAGCAGACATTCTTTCGGTAGAAGACCATGTAAGTCCCAGCATGAATGGGGGAAGACCTGTTTTGGCTACAATCTGCTCAAGCATGTGCCTTACGGGGATTTCGCTGTCGAGAATCTGGTTGTCAGCACCGATAGCCTTTATCTGCACATCGCCCACCGCCACAAAATCGTGAACTGAGCCTGAAGAATTCATCGCTTTGCTCCATTCAGAGGCAATCTGCAGTGCCCTGTCTTTGGCAAAAGCCTTGTCCATGGCATCGTTTGCAGGCTTGTAGGTAACAGCGTATCGGACATTTCCCACACGCTCGAAATTAGTTCCTACAGTTTCAAAAATCCTGAGCAGAAGGGAGCTTACAAATGGAAGACTTTTCAGCATGGAATTGCCTTCAATGTGACCGGGTGACGGATTGAGTGCTGACATCATTATAAGGTCAGGACGAGGCGGAGTCTCTGCACCTACGCCTGACAGACAAATATCAACATCAAAACCGTTTTCATTTCTTTTCAGTGAGATATCGTGAAGGCTTGTGTTGTAAAGAGCACCGAAAGAGCCGGAAACAGTGGGGATGATTTCCCCAACTGCTGTACCGTATGTGAGAAGCTGGTCAAAGTATGTGGAAATAAAGGCTTCAAGTCCTTTTGAATTTCCGCCTACAGGTACACTTCTGAAGAAATTCTGCATTTCTCTTTCAGCGTTTTTGTCACTGCATGTGATTTCAAAATCGCACACAAGACGGACTAATTTCTCGATTGCCGCGTCAATAATTGGTACGGATTTTCTCAGCTCTCCGTAAAGGCTGAAAGCAGCAGAAGAAGCGGGGGAGAATGAACCGAAGGAACTTATGAATCCACGGTTTCCGCTTGTCTGCACAGATGCCACAGGCAGAGAAGCTTGTTTTTTAGCAAAGAAATCTTTAATGCCCAAGTTTTACCTCCTTTCAGTTGAGAAGACAAAAAATTCATTTTCATTCTTTTCAAGAACGGTTGATACGAAATAGCGGATGTCATCCATTGCGTGGTCATTTTCTTTTCTGACAGCGTCTTTTGAAGAGGATGAATCCCATCTGTAAAGAGAAAACTCACGGATTGAATCGCGGCAGAGAGGCGAAAACATAATTTTTTTCGCTTTCAGACAATCGGATACAAGGCGTATTCCGTCAATCACCTGATTTTTTGCAGGAATGGGGCGGAATGTGCCGTGACGGGAGATGCACTGAATGAAGCTGGCGGCAGAAGGGTCCACGATAACACCCTCAATTTCTCTGCCTGAGGCTAATTTTTCCAGAGAAGAGTAATGTTCCTCGTCAGTTTTCTGAACGCCCTCACGGCGGGAATCGTGATAATATTCTTCAATTCTGTACCATATGCCGTCTTTTCGTCCCCACAGACCGAAGGAAGAGGGATTTACAGTGCCATAGTCGCAGGAGATGTAGTATTTTTCAAAAGGCTCAGGGGGAGGTGAGCACACATGAACTTTTTCGCTGAACTGAGGGTAAACAATTCCTTCGGCAGCGACCCATTTTCCTTCAACAAATCTTTCGTAAAATGTGCCTGAATAAAGGCTTTCATATCTTTCGATAACCTTTTTTGAAAGGGAAGGATTGTCCTGCATTCTGAAATGAAGATGCAGACAGTTTTTGTCGTGACATTTTTCAATCCATTCCTTTTTGAACCAGTGCTGAGGATTTTCAGGGTTGCAGTTGAACCAGAATTTTGCACCTTCAAGAGAGCAACGTGCAATAGCCTGTTCAACGAAGGAGCGTGGCATAAGTGCAACCTCATCGAAAAGCACACCGCCCAGAGTCATACCCTGTATGAGTGAGGCTGATGCTTCATCCTTACCGCCGAAGAGGAAAAATCTGTTTGTCCTTTTGCCGTAGGTTATAGTGATTTCGTTTTTAGACAGCTTTTCACTGCAGACAAAGCCCAGTTGTCTGAGAATGGGGAGAATTGGTGTGACGATATTACGTCTGACAGACTGAACTGTTTTGCCTGAAATAGCGAAGCTTGTCTCATTGAACGCAAAGAAAGACCAGGCCACAAAGGATATTGACATGCAAAGGGTTTTACCGCTTCTCACTGCACCATCGCAGATAAGACCGTCAAAGTCGCAGTAAGAGGATTCGGGATGCCACCAGGAAAGCACTGTAAGCTGTTTTTCTGAGAAAGGAGAGAATTTAAGCTTACTCATGTTTTCGTCCGTCCAGTGCCTTTGCAGATTTTCTTATTGCCTCGTAGAAAGGAAGGGATGAATCCTCATCACCCTGCTCGCAGAAGACTGAAAGCTTTTCAAGAGCCTTGAGACGGTCGAAAAATTTGATTTCTATACCGCCGCCCTTAGGTTTCTTGATTTCCGAAATATTAAAAAGGTCCATGTTTTCCGTGTCAAAAGTATCACTGCCGTCTGAAAGAATAATTTTCATCGGGTCGGCAATGGAGCCGAAAGCAAGTCTTTTCAGACCGCAGATAACTTCTTCTCTGTCTGCTCTCTGTGAAATCAGTGTTCTGATTTCCTCTTTTATTTCCTTCTTTGCCATAAGCTTCAGCCCTGCTCTTTCAGGATTTGAATATCCGCTTTTTGATGCCGCCTCTCGTGCGTTGGCATAGAGTGCAAAGCAGTGGCAGAAAAGAAGCTCTTTTTTTGTGAGTTTTTTACTTTTCATCGTTTGTCCTTTCTGAAAATTTTGTTTTGATTTTTTGTCCTCCCATAAGTAGTGGAAACTCAGGTGCTTTTCTACCGCTTTTGGTTGAAAAATCAAAAAATGTTCAAAAAGTTCACAGAATATTCACAAAATCAAGGCGAAACAGGCGTACAATATTTATATACCCAATACAAAAAGGAGGAAAAAATAAATGGAACCTGATGGGTGTTGTTTACGAAAGAACGGAACAAAAGAAGCACGTTGTATCTTTTCTTAAGCATCGTACTGCGGTGTTTAATAATGGATATGACCTGACTCCTTTTGTCCCGGACGAAAGGAGTTTTTTTATGGAAGAAAAAGATTTTTTGGAGCTGAATGAACTGCTTGAAAACAACAAATTCACAGTTCTCCACTCACTTCTCAAAGAGATGAATCCTGTTGATATCGCGGACTTTCTCAATGAGATTGATGAAAAGTATCTTGTTGTAACATTCCGCATATTGCCCAAGGATATTTCTGCAGACGTATTTTCCTACATGGATTCCGATTCTCAGGAAAACATCGTGCATTCAATAACAGACAGCGAGCTTCATCGCCTTGTTGAAGACATGTACATCGACGATACAGTCGATTTCCTTGAGGACGTGCCTGCAAACGTTGTAACAAGAGTTCTGAAAGCTACTGATGCAAAAACACGTGAAACTATCAACCGTTTCTTAAATTATGCCGAGGACACAGCCGGCAGTATTATGACAACGGAAATGGTACAGCTTCACACTCACCTCAATGCAGGTGAGGCAATTGAGCAGATAAGAAAAACAGGTATAGATAAAGAAACTATCTACACCTGTTACTGTATTGATGACAAACGTCACCTTGTCGGTATTCTTGATCTTAAGGATTTACTTCTCTGCGAAACCACAACACGTCTTACAGATATCATGGACGATGACAAGCAGATTATATCTGTTACAACATCCGATGACCAGGAGACAGTTGCAGATCTTGCGAGAAAGTATGACCTTTTGAGCGTGCCTGTAACTGACAGTGAAAACCGCCTTGTGGGTATTATCACAATCGACGATATCGTTGATATCATCGAAGAAGAGAACACCGAGGACTTTGAAAAGATGGCACTTCTCAGCCCTTCAGACGACACGTATCTTAAAACAGGCGTTTTCAAAATGTCGAAAAACAGAATCATCTGGCTTGTAGTGCTTATGATTTCCGCAACTCTCACAGCACAGATTATCAGCAAAAAGGAAATGCTCCTTGCAGACTTTGCTTTTCTTATTTCCGCAATGCCTATGCTCATGGGTACAGGTGGTAACGCAGGCAGTCAGGTTTCAACACTTATCATCCGTGGTCTTGCACTTGGTGAACTGAAAATCCGCGACTATTTCAGAATCGTTTTCAAGGAACTGAGAGTTGCCCTTTGTTGTGCAACAGTCCTTGCGGTTCTCAATTTTCTGAGACTTATGATTGTGGGCGGCGGAGATTATCTTCAGTATTTCGTAGTGTCAGCAGCAATGTTCCTGACGGTAATAATTGCAAATGTTATCGGATGCACTCTTCCTATTCTTGCCCGTCTTGTAAAACTTGACCCTGCACTTATGGCAGGACCCCTTCTTTCAACAATTGTTGACGCGGCAACACTTTCAATCTACTTCGCAATCGCACAGTTTGTACTGATGAGATAAAAATAAACCCTCGGAATTCCGAGGGTTTACTGATTTATGTACCAGAATTATTCAGCGATGATTTCGCCTTCAAGGCCGGGAGTTGCGAATGCAGCGTTTGATTCGTCTGTGTCGATGTGCATAGCAAGAGCGTAAGAGGGGCTTACTCTGCAGATAACGTCGCCGAATGTAAGTGTTCTGCCTTCTGATTCGATTTTAACTGAAACAACCTGTTTGTCTTCAAGGCCGTAAGCAGCAGCATCGTCGGGAGTGCAGTGGATGTGACGTTTTGCAACGATAACGCCTTCCTTGAGTTCAACTTCACCCTTAGGTCCAACAAGCTTGCAAGCGCCTGAAGCTGCTGTGTCGCCTGATTCACGGCAGGGAGCAGCAACGCCGATTGAACGAGCATCAGAAGCTGAA
>SVPP01000032.1 GCA_015065765.1 Oscillospiraceae bacterium | reverse complement strand
TTACTTTGCTTTTTTCTTTAGAAAAACCATGAATACCACACATTAATTCAAGGTTTTCCTTTACAGAAAGATTCGGAGCTACTGCAGTTTCCTGAGGTGATACACCTATCAACCGTTTTACTTGTTCTGACTGCTTAGTTACACTGTATCCTTCTACGAATGCATCACCATCCGTCGGTTTTGTTATACAGGTTAACATCTTTATTGTTGTGGTTTTTCCTGCACCGTTAACCCCTAACAAAGAAAAAAGTTCACCTTGGTGCATTTCTAAATTGAGCTTGTTTACGGCAGTCAGATTTTTATACTTTTTGACAAGCCCGACTATTTTTATTTCTTGCATTTACGTTAGCCTCCTTTTTATTTGCAGTACCATCATAGCAAATGTAAAAGAGGAAATGTTGATTTTTATCTAATCGGTCATTTATCGTATCTCATCGGTTATAAAAAGTATATCACATTAACACCCTATATTTCAAATTACATATCCTTGTGCTTTAAGGTTCAGTGCGAGGATTTTTTTAATGCAAAATTTTTAAGTAAAGGAAGTGAAAAATGCTTTAGCAAACTAACAAAAAACAGTAAAAAGCGAGGAATAAGTCTTAGCAAGCACTGGATTTGTGTATACAAATCCCACTTGTTAGGGGCAGCCCTAAAACCCAGAAAAAAGTCGCACTCCGAAAGGAATGCGACGATACATAAAAACTATTAAATTAAACACAAAACTCTATTTTAAGCAAAAAATGAGTATTCATAGGTTAAATTCCTTATGAATACTCAATATGGTGCGTCAGACGGGACTTGACGGCGTTCGCTTCGCTTGCCGTCACGGCAACGATTTTAATCGGCTTCGCCGATAAGGGTTCCAAGTCCCGATGAGGTTTATGGAAAAAAATAACCACCGAAACCGAAGTTTCAGTGGTTACTGGTGCGAGAGACGGGACTTGAACCCGTACGGGATTACCACACGCCCCTCAAACGTGCGCGTCTGCCGATTCCGCCACTCTCGCTCAACGAAAAATATTATAGCAGAGTTATATCTGTTTGTCAACACTTTTTATAAATTTTTTTAAAATTTTTTTGAGTTTTATTTTTGACGGTTTTTCTGCTTATTTGTAAGAAATCACGGGCGATGATTTCGCCCGTGAAAATTGTTGTTTTAGTTTTCTCTTTCGCTACCCCAGAAGAACAGAGCCACTGTGCCGGGACCTGTGTGTGAGCCGATTGTTGTACCTACGCTATAGATTTCAACTTTGCCGTTAAGCTTGGGGAAACGCTCTTCGATGAGATCAGCAACTGCTCTTGCGTCCTCGTAGCATGCTGCATTTGAAATGAAGCATTTTCCGTTGTAGTCAAGTCCGCCTTCAGCAAACTCTTCCATCTTGTTTACGATTTCTACAATAACACGTTTCTTTTCTCTAACCTTGAATCTTGGAACAAGGTGGCCGAGATTATCCATGTTAAGAAGGGGACAGATTTTAAGGATTGTGCCGAACCAGCCTGAAACCTTTGAAACTCGTCCGCCCTTGATGAAGAATGTAAGGTCAGTTGAGAAGAACCAGTGGTGAAGCTTCAGCTTGTTTGCTTCTGCCCAGTCTTTTAATTCATCGATGCTCATTCCGCTGTCGCGAAGGTCAGCGAGTTTGTCCATAATAAGACCGTAGCCTGATGATGCTCCGAGAGAGTCAACGATATAAATTTTTCTGTCGGGGTATTTTTCCTGAAGTTCTTCCTTTGCAATTCTTGCAGAGTTGATTGTGCCTGAAAGACCGCTTGAAAGAGTAACATGGAGAATATCTTTTCCTGCTTCAAGGAAGGGTGTGAAATATTCGATGTATTCATCCACATTTACCTGTGATGTTGCTGTGTCAGCACCATCTGTCATTGCTTTGTAAAACTTGTCAAAGGGAATAGTCTTGCCAAGGTCATCGGGGTACTGTACACCGTTAAGTGAAAAATGGAAGCAGATATAGTTTATATCTCTTGCTTTGAAATGTTCTTCTGTCAGATCGGCTGTTGAACAACAGCTGAGAATGTAGTCTGCCATGGAATTTTACCTCCTGTTATATAAAAATCTCAAGTGTTCATTTCTTGACATAAATACTTATACTTGATATAATATTATACGGCAATAATTGGCTGAGAAACAAATACATATTTTGAGAGTTGTATAAATAAATATACAAAAACGGAGAATGATTAAAGAATGAATGAGGACAAGAGAATAACCAAGACAAAAAAGAATCTGAAAAACACTCTTCTTGAGCTTCTCGACGAGAAGATGTTTGAGCAGATAACGGTAAAAGAACTCTGCGAAAGATCAGCTACAAGCCGAATTACCTTCTACACTCATTATGCTGATAAGTATGAGCTTCTTGATTCAATATTTCAGGAGTATCTCGCATCAGCAAGAAATGAATATGCAGAGCTGAACAAGCAGAACAACCCTGAAAAAAATCCTATTCAGAATTACTGCAATCTTCTTGAAAGTATTCTGAACCTGTGCCTTTGCAGGATTCCTTTCCTTAAAAATACATTTCCCAGTGACGGCTCATACATAAACACATCATTTTATCATTACCTTTATAAATATGTTGAACACCGTGTTGAAAGAGAGAGCGCATACCTTGAATATAAATATTCCACAGGTCAGATAGCGTCCTTCCTTACATATGGTTTCTGGGGATTTATAACAAAATGTAAAGAGGAATCAGTTCCTGTTGCTGTCGCAAAAGCCCAGGCAAGAGACCTTCTTCTTTCGCTTCTGCAGAATAATGTTGTTGCGAAAAAATAATTTCAGAAAATTATTGTAATATTTTCTGTTTTATGTTATATTATTCTTTGCATTTATAAATTCATTCAGGAGGAAAAAGATGAAAAAGAAATCTAACAAACTCACCGTCGGTGAGATTGCTGCTTACTCTCTCGGTTCATTGGGCAGAGAATTCAGCAACAACTGTATTAATGCATTTTTCCTGGTTTACCTTTGTATTTACCAGGGTCTCAATCCTATTGTTCTCACAGTAGCATTTGTTCTTGCAAAGCTCTGGGACGCAGTCAATGACCCCATGCTCGCAACAATCGTTAACAATACAAAGAAAAGTCGTTTCGGTCGTTACCGTCCCTGGATTCTTATCGGTGCAATTGTAAACGCAATTGTTATCGTTGCAATGTTCTCACCTGTATCATTTGAGAACATCACTCTCAAATATGTTTACTACCTTGTGGCTTATGTTCTCTGGGGTATGTCATTCACAGTTCTTGACGTTCCTTTCTGGACGATGCTTCCCACAATGGCAGACTCAACAGACGAAAGAAACCAGGCAAGCTCAATGGCTAAGCTTATCGGCGGCTTCGGCGGATTCCTTGTAGGTATGCTGGGAACATCATTTATTCTTCCCATGTTCGCAAATCAGGGTATGATGAGAGCTTATCAGTATCTTGGTATGGCAACAGGTCTTGTTATGATCGT
Source organism: Oscillospiraceae bacterium (assembly GCA_015065765.1). GTDB lineage: Bacteria > Bacillota > Clostridia > Oscillospirales > Acutalibacteraceae > SIG575. The sequence goes on along the minus strand of SVPP01000032.1, from coordinate 16,492 downwards.
GTTCCTGCTTATCACTGTATTGTTTGTCCGTGAAAAGATTGACCTTCCTCACGAAAATGTTGGTCTCAAATACATTCTTTCAACATTCAAGGAGAATGATCAGCTTCGTGCATATTCAGGCTCACTTATATTCTTCCTTATCGGTACAACAATCGCACTTTCTCAGATTCTCTACCTCTATACATATTGCTATGAAGACGGTGCTGACTTCCTTCCCAAGGCATTCAGTTACACATTGTTCTGGGTTATCGCATGTACAGGTCAGGGTATCGCAATGATTTTCTACAGCTGGATCGTTAAAAAACTTCCCCGTGAGAAAATCTACGGAATTTCCTTCCTTGCATGTATCGTCAGCTATGTTCTTCTTTTTGCAGTGTTCTTCTTCCTTAAACCCGGTCAGGGCGATATGAAGATTTACTGGCTCAACACAGTTCTTGTTGCACTTTCAGGTGCATTCCTTATGACAGCATCAGGCCTCAACCAGATCGGTTCAACTGTTATGATTGCTGACATCGTTGACTACGGTGAATGGAAAACAGGCAAACGCGGTGACAGTGTTATGTTCAGCGTTCAGACACTTATTACAAAATTTGCAGGTGCAATCGCAGCACTTATCCTTGGCATCGGCATCGCAGCTTCAGGTCTTCCCACAATCACAGACGTTAACGTTAAAGACCTTGAAACCGGCAGCTATGCATCAGTTCAGCTTTTCACAGATGAGGATGGTAACTACCTTGTAAAGGATGAAAAGCTTTACGAAAATCTTCAGGCTATGGAAGAAATTGACAGTGAAAAGCTTACTAAGGTTGAAGCTGACGAAGAGCTTATTTCATCAGAAGGTCTTACAGTTCTTCGTGCATTTATGTTCCTTACACCTATTCCGCTTACAATTATAGGTTACTTCATCTATAAGAAAAAGTATTGGCTCTACGGCGAAAAGTATGACAACATCAAGAAAGAAATTGATGAACGCCGTGAACAGGAAAAAGAAAAAACAAAAGCATAATTTAAACAGAAAAGGCGGAGTTTTTCCGCCTTTTTTTACTATGGAGGTTTTGACTATGACAAAGCTTAATCCGCAATTTTTAGTTAAAGAAAACGGCACTGCTTTTAAAGATAATATTCTTGTTTTCGGTGATACAAGAATCAGTGTCCTTCTTGACGGTGTCGTCAGGATTGAAAAAGGTACATTCTGTGATGAAATTACCCAGAGCTTTTGGCGGAGAGATCATGGCAGGGTAAATTTCACCTACGAAAAAAGCGGAAATAAAGTTGTTATAAAAACTGACAGAGCTGAGTTCTGCATAAATATTTCAAGCGGTAAACCTGTGTGGGCAAAATGCGGTAATCTCGTTTCAAAATGTAACAACAAAAAGAATCTCAAGGGCACTGCAAGAACGCTTGATCAGGCAAAGGGAGAAGTTAAGCTTCTTGACGGTGTTGTATCATTCGATGGTGCAGCGGTAGTTGATGATTCTGAATCTCTTGTAATAAAAGAAAGCGGAGAGATTCTTCCGAGAAACGGCAAAGCAAAGGATATTTATGTTTTCTGCTATGGTCATGATTATACCGAAGCGGTAAAAGCACTTTTCAGTCTTTGCGGCGAAGTTCCCCTTATTCCGAAATACGTTCTCGGTAACTGGTGGAGCAGATATCACGCATACAGTGAAGAAAGCTATATCAACCTGATGCTTGAGTTCAAAAAGAAAAATATTCCACTCACTGTTGCGACGATTGATATGGACTGGCATTGGGTGAATATCGGTAAACAGTTCCCTGATTTCAAGGCGAAGTGGGGAGACTATTACATTATCATGGACGGCTGGACAGGCTACAGCTGGAACACAGAGCTTTTCCCTGATTACAAGAGATTTTTAAACACTCTCCATTCAATGGGACTTAAAACTACGGTAAATCTTCATCCCGCAAATGGTGTGAGAAGCTTTGAGGATATGTATGAAGAGATGGCGAAGGAAATGGACAGAGACCCTGCAGACGGTGAAAGGATTGATTTTGATATCACCGATCCCAAATTTGTCAATGCATATTTTAAAGTCCTTCATAATCCTTATGAGGAAAATGGTGTCGACTTTTGGTGGATTGACTGGCAGCAGGGCAAAAAGACGAAAACCCCCGGTCTTGACCCGTTGTGGGCATTGAATCATTTCCACTATCTTGATAAACAGAGAAACGGTGAAAGACCGATGATTCTGTCAAGATATGCAGGAATCGGCTCTCACAGATATCCTCTCGGATTTTCAGGCGATACCCACATGAGTTGGTCAGCACTTGATTTTCAGCCCTATTTCACATCAACTGCTTCAAACTGCGGCTATACGTGGTGGAGCCACGACATCGGCGGTCACTGCAGAGGTACACACGATTTTGAAATGTATACAAGGTGGGTACAACTCGGTGTGTTCTCTCCTGTTCTCAGGCTTCATTCCACAAACAATGATTTAAGCGGTAAAGAGCCGTGGAATTACTGTAAACAGGCAGAAAATATTGTTTCTGATTTCATGAGACTGAGACACTCTCTCATTCCCTACATCTATTCGATGAACCGCAGGACAAACAAGGAGGGCAGAGCTCTCTGTGAGCCTCTTTATTACATAGAGCCTGAAAGAAAAGAAGCATATGAATGTAGAAACGGTTTTATGTTCGGCTCAGAACTTCTTGTCTGTCCCGTAACCACAAAAAGGGACAGACAGACCGGCACTGCAACAACTTCTGTTTATCTCCCTGAGGGCAGATGGACAAACATTTTTAACGGCAGAATATATCAGGGGGGAAAGGTTGTCAGTGTTTCAAGTGAACTTGAGGAAATGCCTGTTTTTGCAAAGGCGGGTGCAGTAATTCCCATGTCACTTGATAAAGGTAACTCAATTAAAAACCCCGAAAAGCTGAAGCTTAAAATTTTCAGAGGCAACAACACGTTTACTCTTTATGAGGATGACGGTGAAACTTTCGGTTATAAAGACGGTAACTTCAGCGAAACACAAATCAGCGTTTCAAAGTCGGACGGAAATCTTTCTGTGAAAATTTCAGGAGGAAAGAAATCTGACTTCATGCCTGAAAAAAGAGAATACACCTTTGAATTCTGTGATATTCTTTCTTGTGAAAAAGGTGTAGTGAAGGTAAACGGTAAAGAAATTTCTTGTGAATTTTCCGAAAAAGGCGAGATGATAATTTTATCGGATATTGAAGATGAAATTGAAATTATACTTGAAAATGTTCAGGTGAAAACAAATCCGCCTTATGAAAAAAACATTATTAATGCACTTAGTAAGTTTGATGGCAGAAACGGTAAAAAAACAAAGATGTATCTGCCTATGAAATTAATCAGGGATAAGCAGAAGCTTATTAATTATGTGAAGAGAATTTCACATGATGCTTTAAGATATCAGCTTCTTGAAATTTTAGAAGATATGGAATAAAAATTAACGGAGACACTTCATTTGCGAAGTATCTCCGTTTTTTGATTGTTCTTATTTTTAGTCTTTTAAATCTTCGGGAACGTCTTTGCCTTTAAGCTTTTTAGCGATAAATTCCTTGTAGACACAGTAGAGAACTGTACATACGGGAACGCTGAAAAGCATACCTGCAATGCCAAACGCACTGCCACCGATTGAAACGGAAACGAGAACAAGAATTCCGGGGAGACCCACTGTTTTACCCACAACCTTGGGATAAATAAGGTTTGTTTCAATCTGCTGAAGAACGATAATGAAAATTACAAACCATACAGCCTTCATCGGTGCCACAAGGAGAATGAGGAGTGCTCCTACAATTGTGCCGAAGAGTGCACCGAAAACAGGGATGAGTGCCGTAAATCCTATGAGAACAGAAATCATTGCAGGGTAGGGAATCTGCAGAATCAGCATGCCTATAAAGCAAAGAACTCCGATAATTACTGCCTCGAGAAGCTGACCTGTAACAAATTTTGAGAAAGTTTCTGATGTCAGGTCGATAAAAGCGATGATTTTTTCTGCTTTTCTTTTGGGACGCATGGCATAAAGAAAACGCTTGAAATGTCTTCCGATTTTCTCTTTCTGTGAAAGGACATAGAGCGAGAAGAAAATTGCAATAACGAAATTCACTATAACAGTTACGATTGATGTTGTGATATCAACGGTTTTGTTGATAAATGAATCTGCGTAATTATCAAGGAACTTATTGAGAAGTTCTCCTGCTTTGCTCCAGTCAAGCTCAATGCTGGGAAGTACAAAGTTGTATCTTTCAAGTGCTTTCATAGCTTTGTCAAGCAAGCCTTCAAGATTCTTGATGTACTCGGGAAGCATGCTTGCAAAGGAGCTTATGGTTTCCACAAGCTGAGGGATAATCATAAACAGAATTGCAAAAACTGCACCGAAAACTATAATTGTACTGAAAGCGAGACACACAGGTCGTTTTGCTTTGTCAAAATATTTGGTGCGTTTTTTCTTGGGAACCTTTTCCCAAAGTTTCTCAAGAGGCTTGAGAATTGTGTTTATGACAAAGGCGAGACATGCACCAATCAAAAAAGGTGATAGAAGAGAAAGAATATTCCCTAATATTCCGGTAAATGAAGAAGTGTGATTGAGCACCCAGCTGAGTAAAAGCGTGAAAGTGATTATTGTCAGCACAAACTTCAATGTCTTTTTATTCAGTGGGATTTTTTCCTCTTCGTGGTTTTTGTTTTCGTTAAAATCGTCTTTTTTCATATCTTTTCAATTGTTTCAATAACATTTTTGAAATCGTCAGTGTCAGCAAGCTCAACAGCACCTTTGTCAACAAGTGATGCGGTTGCAGGATTGATGGGAAGCTTTGCCAATACAGGAACACCAAGCTGTTTTGCAATTTCGTCAGCCTTGCTTTCACCGAAGATATTGATTTTCTTCTTGCAATCAGGGCATTCAAGATAGCTCATGTTTTCAACAACACCGATAATGGGAATGTTCATCATCTTAGCCATGTTGTAAGCTTTCTTGACAATCATTGTAACAAGATCCTGAGGAGTAGTTACAACGATAATGCCATTGAGCGGAAGTGACTGGAAAACTGTAAGTGAAACGTCACCTGTTCCGGGAGGCATGTCCACGAACATATAGTCAACGTCGCCCCAGATAACTTCCTGCCAGAACTGCTGAACCATGCCTGAAATTACGGGACCTCTCCAGATAACGGGTTTTTCCTCGTCATCAAGAAGGAGGTTAACGCTCATAACTTTAATTCCCATTTTGCTTTCTCTGGGGAAAAGACCTGCTTCGCCTGCTTCTGCCATACCTTTGATTCCGAAAGCCTTGGGGATTGAAGGACCTGTGATGTCAGCGTCAAGCACAGCTGTGTTGTAACCTTTTGTTTTTGCAGCAACGGCACAGAGAGATGTTACAAGGCTTTTGCCTACACCGCCCTTACCGCTGACTACGCCGATAACTTTGCCGATATTGCTCATGGGGTTTGCGGGGATATGCAAATCCTTCTTCTCGCATGAAGAAGAACAAGTTGAACAATTTCCTGAACAAGAACTACTCATTGTTAAAAAGACTCCTTTTGTTAAAAATTTACTTATATATTATATACCTAACGAAATTATTTTGCAATGTTGATATTGTATTTTCTGCACATTTGCGGTAAAATATTTTGTAGGAAGTGATAAATATGTATGAAACAATAAAGAATCAGGCAAGAAAAGCGACAGAAGAACTTCTTGAAGTTGCCAAACTTGAAAAGGGCGATATTTTTGTTGTGGGCTGTTCATCAAGTGAAATTGCAGGCGGAGTTATCGGTCGCGATTCATCTCTCTCTATGGCAGAGGCAGCATTTGAGGGAATTTATCCTGTTCTGAAAGAAAAGGGGATTTACCTTGCGTGCCAGTGCTGTGAGCATCTTAACCGTGCAATCATCATTGAAAAAGAAGCTGCAGAAAAATACGGCTACGAGATAGTATGTGTTGTTCCTCAGCCGAAAGCGGGCGGTTCATTTGCAACAACTGCTTATAAGAATTTTGAAAACCCCGTCGCACTCGAAAATGTGAAGGCTCATGCAGGACTTGATATCGGTCTGACACTTATCGGCATGCATCTTAAAAGCGTTGCAGTGCCTGTCCGTCTGTCAATTAATAAAATCGGCGAAGCTCCCATCGTTGCCGCCAGAACAAGACCGAAATTTATCGGCGGTGAAAGAGCAAAGTATGAATAATATCTTGTCAAAATAATGATATTATGATATAATATTACAGTTAATTTTTTAAAAGGATGGTTTTTTATGTCAGGACATTCAAAATGGAGTACAATCAAACGTAAAAAAGAAAAAACTGACGGTGCAAGAGCTAAGATTTTCACAAAGATTGGCCGTGAAATCGGTGTTGCTGTTAAGAACGGCGGTCCCGATCCCTCAGTAAACACAAAACTTAAAGACGTTATCGCGAAGGCTAAAGCTGCAAACGTTCCCAATGATAACATCGAAAGAATTATCAAGAAGGCTGCAGGCGAAGCAGGCGGAGATAACTACGAAGAAATCGTATACGAAGGCTACGGCCCCTCAGGTATTGCAGTTATCGTTGAAACTCTTACAGATAACCGCAACCGTACAGCAGGCGACGTCCGTCATTACTTTGATAAGTACGGCGGAAACATGGGTCAGTCAGGCTGCGTTTCTTTCATGTTCAACAGACAGGGCGTAATCATCATCGAGGCTGAAGGCATTGATGAAGAAAAGCTTATGGAAGATGCTCTTGAAGCAGGTGCAGTTGACTTTATTGCAGACGGTGACATTTTCGATATCCGCACAGAGCCCAATGACATGGGCGGTGTCCGTGATGACCTTGAAGCAAAAGGCTACAAGTATGTATCTGCTGAGGTTGAGTATGTTCCCACAACATATACAAAGCTTACAAATGAAGATGATATCAAGAACATGACAAAAATGCTTGATATGTTCGAAGATAACGACGACGTTCAGAACGTTTACCACAACTGGGAAACTGACGAGGAGTAATATATGCTTTTTCTGCGTTATTTAATGGCGGTGATTATGTTGATTCCCAATGTTTTAGGCTGTGTTTTCGGAGATTATGCTTACCCTGCAATAAGCCGTGAGGGCGCATACCTTTTCTGCTATTTTGTAGGTAACGAAACTGAACAGCAGAGAATACATCTTGCTGTCAGCAAGGACGGATACAACTTTGATGCCCTTAACGGAAATGAACCTGTTATTATTCAGGAAAAGGGTAAAAAATGTGTCCGTGACCCTTATATTTTCAAAGGCCAGGACGGAATGTATTACATAATCGGTACAGACATGAATGCTCTTGAGGGCTGGACATCTAACCACGCCCTTGTCACATGGCGTTCAGAGGATTTAATTAACTGGACAGATGAGACAATAATCGACATCAGAGATCTTGGCGGAGAGTTTGCGAATACCACAAGAGCGTGGGCACCTCAGGCAATCTGGGACGCTGACAAAGAAATGTACATGGTCTATTGGGCACATTCAACTGTGGAGCAGGATATCGCAGGTCATTATTACGCTTATACAAAGGATTTCAGAACCTTTGAAACAACGCCTCAGCCTCTTTACGGCAGAGCGGGTATACAGTGCATTGATGCCGACATTATCTATAACGAAAATGACGGCTACTATTACCTTTATTTCAAGCATGACGAGGACCAGACAATTGCCTATGTGAAATCAAAGAATCTCACAGGTCCTTATGATACAGAGCCTGTTGTGTGTTCTCTTTCAAAGCATGGTGTTGAGGGCAGTACAATGTTCAATATCACCGGCACAGATGCATGGGTTATGCTCATGGATGAATACGGCACAGGTCATTTCTTTGCACAGATGACAAGGGATTTCAAAACCTTCAAGGCAGTAAATCCCAGGAGCTATAAAATGGACCATTTAAGTCCGAGACATGGCTCAATCGTTGCAATCAGCATGGAAGAATATGACAGACTTCTTGAGTATTACGGAATATCAGATTAAATGATACAAAACGGCTTTCTGCGGAAAGCCGTTTTTTGTTAATGTATTGAATTTTATCGTGAAAGATGTTACAATTAATATGGCATAAAAATAAAATTGAGGAGTGTGACTATGAGTACAAACACAGGTCTTAAGACCTATACAAACAAAGAGAGAAATATGTACCTGACAGGTCTTCTCGGACAGAACATTCTTTACAATGTTACAAACGTCCTTCTGGTATCATATTTCTTGCAGAACGTTCTTTACATTCCTGCAGTAATTGTAAGTATTATTATTGCAATTGCACGTGTATGGGACGCATTCAATGACCCGATTATGGGCACAATCGTTGACAAAACAAGAACAAAATGGGGTAAATGCAGACCGTATCTTATTTTTGTTCCGGGAATTGTTATGGTGATTTCAATTCTCTGCTTTGTAAACTTTGAGTATGTAGGTCAGGTTGGCGATATCCTTGAAGGCACAAACCTTTTCTGTGTTATCTGGGCAGGGTTCACATACATTCTCTGGGGAATGAGCTATACTGCAGGTGATATTCCTCTGTGGGGCATCACTGCTCTTATGACAGAGGACGAAAAACACAAGCAGAAGCTTATGTCCCTTGCACGTATGGCAGCAGGCGTAGGCGGCGGTGTTGCGATGCTTTCACTTTCACCCTGTGCTGAAATGGTTACGGAAGCTATGAACGGAAATGCAAGAAAGGGCTATTTTGTAACAGCTCTCATTGCAACAGTTATCGGTGCAGTGCTTTTCCAGTTTGCAGGAATCGGCACACGTGAAAAAATCAGACCCTCAGAAGAAAAATATTCAGTTAAAGAAAACTTTAAAATCATGTGGAGAAACAAGCCCTTCAGACAGATTCTTCTTTCAGGCTTGCTCAACGCACCTACTCAGCTTATGATGATTGTTGCAATTCCCCTCGTAAACAACTATTATTCGTCTCAGTCAGGACTTATGTCTCTTCTTTATCTTGCGCTTCTCGGCGGCGGTCTGTTTATCGGACAGTTTGTTATTATGGGATTTGTGCCGAGGCTTCTTGAGAAAACAACGAAGAAAAAGCTCTATAACGGCTCGAAAATTATTTCAGTTCTTCCCCAGCTTGCAATTTTCTTCCTTTTCCTTGCATTCCCTCACAGACTTGCAGAGCCTTTGTTCCTCATAATCACAATGCTTATTTTCGCAGTCTGCGGTATTTCAATGGGACTTAACTCAGTTCTTCAGACACTTATGATTTCCGATGCTGTTGACTACGAAGAATACCACTACGGAATCAGACCTGACGGAGTTTTCTTCTCAGGGCAGACTTTCCTTGTTAAAATCGGCAGTGGTTTTGCTTCTATTATTTACGGTATCACTTGCGAGGCTGTTAATTACACAGGCGAAAATATCAAAAAGCTCAATGAGTTTATTCAGGATGGTAATATAATCAGAGATTTCCTTGACAGAAGTGCAGGAAACTTCAACGAAGAATATTTCGGATATATGGCGATGCTCTTCTTCTGCATCTCTGTTCCTCCGGCAATCGGTGCACTTCTTTCTGTAATTCCCACATGGAAATATGCTCTTGATGATGATGAACACACAAGAATCCTTGGCGAACTAAATAAGAGAAGACGTGAAAAGGAAGAAACAAAATAAAACATAAAAATTGACCGCTGACTAAAATCAGCGGTCATAATTTTTACTTTCAAATATTAAAGACTGTTAAGAATCTGGATAACGCTCTGAAGCTCGTGAGGCTTAACCTTTTCAACAGGCTTATTATTTTTTACGCAGTCTGCAAAATAGAGAATTTCGTTTGCGTAAGCGTTGCTCTTGGGAAGATTAATTTTACCTGTATCACCGTTTGCCTCTTCCGTAAGGTCGATAACATCGTCTTCATCTCTGCCGTAAACCTTGATTGAGCCGTGCTCGTTTGCAACAACTGCATTTTCAAACTGGAAGCGGAATTCAGCAGTGAAGGGATAGCGTGCACCATACCATGATGCTTCTGAGTGGATTGAGAATTCACCGAAATCGTAGTCAACGCTGATGAAATCCTGGTCAGGCTGCTTTGAACGGTACTGATGTCTTACCTTGGGGATGCCGAACGCATAAACCATAAAGTCAAGGTCATGGATGTGAAGGTCATAGGGTGTAAGACCGCTTCTCTTTTCATCCATCATCCAGCCATCCCAACTCCATCGGGGATAACCGCCGAGGCGTGTCATGCTGCCGGAAAGGAGCTTGCCGTATTTCTGTGTGTCGAAAATATCCTTGAGAATAAGGTATTCGGGCCAGAAACGGAGAACCTGCGCTACCATGAATTTGACATTATTCTTTTCAGCAGTAGAATAAACTCTTTCAACATCCTCTTCTTTGAGAGAGATGGGCTTTTCTGTGATAACATTGATTCCTTTTTCCATTGCTTTCACAGCGAAATCTGCATGAAGATATGTAGGAAGACAAATGTCAAGAATATCAATTTTTTCATTTGCAAGCATCTCGTCAAAGTCAGTATAGCAGTGCTTTGTGTCCTTGTAATTTTCCATTCTTTCGGGACGGATATCGCAAAGGCAGATAAGCTCTGCATCATCCATCTGATCCCATACAGGAATGTGTGCACCGCTGATGCCGCCTACACCTACAAGACCTATTTTCAACATAAAGATTACCTCCGTTTGTGTGCTTTTTTCCTATTATATATCACCGAAAAAACAAAGTCAATAAAGAAATAATTTTGTAACTTTACTTTTTTGTAAAAATAATGTAGAATACATTTGAATATAATGTGCGGAGGTGAAGTACATGGCAAAACTGAAAACTGAAAAATCAAAGTTTCTTACATTTACATATGTGTGCCTGTGCTTTGCACTTGTACCGCTTACGTCAGATTATATCTGTACAGTGTTTTCTCTGGCAATGCCTTTTGTTTACATGAGAAATAACGGCAAGGCTATGAATGCAGTAAACCGTTCGTCAAAACAGACTATGGTTTTCGCAGCATTTCTGTTTATACAGTTTGTACACGTTTTGCGTTCTGACTTTAAGGTTTCAGCTCTCGGCTTTGCGTTGCTGTGGCTTGTAATGTTCATGGGCTACATATATGTCTCCGACCTTGCAAACACCAAGGAGAGAATAAATAAAATTCTCTTTACTTCTACCGTAGCCGGCGGTATTGCAGGTGCTGTGGGTGTAGCTCAGATGGGGCTTTATCACTACGGCGGACTGATAAATGAAAAGCTGAGATTTATTTTCAACCCGTTGTGGGATATTTTCCACGAAGCAGTTGTGAAGCTGATGGCGGTTATTTTTCCCGATGCACTTGCCGCACATTTCGGAGTGGACTTTGACACGGTGAAAGTATCTTCATTCGCAACAAGGGCCTGCTCAACGTTCAGCAACCCTATTTTCTTTGCAATGTTTTTAGTTGTAGTGCTTCCCATAGCCCTTCATTGTTTCTTCCAACTGAAAGATAATAAACCGAAAAGAGCTGTCAGCTTTTTCTGCGTTTTGTTTATACTTGCAGGTATCGCCTTCAGCTATTCGAGAGGTGCATACCTTGCCGCAATGGTAGCAATTTTCGTAACGCTTTTCTGCGAGAAGAAACAGACAATTGTAACCGTCTGCCTTACTCCCGTAGTGCTTTTTATAATTCCCTCGGGAGTTTATAAAAGGCTGTTTACCCTCGTCACAAATAAAGACGATATTTCACTTACAACCCACGCGAAAATTTATCAGGCAGCCTTTGAAACAATCCGGGAGCATTGGCTTTTCGGAATCGGTACAGGCAACGCAGGATTTGAAGAAATTTTGCATAACGATTACGGAATAAAACAGCCTCATGCCCATAATATTTTCCTTGAATTTTTAATCGAGGGCGGAATAGTCGGTGCAGGACTTTTTGCGATTTCTCTGCTTCTTCTTGTTATAGGAATGATAAAAATTTCAGTGAAGCTGAAGGAAGCAAGAGCTCTCGGCGTAACACTGATAGCATCACTTGCCGGTATGGTCTGCTGCGGAATGTTCGACTTTATTTTCTACGGCCCCAAACCCATACAGATTTTCTTCATGCTTGCAGGTCTCATTGAAGCCGTAAGACGGCTTTATGAAAGACAGCTTTCAGGGGATGAGAAATTTGAGTTTGACGAGGTGCAATGATGCTGGGGTATAATGCAATAGTGGTATTTAATGAAAATGCTGATAGAATGCTGATGTGTAAAAGACGGCGAAATACATACAAAGGATTGTCAAATTTTGTCGGTGGAAAAATAGAGCCAAATGAGAATGGCTTGGATGCGGCATACAGAGAACTTGAAGAAGAAACAACAATAACCAAAAATGATATTATTCTCTCGCATTTAATGGATTTTACATACCATTTTGGAAATTGTTATCTTGAAGTTTACGTTGGAAAACTAAATAAAGCAATAGACGTCAGTGGAGATGAGAACGAGTTATTTTGGTCAACATTAAACCATAATTTTTTCGATCCGACACAGTATGCGGGCGAAGGAAACATCGGACATATTATGATGCACGTCGAAATGTTTCAAAATGAATTATTGAAATGATTTCGTTACATAAAATTAATTATTATACAAGAATTTTAAACATTAAAAGCACCCTTAACGGGTGCTTTCTTCTTGCTCATAAAAACAATCGTCTTTCCATCTGAGGACATTTGTATCTATATATTCCCATATTTTCTCGTAATCTTTATCGCCTCTGATTATGTGGTCGTGGAAAGACCTTTGCCATAGCTTTTCAGTATAAGATTTTTGCGTGAACGATTTGAATTGACCTATTATCTGAGGTAGGGGAGGGTCTCCGTGCCCTCCCGTTATGGAAATAAGCAAATGTACATGATTAGGCATAATAACATATTTGTCTACAGATATGTTTTGGTAGACTTTGTTGATGAAATCAACGGCATTTTTAACAACATTACCTGTTTTAGTCAGTTCGTTTTTCGGGAGGGCACGGAGACCCTCCCCTACGATTGATATTTTCGATAAAATCTGCTTTCTGTTTTGGGTGCAGATTGTAATAAAATACGCGCCCGGTGCGGAATAATCGTATCTCTTTAATCTTGTTGGTTTTCTTTTCGGTAAATTCATATTTTAAATCTCTTCACACAAACGTGCCAATTCTTCCATTGTCAGCTTTTCTGCTCTGACATTTGCATCGAGACCTGCACGCTCTATGGCTGAAATTACATCTGCTTTGGGAATTCCCATGCCTGATGAAATTCCGTTTGCTGCGGTTTTTCTTCTCTGAGAAAATGCACTTTTTACGAGGGAGAAAAATTTCTTTTCGTCAGAAACTTCGATAGGCGGATTTTCTCGGATTTTCAGTTTCATAACTGCACTGTCAACCTTTGGTGCAGGCATGAATGAGCCTTTTGAAACACCGAAAAGCTTTTCTGCTTCCGCGTAATAATTTACAGCTACTGTTACCGCACCTGATTCACGTGAGCCAACTTCTGCACAGAGTCTGTCAGCAGCTTCCTTCTGCACCATAACTGTCATGTTTTCAATGTTTGCCTTGTTTTCAAGGAAATACATGATAATGGGCGATGTGATATAGTAGGGGAGATTTGCGCACACTGCAACCTTTTCACCGGGGAATTTTTCAGCAATAAGGGCGTTAATGTCGGTTTTCAGAACGTCTGCGTTGATAACCTCTACGTTATCAAAATCTGTGAGAGTTTCTTCAAGAACAGGAAGGAGAGCCGAGTCAACCTCAATTGAAACAACCTTTTTCGCTCTTTTTGCAAGCTCGGCTGTGAGAATTCCCACACCTGCGCCGATTTCGATTGCGCATGTTGCTCCGTCAGAGAGTGCACATTCTGCCATCTGAGGGCAGACGTTGGGATTGATTAAAAAATTCTGTCCCAGAGATTTTGAAAACTGAAATCCGTGCCTTGTCATGATATCTTTAATTGTGTTTATTTCCCATAAATTTTTCATTTGAGTATTTCCTTTCAAAAACCTTGAAATTTACCTTCAATTGTCATATAATGGATATATATGTTTTAACGGAGGGTTTAATATGTCAATTTTAGTTACAGGCGGTGCCGGCTTCATCGGCTCACACACTTGCGTAGAGCTTCTTAACGCAGGCTATGATATTATTGTACTTGATAATTTCTATAATAGCAAGAGTGAATCTTTAAAAAGAGTAAAAGAAATTACAAATAAGGACCTTAAATTCTATGAATGCGACATCCGTGACAGAAAAGGTCTTGATGAAATTTTTGCAAAGGAAAATGTTGAAGCAGTAATTCACTTTGCAGGTCTCAAGGCAGTAGGTGAAAGCTGTCAGAAACCCCTTGAATATTATGACAACAATATCGGCGGTACAGTGACTCTCTGCGAGGCTATGAGAGACGCAGGCTGTAAGAAAATCGTTTTCTCATCATCTGCTACAGTTTACGGAAGCGAAAACATTTCTCCCCTTAAGGAAACAATGAAAACAGGCGGTACCACAAACCCCTACGGCACTACAAAATATTATATTGAGCAGATTCTCACAGACCTTTATGCATCTGATAACGATTGGAGCGTAGTGCTTCTCAGATATTTCAATCCTATCGGTGCACACGAAAGCGGAAGAATCGGCGAAAACCCCAACGGAATCCCCAACAACCTTATGCCTTATATTTCACAGGTTGCTGTGGGCAAGCGTGAATGCCTCAGCGTTTTCGGTGATGATTATGACACACATGACGGCACAGGCGTGAGAGACTATATCCACGTTGTTGACCTTGCTCTCGGTCACATCAAGGCTCTTGAAAAAGCACTTAAGGATACAGGCTGTAACGTATATAATCTCGGTACAGGCAAAGGCTATAGTGTGCTTGACCTTGTAAAGGCCTTTGAAGAAGCATCAGGTGTGAAAATCAATTATAAAATTGCTCCCAGACGTGACGGTGATATTGCCACTTGTTATTCAGATCCGTCAAAAGCAAAGGAAGAGCTTGGCTGGGTAGCAGAGAGAGGACTTAAGAAAATGTGCGAGGATACATGGCGTTGGCAGAGCCAGAATCCCGACGGATTTTAATTTATGGATTTAATTGAGTTTGAAGAAAAACAGGAAAAAGCCGTATTAGTCAGTGTTGATATGGGACTTTATGATGCCGAAAGCTCCCTTGATGAGCTTGAAGAGCTTGCAAAAACTGCAGGTGCTGAGGTTGTTGCAAGAGTTACCCAGAAACGAGACAAACCTGATACGGCTTACTATATCGGTACAGGCAGACTTGATGAGCTGAAAAGCTTCTGCGAAGAAAATGAATGTGACCTTATAATTTTTGACAGCGAGCTGACACCTTCTCAGCTGAGAAATGTTGAGGACTATACGGATGTGAGAGTTGTTGACAGAACAACACTTATTCTGGACATCTTCGCAGGCAGAGCGAGAACAAATGAGGGTAAGCTTCAGGTTGAGCTTGCACAGCTTAAATACAGTCTTCCAAGACTTTCAGGTAAAGGCATTCAGCTGTCACGTCTGGGCGGCGGTATTGGAACACGTGGTCCCGGTGAAACAAAGCTTGAAAGTGACAGACGTCATATCAGAAGAAGAATTGCATCAATTTCTGCAGAGCTTGAAAAAGTTGAAAGCAGACGCAATGACCTGAGGAAGAGAAGAAAAAAAGACGGCATTCCTACTGTTGCAATTGTCGGCTACACAAACGCAGGTAAGTCAACGCTTATGAACGCTCTCACAGAAGCAGGAGTTCTTGCAGAGGATAAGCTTTTTGCAACTCTCGACCCTACGGCAAGAGGCCTTGACCTTCCTGACGGAAGGCGTGTAATGCTTGTTGACACGGTAGGTCTTGTCAGACGTCTTCCCCACCACCTTGTTGAAGCCTTCAAGTCAACCCTTGAAGAGGCAGTTGTGGCTGATGTTATTCTCAACGTGTGTGATGCATCAAGTGATGAATGTTCAGAGCATCTGCGAGTTACTGACGAGCTTCTTAAAAGTCTCGGCTGTCTTGGAAAGCCTATAATTTCTGTAATGAATAAATGCGATAAGGTTGAGAATATTTATGATCTGCCCACAATCGGCAAGGTTGTTCTCATTTCTGCACTTAAAAAGCAAGGACTTGGCAAGCTTCTCGAAGCTATCACTGCAGAGCTTGAACCTACACGAAGACGTGCCGAACTTCTTATTCCCTATTCAGCAGGTGATGTTGCGGCAAAATTCCGTAAAGACGGTGTTGTGGAAGAAGAGGAATACAGAGCTGACGGACTATATCTGAAGCTGATTGCAGATATCTATATGCTTGATAAGTATAAGGATTATATAATCACCTGATATTGACAATTCTGTTTTCGTTTGATAAAATAATATCCGCACCCATTATAGGTGCGGAAAAATGTGCCTCCTTAGTTCAATGGATAGAATAAGTCCCTCCTAAGGTTATACTAAATCACTCGCCTTTGCTCAAAAGGCGAGCGATAATATAGATAAAATTTCATACACGTCTCTGTACCTCAGCAGGATAGAGGGTCCGCCTCCTAAGCGGAACGCCCCC
>SVPP01000009.1 GCA_015065765.1 Oscillospiraceae bacterium | reverse complement strand
TAAAACTGCTGGTAAAGGACATAAAGGTCAGAAGGCACGTGCCGGCAGAGGTATGCAGATCGGCTTTGAAGGCGGTCAGATGCCTTTGCAGAGAAGAATTCCCAAGAGAGGCTTCAACAACATTTTCCGTAAGGAATTTGCTACAGTAAATATTGCAAGCCTTGATAAGGTATTCAACGATGGCGATGTAGTAACAATTGAGGCTCTTGTAAACAGTGGCCTTGTAAAGAAAACACTTGACGGTGTAAAGGTTCTCGGCAACGGCGAAATTGCTAAGAAGCTTACAGTTCAGGTAAATGCTTATTCTGAAACAGCAAAATCAAAAATTGAGGCAGCAGGCGGAAAGGCAGAGGTGGTATAACATGATCAAAACCTTTGTTAACGCTTGGAAAATTCCCGAGCTTCGCAAAAAGATCCTCTTTACTGCCCTTATTATTTTGATTTTCAGAATCGGTTCAGTCATTCCCGTTCCTTTTGTTAATCTTGCGGACGGTCTTGACTCAAGCATGTATGCTGGTACATTCATCCAGTACCTCAACATTATGACGGGTGAGGCATTCAACTATGGTACAATTTTTGCAATGTCAATCACTCCGTATATCAACAGTTCAATTATCATGCAGCTTTTGACAGTTGCAATTCCTGCTCTTGAAAGACTTTCAAAGGAAGGCGAGGAAGGCAGAAAGAAAATTGCTACCATCACTCGTTATGTAACAGTTGGTCTCGCAATCATGCAGTCAACAGCTTACTACTTCTTCCTCAGAAACGGCGGATATCTTTCAGTTTCGGCTGATGGTTCAGATTTTACAGGTTTCTGGGCAGTCTTACAGGCAATCACAATCATTCTCTGTTTCACAGCAGGTGCTGCACTTATTATGTGGCTCGGTGAGCAGATCAACGACAAGGGTATCGGTAACGGTATTTCAATGATTCTTTTCGCTGGTATCGTGTCACGTATCCCCACAATGGTAATGAACATCTTCAGCCCCGATTACGGTTATTTCCAGTACGGCGGCGCTTACTATGTTCTCGGTCCTATCGTTATGATTATTATGCTTCTTATGATCGCATATATCGTATGGATGGACAATGCAGAAAGACGTATTCCCGTTCAGTATGCCAAGAGAGTTGTCGGACGTAAGATGTACGGCGGTCAGAACACACATATTCCGATCAAGGTTAATATGTCAGGTGTTATGCCCATTATCTTCGCTTCATCAATTCTTTCACTTCCGCCCACTATTCAGTTGTTCGTTTCTAACCCCTCAAAGGGTTGGCAGACATTCTTCGATGTGTTTACATCAGATCACTGGGCATATGGTATTATGTATTTCGTACTGATTATCTTCTTTGCATATTTCTATGCAACAATTCAGTACAATCCTGTTGAAATGGCAAACAACATCAGAAAGAATAGCGGTGCAATCCCCGGTATTCGTCCCGGCAAGCCCACATCAGATTATATCGGCAAGATTCTTTCAAGAATCACACTCCTCGGCGCACTTCTTATCAGCGTAGTTGCAATCTTCCCGATTCTCTACTCACAGATTTGCGGTATGGAAATTCTGAAGGACGTTCTTCCTGCTGGTATGAACATCTCTATGGGTGGTACATCAATCATCATCCTTGTTGGTGTAGCTCTTGAAACTGTTAAACAGCTCGAAAGCCAGATGATGATGCGTCACTACAAGGGCTTCCTTGATTAATTAAGGAGGAGAGAAAGTTATGAAACTTATTCTTCTCGGCGCACCGGGTGCAGGTAAGGGAACTCAGGCAGAGGTTATCTGTGAAAAGCTCTCAATACCTGCAATCTCAACCGGTAACATTATCCGTGAAGCTCTTAAGAACGGCACGGAAATGGGACTTAAAGCAAAATCATTCATCGATGCAGGTCAGCTTGTTCCTGATGAAGTCGTAATCGGCATCATTAAGGACAGACTTGCACAGGATGACTGCAATAACGGATTCATCCTTGACGGTTTTCCCCGTACAATTCCTCAGGCAGAGGCTCTTGATGCAATGGGCATTGTCATTGACAAGGTTATTGATATCGAAGTTCCCGATGAGAAAATTGTAAAGAGAATGTCAGGCAGACGCGTTTGTAAAGATTGCGGCGCTTCATACCACCTTGAGTATAAGAAGCCTGCAAAAGAAGGTGTTTGCAATCTCTGCGGTGGCGAGCTTGTTCAGAGAAAGGATGACCATCCGGACACGGTTCTTGACAGACTTCATGTTTACCATGAACAGACAGAACCCCTTAAAAACTACTACGGTGAGAAAGGTATTCTCTGCGTAGTTGAGGGTCAGGAAGAGGTTAAAGATACAACCGCTCTTACCCTTAAAGCTTTGGAGGATTAAGCATGATAGTGCTCAAAACCACGCGAGAGCTTGCGCTGATGCGTGAGGCATGCAGAATTTCTGCAGGAGCATTAAAGGCAGCAGGAGAGGCAGTTCAGCCGGGAGTCACTACCGGTGAAATCGATAAGATCGCATACGATTATATAATAAAGCAAGGTGCGACACCTAACTTTCTTAATCTGTATGGTTTTCCTGCTACCGCATGCATTTCCATAAACGATGAGGTTATTCACGGAATTCCAAGCGAAAAACGAGTAATTCAGGAAGGCGATATAGTCAGTATTGACTTGGGAGCCAAGCTTGAAGGATATAACGGAGATAACGCTGCCACATTCGCAGCAGGCAAAATAAGTCCTGAGGCGCAGCGGCTGTGCGATGTGACCAGAGAGAGTCTTTATGAAGGCATCAGCAAGGCACTCGCAGGTGGCAGACTCGGTGATATCGGATATGCAATCCAGAGTTACTGCGAAAAGCACGGATACGGTGTTGTGAGATCCTTCACAGGTCACGGCATCGGTAAGAAACTCCATGAAGACCCCAGCGTACCTAATTACGGCACACCGGGAAGAGGTGTGCGACTGTTGCCGGGCATGACAATTGCCATTGAACCCATGATAAATCAGGGTGTACCGGGCGTAAAAACAATGTCAGACGGCTGGACGGTTAAAACGGCTGACGGAAAACTTTCAGCACACTTTGAACACACTATAGCGATAACTTCAAACGGGCCGGTAATACTTACCGAGCTTTGAGAGGAGGCCGTAGGGTGGAAATAGAAGTAGGCAGAGTTGTCAGGTCGAAAGCCGGACACGATTCTAACGATATTTTTGCGGTTGTCGGGTCTGATGAAAATCATGTTTTCATCATCGACGGGAAGGAACGTAGGGTGGAAAAACCCAAGCGTAAGAACCCAAAGCATATTGAATTGACTTCATACATGCTTTCACCCGAAGAAATGGCAGCCAATGGAAGGTTAAAGAAGGCACTCGGCAGAATAAGAGCCGAGGCAGATAAGTAATCATCAGGAGGTTTTGTTTATGTCCAAACAGGATATGATAGAGGTTGAAGGAACCGTTATCGAAGCTCTTCCCAACGCAACATTTAATGTTGAATTGGAAAACGGAGTTAAGATCTTAGCTCACATTTCCGGAAAACTCAGAATGAACTACATTCGTATTCTTCCGGGAGATAAAGTGACAGTAGAAATGTCGCCATATGACCTGACTCGTGGTCGTATTACATGGCGATCCAAATAAGAAACAGTATAGTAAAATACTATACGAAGCAAGTATTTTAGGAGGTATTCAATTATGAAAGTCAGACCTTCTGTAAAGAAAATTTGCGAGAAGTGCAAGATTATTAAACGCAAGGGCAAAATCATGGTTATCTGTGAGAATCCCAAGCACAAGCAGCGTCAGGGTTAATCCGACGCAAACCACTTAATGGAGGTGCAACTGACAAATGGCACGTATTTCAGGTGTTGATCTGCCGAGAGAAAAAAGAGTTGAAATCGCTCTCACATACATCTACGGCATTGGTCGCAAAACTGCATGTGACATTATAGCAGCAACAGGTATCAATCCTGACACAAGAGTTAAGGATTTGACCGAAGAAGACGTTTCTAAGCTTCGTGAGTACATCGACCACAACGTTAAGGTTGAAGGTGACCTCAGAAGAGAAACAGCATTTGACATCAAAAGGCTTATCGAAATCGGTTGCTATCGTGGCGTACGTCATCGTAAGGGTCTTCCCGTAAGAGGACAGCGTTCAAAGACAAACGCACGTACACGTAAGGGTCCGAAGAAGACAATAGCTAACAAGAAGAAATAATTGAAGGAGGAATAAGTAATGGCAAAAGTAGTAAAAAAAGCCGGCACAACACGCCGTCGCCGTGAGCGCAAAAACATTGAGCGCGGAGCAGCACACATTCAATCCACCTTCAACAACACTATCGTAACAATTACCGATACACAGGGTAATGCTGTGTCATGGGCAAGTGCAGGTGAAATGGGCTTCAGAGGCTCAAGAAAATCAACTCCCTTCGCAGCACAGACAGCAGCAGAAACAGCAGCGAAAGTTGCTATCGATCACGGTATGAAAACAGTTGAGGTTTACGTTAAAGGCCCCGGACAGGGACGTGAAGCTGCAATCAGAGCATTGCAGACAGCAGGCCTTGATGTTACAATGATCAAGGACGTTACTCCTATTCCCCATAACGGCTGCCGTCCTCCCAAGAGAAGACGCGTATAACCTAATTTTTGGAGGTGTAATATTATGGCAAGATATACCGGTCCGGTATGTAAATTGTGCCGTCGTGAAGGCAAAAAGCTCTTCCTTAAAGGTGAGAGATGCTACACAGACAGATGCGCATTTGAACGTCGTTCATACGCACCCGGTCAGCACGGTCAGAGCCGTAAGAAGGTTTCAGAATACGGCATGCAGCTTCGTGCAAAGCAGCAGGCAAGACGCTACTACGGCATTAATGAAGTTCAGTTCCATAAATATTTCCTGATGGCTGAAAAGCGTCAGGGTGTTACAGGTGAAAACCTTCTGAGAATTTGCGAAAGCAGACTTGATAACGTAGTTTATCTTCTTGGCTGGGCAAACTCAAGAGCAGAAGCAAGACAGCTTGTAATTCATGGACACTACGAAGTAAACTCAAAGAAAGTTGATATTCCGTCATATCTTCTCAAAGCAGGAGATACGGTTTCTATTAAGAGCAAGAGCAAGGACAGCGAAAAATTCAAGGCAGTTCTTGAAGCAAACGCATCTCGTCCTGTTCCCCAGTGGCTCGATCTTAACAAGGAAGCTGCAACAGCAAAAATCGTTACTCTTCCCGAGCGTGATCAGATCGCAGCTCCCGTTGAAGAACATCTTATCGTTGAGTTCTACTCTAAATAATCCGCTGAACAGTCGGATATGGGGTTTGGCGGTAAGAGAATTATTTGCCGCATAAGCTAAAAGAGTACCTATCATAACGAAGGAGGTTTTCACATGATTGGAATAGAGAAACCGAAAATTGAAACACTTGCACATGAGGCCGATGGCACATACGGTAAGTTCGTACTTGAACCCCTTGAGAGAGGTTATGGTCTTACACTTGGTAACTCCATGAGAAGAGTTCTTCTCTCATCTCTCCCGGGTTACGCAATTACATCTGTTAAAATTGATAACGTTCTCCATGAGTTCTCGACAATTGAGGGCGTTAAGGAAGATGTAACAGAAATCGTTCTTAACCTTAAGGAAGTAATCCTTAAATTCCACGGTGACGGTCCTAAAGTAATGTATATCGAGGCAGACGGTGAAGGCGAAATCACTGCAGGCGACATTAAAGCTGACAGTGAAGTTGAAATCATCAATCCCGAACATCACATTGCTTCTCTGGACAAAAATGCTCATGTGTATATGGAGTTGACCTGTGATAAGGGTCGCGGCTACGTTTCAGCAGAGCGTAACAAGAAGATTATGCAGCCTGTTATCGGCGTAATTGCAATAGACTCAATCTATACACCTGTAATCAAGGTTAACTATACAGTTGAGAACACACGTGTTGGTCAGATCACTGACTACGACAAGTTGACACTTGAAGTGTGGACAAACGGCACAATTACCGCTAAGGAAGCCGTTTCTCTCGCAGCCAAGATCCTCAACGAGCACCTCAACCTCTTCGGTGACCTCTCAGATGAGGCATACGATACTGAGGTTATGGTCGAGAAAGATGACAACGGTAAAGAGAAAATCTTAGAGATGACCATTGAGGAACTTGACCTGTCCGTTCGCTCATTCAACTGCTTGAAGAGAGCGGGTATCAATACAGTTGAGGACTTGATTAACAAGTCTGAGGATGACATGATGAAGGTTAGAAACCTTGGCAGAAAATCTCTTGATGAGGTTGTTGCAAAGTTGTCCTCCCTTGGTTTCGAGCTCCGCGCGGAAGAAGAATAAAGGAGTGATTTTAAATGCCAGGTACCAGAAAACTCGGCAGAACCAGCGATCATCGCAAGGCAATGCTCAGAGCAATGGTAACATATCTTATCGAGAACGGCAAAATTGAAACCACCGTTACAAGAGCAAAAGAGGTTCGTTCAATGGCTGAGAAAATGATCACAGTCGCAAAAGACGGTTCTCTTGCATCAAAACGTCAGGTATTGGCATATCTTACAAAAGAAGATGTTGCTAAGAAATTGTTTGATGAAGTTGCTCCTAAATATAAGGAAGTAAACGGCGGCTATTGCCGTATTATCAAGACAGGCCCTCGCCGCGGTGACGCTGCAGAGATGTGCATCATCGAGCTCATCTAAGCTGTCTTAAGATACGTTAACAAACAAAAATAAACCCGTATCACTTAAAGGTGATACGGGTTTTATTTTTGTTCTGAAGATTTAAAGTTTAGAAAATCCGTGGCTGTTGATAAGAGCATCCAACTTTTTGCCTTGTTTGCAAAGCGGACATTCGTGAGCTGAACATGAGAAATATCCGGGCAAATCGCCGGGATTGAAAACAGAGGCTACTTCATAGCCGTCGCATTCTTCCTCAGTTGCAAAAATAGATGCTACACCTACAACCTCGCCACCGTAGTATTTAACAGCATCAATTGCAGCCTTTGCAGTGAAACCGGTTGCAACATTGACGGAGAGTACAAGAACATGCTTGCCCTGAATCATGGGAACAATATTGTCTCTGAAAAGAAGCTGTGAGCCACCGATCGTTTCGGGAGTTACAATGTAGATTGTCTGATGGGCATTGATATTCATAAAATTGTTTTTGGTAAGCTCGCGTGCCAGGCATGTGCCGATAACCTCTGTGCCGTCAATGCAAAGAATAGTATCAACAATTTTTGTTTTGAACTTGTAATCGCTTGCAAGTTCTTCTGCAATTGCTGTTGCTTCTGAAAGACGGGATTTCTGTGCTGCAACATCTATATAATAGTTTGAGTGAGAACGGCTTGTGGCAAAATGTCCTTCAGCAACTCTCAGATAAAGATTTTTTCTTTTAGCTTTGATTTTTAATGCTTTGTCGGTTGGCATAAAATGACCTCCTTGTTTTGCTGATATCTTATTTTATAACATTTCACTAAAAATTTCAATAAAAAATCAAAAAAAATATTTATTTTATTATAAAAACTTTTGCTTTTCAACCGGTAAAGATATTTTTTTCTTTACAATTATACCCGTATATGATAAAATGAGAAAAAAGATAAAGGAATGATTTTATGAATATATGGCACGATATTGATCCGAAAAGAATTACCCCAGAAGATTTTGTTGCGGTAATTGAAATACCCAAAGGTAGCAAGAAAAAATACGAGCTTGATAAAGAAACTGGTTTGCTTATGCTTGACCGCATACTGTACACATCAACACATTATCCTGCAAACTATGGCTTTATTCCCCGTTCTTACGGCGATGATGAGGACCCTCTTGATGTGCTTGTGCTTTGTTCAACCTCACTTGAACCTATGAGCTTAGTCAGATGTTATCCAATCGGCTATATTTCTATGATAGATGGCGGAAAGCATGATGAAAAAATTATAGCTATTCCTTTTGGTGACCCAACATATCATGGGTATAAAGATATTTCCGATTTGCCTCCTCATATCTTCAATGAAATGAAGCATTTCTTTTCTGTTTACAAAGCTCTTGAAGGAAAAGAAACTGACTCCGGTGAAGTCAACGGAAGAGAAGCAGCAATTGAGGTTATCAGGAAATCTCTTGATAACTACATTGAAAACTTCTGCAGATAAAAATAAAGCTGTATCACTCTTGGTGATACAGCTTTTTGTTATAAATTCCAAAGATTATTAAAAAGCTTTATAATCTTTTCATCTGATAATTCATTTAAATCATGTCTGATACTATCAATAACTCTTATGTGCATATCTTCAGCACGCTGGAAAAGATATTCATATTGCGGTAGCTCATTTTTATAGAGTCCGGGTGCAAGAAGGATTTTCTGAGCATACTGACCACCGAATTGTTCAGCTACAGAGTTAAGCTTGAAAAGTTCGTCTATAGAAACTTTTCCGTTTTTGCAGGAGATGAAAATGGGAATTGTTCCACGCATTGCCAGAACATCAATTTCATTCGCTGTATCAGGTATATCAGAGTTTTCATGGATTTTTCCGTCCCAATCAATGTAAACACCATTTACAACGTCGTTATAAATCAGATTACCCTTTTTATCCTTGGCATTCATAAGAAGAATGCTCATTTTCATTTCAAGCACCTGACCTGCTTTTGTAAGGCATCGTTTAACCTGCTCATCTTTGTAGGTGACAAAGAATTCTTCTTCATCGATTTTATGTTCAAGAATAAGTCCTTCAAAATATAACTTCCGGGCAAGAGATTTAAGCGTTGACAATGTAACACCCGTTACATCCATTTGCTCCTTAAGATCTTCCATTTTGACTTTTGTGCAGAGCAGAGGATCGAGTTCTTTTTTCAGTGTTTCAGCTTTTGCAAAAATGCCGATGTGTGTATTCCACTTCCTTGGAGTTTCTCTGCAGATTTCCCACATGGTATTGATGTCTGAAACGAAATCTTCAGTATATTCCCACTGATACGTAGTACCTGCTTTTTCATATTCATAAATCACATCGCCGCCATAAATGCGTATGTTTTCCTG
Source organism: Oscillospiraceae bacterium (assembly GCA_015065765.1). GTDB lineage: Bacteria > Bacillota > Clostridia > Oscillospirales > Acutalibacteraceae > SIG575. Next base: position 93,383 of record SVPP01000009.1, on the reverse strand, counting down.
TACTGTCAGTGAGGGAAGGGTCTCTTCAAGAATAGTTTTGCCGTCCATATCACAGTCAACAATTGTGTTGTTTTTCAGATTAAAGCGATGCATCTGAATATTTTTTGTATCCTTATAGCGCTCATATACAATTCCCATAGCAACAAGATGCAGGTCTTCGCCGCCTGTAAGTCCGAAAACACAATCATCATTTTCTTCTACTATTTGCGTGAGAATATTTACCATAGTCTGAATATTATTTTTTGTAACAGATCTTGGTACAGCAAAATCAATATCAATATTTCTTTCTTCAAAAATCTTTTTGTACCGGACGATATGTCTTTCCATTTTCTTTTTATCAGCACCTAAAAATATCACCTTGTCAGGCTTATGTGCAAGACAGGCACAGATGTTTTCAACCGCATCCTTATCAAAAAATTCTACAAAGGTCATTTTTGAATCTTCCTTCTGCTTTCTGTAAATATATGCAGATTCTAACATATTTTTACTTACTTTTCAATATAGAAAAAATAAAATTGTTTTTAAGCACGTATTATGTTATACTTTTGTCAGAGGTGATAGCCATGAAAGAATTTTATTTGCTTTGCAATGCACATTTAGATCCGGTATGGCTCTGGCAAAGACAAGAGGGAATGGCTGAAGCTATTTCTACTTTCCGTGTTGCTGCAAAATTCTGTGAAGAATATGACGGCTTTATATTCAACCACAATGAATCTGTTTTGTACGAATGGGTTGAAGAGAATGAGCCGGAGCTTTTTGTGAAAATTCAAAAGCTTGTCAAAGAAGGCAAATGGCACATTATGGGAGGTTGGTATTTACAGCCCGACTGTGTTATGCCTTCGGGAGAATCTTTTATCCGTCAGATGGAAATCGGCACACGATATTTTACGGAGAAATTCGGTATCAGAACGAAAACCGCAGTAAATTTTGATTCCTTCGGACATACAAGGGGACTTGTGCAGATTCTTAAGAAAAGCGGTTTCGAGCATTATATTTTCCATCGTCCGTACAATATTGTTGATGAAGAAAATTTTATCTGGAAAGGCTATGACGGCAGTGAAATTATCGGGCACAGAGCTTACGGCGGATATAACTCAGGTAAGGGTAAGTCTACGGAAAAAATTGATAGATTTTTTGATGATGCCGTTGACGGACCTAATCTTCTTGCATGGGGAATCGGAGACCATGGCGGCGGGCCGTCAAAAATGGACCTTGATAAAATCAAGGAATATATGGAAAGCCATAAAGATATTCTTGTAAAGCATTCTTCGTGCGATGAATATTTCAGTCTGGTTGATAAATCAAAGCTTAAAACAGTGATTGACAGGTCAATGGTACACTGCATGGTGGGTTGTTATACTTCTATGGTGAGAATAAAGCAGCTACACAGAGCACTTGAAAATGACCTTTCACTTGCGGAAAAAATGATTGTTGTCAGCGGGATTTCTTACGATGAAAGGGAACTTGAAAAAGCGGAAAAAGCTTTGCTTTTCTGTGAATTTCACGATGTTCTTCCCGGCTCGATGATTAAAAGCGCTGAAGAAGATTCAATAAGACTTCTGAATTACGGCCGTGAAATCACCTCACAAATCTGTGCAAAGGCATTCTTCAGACTTTGCGAGGGTCAGAAAGAAGGCAAAATGGGCGAAGTACCTGTTCTTGTATTCAATCCGAATCCGTACAAGGTCGTTCAGGATATTGAAGTGGAGTTTCAGCTTGAAGACCAGAACTGGAATGATAACGAGGTAACGATTGTTACTGTACGTGATGAAAAAGGAAATCATCTTCCTACACAGAATGAGCAGGAAGAATCAAATCTCAATCTTGATTGGCGCAAGAGAGTTGTTTTCCGTGCAGAGCTTGAGCCTATGTGCATAAATCGTTTTGACTGTGAGCTGAAGAGAATTTCCGCTGAACGCAGACCTATCCAAAAATGCGAAGAAACAGAAACTCATTTTGTAATTAAAAATAACAAAATGGAAGTTTGCATCAGTAAAGTGACAGGACTTCTTGAAAAATACTGTGTAAATGGAACTGATTACATAAATTCAGACAGTGCAAAAATAAATGTATATAAAGACAATGAAGACCCGTGGGGCATGACAGTCGACAGCTTCAACGAAAAAATCGGCGAATTTGTTCTTGCATCAAAGAAAGAAGCAAATGCTTTTAACGGTTATGCTGATGAAGGTTTCGAAAACGTAAGAGTCATTGAAAACGGTAATGTCAGATGTAAAATTCAGGCAACCTTTAAGAATAGAAATTCTTTTGCTCTCGTTACATATTCGATTCCGAAAAATGATTCATATATTGACATCAATGTAAAAACTTTCATCAATGATGTGAACACAATGTTCAAACTTTCCTTCTCAACTCCTTTTGAAAATCCCAAGGCAATTTCTCAGATGGCATTCGGCAGGGAAGAAATGGAGAAAGAAGGAAAAGAGGTTGTGTGCCAGAAATGGTGCGGATTATTTGAGAACGAAAAAGGTTTTGCAATTCTCAACAGAGGCACGCATGGTTACAGTGCAGACAACAATGAAATTAATATTTCGCTTCTTCGCACCGCAGTTTACTCTGCACATCCTATCAGAGACAGAAAAATTGTCGATAGAGACCGTTTCTCAAATCACATCGATATGGGCGAGCGTGAGTTCGATTTTCGTCTGACAACAGATGTTTCGCACCTTGACAAGGATGCAGAAAGCTATAATCAGTCTGCATATGCACTTGCATTCTTCCCCTCAGGAAATGGTGAAAAGAAAGATACATCAGTTCTTGTAACAAATGAAAATGTTATAATGACAGGCTACAAGAAGCTTGCAAATGGTGACATCCGTGTACATCTTTATAATTCAACTGATGAAAAAGCAGAAACAGAATTGAAAATTCAGAACAATACATTTAAAAGTTCTTTCACTCCTTTTGAGGTGAAATCCTTCAGGATATGCGGTGAAAAAATTTGTGAGTGCGAACTGACGGAGTGTTAAATGATGGAGAAATCTATAGATAAAATAAGAGAAGCCGAAAAGGCTTCTCACATAGAAATTTATTCAACTGCAAAGTTATTTGAAAGTGGAAGCTGGTTGCATAAACCTGTCAAAACAGTTCTTGATATTCTTCCTCTTTTTGAAGATTATACTGAACTTAATGTGCTTGATTTGGGTTCGGGTGTGGGAAGAAACTGTATTCCCATTGCACAGAATTTTTCTGATATTTCATGCAGAATCGATTGCGTTGATATACTTGATTTTGCAATCGAAGAACTTAAAAATAATAGCATCAGATACAATGTGGAAAAAAACATCAACGGAATTGTTTCATCAATTGATGATTTTGACATAGAGGAAGATCATTATGATTTTATTTTAGCAGTTTCCGCACTTGAACACATTGTTTCTGAAAAAGCTTTTGAAAACAAGCTTTCAGAAATTCAAAAAGGTACAAAGCAAAACGGTATTATCTGTATGATAATAAATTCAGAAGTAAATGAGAAAAACAAGGAGACAGGAGTAGCTCTTGTTCCTCAATTTGAAGTTAATCTGAAAACATCTGAGCTTGAAGAATTGTTGGAAAATATTTTTGGTGGTTGGGAAGTTTTAAAAAAGACAGTTGTTTCTCAACGCTATGATATCCCGAGAGATAATTGCACTGCTGATTTATCAACAAATGTTGTTACAATTGTTGCAAGAAAAGGGTAAAATGCATTATGAAAAATTTTCATTTTTTTGATGATTTTGATTTTCTGTCTGACGGTGAAATCGACTTAAAAATTTCAGGAAAATATCTCGGTGACGAAGAGATGCTTCCGTTTTATTATTATGATATTTTTCTGGGAGACAGATTTGTCGGTAGGATAAGTATGCGCATCGGCAACAATTTTCACTCTTACTATAACGGGAACATCGGTTATGAAATTGAAGAAAGTTTCAGAGGTAGAAACTATGCTTTAAAGGCTTGTAAATTAGTTCTGCCCATAGCTAAGGCGCACGGCATGAATGAGCTGTTTTTAACGTGCGATGAAAATAATATTCCCTCATACAAAACAATTGAAAAGCTTGGCGGAGAATTACTTGAAATTGTATTACCGCACAAAAATTATTTTGCATACAGAGAGAATATGAAAAAACAGAGAATTTATAAACTGTATATTTGAGGAATTAGTATGACTAAAGAAACTTATAAAAAACTTGAAAATTATATGCTTGACTGCATGAAGGATTCTGCTCACGACAAGGAGCATGTTTACCGCGTTTTGTATGTTGCGCTTGATATCGCAAGCAAAGAGAAAGAAGTTGACTATGATGTTCTGGTTTCTGCTTGTTTGCTTCACGATATTGCCCGTCAGGAGCAGAACGAAAATCCAAAGCTTTGTCATGCAGAGGTGGGCTCAGAAAAAGCATATAAGTTTTTAATTGAAAATGATTTTGAAAAGGCTTTCGCGGAAAAAGTAAAGCATTGTATATCTTCTCACCGTTTCAGAAAAAATAATGTCCCCGAAAGCACAGAGGCAAAAGTTCTTTTCGATGCTGATAAAATTGATGCTGCTGGAACGCTCGGAATTGCACGTACACTGGTGTATCAGGGTGCGATGTGTGAGCCTTTGTATTCGCTCACCTCTGATGGTAGAGTTTCAGACGGTACAGACGAAGAGATACCTTCATTTTTTCAGGAATATAAATATAAACTTGAAAAAATTTATTCCCGTTTCTATACGGATAGGGGAAAGGAAATTGCAGAAGAAAGACGAAAAACTGCAGAATCCTTTTATAATAACATGCTTAGAGAAGTTACTTCATCTTATGATAACGGAATAGATTTGCTCGGAAAAATTATCGGTAAATTATAATTTATCTGTATGTTTAAAGTAACCATTTGTAGGGCTCGGCGTCCTCGACGAGCCGTTAAATTATTCGTAAATTCGCAGACGGTCAAGGATGCCCGTCCCTACGAATGTTGATTAAAGCACACAAACAAATTATAATTTATTGTTCAAGGGCAATTTGTTGAATAAAAAAGGCTGTATCATTCTGTGATACAGCCTTTTTATAGAAAGAAGTTAATTTCTGATTTTCTTGCTCTTTACATACTGCACGATTTCATAAATAAAGGAACAAGAAGCAGCCACAAGTATAATTGTTCTTAAACTCATATCTCTTATATATGTTTTTTGTGGATAGACCACGTCAGGGGAGGTTAAAAGGATTCTGATTTCTTTTGTTTCGCCTTCAACAAATCCTTTATTGCTTTTATACAGATTGATGTTTGTATAGGGTTCACCGTCATGCTCATAACTCATTTTTACATAGCAACCATTCTCATCTTTTTCAATCTGTTCTATTGTGGCGGTAACTTCAACGGTAGAATCAAAGAAGTCTTTCACCTGAAAACACTCATTAGTAAAAATAATTAAAGTGAAAGGGCAAGAAAAGTTGTAGTGATAATTATAAGTGATTTTTTCATAAGTCGTTCAACCATTTTATTAAAAGTAAACGGACGGATGCTGACATCCGCCCGTTAAAGCTTTTTCAGTGGCGCCAAAAGTCGCCTGATGCTGATTTATAATGTAAGACTTGGTGCTGTATATACTCTTGCGGCAAGTTCCTGATCAAGCAAATAGAGGCTCTTGGGATCGTCTCCGAAAAGGCGGTATTTGTTTACAAGCTTGTCAGCGTTTTCTTCTTCTTCACCCTGTTCTTTTACGAACCAATCAAGGAACTGCATTGTGCGGAAATCCTTAACGGTATAAGCTGCATCATAAATATTATGTATGAGTTCTGTCACATAGCGTTCATGCTCAGCTCCTGCAAGAAGGGGATCGATAGGTTTCTCAAAAACCTTGTCAGGTTTGTCGATTGCCTTGAGAGTTACTTTAATGCTGTTGCTTTGCAGATATTTCAGGAAAAGCATCGCGTGGTCCCGTTCTTCCTGAGCCTGGATGTTGTACCAGTTAGCAAAACCGTCAAGATCCATATCATTGAAGAAGTTCGCGATGTCAAGGTATAAATATGCGCTGTAGAATTCTTTGTTTATCTGATCGTTCAATAATTCAATTACTTTTTTATCCATAAAGCGTTACCCCTTTATAAAAAATTTGAGGCGATCAAACCTGACCGCCTCTGAGAAAATTAACCGAAATATCTCTGAAGAAGACCTTCAAATGCTTTGCCGTGTCTTGCTTCATCACGAGCCATTTCGTGTACTGTATCGTGGATAGCGTCAAGGTTGAGCTCTTTTGCTCTCTTTGCAAGCTCGAATTTGCCGAGTGTTGCACCGTTTTCTGCTTCAACTCTCATTTCAAGGTTTTTCTTTGTGCTTGCTGTTACAACTTCACCGAGAAGTTCTGCAAATTTTGCTGCGTGTTCTGCTTCTTCGTAAGCAGCCTTTTCCCAGTAAAGGCCGATTTCGGGATAGCCTTCTCTGTGAGCAACTCTTGCCATTGCAAGGTACATACCAACTTCTGTGCATTCGCCCATGTAGTTAGCTCTGAGATCCTCGATGATGTCTGCGGGTGCACCGTCTGCTACGCCTACAACGTGCTCTGCTGCCCAAGCTCTTTCAGCTGACTGTTCAACAAATTTTTCAGCAGGAACTTTGCACTGAGGGCATCTTTCGGGAGCTGCATCACCTTCGTGAACATAACCGCATACTGAACATACAAACTTTTTCATAATTTTTTCCTCCAACTTTTCATAAAAATATTTTAATTTTATTTCTGACAATTTTCACAGATACCGATAAAGGTTAAAATATGGCTTGTTATTTTAGCCTTGGAATGTTTTTCTGCATCGTTTTCCATTTTTTCAAACATGGGCATTTCAATGTCGTAAACTCTGCCGCAGTCTGTACAATGGAGATGGTAGTGATTTTGAGCGTTGCCGTCGAAATGGTCTGCACCTCCGTAAGATAAACGCATTATCTGACCTGTTTCAGTCAGCAGAGAGAGATTTCTGTAAACCGTTCCCATGCTGATGTTCGGCATTATCTGCCTGAGTGACCAGTAAAGCTCGTCTGCCGTGGGGTGATCCTTTCGTGAACAAAGCTCATGTAAAATCGCATCGCGTTGTGCGCTGTGTTTCATTGCTTTGTCTCACCTCATTTCTAAACGATATCAGTAACTGTTACTATTATTATACATGAAAATCTTCAAATGTCAATACCTTTTTGAAAAAATTTTTTAAAATCTTTTGCGTCAAAAAAATCAGAGTGCAGAGGTTCTGTATAATATGTATGCAAAAACCGGATATGATAAAACAAAACCCTGTGATGTCATTCTTGCGCGTAGCGAAGAATCTCAGCAGGGTCTTGTTTAAAATATTTTATTTAGTTTTTTATTCTTCCATGTGCTTACCGAGGAATGATGCGGCAACCTGAATGAGTTTTATTTCGGTGTCAGTGATTGTTTTGCCATCTTCCGAAGAGAGAAGAACAACTGCACCGAGAACATCACCGCTACCGATTATAGGGAATGCTACTGCTGCAGTGCGGTCAATTCCCTCTGCAGGAACAAGGGAATGAGCTGAATCCTTTCCTGTGTAACTTGAACGGTTTTCCATAATATCCTCAAGTTCAGGACTTACTCTCCTGTCAATGACTTCCTTGCGGGGGATTCCTGCACAGGAAATCACGTGGTCTCTGTCAAAAATGAGGACAGGCAGATCAGTGCTTCTGCAAAGCACTTCTGCATATTGTTTTGCTGTATTAGATACTTCACCGATAGGGGAGTATTTCTTGAAAATAACCTCACCATCACTTGCGGTAAAAATTTCCAGCGGATCACCCTCACGGATTCTCATTGTTCTTCTGATTTCTTTCGGAATAACAACCCTGCCAAGGTCGTCTATTCGTCTTACAATACCTGTTGCTTTCATATATAAAAACTCCTTGCTTTACAAAATTGTACTGTTAGTATCTGTAAAACAAGGAGATTTATACTTTCATTATTTCAAAGAATCTACATAAACACTCAAAAGTTTTAATGCCGTTTCTTTTTCGTTATTTGAACAGTCCTTAATTGTTTCTGCTATATCCTGTTCAGTTATTTCAATAATATTATCCGATACCAAAATATCATCCGGTGTAATATTTAATGCACTGCAAATTTTTAACAAGGAATCAACGCGCATTGTAACGCTGCCACGCTCAATATCTGCATAAGTGCGATCGGAAAGCTCGGCTTTTTCTGCCACTTCTGCTTGTGTCAATCCTTTTGTTTTTCTAACTCTAAACAAATTATTACCGATAGAATGTAAATCAAAAATAAGCATTTTAGTTCCTCCGATTTGTCTATATATAAGAATTATACTTCCTAAAATGCTTGACAAATAGGAACTATATATGTATAATTATAAGAAATGTAGCTCCTTTATTGTGTGGCAAATTTCTTTGAAAAGAAAAAATCAGGATAAAAGATATTGCACATGGGAGAAACTCAATGAAAGCGAGGAGGTATTCAGAAAATGTCTTCTTTGATTGTAAATATCAAGAATATAAAGAAATGTGCTTTCTGTAAAAATTGGTACGACCCTACCAATAGCGCTATTGCTCCGAAAGCACCATCGATTGGATTGTGGGAAATAAAAGATGTAAACGAAAAGCGGATGTGTCTCAAGAAAAACATCGAGATGTCCGGAACTGCTTTTTGCAGTGCTGATTATGAACAAAAAATATAAATTCTTGGAGGTAGTTAAAAATGATTGTAGCTTTATCCTATGTTATAGCGATTATATTAACAATTGCACTTGCGATTTTACTTTATCCGATTTCTGCATTCTTTTGGGTGCTGGGATTATTAGGAAGAATTTCTGATAAGCTATTTGTTTTCACTAACAGAGCTATTAAGTCTCTTTGGAAAGATATTCGAAACGACAACCAAAATACCGTAAACCAGTGGGTATGTTCCTGTGGCGCTACTAACAGCGGTGAGTTCTGTTCTAAGTGTGGCAAGACGAATACTGTTACTGAAGCCCTTGAAGTATCTGAAGATGCGGAATAAATTTTTGAACTGGTAACCTCTGTTTTATCAGATTGATAGAATAATATGCAGACGATGATGGTGTATTGGTGTTTTAAAAACTATCGGTAACAGTATCACTGCATAAAAATATTTGAATGAAAGGGGTAAAAGCGATGGCAGCTACGAAATGGCAATGCAGACAGTGTGGAGTGACGATGACGACTCAAGGACTTCGTCCACCGGTTGGTAGTTATTGTGGAAATTCCAGCGACCATCATCACAAGTGGTCAAAGGTTATCAATAAGCCAACCAGGTGGCAATGTACTAAATGCGGAACGACATATTCTTCACCTAATGGTCTTCGCCCGCCGGTTGGCAGTTTTTGCGGAAGATCCAGCGATAAGAAACATAAATGGGTAAAAGTTTGATTCTGTGTGGGATTTGGCGGTAGTGTCAAGAAACTGTCCTATATAAAATTTTCAATTTGTGATATTAGTACCTGTGTTAAAAGGGGATATATTGTTGCAAAAATAAAAACTCCATTGGTTTTAAGGTAACTTTGTTATCTGAAAACAATGGAGTTTTATACTTTTTATGTTTTGTTTTTATTGAACCTTATGTATTCTTCATAATAACTGAGCCGATGCTGTCGCCTACGTGCTCGCAGGCATCTGCGCAGGATTCAAAGCATTCGTAAACCTTACGCATTGAAACAATTGTGAGGATATCTTTTTCTTCAACTGAAAGCTTACGCATTGATTCAAGATAAAGCTTGTCACATTCTTCTTCAACATCATTAAGAGTAATGATAAGTGGAAGAATCTTCTTTGAACGCTTGAAGTTTTCAAATTCAGCCATGATTTCGCAAAGAATGTCACATGATTTCACAAGATTTTTTGCAAACTCAATTACGGAGTCATTAACAGTCTGGATGTTATAGATGTAGAATCTCTGAAGAACTTCTTCGATTCTGTCTGTAACCTTGTCAAGATTATGGCTGAGCATGTCGAGGTCTTCGCGGTCAACGGGAGTTACAAATGCTTTTGCAAGAGCCTTGTCCATTTCATGTTTTTTCTCATCGGCACTGTTTTCGATTTCGTGCATTTTTTTGAGCATTTCTTCAAAATTTTCAGGCTTATAGTTTTCAAGACATTCTACAAGATAGGCTGCTGCCTTTTTTGAAAGTGCGGTGCAAGCCATAAAGTTTTCAAAATAAAATTTATCACCTTTAGCCATTTTCATAATTCCTTTCTTTTAGTTGAAGATTAACAAGAACAGTTTTGTTACTAAAAAAGCAAGAAGTCCGCATCCGGGGAAAGTAAGTATCCATGTGAGTACCATTTCCTTTACAACACCAAAATTGATGGCGGAAAGTCGTTTGACAGCACCTACACCCATGATAGCTGTGGTTTTAACATGAGTAGTGGAAACGGGCAAACCAAATACGGAGCAGAACACAAGAGAGAGAGAAGACGCGATGTCTGCCGAGAAGCCCTGATATTTTTCAAGCTTAACCATGTCCATTCCGACTGATTTTATAATTTTTTTGCCACCCATGGCAGTGCCTACGCCCATGATTATGGAACAGAGGATCATAAGCCATGTGGGAATTTCAAATGTGGAGCCCGTAGCGCCTGTACCTTGCAGTGTAAACACACAAAGCAGAATAACGCCCATAAATTTCTGACCGTCCTGTGCACCGTGCATGAATGACATGGAAGCCGCACCTACGATCTGTGCACCTCTGAAAAACGGTTCAGTTTTAGGACGGTCTGCGTTATAGCAGATTTTTGTTACAAACTTGCAAATCAGCCAAGCAAAGCCGAAGCCGAGCACAACGGAAATTACAATGCCGTAAACGACCTTTAACCACTGATCCCACACAATTGCTTCAAGTCCCTGAAGAGCCATAGCACCGCCTGTGAGACCTGCAATGAGAGCGTGGCTTTCACTTGTGGGAATACCGAATAACCATGCAAATATTGCCCAGATAACAATAGCAAGCATCGCTGCACATAAAACTATAATTATCGTCCGCCCCGAATTTTCTCCGAAATTAACCATACTTGTAATTGTTACAGCAACCTCATTGCTGATTTTAGTCATTACAAAAACACCGAGAAAATTGAAAACTGCTGCCATAAGTATTGCAGCCTTCGGCGGCATACATCGCGTTACTACGCAGGTTGCAATGGCGTTCGGCGCATCTGTCCATCCGTTTACCAGAATAACGCCGAGTGTCAACGCGACCGCAATAAACAGAAGTGGATTAGATATCATCTGACCCCAGAATTCTACAATTGAATTCACAAGCAGACCTCCTTTTGAAGCTTATTGCCCTTATGATAAAAGTGCCATATATATTTTATTTCATACCATGAAATATGTCAAGATGATTTTAATCTGATTCTGAAAAACTGAAGGAATTTTACGCGGCGAAAAAACTGAAAAATCAGTTGGAGAAAAACTACCCATATGAATGGGTAAAGAAACTCAAATAAAAACAACGGAGTAGTTTGAAAACTGCTCCGTTGTTTTTTTGTTTGTTTTTTGAGGGAATTAGTTGCTGCTTTGAAGTTTATCACGCACTTCGTTTAAGCGATTTAAGATCTTCTGCGTTTTAGGATGGTCAGCGCCGTAAACTGTAGTCAGTTGAGCACAAAGCTTTTCATAAAGCGGGAGAGCTGATTTGTAATCGCCGATTGCTTTATAATAAAAAGCGAGGTTGTTGAGTGATGTTAATGTAGAATTATGTGTTTCGCCGAGAACCTTGCTGCGGAGTATGTATGCTTGTTTGCCGAATTGAATAGCTTTTTCATATTGGCTTAAATCTTCATCACCGAGGTAACTATATGCTACTGCCAATTTGTTAAGAGTGGTAAGCGTATCAGGATGATCTTCGCCCAGCACTTTACAACGCAAAGTGTATAATTTTGTCAAGAGTTCTGATTCTTTAAGATGATCACCGAGATCACCATAGGTTACTGCCAGATTGGAAAGAGAAGTTAATGTTTTTGGATGCTCCTCACCAAGAACCTTGCAACTCAAAGTGTATACTTTTTCTGTGAGTTCTAACTCTTTACGATGATCACCGAGTTCGCCATAGGTTACTGCAAGATTGCTAAGGGTGGTCAGTGTATCAGGATGCTTCTCACCAAGAACCTTGCAACGCAAAGCATATACTTTTTCTGTGAGTTCTAACTCTTTACAATGATCGCCGAGATCGCCATAGGTTGATGCCAGATTGGAAAGAGAAGTCAATGTATTCGGGTGCTCTTCACCAAGAACCTTGCAACACAGTACATATACCTTTTCTTTTAATTCCAATGATTTGTGATATTCGCCGAGATTGTTATAGGTTAATGCCAGATTGTTAAGGGAAGTCAGCGTATTTGGATGCTCTTCACCAAGAACCTTGCAACATAGAGAATATACCTTTTCGTTTAATTCCAGTGCTTTACGATGATCACCGAGTTCACCATAGGTTAATGCCAGATTGTTAAGGGAAGTTAATGTTTTTGGATGCTCTTCACCAAGAACCTTGCAACATAGAGAATATACCTTTTCATTTGATTCCAGTGCTTTACGATGATCACCGAGTTTACCATAGGTTAATGCCAGTTTGGAAAGTGAAGTCAGTGTATCGGGATGCTCTTCGCCCAAAACTTTACAACGCAGTGCATATGCTTTTTCATGTAATTCCAATGCTTTATGATGATCGCAAAGATCGCCATAAGTATATGCCAGATTGTTAAGGGTGTTCAATGTAGCGGGATGTTCTTCGCCCAGAACCTTACAGCGCAGTGCATATACTTTTTCTATAAGTTCTGACTTTTTATGATGATTACCGAAATCACCATAAGTATATGCCAGATTGTTAAGTGCGGTAAGCGTGTGCGGATGCTCTTCGCCCAGAATTTTACAAAGCAATGTATGTGCTTTTTCATTTAACTCCAAATCTTTATGATGATTACCGAGTTTGCCGTAAGTATATGAAAGACTAGAAAGAGATAACAGCGTATCTGGATGATCCTCACCTAGAGTTTTACAACGCAGAGCATATACTTTCTCTTTTAGTTTCAAAGCCTTATGGAGATCGCCGAGTTCGTCGCAGGTTATCGCCAGATTGTTAAGGGCGTTCAGCGTATCCGGATGCTCCTCTCCACAAATTTTACAAAACAGTGTGTATGCTTTCTCTTTTAGTTCCAAAGCTTGGTGATGATCGCCGAGTTTTCCGTAGGTTATCGCCAGGTTATTAAGGGCTTTTAGTGTATCGGGATGCTCCCCGCCCAGAATTTTACAAAGTAGTGTGTATACTTTCTCTTTTAGTTTCAAAGCCTTATGGTGATCGCCGAGTTCGTCGCAGGTTATCGCCAAATTGTTAAGGGCGTTCAGCGTATCCAGATGCTCCTCACCTAAAATCTTACAACGCAGAGAATATACCTTTTCGTTTAATTCCAATGCTTTTTGATAGTCACCGAGACCGAAATAAGTTACAGCCAGATTGTTAAGGGAGGTCAGTGTATACGGATGCTCTTCGCCATAATTTTGTATATAGTGATCAGCGAGCTTTTCTGCCCATTCAACTGATTTTCTGTAGTCGAGTTGCACACCGATGCCGTCATAGTACATTTTAAACAACTTATCCATAGCTTCTATAAGACCTGCTTCAGCAGCGAGGGTGATAAGCTCCAGACCACGCTCACGGTCGACTTCTACATCAATACCTTCAAGATAAGCAAGGCCGATGAGGAAGTTGTGTTCAGGAGTATCATTTGTGGTGATAGCCATTCTTGAAATGGTTTCAAGCAGACGGTCGCGGAAATCGCTGTCATTCGGGTTGACGTAGTCTTCAATATCAATAGCAGAAAGAGCATCTCTATCTGTCTTTTCCATTTCGACGGAGAAAATGTCAGTTCCTTTTTTTTCTTTCTTTTTTCTTGCAAGAGGAAGCTCTGTTGAGATGACATAGTTGTCCTTCTCTTCACCCTTTTCATCAACAACTTTTTCTAAAAGCTGAGGAGTAACAAGGAGAGTGAAAAGCTTGCAATCGTCTAAAATCTTTTCTATGTTTTCTTTAAAACTTTCGCCCGGTGTGAGGAATTCATCAAACCATATAGCAATGTCACGGCATTCCGGATTGCTGTGGATAAGGCGCATCAATTCGTTTGCATACTTTCTGTCTTTTTTACGGTAACTTAAAAATATGTATGCATCAAAAGCAGCACGAACGCGTTTTGCCATTTCATCGCTGATGAGAACAGACTCAAGATATTTCTTCAGCTTTTCTTCATAAGAGATTTCAGTCAGGTCAGTGCTGTAGGGGTTAAGATATTGCAGCTCACCGAATTTATCGGGTTTAGAGTAAAGTGCATCAAGTCCCGGCTCCATCATAATAGGGAGAACAGGAATATGTTTCTCAAGAGCGTAGGGTATATCTCCATCCATAGCACGGTTAGGTGAAGAAAGAAGTCTGAATGTAACAGGAACAACAAACAGGTTGTTTCGTCCAAGGTCAACGTCTTTTTCGTCCTCAGCAATGATTTCGGTCATATCTTCTGTGTAATAAATAGCACAGTTGTGAGTTCTGAAAAGATCATCGCAGATCTTTCTGAAATATTTTTCAAAGTCATCGGGATGACAGGTAAAATACACTCTAGGCTTTTTGTCGACGCCAACGTTGTTTTTAGTTTCCGTCTTGAATACTGCCATAATTTATTCTCCTTCGGATAATCTGCACACAACATATAACTCTTTTTTTCTGTCTTTTTCGCATATTATTATATCATAAAGAAATTTATTTTACAACAAAACAGAGTGGGGTTATTCAAGTACAGTGATTTTTTATTATATATTGGATTTTTCTTGAAGTTATGATATAATAATGCAAAAAGAAACAGAAGTTTACAAGTTTTTACTGAAATAAACTTCTGAATTCAAAGGAGGTTTTTTATGAATTTTATTTCTCCCGAGATATCTCTCGCTGCAATTATTCCGGCGGTTATTCTGGCGGCGTATGTGTTTTTTAATGACAGAGTAGAAAAAGAGCCGATACCGCTTCTTCTGCTGCTTTTTGGTGCAGGTGGAATTTCATATATTCCTGCATATTTTGCAGAAAGAGGACTGACTTCTGTTATTGATTCTTTGTTCTCTGACTATATTACATACGATTTTCAGGGCGTCGCAACATACAGTTCGGATCTTGTGAAGTACGGACACGGACTGTTGGTGGTTTTCGTTGGTATAGCTTTGATAGAAGAGGTTGTAAAATGGCTTGTAATGTTCCTGATTACACACAAGAATAAGAATTTCAATTGTCTTTTTGATGGGGTTGTTTACGGTACTTTTGTGTCACTGGGCTTTGCAGTGGTTGAAAATGTAATTTTTGCATGGCAGAGTGGTTGGGATACATTAGTTTTCAGAACACTGATATCTCTTCCCGGACACCTTTATTTCGGTATACTTATGGGTTATTGTTACACTATGTGGAGAGTTTACAGAAGTGCGGCAATTGCCGAAAAAGAATATGAGGAAAGAGGTCTTATCAAAATAACAAAGTCGTTCAGAAGCGGTGGCTGGTTTGCCGCAATGGTGGTTTTCCCCATCTTATATCATGGCATTTATGGTTTTGCGGAATTCTTCAGATCCCAGATATCAGATATTGTTTTCTATGTGTTGAACGGAATATTCTTTGTAATATGCATAGTGGGAATACACAAAATTTCCCGCACAGACACATACAGAGGAAGATACGCTGATGCTCTGCTTGATAAAAAATATCCTGAAACCAAAGGCATATGTGACGATATAGAAAAGGATCTTGACGTTTTTGCAGAAGAGGAAGGTGAAGATCATGGCGGACAATAACAAAAGAAGAGGCTGTGGCTGTTTCGGATGGGTTATTGTTCTTATAGCCATCGGATTTGTGCTTTCTCTTTTCACAAACGGATCTGATGAGAGTACTGATACATTATTCGACGAAACAGAAATTACTACAGACAACACTTATGATACAACAGAGGAAGAAACGGAAAAACCGGAAAAAGAGGACAACTACGGTGATATATACAACAAAGTTTATCCTCAGCTGAACAGTATACAACAGGGGATTTATAACACCTTGTTGGAGGGTGTTGCACGCGGTGAAAATGATTATAAGTTCAACAATGTGACTCTGCAGGATTTTGACAGAGCCTTCACTGCATTCAGCTACGACCATCCTGAATTTTTCTGGTTGAGCACAAGTTATACTTACAGTTACTCGACGAAACCTCTCACAATAGAGCTCGAACCATACAGCTATTGGGTGTATACATTTAATCCTGATAAATATGTAAATGCACTGAATGCCGAGGTTGATAAAATTGTTAAAGGTGCAAGCCGTTGCACAACTACATATGACAAGGTGAAGTATGTTCACGACTATCTTGCTGAGAACGTAATATATGATTACGATATGCTTGATGAACTGGACAGTTCTTTCCGCAGCACATCGACAGAACAAGGACTCTCTATTTATGGCGTGCTTGTTAATGGTAAGGCTGTGTGTGGCGGATATTCGGAAACATTCTTCTTTCTGATGAACAAGTTGGGTGTGGATTGTCATTATATTCAAGGCGATGCCGGCGGATATCACGCATGGAACTGCCTCGAAATTGATGGCGAATATTACTACATGGATGTTACATGGGATGACATAGATACCCAGAAAGATGACGCCGGAAATGTTCTTAATGACAACGGTGTTGTGTACCGTTATTTCTGTGTGACTTCCAGTGAGTTTTCAAGAACTCATACTCCGGACAGCGATTTCATTGTGCCCTATGCCAATGACACAGATTATGATTATTTCAAGCACAATGGTTATTATCTGGAAAAATATGATTTTCAGGCAGCAAGCGAGGCTTTGTCGCGTCAGGCAAAGCAGGAAATTGTCAGCCTTAAATTCGGTTCAAAGTATGAACTTGACAGAGCTGTTGATGACCTACTGAACAGCGATAGGTTCAGTGATATCAGCAGCTTCGGAAAGTATAAAAACAAAACTCTGTGGTATAACACGGACGAAGACATGTATGTGCTTTGGATTTATCTGAACTGATTCACATAAAAGAAAATCCCCTGAGAAACAGAAACTGCTTCTCAGGGGATAACTTTTTAAAAATTACATAAGTGAAAGGTAAAGCTCTTTGATTTCTTCGACTGAAGTGTCTCTGGGGTTGCCGGGACGGCATGCATCGTCGAATGCTGACTGTGAAAGGAAGTCGATGTCTTCTGCTTTCACAATATCTTTAAGGTCAGCGGGGATGCCCACATCGATCGAAAGCTGTTTAACCGCATCGATAGCAGCCTTTCGTGCATCTTCAAGGCTCATTGCATCAACGTTTTCAACGCCCATAGCTTTTGCGATGTCACGATACTTTTCTCCTGTTTCGGGAGCGTTGTATTCCATAACTGTGGGAAGAATGATTGCGTTTGCAACGCCGTGAGGTGTGTCATAAAGTGCACCGAGAGGATGTGCCATTGAGTGAACAATGCCAAGACCTACGTTTGAGAAGCCCATACCTGCAATATACTGGCCGAGTGCCATGCCTTCTCTGCCTTCGTCTGTATTTTCTACAGCACCGCGAAGAGATTTTGCGATGATTTCAATTGCCTTGATGTGGAACATATCGCTCATTTCCCATGCGCCCTTTGTGATGTAGCCTTCGATAGCGTGTGTAAGAGCGTCCATACCTGTAGCTGCTGTAAGTCCCTTGGGCATTGAAGCCATCATGTCGGGGTCAACAACTGCAACAACGGGGATGTCATGAACGTCAACGCAAACCATTTTTCTGTTCTTTTCGGCGTCTGTGATAACGTAGTTGATTGTAACCTCTGCTGCAGTACTTGCTGTTGTGGGAACTGCGATAATGGGTACGCACTTATTCTTTGTGGGAGCAACGCCTTCAAGTGAAACGACGTCAGCAAATTCAGGGTTTGTGATGATGATACCGATTGCCTTCGCTGTGTCCATTGATGAACCGCCGCCAATTGCGATAATGCAGTCAGCACCGCTTGCCTTGAAAGCTTCAACGCCTGTCTGTACGTTTTCAATTGTGGGGTTAGCCTTGATGTTTGAGTAGATTTCGTAAGCGATATCTGCATCGTCAAGGATATCTGTTACTTTTTTAGTAACTCCGAATTTGATAAGGTCGGGGTCAGAGCATACAAAGCATTTTTTGAAACCGCGGGCGATAACCTCTGTTGCGATTTCTGCAATTGCTCCTTTGCCGTGATAGCTTGTTTCATTGAGTACAAATCTGTTTGCCATGATTTTACCTCCAAAATTTATTTTGACAATATTATGATACAACTATTTTGTGAAATAATCAAGAGAATTCTGTTAAAAAATTAACAAAACGAGATTTCCTATAATTGCTCCTGCCGTGCAGAAGAACAAAAAGTAGAAAAATATCTTGCAGAATTTTCTCTTTTTCGGAGAAACATTATTATCCTTGCTGAGTATATAAAGTGAAATAAGAATTGTTACAAAGAAAACAGATGCAAGAATCAGAGCGAGAAAATTATTTTCAAGAGAAATTCCAAGCTTTTTCAAGATTAAAGCGGATATGAATTCTGTAAGGATAATTCCTGTTAAAATTTTATATTTCCTTTTCATATTTACCTCTACAAAAAACTGCGTGCAGAAAAACTACACGCAGTAAATTTTTTTACTTCTGAAGCTCTCTGAGTGCTTCCTGAACGTAATCTGTTGTAAGAATTTTTTCTACAGTACCGTCAACATCAAGTCTTGTTGTATTGTGGCTTGTGTAGGAAGAATCAGCCATTGTGTTTACTGTACCGTCTACCATGAATTTGTCATAGTTCAGGTCACGGTTGTCGGCAGAAACTCTGAAATATCCGCCCATGTCCTCGCTTCTGAGACGTTCCTCATGAGTCATCAGTGTCTCATAAAGTTTTTCACCATGTCTTGTGCCGATGATTCTTGTGCCTGTATCACCAAAAAGTTTCTGAACAGCTTTTGCAAGGTCCTCAATTGTTGAAGCGGGAGACTTCTGAACAAAAAGGTCACCGGGGTTTGCGTGTTCAAATGCAAATTTAACAAGATCAACAGCTTCGTCAAGGTTCATAAGGAAGCGTGTCATGTTAGGGTCAGTGATTGTGATGGGTTTGCCTGCTTTTATCTGATCGATGAAAAGGGGAATAACACTGCCACGGCTACACATGACGTTACCGTATCTTGTACAGCAGATTACGGGACCGCCGCCTTCGGCTGCAACTCTTGCATTTGCTGTCACAACGTGTTCCATCATTGCTTTTGAAATACCCATTGCGTTGATGGGATAAGCTGCTTTATCAGTTGAAAGACACACAACTCTCTTTACGCCTGTTTCCATAGCGGCATGAAGCATATTATCGGTACCTATTACGTTTGTACGTACTGCTTCCATTGGGAAGAATTCGCATGAGGGTACTTGTTTGAGTGCTGCTGCGTGGAAAACAAAATCCACACCCTTCATAGCATCTGTGATTGACTGCTTGTCTCTTACATCGCCGATGTAGAATTTGACTTTTTCTGCATATTCAGGGAATCTGAGCTGCAGATCGTGTCTCATGTCATCCTGTTTTTTCTCGTCTCTTGAGAAAATTCTTATCTGTCCTATATCTGTTGAGAGAAAGTGCTTAAGTACTGTGTGCCCAAAACTTCCCGTTCCGCCTGTAATGAGAAGGGTTCTGTTTTTAAACATTTGTATTCTTCCTTTCCTGATTTTATATCATACAGATCAATTTTATCACATATGTTTATATTTGTCAATTTCTGCAGGTGTTGCTTTTTGGGAGCGTATATGCTATAATTAAGCAAAATATAAATATTTATAACTGTATGCTGACGGTGGTGGGGTACGTCGGCATATCGGCATGTGTATAGTCCTCAAAATCATTGATAGGATGTGAAAACAGTGTCAAAGAGTCTCTCGTTCAAGGAACGGTTTCAGATTTTTCGGAAATCTTTTTTAATAGCACTGATGGATGTAATTGCGATTGTAGGTTCATTTTTCTTCGGTTTATGGGTGCGTTTTGATTTCAGTTTCAATTTAATTCCTTATGAACATTTGGAAGAGTATCTGTGGTTTGTAGCTTTATGGAGTGTACTGAGCGTTTTGGTTTTCAGCATTTTCAACCTGTATAAAAGTGTCTGGACTTTTGTCAGCACTGATGAGTTCTTCAGAATTGTGGTTTCGTATTTCATACTGTTGCTTATTGGCGTTCTTGGTATTGTTTTGGGCTTTTTCAATCTTCCATATGCATGCTATATAATTGGTTTTGTTCTCAGTTTTTGTTTGTGTGTGGCAATCAGGTTCTCTTACCGTTTTCTGCGTCAGGTAAAGCTTTATATGAAGCGTCACAGCCCTGACAGCGGTAAGAAAAATGTTATGATTATCGGTGCAGGTATGGCAGGCAGAGCACTTATTACCGAATTTAAAAACAGTGAACATATCAGCGACAGGGTTGCTTGTGTTATTGATGACAATCCTCAGAAAAGAGGAAAAATACTTTGCGGTGCGCCGATTGTAGGTGACAGAAACTATATTCCCGAAGCAGTTGAAAAGTATAAAATTGATAAGATAATTTATGCTATTGCAGCGGGATCTTCCGATACAAGAAAGCAGATTCTTGATATATGTAGCAGAACAGGCTGTCAGGTTCAGGTGCTTCCGGCAGTTTATCAGCTTGTAAACGGAAATGTAAGCGTTGGTAAACAGCTCCGAAAGGTTGATGCTCAGGATCTTTTGGGACGAGATCCTATCAAGGTCAATATGGATGAAATCTTTGAGTTTATATCAGGTAAGGTTGTCATGGTAACAGGTGGTGGCGGTTCAATCGGCAGCGAACTTTGCCGTCAGATTGCACGCTCACATCCGAAACAGCTTATTATTTTTGATATTTACGAAAATAACGCATACGACATTCAGATGGAGCTTCATAGGGAATGTCCCGGTCTTAATCTTGAAGTTCTTATCGGTTCTGTAAGGAACACAGCACGTCTTGACTATGTTCTCAGCACATATAAGCCTGACATTGTTTTCCATGCGGCGGCACACAAGCATGTCCCCCTTATGGAGGACAGTCCAAATGAAGCAATCAAAAACAACGTTTTCGGAACATATAAAATGGCAACAGCCGCAGCCAAATATGGTGTAAAGAGATTTGTTCTTATTTCTACCGACAAGGCAGTTAATCCGACCAATATTATGGGCGCATCAAAGAGGCTCTGTGAAATGGTTGTTCAGATGATGAACAGGGAGTCTGACACTGAATTTGTGGCTGTTCGTTTCGGTAATGTTCTGGGCTCCAACGGTAGTGTTATTCCGCTTTTCAAAAAGCAGATTGAAGCGGGCGGTCCTGTTACCGTTACTCACCCGGATATTATCCGTTATTTCATGACGATTCCCGAGGCTGTAAGCCTTGTTCTTCAGGCAGGTTACTATGCAAAGGGCGGAGAAATTTTCGTTCTTGACATGGGTGAGCCGGTGAAAATCGATACAATGGCAAGACAACTTATCCGTCTTTCGGGTTTCGAGCCTGATGTAGACATCAGGGTTGAATACACAGGTCTTCGTCCCGGTGAGAAGCTTTATGAGGAGCTTCTTATGAAGGAAGAGGGTATGCAGGATACTGAAAACAAGCTTATTCATATAGGTAAACCTATAGAAATGGATGATGAGCTTTTCAAAAAACAGCTTAAAGAGCTTGACAGGGCATCAAAGGACGAAAAGGCAGATATCAAGAGCCTTGTTGAAGAAATTGTACCAACTTATAAACGTAAGAAATAAGGTGACGTTTTTATTATGTCAGAAAACAAAAAAATGATTCCTTTCAGCCCGCCTGATATCAGCGATCTTGAAATTGAAGAAGTTGTGGCAGCGCTTAAATCAGGATGGATTACAACGGGCCCAAGAACGAAACAGTTAGAAAAGAATATTGCCGAGTGGATAGGAACAGAGAAATGTGTTTGTCTGAATTCTCAAACTTCTTGTGCTGAAATGGCACTTCATATCATGGGTATTGGCCCTGGTGATGAGGTAATAACTTGTGCATACACATATACTGCTTCAGCTTCGGTTATTAACCATGTTGGTGCGGATATAATTTTTATTGACACACAAAAAGACAGTTTAGAGATGGATTATGATGCACTTGAAGCCGCAATCACTGAAAAAACAAAAGCAATTATTCCTGTGGATCTTGCCGGAATTCCCTGTGATTATAAAAAAATATATGAAATTGTAGAACGAAAGAAATATCTGTTTAAACCCAAAACAGATGTTCAATCTGCTCTCGGAAGAGTTGCAGTTATGGCAGATGCTGCCCATTCTTTCGGAGCAAAATGGCATGGAAAAATGATTGGTTCGGTAGCAGATTTTTCAAGTTTCAGTTTTCATGCAGTTAAAAATTTTACAACAGCAGAAGGCGGTGCGTTGACCTGGAGAACTATTCCCGGCATCAGTAATGAAGATATTTATAAGAAATTACAATTGCTTAGTTTGCACGGACAGTCAAAAGATGCCTTGGCAAAGACAAAGATGGGAGCATGGGAATACGATATTGTAGGAACGTATTATAAGTGCAACATGACAGATGTTACTGCTGCAATCGGTTTGAAACAGTTTGAACGATATCCCGATATGTTGAAACGCCGAAAAGAAATCATAAAAAAATATGACGCAGCACTAAGACCTCTTAATATTGAAACACTTGAGCATTACAACGACGAACACGAATCATCTGGTCATTTATATCTTACACGAATTCCTAATATTACAACAGAGCAGAGAAATGAAATTATTATAAAGATGGCAGAATGCGGAGTTTCGTGTAATGTTCATTATAAGCCTTTACCTATGCATACGGCTTACAAGAAGTTGGGGTTCGATATTAAAAATTATCCAAATGCATATGCACATTTTGCAAATGAAATTACATTGCCTTTGCATACTTGTTTAAAAGATGACGATGTTGAGTATGTCATTAATGTTTACAAGGACGTTTTAAAAAAATATATAAAGTAACTTATGGGGGAGATATTGATTGTATTCTATCTGCAAATTGAAATTTTGGAACATAGCGTCACTATTAAAGGTTTCAGATATTCTTTACGAATGTGGTAAAGATATGGCGAAAAAGTTTGATTTGCACCACTGGGATAACTCTCGTTTGAAAAGTTTGGTTATTGTTCTCTGGTGTATGCTCAAAAATAATATTTATTTGGTTTATAATCATAAGATTCCTGTTGCTACGTTTCAGACCAGAAAAGTGAACCACTCATATTTGTTTGAAAAACTTGCAACATTGCCTGATTTTGCAGGAGACGGAGTAGGAACATTTTGTCTTAATAAAATTGAACTTTTAGGTAAGAACGAGGGGTGTCAGGAAATTATATGTGCGGTACTGGAAAACAGTGAACACGCTAAAAGATTTTATGAGCGAAGAGGATTTGCTGTATATGGAACAACGCGAACTTTGAAATATACTGAACTAAAATTAAAAAAGAACTTAGAGGGATAATATGAAAAAGATTTTGATTATAGGAGCGGGTTTTTTACAGGACTTTGTTATTCGTAAAGCCAAGTCTATGGGTTATGAAACATTAACTGTAGATGCCAATCCGGATGCGGTTGGGTTTAAACATGCGGACCGGTACGCAGTCATTAATATTGTTGATGAAAAGGCTTGTTTAGAATACGCAAAAAAGGAAAAGATTGACGGTGTTTTGACGGCAGCGACAGATTATGGCGTGCTGACAGCGGCATACATAGCACAGGAAATGCAGTTGCCCGGATTGAATTATGAAGTTGCAAAATTGATTAAAAACAAGTATAGAGTTCGCAAATGTTTGTATGAAAACCGTGTGGATGATACGGAACAAGCGTATGAATTGGACAAAGATACCGATCTTACTTCTATTTGCAGCAAATTGAATTTTCCGGTTATGGTCAAGCCTTGTGATGGTTCCGGAAGCCGGGGTGCAAGCAGAGTTGATGAACCGGAACAGTTTGCCGATGCATGTGTTTTTGCAATGGATTCGTCTATTACCCATCGTGCGGAAGTTGAAACTTTTATTAACGGAAAAGAATATGGGGCTGAAAGTCTTGTTGTGAATGGTGAAATTTACGTCTTGGGAATTATGAGAAAATGGATGACCAATCCTCCGTATTATGCTGAATTAGGTCATTCTATTCCAACAGATTTGTCTGAAGAAACGGAAGAAAGAGTAAAGCAATGTGTAAAAAAGGCGATTAAAGCACTAGGTGTAAATTGTGGTTCTGTAAATATGGATATACTTGTTACTTCTGAGGGGAAAATCCATATTGTCGATGTTGGTGCAAGAATGGGTGGAAATCTGATAGGATCGCATATAATTCCTTATGGAACAGGTGTTGACTAT
This sequence comes from Oscillospiraceae bacterium, assembly GCA_015065765.1. Taxonomy (GTDB): domain Bacteria; phylum Bacillota; class Clostridia; order Oscillospirales; family Acutalibacteraceae; genus SIG575. The sequence goes on along the minus strand of SVPP01000009.1, from coordinate 68,979 downwards.
ATGGCGAATATGATACGTAATGCCGTTGGTGACGAGGTCGATTTGACACCTGCTGATACGTATGAAAAAGTTGCAACAAGGTTGCTCGCATTTAACAAAGGTATTATCAGGAAACTTCCGGATTTTGATGCTCTTGAAAAAGAGTATGGTGTTGAAATTTACCATCATATGCAAGTAGGTCAGGAGGTTAATGAGTATCATACCAATTTAGATGGCTGCGGTTACATTGTTGTAAAATCAAGTGCTGTTGAAAATGAAATTCAAAAGACTGAAAAAGTATTGAGTATTATCAGTGAGACAATATTTAATAGTTGAGGTGATATGTTAGATGGAAAAAACTAAGCATGGCGGCGAAATTAGTGTTGAACAGCTCTACGAAAAAGGAAAACATAAATATGGATATAAAGGGTTTTATCAACTTGTAATAAAACGAGTTGTAGATATTTTGATTTGTGTGATTATTCTTCCATTGGTTTTGTTGATAGCGATTCCAATTTCAATCGCAATTAAGATTGAAGATGGTGGACCCATATTTTATAGATCACGCAGACTAGGAAAAGATTTTCGTGAATTCAATATGCTAAAGTTTCGTTCAATGCGAGTAAATGTTCCTGATTTTAGAAATGAAGATGGAAGTACATTTAATTCTAAAAATGATAGTAGAGTAACGCGCGTAGGCAGGCTTATCAGGGAAACCAGTCTTGATGAAATTCCCCAGTGTTTCAATGTTATGTTGGGGCATATGAGTTTGATAGGTCCTAGAGCAGGAGATATTGAGTCTAAGAATACATATGAAGACGATGAAAAAGACAAAATGCTTGTTAGACCAGGGATAACAGGGTACACACAAGCGTATTATCGTAATAATCTTGGAGTCAGAGAGAAACGATTGTACGATGCTTGGTATGCACATAATGTTTCTGCATGGCTTGATATCAAGATTTTATTTAAAACAGTGGTTACAGTATTGAAACGAGAAAATATTTACACAAATACAGATGATATAATAGCAGATGAAAGTGAACTGTCTGTGTTTGGCTCAAAAAAGGAGTAGCGAGAGATGGCGGTTAACAAAAAATTTAAAGAGATGTATTTCAATTTCTTTGAAATACCGGAAGTTTTTGCGGCTAATACAATATCCAAAATTCAGGAAAGACGAGCACTTCGAAAAAATATAGACAGGACGTACAAACTTACAAAGGCACAGAAAAAAGCGATTTATGATTTTTGGAAACCATATACGAAAATATCGCCTAAATGGGCACAATATTACTCAGCAAAGAATGGTAATTTTGATCCGCGATATATTCCTAATGATTTGTGTTATACAAAAATAGATCAATATTTTAACAGCAGAAAGTTGGGTTATGGATTTAACGACAAAAATTATTATTCCAAAATATTTTCGGGGATAAAACAGCCGGAAGTTGTTATTCGTAAAATTAATAGTCTTACATTTGATGAGAATTATAAACAGATATCCGTAAATGAAGCAAAAAGTAAATTGCTGTGTAATGATGAGGTGATATGCAAACCTTCACAAGAGTCGGGTTCAGGAAGAGGAATCTTGTTTTTTAAAAGTACAGATGAAGGCAGAATTGAGGAGTTTCTGACTAATCCTGAATACGATGATTATGTTGTTCAGAAAATTGTAAAGCAACACAGTGAATTAAATAAAGTACATGCAAATTCATTAAACTGTATCAGAATATGTTCGATTTTATTTGACGATGGTGTTTATATATTGTCCTCGGTTCTGAGAATGGGATTCGGTGATAGTAAGGTTGATAATGCGACGGCTAAGGATAATATAAAATATGACGGTATGTCCTGCGGTATTGATGAAAATGGGTGTCTTAAAAAATATGCACACGGTTATAATACGGGAGCAAAATGTGAGAAGCATCCTGACGGCTTGGTGTTTGAGGGTTTTAAAATACCTTCATATGATAAGGCGGTAGAGTTGGTGAAAAAAGCTCATCCGTTAATAGGACATTTTCGATTGGTTTCTTGGGATGTTGCAATTGGTGAAGACGGAGAACCTGTTTTAATCGAAGCTAATATGAGAAAAGGCGGAATTAATCTGCTGCAGTTTAATAATGGTCCCCTTTTTGGTGATTTAACCGAAAGAGTATTGGATGAAGTTTTTGGCAAGGAGGCTTTATGATAACTTTTTTGGGCGACGTTGCGCTTATATCAAATGAATTAACAAGCGAATATAAACCGAATAATCCATATATCTTTAACTGTGAGTACGTAATTGGAAACAAAGAAGAGTTAAAGCCTGTTACAGGTAAAATAAATTTATGCTCGGAGAAATATAATTTTTCGGAGATATTCGGTCGTAACCCGGTAGCAGTTTCTGTAGTTAATAATCACATATATGATTATGGGGAGATCGGATTTCAATCGACGGTCACTAGGTTGAAGAATAGTGGCATAGGAATTATCAGCCAGAATCCGTATTATTTAAATGATAATATTTGTTTGTTATCATATATGAGTTTCGGAGAAACTAATGAGGTTGCTTTTGACAGTGAAAAGGTAAAAAAAGAAATTAACAGAATTAAAGAGAAAAATGAGTCCGTAAAGGTTATCATTCAGATTCATTGGGGGATTGAAAACCATCCATCAATTAATGAAAACCAGAGAAAAGTGGGACATTTGCTTATTGATATGGGAGCAGATTTGGTTATAGGACATCATCCACACTGTATTCAACCGATTGAGCTATACAAAGGAAAGTATATTTGTTACAGTTTGGGTAACGGTCTTTTTGGTAACATCAACCAACCAAGTCATTATGATGATAATGGTGTGCCAAAACGTATATATCGTTTTAAGTGGCAGAGCTGGAATAGAAAATCACTGGCAATTAACTATGATGAGATAACGGGAAATATTACCATTGATGAATTATATCAAAAAGCAAACACACTTTTTTGCAAGAACAAAAATGTGCGCATAGAAAAATACGGTGATTTAAAAAAGAATAGAAAATTGACATATATTTTTAGAAAATATTTTCTTTTTGCAGCGAGTAATGCTTTTGTAGATGGAAAATTGTTTGATATGCAAGCGGTTAAAATGGAGATGAGTAAATGAAAAAAGCAGTAATACTGTGTAATGGAGTAAGCTCGGAGATAACAGATAGAGTTGATTTGGTAAAAGATTTACATGAACTGAATGTACAGCCGTATTGTGGTCGTATTTTTGACGGAAAAGTAAATGAGTATTTTTCTGATGAAACTGCTATTTGTGTGCCGATTGTTGCCAGTCGTAATAATGTTAATCCATTTGTCGAGTTGCGTTCAATGGAAAGTGTAAGAAAAATTATAAAAAGAAACGATATTGATGCTGCAATAGTTTACGGAGTGAAAAACCACGCAGCTATGGCTATCGGAGCGAAATTGGGAGGAGCAAGGAAGGTTCTTTGCGTAGTAAACGGCAGTGGTAATCTTTTTCTTATTAAGGGTTTTAAAGGCAAAATTTTACGTGCTGTTTCTTTTTTTATGCTCAGAATTGCTTATGCTGTTTCGGATGCAATAGGTTTTCAAAATGCAGATGACAGAAAACTATTTATTGAAAAGAGACTGATTAAGGATAGCCCCAAAAGTTTTGTGACAGGTGGTTCAGGTGTAAATCTGGAGGTTTTCTCGGAAGAGGAACTCCCACGGGAAAACCGGTTTTTATTTTTATCGAGAATTACACCATCAAAAGGCATGATAGAATATATTAAAGCCGCAGAAATTGTTAAAAAGAAATATCCGGAGGCGATTTTTGATATTGTTGGTCCTCTTGATTCAGTTGTTGAAAATTCAAGCGGAAGTTTGTTGCAAGATGCAATTAATGCAGATATTATAAAGTACCATGGTGCCACAGACGATGTGCATTCCTGGATGGCAAAATGTAGGTTTTTTGTTTACCCGTCATATCACGAAGGAATTTCCAGATGCACAATGCAGGCCATGGCTACAGGTCGCCCTGTTATTACAACTAATGCACCTGGTTGCAAGGAAACTGTAGTTGATGGAGTTAATGGTTTTTTGGTTCCGGTAAAAGATGAAGAAACTTTAGCAGAGAAAATGATATGGATGATAGAGCATCCTGAGGAAACAGAATTAATGGCTGTTGCCTCGAGAAAAATAGCAGAAGAAAAGTTTGATGTTAAACAGGTAAACAAAGAGCTAATATCAAGATTGTGTTAACAGGCAAAAGAGGTTTTTATTTTGAAAATAGCAGTAATCTTTACGGGCGGAACGATAGGTAGTGTAGTCAAAGGAATGTGGATGTCAACTGATGACAGTGCAAAGTTTGCTTTGATCGCGAATTATAAAAAAGTTACCAGTGACACGGAATTTGTAACATCCTCTCCTTATACTGTGCTTAGTGAAAACCTTTCAGCGAAGGAACTTAATCTTCTGCAGAAAGAGGTAGAGAAAACTCTTCAAAAAGATGTTGACGGAATAATTGTAACTCACGGAACGGATTCGCTTCATTATGCAGCCTGTGCTCTTGAGTATGCCTTCGGGAACTGTGAAATTCCGGTGGTTCTTGTGTCATCAGCTTATCCTCTTGAGGATGAAAGAGAAAACGGAAATAAAAATTTTGAGGCTGCTGTAGAGTTTATAAAGAGCAAAAAAGCAAAAGGTGTTTTTGTCAGCTATAAGAATGAAAAAGAGACAAAAACAAATATCCATATTCCCACCAATATGTTGCAGCACAGTGAGCTCAGTGCTGATATTTACTCAATCACAGGAGAACCTTTTGCGGAATACGATAGGAATATTACCTTGCTGAAAGGCAAATTATCAGAAAAATCTTTCGGTGCTGTAGAATATAGCGAAAATTCAGGCATTCTGGTTATCGACAGTCACCCAGGTGACGGCTTCGGCTATTCCCTTGATGGTGTGAAAGCAGTAATACTCAAGCCTTATCACTCTGCAACCCTTGACACAGCAAATGAAAATCTCCACGTTTTCTGCAGAAAAGCGAAGGAATTGAAGATTCCTGTTTTTGTAGTTGGTGTGAAATCAGGAGTTGCTTATGAGAGTACAAAGCTTTTTGATGACATAGGAATTACACCATTGCCCTACGGTACTTTTGTTTCGGCATATATGAGGATCTGGGCGGAATTAAGCAAGAGGAAGCATCTGTAAGGATGCTTCTTTTTTGTGACTTAGTCACAGAAAAAACTTCTTCTGATTGATAAAATAAAATCACAACAAGGGCATTAAAGCAAAAGCCCATCATATAAATTTACAAAAGTACAATAAACAGAAGGAGGTTCCTGTTATGGAAATCAACAACAATTTACCACTCTTACTTCTTGACAACAGCAGTATGATTTCAGTTATCAACGAAGGCGAATTCAAATGCTCCAACATGAGCTTTGAAGAAGCGAAAATGTTGCTTGAAATTTTCGATGAAAAAGAGTATCTTAAGTGCTTCTCAAATCCTGACATTGAATCAGTAATGTTTGACCAGCTTGGTATTGCAAAGAGAGATTTTGAATACAAGCATATCAGAAATATGCGTCCAGGACAGCAGGCAATTGTATTCAAACTTTACAGAACCCCCTCAGCATCAAATCCTGTTATTCAGGCAGATGACGGCGTAGAAGCAAAGAAAATCCAGAATGTTTACGCATATTGTCAGCATCTGATGAGAGTAAAATAAGGGTTGACCACCCTTTCCTCCTAATAAAACAAAAGTCCGCAGTGATAATTTTTCACTGCGGATTTTTTGTAAAATGATTGAAACTCACCTTCAAATGTGGTATAAAAATATCGGAGGTGTTTTTATGCTTGAAAAGGTTGATCTGAAAAACTGTAAGTGGGTAGGCTCAGGAGTGAAAGGCCTTCCTGTTGACATTGAAACGGAGCTTGATTTTAAAGAAAAAGCTGTTATAACTATCGGCTGTATGGGCACATACAGGCTTTACATAAACGGAGAAAAAGTCAGTGAGGATTTTTATCAGCCTCTTAACACCGATTTTGAAGAAAGAAAAAACATGGAATATGGCGGACATCCATTTAATGAAGAGTTCAGACACAGACTCTATTGTCCTGTTTATGATATAACAGGTTACCTTCATGACGGAAAAAACACATTGAAATTCATGCTGGCTCCCGGCTTTTATGAGGAATACGATTACGGTACGGCTAAAATCTGTTGGAAGATAGATATTACAGATGAAAACGGAGAAACAAAAACAATTTACTCTGACGGCAGTGAAAGAATGAAAGAAAGTTTTGTTACTGAGGCAGATGTAATAAGAGGTGAAACTCACGATTTCACGAAAGTGTCAGAGTGGCAGAATGTAAAAATTTTTGAAACACCCGAAACGAATTTTTATATTCAGGATTGCCCTGCAGACAGAGTGGCGAGAACAGTTTCTCCCAAATATCTCGGCAATAATATTTATGATGCAGGAGAGGTATTGTCAGGTTTTGTGCTTCTCAGAAGCGAAAAAGCACAGAAGATAGCTGTCAGATACGGCGAAAAACTTGATGAAAACGGAAAGCTTGATGAAGAACACATTTATGACCAGCATACAGTATACATAACCGATGATAATGAGAGTTATCTTTTCCCGTATTTCACGTGGCTCTGCTTCAGGTATTTTGAGGTTATGGGAGATGTTGATGTGGTTGAGTGCGATGTGGTGCATAGTGATGTTGCGGTAACATCTTCCTTTGAATGCAGTGATGATACGCTTAACTGGCTCTATAAAGCATACATCAGAACTCAGCTTGCCAATATGCACTGCGGTATTCCCTCCGATTGTCCACACACAGAACGCAGAGGATACACAGGTGACGGTCAGCTTACATGCTCTGCAGCTATGATGCAGCTTGATGCGCAAAAATTCTACAAAAAATGGATAGGTGACATCTGCGATTGCCAGGACGAAAAAACGGGTCACATTCAGTATACGGCGCCCTTCGCTCCCTCGGGCGGTGGTCCCGGAGGTTGGGGCTGCGCAATAGTTGTTGTACCGTACATGTATTATAAAGCTTATGGTGAAAAAGAAATTTTTGAAGAAACTTTTTCACGTATGTATAAATGGTTTTCTTATCTTGAAAGTCACAGCGAAAATGATCTTGTAACCTCTGATTTGCCGGGTGTGTGGTGTCTTGGTGACTGGTGTGTGCCCGAGCAGAACAGACTTAACAAGCTTAGTGCAAACGCGATTCCTGAGCCTTTTGTTAACACCTATTTCTACATAAAATCAATGGAATATTTCCTCGAAATCGGTGAGGTTATTGGCGATGACAGTTACAGCGAGGAAGTAAAAGCGAGAATTGCAAGAAAGAAGAAAGCACTTACAGAAACATATTTTTCACCTGAAACAGGTGACTTTGCAAAGAATGAGCAGGGTGCAAATTCATTTGCAGTTGACCTAGGTTTAGGTGATGAGCGTACATTTGAGAATGCGCTTAAAAAATATTCTGAGACAAAAATGTACGATACGGGAATTTTCGGAACAGATATTGTAACAAGAGTTCTTTTTGAAAAGGGCAGGGCAGATCTTGCTTATTCGCTTCTGTCTTCCAAGGGTGAGACTTCTTTCTATAATCAGATTCAGAACGGTGCTACAACAATTCTTGAATACTGGAATGGTGTGCGTTCTCAGTGTCATCCCATGTTCGGTGCTGTTACAAAATATCTGTTTGAGTATATTCTTGGCATCCGTCAGACAAAGGATTCCGTAGCATATGAAAAAGTAATTATTTCACCTGCTTGTATGAAAGAGATTCCCGAAGCAAAGGGCAAAATCACAACCGTCAAAGGCGAAATTAAAGTTGAGTATAATGAAAATAAAATAAGTATCTCAATGCCTGAAAACATTGAAGCAGCATTAATTGTTGACGGTAAAGAAACACCCCTCAAAGCGGGAGAAAATGTTTTAGAAAGATAATAAAAATAAAAGGAGATAAAAATGATGAATTATAAGTTGGAAACACAGGAATACTACAAAATAAAAACATTGTGGAATAATCCGTATAAAGAGCCTACAGGAATGCCTACTGGTTATTTGAAAATAGCGGTGTTGGTAGAGGAGGTCTGCCTTTCAGGTGGTGAGAAATTACATTGGACCGGTAGTGCAGATTATGTAGGAAAATCTCTCAAAGATTATTTTGGTTTATACGGTGATGAATATATAAGAAAATGGTATCAGAAAAATTCAGAGAGAATTGAATCATTGAGAGAAAAAATTGACTTTCTTAGTACATATTCAAACGACTCAAAGTTGGACATATATTTTTACGTCAATGCTGTTTTGTATGCTGCGGGTATGGTGTATAATTTGCCGAGTTATTTTATACATTCGAATCCCAGTGCTGTTTTGACAACCTTGGAGTATTGTATTGATTTTCCGAAATCCAGTACAGAAGAAAAGTCCTTGTTAGATGTCTTTGAAATGCATGCCAAAGAAGATTTCAGAACACAGATACCATTGCCGTTTGTTGTATGGAAGGAAATGAAAGAAAATAAGAGCCTGGAGTCTACATATAAAGCACAGTTTGACAAATACGCGATCGTTTTGTTTGATTTTATGGTTGAAACTGCCATATTGATAAAAGATACTTTAAGAGACCATGAGTATGAAGAACGTGTCAGAGCACTGATATTGTCCTATTATAAATATCTCAAAAAAGAAAAGCTGTATTTACCGAAAGAAATTCAGGAAAAAATATATAATTACATATAAATAAAAACTCCGTCTCTCATCTCCGAGTGTAAGCAAAGGATGACGAGACGGAGTTTTTGTCATTAAACAAAAAATATTTCATATACATATAGAAAAACTCTTCGGAGGGTATGTTGTGAAAAGGATGTTTTGTTTTGTTTTGTGTCTGTGTATGATTTTTCTTTCTGCGTGCGGTGGTGTAGAGCCTGAAAAGGAAGAAAAATCCGATGAAATCAGGGCAGTGTGGATAAGCGTCTATGACATGGCTGACCTTAAGGGTATGAGTGAGGGCGGTTTCAGGGCGAAGTGCGAAAACATGTTTAAAGACATTTCCGAGCGAGGTCTGAAGCATGTTTTTGTTCAGGTAAGGCCCTCAGGTGATGCGCTTTACAAGTCTGAAATTTTTCCGTGGAGCAAGTATATTTCAGGTGAACAGGGTGTGTCTCCCGGATATGACCCTCTTGAAATTTTTCTGAAAACGGCTCATTCTTATGGTCTTAAGCTTCATGCATGGATAAATCCCTACAGAGTTTCGTCCACATCTTCCGATATGGAGAAGCTGTCTGAAACAAACCCTGCACGGCGGATGTACAACAATAATCCGAGGGATGTTTATCTGAGCACAGAAGGAATTTATTATAATCCTGCGTCAGAAAAAGTGCAGAAGCTTATCCTTGACGGAGTGCGGGAGCTTGTGAAAAATTATGACATTGACGGCATACATATTGACGATTTTTTCTATCCTACAACAGATGAAGAAATTGACAAAAATGAGTATGCAGATTATAAGAGAAATTCAGGAAAGGATTCTCTTGATATCTGGCGGAGAAATCAGGTAAACGCTTTTGTCTCGGGAATGTATTCAGCGGTAAAAAGTGAAAAGGAAAATGTTATTGTGAGCATAAGCCCCTCTGCAGATATTGTTGCAGACATCAACGTGCACTATGCCGATGTTGCCTTGTGGTGCTCGGAAAAAGGCTACTGCGACTGGATAATTCCGCAGATTTATTACGGCTTTGATAACGAATATCTGCCGTACAAAAAAACTGTAAATCAGTGGAAAAAGCTTGTGACAAACGAAAATATAAAACTTGTTATCGGTCTTGCTTCTTACAAATGCGGTGCGGAGGATCTGTATGCAGGTAACGGTAAGGATGAATGGCAGAAAAATGATAACATCCTTTGTGAACAATTGAAATATCTGAGAAAAAAAGAATGTGACGGCTTTTCTCTTTTTTCTTATAACAGTTTAGCGATTCCGAACGTAACTATGAAAACAGAGTGGGAAAATTTTAAGGCTGAAATTATTTCAGTTTCGTAAGAGCTTTCTTTATAATTCTGCTGAGAAAAATTGCAGGCAGCGTAAGACAGAACCATGCAGCGGAAAACACAGGACAGATTTGTCCGAGAACGTTGAACTTTTGTCCCGAATAATCCCACACATTAAGATGGAATTTTCTGTTTACAATACAGCCTACAATAAACTCAAGCGTGGTTATTATTGCACAGCCGGTAAGACATTTTAGAAACAGACTTTTCGTTTTCATTTTGAAATTCGAAATGTGTATCATCAGAAATGCGGTGCCACCTGTAAGGCTCATTGTCCAGTGAGTAAAGCCTCTGAACATAATTTCAATGAGACTGTAAAGAACTGCACCTATGGAAAAAACTATAAAAAATTCTCTGTACTTTTTCAAAAAAATCACCGAGGTTATTTTTCCCTCGATGACTGTTTTTATTATTCTTTTTTTGAGTAAATTTCAACCAGATTTTCTTCTTCAAGTATCAGTTCATATTTCGTCATGTCAATTTTTTCTCTGTTTGCGTCGGCACTTGCATATCGCGTATCAATTACAATGTAATCTGTATCTTTTACGCAGTATTCAATCTCGTAAATTTCTTTTCTCTGAGAAAGATAGGGCATGTAGAATGTTGTTGAAAGAACAGATGCATCCTCTTCAATGGTGTCAAGGGCAGCTCTGATTTTCACATAATCTTCACGGTTAACATCGAGTCTGTTGACATACGTCATTTTAGGAGAAATAGAAAACGCAAAAATTATTATTGAGAATACCGTAGCAAGAGGAACAAGATATTTCTTCAGATTTTTCGGGCAATCTTTTACATTGAGAATTGCTACATAGAAAAGAATTGCCATTGTGCCGTAAACATACTGGAAATAGATTGAGTGCTGATAGGTGTAATCTGACATGAGATTTATCAGAATCATAGGGCCGACAAGAATGAACTGTGACCACTTTTTCGACAGAATCGGAAGAAAAGCAAGTGGCAGAAGCATGAAGAGAATGAAGAGAAGTTTTTCTTCTGAAATGCATTGAGAAATAAAATATGCAGGGTTTTTGAAAATTGTTATTATAACGTCTGCAAGACCTAAATTCTGATTTGTAATGAAGTTGTCAAAGCGTCCGGTCATTGCTCCTTCTCCGAAGGCTTTGAGGAAAGAAACTGCAAAAACAAAATAAGCAACTGACGAAAGAAGTATTATAGTGCCGTGAAGTTTTTTCCTTCCTGACAGTATAAAGTAAAGCGCAATAAAAGCCACATAAACTGCCGCATCTTCTTTGACAGAAAAGGTAAGAAGCATAAAAATGTACATGGGGATGTACTTCTCTTTTTCTGCAAAATAAAGCATCCACAGAAGGAATGGAAGAAGGAAACAGTTTTCGTGAAAATCGTACATTGTACCGCCTGCAAGAGCAGGATAAAAAGCAAAAGCAATCATCATGAGAAGCGTTACTTTGTTTGAAAATTTAAAGTGGCGCATGAGAAGATAAAGTGGAATGAGTGCGCTTCCGATAATAACTGCCTGAGAAATCTGCAGAGTTATTGGTGAATCGAAAACAAAATAAACAGGCAGAAGAAGATAATAAACAGGTGAAAGATGAACGGCAAAGTGTGAGAGAAGCTTTTCTCTTTCACAGGTTGTGAGAGGTACGAATTCTGTTTTCAGGTAATAATACATCTGAGCAAAAATTCCAAAGTCAAAGTTTGGTGTTGCAAAAGAAAGATAACGGCTGACACCGATGAGTGCAATGACTGCTGTGACTAAAATTCCCGTTATGAGAGAAAAAATCGCAGTGAACTTTCTGTCGGGTTCAAGTACCGTTTTCTTTGCGGTGAATTTTCTGACAGTGTATATACATGAAAGTGCTGCGGGAAAAAGGAGAGCAAGACAATAATAATTGTTTTCGCTGAACATGGCAACAAGTCCCAGATAGACCAATGTTGAAACTGAGAAAATCCATGCGTCTGTATCAGCTTTTTTAAGAAGATGAGACACCAAAGTCAGAAGGGCATAGGAAAGAATAAATATAATGACGGATGCCAATAAATTTGTGTTTTTTACAGCATCAATTTTTTCAGGATGTCCCGGAACAGTCATGTAATTGAAAATTCCCATTATGCTCCATGCTGAAAAAAGTCTGACGAAATATTTTTCTCTTGTTTCTGCGTCAAAAAAAGAAACGATTTTTTGAATCATCATTTGCCTCCTTTTCATTGATAAAATTTACAGTATATGGTAAAATATTTCTGGTGATAAAAATGAGTGAAAAAATAATCTATCTTAAAGAGATTGACTCCACGAATGTTTATGCCGACAGGCTTTGCAGAAACGGCGGTGAAATACCTCTTGCAGTTGTGGCTGATTCCCAGACAAAGGGTTCAGGCAGAATGGGAAGAAGCTTTCATTCTCCCAAGGGTACGGGAATTTATATGACATATATTCTTGACACTGAAAATGTGGAAACACTGAATCTTATTACAACCTCTGCAGGACTTGCTGTTGCGGAAGTTCTTGAGGAATACTGTTCTCTTGTTTCTTCCATAAAATGGCCGAATGATATTTTATTATCCTCAGGAAAGGTGTGCGGTATTCTCACACGTCTTATAACCGAGGAAGGAAAAATAAAGTTCGCACTTATCGGGATCGGGATAAATGTCAGCGGCAAAAAGAAGGATTTTCCCGAAGAAATAAAAGATGTTGCAACAACTCTTGAAGAAGAAACTGAAACAATTTTTGATAAGAATTTTTTAACCCAAAAAATCATTGAAAATCTGAATGAGATTTTTATAAACAAAAAATATACAGAAAAACAAATTGTGGAGAATGTAAAAAAACATTCCGCCATGCTTGGTAAAAATGTTTTTGTAAAAAGTGAGGACAGGGAGTTTTTTGCTGTTGATATTTCTTCTGATGGAGGACTTGTTGTCCGTGACGGAGAAGAAACGAAAGTAATCCACAGCGGAGAGGTTGAATTTTCTTAAAGCTTTTTGAGCCACTTATAACGATTTGTTCTTATGAATGCCACAGGACATTTAAGTATCTGGTCTGATTTCAGAGCTATGAAAACAAATTCAGGGGGAAGCTTCAGCACGAAAGCGAAAATTGCCGCCATGGGAAGGACTATAAGCCACATGAAAATGAAATCATTTTTCATGATGAAGGTTGTGTCACCGCCTGAAACAACAATTCCTGTAAGGCATGACATCTGGTAAGAGGTGCCGATTACTGTTACGCACAGTACTATCAGAAACTTTGTTGTAAGAGCTTTTGCATCTGCTGAAACATCGTAAAATGATAATATCAGGTCTTTTATAAGGAAAAGAAACAGAGAGGTTGCAACGCCTATTGAAACATATATTATCTGAAGTGTTTTAACATAAGGCTTGCAGCTTTTTCCTATTCCTTCGCCTATCATTTTACTTACAAGAACACCTGATGCATTTGCACAACCGTAAACAACAACGGAGATTATCTGGAAAACCGTTGATGCTATACTGCCTGCTGTTATTGAAGCTTGTCCCAGGTGGCCTAAAATGGCAGTCTGTATCGCCATTGCAAGTCCCCACATAGTGTTTGAACAGAGGACAGGAGTTCCTTTTTTCAGATATGCTCTGAATAATTCTTTATCCATTTTTCCGTAATCAGAAAGTCTGAGACAGATCTTTTTGTCACCGAATTTTACATAAAGACATACGATGATAAGCTCAACTATTCTTGCCACTGTTGTTGCTATTGCTGCACCTTCTGCACCGAGACGCGGAAATCCGAAATTGCCGAAAATCAGAAGATAGTTAAGGCATACATTTATTACAAGGGTTGATAGAGAAATGTAAAATCCGATTTTAACGGTTTCAACGCTTCTGAGCGTTGAGAGAAGTGTGTTTGTTGCAGCAAAAACAGGATATGTAAAGCAGATTATTCTGAGATATTTTACGCCTTCTGCAACAACGTCCTTTTCATTTGAGAGAAGTGAAAGAACATTTTCGGGAAAAAGAAATACAGGAATAAATATGACAAGCGACAGTGCCAAAGCTGTTTTCATTGCAATGTTAGCAATCTTTTTAACAGTAGACAAGTCTCTTGCACCCCATGCACGGGAAGAGAAAATCAGTGTTCCTGCACCTACGCCGATTACAACCATCTGCAGTAAAAACTGAATCTGATTTACAAGAGCCACGCCTGACAATGCTTCCTCCGAAAATCTGCCAAGCATAATACTGTCTGCAAGGTTAACTCCGAAAACTATCACATTCTGCAACGCAATTGTCAGCGTCATTGTAAAAAGAGATTTATAGAATTGCCTGTCTTTTACGAACATATATTTCACCCCTCAAAAAGTAAGTATAGCATAAAGCAAACCCACATGCAATAAAAAGAGAGTTAAGTTTCTGTAAACTTAACTCTCTTGAAGCTTTTATTTCCAGATGAACCAGAGCATTATGTAACCGGTAGTAACTGCTGCCATTGTAAATGGAACACCGTATTTCATGAAGGTAGTGGATTTGACTTCATAGCCTTCTTTTCTGAGGATACCGATACCTGTAATGTTTGCACTTGCACCTATAGGAGTCAGGTTTCCGCCAAGGGTTGCACCGCAGAGAAGACCATAGTAAAGAAGTGTGGGCTCGATACCTACACCCTCTGCGATAACAGGAACAATTGAAAGCATTGTTGCTGTATAAGGAATGTTATCAATAAATGCTGACAGAAGAACGCTCATCCATACGATGACAGTATAAACAATAAATGGTGAGCCTGAGCCGAGAGATGCGATTGCGTTGCCGATAACATCAATAACACCTGCGTTTTTGATACCGCCGATTACAATGAAGAGACCTGTGAGCAGTATAATTGAATAATAGTCAATTTCCTTGAAAGCCTCTTTGACGACCGTTTTGTTTTTCTTAACAAAGAGCTCTCTTATAACACCTATGAGGAAAAATGCAATACAAATAACACCATTTGTAATGCCGGGTTTGTAGAACTGGCCGGGAAGGGCGTTTTCTTTGTAGGGGATGAATGAAACAGCGATAAGTGCTACTACTGTTCCTACAAGGAGAAATGTGGGGAATTTGTCCTCGACTTTTGTTCTGCCACTGAATTCGACCTTGTTTTTGTCTTTTCTGAACATAAAGAGGATAATAAGTGCGCTGACGATGGCACCTGCTTGGACTACCCAGAACATGCCGACGTGACCGTCGTGAACAAAGAAGTCTGAGAAATCAAGTCCTGCCTGTTTTGCAAGAAGGATTGATGTTGTGTCACCCACAAGCGTTGCTGCACCCTGAAGGTTTGAGGAAACAGCAATACATATAATCGAAGGCACAGGGGAAATGTTGACCTTTTTGCAGAAAGCAAGGGCAACAGGGGCAATCATAAGAACTGTAGCTACGTTGTCAACAAAGGCTGAAACAATACCTGCGAAAAGTGAAAGTGCAACTACAACCCATTTCATATTGGGCATTTTTGAAATGAGCACGTCAGACATAAGTTGAGGCATTTTCGATTCGATGAACAGGAAAACAGTACCCATTGTACCCGCAATCATCATGATAACGTTCCAGTCGGTTTCCTGTAATGCCTGGGCAAAGCCATAGTTGTAGCTTTCTCCTGAATTGAGCAAGAAAAAACCTTCTCCGAAAATGGATGGGTTGACGGAAGCGATAACTCCCAGGACGACGAAAATCAATGCAGCACCCACTACCACGTGAGGTCGGATTTTCTGAAAAGCCATCATCAGCACATATGTTATGGCGAAGATGACAAGCGCAGTGATTGTAATCGGACTCATTTTAACATCTCCTTATAATAAAAAAGAACTCACGGCGGAGTTCAGATGATGGCAAGGGTATTCCCATGCGTATATTCATAAATAAAATGCTATTGCATTTTATGACAGACTCCACCATTTATGAATTACAAAATTGATTATACTGTATAATAAAAGAAAAGTCAACAAACAATTTAATTAAAATAAATTATTAAAACAGTAGAAAATCACAACATATATGTGGTATAATAAAATTTAGAATTTTTAATTGAAACGAGGTAATCGGAATGATTGAAAATGTGGTGAAAACAGAAATAGCGAACGGTGTCAGGGCCTGCTTTGTGAAAGCAGAGCATTTTAAGACAAATGTTATGAGTGTGCATATCGTTCTTCCTCTCGAAAGCGATATGGAAGCAAATGCACTTCTGTGTTATATGCTCAGAAGAAGATGTGCAAAATATCCTACAATGACTGCTCTCAACAGGCGTCTTGCTGAGCTTTACGGAGCATCTCTTGCGTGTGGCGTTTCAAAAACCGGTGACAGTCAGGATATCTGTTTCAGAATTGTTTCAGTCAGTGACAGATTTGCTCTCTCTGATGAGGGAATATCAAAGAATTGTACGGAGCTTCTTCTTGATGTCCTTTTTGAGCCCAAGCTCGAAAACGGAAATTTTGCTGAAGAAGATATAGAACTTGAAAAAAGACTTCTCATTGAAAAAATAGACAGTGAGTTCAGCGAAAAGAGAATTTATGCCAAAGACAGACTCGTGGAAGAAATGTTCAAAGGCGAAAATTATGGCAAGGGCAGATTTGGGTGCCGCGATGAAATCCGCAACGTCACAAATGAAAGACTTCTCGCTGCGTGGAAAGCTTATCTTGAAAATGCAGTTATTCAGTTTACTTTTGTAGGTGAATCTGATGACGGAATAACAGAACAGTTGAAAGAAAGATTTTCAGAAATCGACAGAACAGAAGTCTGCACAATCGAAACACGCTTTGAGCCAGTTGCAAAGGAAACGCAAAAGATTGATGAGAAGCAGGCTGTAAAACAGGGTAAACTTGTTATGGGACTGAGAACAGGTCTTGAAAGCCGTGATGAAAACTTTTTCCCAACAAGAGTTGCAGTTGATATGTTCGGCGGTGGACCTTATTCAAGGCTCTTTATGAATGTGAGAGAAAAAATGAGCCTTTGTTATTATTGCTCAGCTCAGTTTGTCAAGGATAAGGGATTCATTCTTGTTCAGAGCGGTATCGAGGATGAAAACGAAAAGAAAGCAACTGATGCAATTCTTGAAGAGCTTCAGAATATGAAGGACGGAAAGTTTACATCTGAGGATGTCGAAAAATCGAAGAAAGGTCTGACGGATGCATTTCTTTCGGTCGGAGATACTCCTGAAAGCATTGATGCGTGGGTTGGTACAAGAGTTCTTGATGAGGAAATTATTCTTCCTCAGGATTATGCAGAGAAAATTAATGAAGTGACTGCAGATGAAATCAAGACTGCAGCAGAAAAAATTACACTTGATACTATTTATATGCTCTCAGGTGACGGCACAGGAGAGGAGGAATAAGAATGGAAACAAAAGAAATAAAAAATGACCTTTTAGGCGAAAGATATTATAAGATAGATCACACATCAGGTCTTAAGATTTATGTTTTCCCGAAAGAAAATTACTCAAGCACCTATGCTGTTTTCGGAACACGCTACGGTTCAATAGACACTGCTTTCAGAAAGAGCGGTGAAGAAAAATATACAGAGGTTCCCGAAGGTATTGCTCATTTCCTTGAACACAAGCTTTTTGAAAGTGAAGAGCTTGATGCTTTTGAAAGATTTGCAAAAACAGGTGCATCTGCAAATGCTTACACATCATTTGATAAAACCTGTTATCTGTTCTCATGCTCGGGAAATTTCAATCAGAATCTTGAAATACTTCTTGATTTTGTAAGACATCCTTATTTCACTCAGAAAACAGTTGAGAAAGAGCAGGGAATTATCGGTCAGGAAATCAGAATGTACAGAGATGTTCCCGACTGGAGAGTGCTTTTCAATCTTCTTTGTGCTATGTATAAAAATCACCCTGTGAGAATTGATATTGCAGGAACAGAGGCATCTATCGCAGAAATTTCAGCAGATCTTCTTTATAAATGTTATGATGATTTTTATAATCTCGGCAATATGGCACTTGCAATTGCAGGTAATGTAAATGTTGAAGAGGTTATAGAAATTGCAGACAGACTTCTGACAGAGGATGAACCGTTCTCTGTTGACAGAAAGGTTTTTGAAGAAGAGAAAGAGGTTGTGACAGATTATGTTGAAGAAAAACTGTCTGTAGCTTCTCCGATTTTCTCTCTCGGCTTCAAGGAAATGCTTTCAAATCCTGAGCGTACACTGAAAGAGGAGTTGCTCGGTAATATTATTCTCGAAGCGATCGCAGGTAACACATCTGACCTCTATAGTGAACTTATTGATGCAGAGCTTATCAATCCGACCTTTTCAACGGAATATTTCACAGGCTTCGGTTACAGTTCAATGATTTTTTCAGGTGAATCCTGTGATCCGAAAAAGACAAGCGAAATCATCAAAGATAAAATCAGATGTTTTAAAGAAACAGGAATCGGCAGTGAGGATTTTGAAAGAGCAAGAAAGAAGCTTTACGGAAGAGAAATCATGTCATACAATGATGTTGACGAGCTTGCAAATAATCTTATTGCAGCAGATTTTATGAACGAGGGACTTTTCGATGAGTTTGAAACACTGAAAATTCTCACATGCGATGAAGCAAATGAATTCCTGAAAGAAATTCTTGATGAAAGATATTCTTCTTTGTCAGTAATTCTTCCTGCGTGAAAGGTAGGTATTTATGGCTGATTACACAATGGTTTATTTCAAAGGATTGGAGAAGGGGATTTCCGTCCCCTCTGTCCTTGCACAGTTTGAAATTCCCTTTCTTGGCGAAATGTCAATAAAATGGTATGGTGCAATTATTGCTTTCGGTTTTCTGCTTGCAGTTCTCTTTGGGGGCAGACAGGCATGGAAATGGCGTATGAGTATCGATAAAATGCTTGATGTTCTTATTTTCGGCACAGTGGGCGGAATTTTAGGCGCAAGACTTTATTACGTTGCTTTTGAATGGGACTACTATGCCCACCATCTTGACGAGATTTTCAAAATATGGCACGGCGGTCTGGCCATTTATGGCGGTATTATTGGTGGACTTCTTGCAGCATATATTACCTGCAAGGTGAATAAACTTAACTTTTATAATCTTCTTGATATGGCGGGAATGAGTCTTCTTATCGGTCAGGGAATCGGCAGATGGGGCAACTTCATGAATCAGGAAGCGTTTGGTATAAACACGGACCTTCCGTGGGGAATGAGAAGCGAGAAAACCATGGACTACATATTGTCCAATCAGGAGCTTTTTGCAGAAAAAGGCATAACCATGAACCCGGGAGGATATGTTCATCCTACATTCCTTTATGAATCACTGTGGTGTCTTGTCGGTTTTGCTATTCTCTATGTCATTTTGAGAAAATTCCGAAGATTCAGCGGTCAGATTTTCCTTTGCTACGGAATCTGGTACGGCATTGGAAGAGCAATTTTTGAAGGTCTGAGAACAGACAGCCTTTATATCGGCGATACAACAATCAGAGTTTCACAGCTTCTTTCTGCAGTTGTGGTAGTTGCGTTCGCAGCAGTTCTTGTTGCGCTTCTTGTTAAGTTTATAAAACATCCCAAACCAATTGAGGGCGTGGACTTTTTCCCTGAGGGTTCAAGAATTCCGAAAAGTGAAAGAGTTCCACAAGAGTTTACGTTAGAAACAGAGGTAGAAAACGATGGCAGTGATAATTGACGGTAAAGCTTTATCGGCAAAGCTTAAAAATAATCTGAAAGATGAGGTAGAGGCACTTAAAGGTGAGGGCATTGAAACTTGTCTTGCAGTAATAATTGTAGGTGACAATCCGGCATCGAGAGTTTATGTCAATAACAAGAAAAAGTCATGCGCAGAGCTTGGAATAAAATCTCTCGAATATGCTTTGCCTGAGGATACAACTGAGGAAGAGCTTCTTTCTCTTATTGATGAGCTCAATTCTGACGACAGTGTTGACGGAATTCTCTGTCAGCTTCCGTTGCCGAAGCATATCTGTGAGAAGAATGTAATCAATTCAATTTCTCCCCGTAAGGATGTTGACGCGTTTCATCCTGAAAATGTAGGTCACATTATGATTGGCGACTATACTTTTCTTCCCTGCACACCTGCAGGTGTAATGGAAATGCTCAAGGAGTACGAAATTGAAATTGCAGGTAAAAATTGTGTGGTTGTAGGCAGAAGCAATATTGTGGGCAAGCCTATGACAATGCTCCTTCTTAAGGAAAATGCAACTGTTACCGTCTGTCATTCAAGAACAAAGGATCTTGCTTCATTTACAAGAGAGGCAGATATTCTTGTCAGTGCAGTAGGTAAGGTTGGTCTTATTACTGCAGATATGGTAAAAGAAAATGCAGTTGTCATTGATGTTGCGATCAATCGTCTTGAAAGCGGCAAGCTTTGTGGTGACGTGGATTTTGAAAATGTGAAGGAAAAAGCATCATTTATCACACCTGTTCCGGGCGGTGTAGGACCTATGACTATTGCCGTGCTGATGAAGAATACAGTGAAGGCAGCAGAAAACAGAAAAAATAGATAAAAAGTATTGACAAGCTTGCATTATGATGATATAATACTTAAGCCGCATACCTCGGGTTCCCAAAGTTGGTGCGTCCAACACCCGCAGTTTACCGTAACTGGAAGAGGGTAGCGAGACTATATGAAAGAGGTTGAAGAACCAATGTACGCAATTATCGAAACCGGCGGAAAGCAGTACAAGGTAGAAGCAGGCGAAGCTCTCTACATTGAAAAGCTTGATGTTGAAGCAGACTCCGAGATTACCTTTGATAAGGTTATCGCTGTAGGCAAGGAAGATGGCATCGTTGTTGGTGCTCCTTATGTTGAGGGTGCAACAGTAACAGCTAAGGCTATCAAAAACGGCAAGGCTAAGAAAGTGGTAGTTTTCACTTACAAGTCAAAGAAGAACGAGAAGAGAAAGAAAGGCCACAGACAGCCCTACACTAAGGTTGAAATCGCAGCCATCAACGCGTAAATCTTAAATGATTACCGTAAAATTTTTTACCAAAAGCGGTGAAATTGAAGGCTTCGAGGTGAAAGGTCATTCAGGACTTGCAGAGAGAGGAAACGATATTCTGTGTGCCGCAGTCTCTTCAGCATGCTACATGACAGTCAACACTTTAACAGAAGTGCTGAAATTGAAAGTAGATGCCGAGGTTAATGAAGACGGATACATGAAAGTGATTCTTCACGATGCTACCGAAGAAGCAGAAAATCTTCTTGAAGGTTTTTCTTTTCACATACGCGAATTGGCAAAGGATTACCGAAAAAATCTCAAAGTAATTTATGGAGGTGCAGAAAATGCTTAAAATTAACATTCAGTTATTTGCTCATAAAAAAGGTATGGGTTCAACACGTAACGGTCGTGACTCAGAGTCAAAGAGACTTGGCGTAAAGAGAGCAGACGGTCAGTTTGTTCTTGCAGGTAACATCCTTGTAAGACAGCGTGGTACTCACATCCATCCCGGCGCAAACGTAGGTAAAGGTAAGGACGATACACTCTTTGCTCTTACAGACGGCGTTGTAAGATTCGAAAGAGTCGGCAAGGATCGCAAGAGAGTAAGCATCTACGCAGAGCAGTAATTAAAAAATAAGCTTTTAACCGTCTCGGATTCCCGGGACGGTATTTTTGTTTTTAGTAACACCTTTTTATTTTCTCCATATAATGGAATGTAGGTGAGGGGAACACCCTCATCGCAAATCGAAAGGAGGAAACAAAATGTGTAACACATTATTCGGCGGTGGCAATTGCTCATGGGTTATTATCCTTATTCTCATTCTCTTATTCTGTGATAACGGCTCATCAAATTCTTGTGGCTGTGTAGCTAACAATTGCGGTTGCTCAAACAACTGCGGCTGCGGTTGCTGAATTAATTTCCGTGCATAAGAAGAACCCTTACGGTTTTCCGTAAGGGTTCTTTGCTGTCTTTTATAAAAATATTAATAGTTCTCAGCTTTAACCTCAAAGTATGCCTTGGGATGAGCACAAACGGGGCAAAGCTCAGGAGCTTTCTTGCCTACAACAATGTGACCGCAGTTACGGCATTTCCAGATTGTGTCGCCGTCCTTTGAGAATACAACGCCATCTTTAATGTTTGCAAGGAGCTTGAGATAACGCTCCTCGTGCTCTTTTTCGATTTTTGCAACCATTTCAAAGAGAGCAGCGATGTCGTCGAAACCTTCTTCTCTTGCTTCTTTTGCAAAGCCTGCATACATGTCTGTCCACTCATAGTTTTCGCCTGCAGCAGCGTCTGCAAGGTTTTCTTCTGTTGAGGGAACTGCACCGCCGTGAAGAAGCTTGAACCAGATTTTTGCATGTTCTTTTTCGTTTTCTGCTGTTTCAAGGAAAAGTGCTGCGATCTGCTCGTAGCCGTCTTTCTTAGCCTTGCTTGCATAGTAGGTGTACTTGTTTCTCGCCTGTGATTCACCTGCGAATGCAGCCATGAGATTGGCTTCTGTTCTTGATCCTTTGAGTTCTTTCATTGTTGGATTCCTCCTGTATAATTTTATTATATTATTTCCATTATAAACGGAAATTATTTCTTGTTTCTTAAATTTCTGAAAAAGTTTTTAAGTATTTCTGAACATTCTTCTTCGCAGACACCTTTTGTAATTTCAGGTTTGTGATTGTATGGTAAATCAAATAAATTCACAACACTGCCTGCTGAGCCTGCCTTGTGGTCAGATGCACCGAAAATAAGTCTTCTTATGCGAGAGTTAATAATTGCACCTGTGCACATCGGGCAAGGCTCAAGTGTGACATACAAATCGCACTTCCAGAGACGCCAACCGCCAAGCGTTTTGCATGCGTCGTTGATTGCCTCAATCTCAGCGTGAGCGAGAGCGTTTTTGTCTTTTTCCCGCCTGTTTCTGCCCCTGCCTACGATTTCTCCATCCCATACTGCAACGGCACCTACAGGCACCTCTCCTTCTTTTGCTGCTTCCTCAGCAAGGCGAAGAGCCTCTTTCATGAAAAATATATCGTCCATTATAAATCACCAAATAATGTATACAGTATCATAATAACCATAGAGATTACCATCGGGATATTCAAAAGGAAGGATTTGACCTTTTCTTTTACAGGTAATATCGGTATGGGGTTTCTGAGCTTGTTTCTCTTTGCGAAAAGGAAGAAAAACATTGCTGAGAAAACACCTGCAACCATAACGATTGAAACTACCAAAGCATAAACCTTGTTTGCCACTTCTTCATTTGTTTCGTTAAGGACGCTGAGTATAACAGAAAAACTGTTATTGAGTGCATGGACGATGACCGCAGGCCAGACAGAGTCTGCTGCAATTGCGATATATCCAAAAATTATGCCTGCAATAAAAGCGAAAATTCCCTGAACAGCATTTCTGTGCATGAGACCGAAAACGAGCGCTGTCATAATAATTGCAAATTTGTCACCGAATTTGCGAAGTGGTTGCATCGTAACTGAACGCAGTGCAAATTCCTCAATTATGGCAGGTGGTACGATTGTTGAAAATGCAAAGAGAAATAAGCCTGTTCCCTCTGTAGGTACCTCAAAGTCGGGTACGGAAGTGAGTGTTATTCCGATTTGCTCAAACAGCGTTGCAATTACCGATGAAATATAGTCGCCTGCAAAGCAAAACATGAGACCCATAGGAATTGCAAGTGCAAAAAGCAAGGGGGATTTAGGCTTTTCAAGGCTGAGTGCAATTTTATCTTTGTCTTTTTTGGGTGATATAGAATATACAGCAAAAAAGGGTAAGAAGAGAAAAACAACCATAAGGAGCATTTCTATGCAGTATTGGAGAGAAAGGTTTTCTGAATATATGTCAAAAAGACCTGTTACTCCTAATATAGCTCCTAAGACAAAAGGTGCAGAAAGGAAAATAAGGATGCAGACGCCGATTCTGATAGCGTGGCTTTTAATGTCTTTTTTTCTTTTCATGTTCTGAGCATGAAAATTGTTTTCAAAAGGAAAACCGTTGCTAACGTCATAGAATTTTCCGTCCATCTTCATTTCTTCTTTCCTTTATTATTATGATGAAAAAATGCCGCTGAATTTCAAAATGAATACAGCGGCAAAATTATCATAAGAGATTAGTCTTCAACGGGTTTATCCCAGTTAACTGTGTAGTTTTCGTTCTCTGAAAGATTGAAAGTAACTTTTTCATTCTTTACATCAGCAAATTCGCCCTGACCTGTAATGTCAGCTGTAACCTTGATAACTCTTGAGTATGAAGCTGAAACAATGTTGTCAGTACCTCTTTCAACCTTGCAAACGATTCTGCCGCCGTTATATTCAACATCATAATCGTTTACTGTGAGAAGAGAATTTGCTTTTGCAATTTCCTTAAGGATAGCTTCTTTATCGTTTATGTTGAAAACCTTGCTCAGACCGTCAGCCTCAAGGGGAGTTGCATCATCCTTGAAATCAATTGTGATTACGAAGAAGTCATCTGTCTGTGAGCAAGTAGCAAGTTTGACCTGCTTGAAATCTACAATACTTGAAACTGAAGAGCCTTCGAGGGGATAAACCTCAACGGGTGTTCCTTCAAGACCTCTGTCGATAAATTCATCTTCTGCATATTTGATGATGAAATCAGCAACTGTGGGGAAGCCGGCTTTGAGATGCTCGTTCTGGCTTTCGAAGTCGTTTGCTGAGAAATCTCTGCCGAGAGTTACGTTGTAGGGCTCAGCCTTTTTAAGGTCAGCAGAAACTCTGTTGAAGTAGTCAACAATATCTTTTGTGTTAGAGGGCTTTTCTGATTTGTTTGTGTAGGGAACTGTAGTTGAAGTCTCTTCCACAAAATAGCTCTGGATTTTGTCAGTTACAGAACAGGATGCCAGTGTGAAAACGATAATACCTGTTACTAAAACTGCAAGTATTTTTTTGATTGAACTTTTCATA
The DNA here is from genome assembly GCA_015065765.1 of Oscillospiraceae bacterium. Lineage (GTDB taxonomy): Bacteria > Bacillota > Clostridia > Oscillospirales > Acutalibacteraceae > SIG575. The sequence goes on along the minus strand of SVPP01000009.1, from coordinate 44,157 downwards.
ATTTATCCTCCTCAGAGTAAAACAATATCGTCAAAGTACATTGTATCACAGTTTTTTGAATTTTCATAGAGATTTTTAAAAATTTTTGGAAAAATTTTATAAATTTATTTTTCTTCGTATAAAAATACGCCTGAAACTACAGTTTTGAGAGCTGTTTCTATGGTCTTTACCTTCATGTCTTCGAAGGTATCAGGCGTTTTTGAATAGTCTGCTGAAAGTGAAGTGAGGGCACAGGTGTCAAATCCGATAGCAGAGAAAGCAGAACAGTCAGGAGTGTATTTGCCCTGAAGAGAAGATTCTCCGATTTCATTTCCTGCGTCTTGTGCACCGTCTGAAATGAATTCTACTGCTTTTTCAGTAGTTTTTGTGCTGATGATTCCCAGATTTGTTTCTTCGCCTGCGATAGAGTCAAGGTTAACGAAGATTGTGGGAATATCTTTGAAATCATCGGAATGAGCCTTAGCAAAAGCTTTTGCACCTGCTGAGTCGTATTCATGTGCACTTGTGATAAGAACATCGATTTCAAGCGAAGGCATTTCAATGCCGTTGTCTTTAAGATATTTGAGAACTGCAATTGATGCAAAAGAACCTGAAAGATTTTTTGACGCACCCTCTGAATATTCCTTGCTATCTGCGAAAACAGGGATAAGAGCAAAGGGGATAAAGAGAATAAGCGCAAGAGATGCAAATTTGAGGCCTGGCACAGTTGAGAATAAATCAAAGGCCGCATTGAGGAACATCATAACGATAGTAACAACAAAGCCGATGGTTGTAACTATCATAAAGGGAAGCGTTGTGAATTTACGTTTCAGTGCAGAGTCACTGTTTGCAAGGAGAATAAGTCTCTTTGCAGCTTCATTGTCAGCTTTTCTTATTGCAAAAATGTTTTCGCTTTCTGCTTTCTTTGCAAAAATTTTGCTTGTAAAGCCTGTGAAAAGATTGGCAACACCTAAAATAACAAATGCTGCTGAACCGATTGCAGGAATTGTTTCATCAGGAAAAATTCCGAAGCATTCAAGAACAACAAGCGCTACAGCGAGAACGAGGAACAGGAGCGTGAAAATGTTTTCGCTGAAGGATGATGTTTTTGCAAAAGCGAAGCCTTCAGTCTTAACCTCACTTGCACATGTTTCAAGTTCGCTTACGAGGTGCTTCCGAAGCTCTTTTTCACTGTCTGAGCCTGCAGGTCTCGGACCGTAATTTTTACAGGCGTTTTTTGACTGTCTGTAAGAGTAGTTTACATACTCTCTGATTTTTGAGTCATAGTTTTTAACACTGTCTCTGGCTTTCATAGAAAAACCTCCAATATTTATTTGAGAACATAACCAATCTTTTTCATGGTTTTGTCAAGCGTTCTCTGTGAAATTCTTGTTGCGATGTCAGCTCCTTTGAGCATCATTTCTTTCAGCATTGCAGGATCTTTCATATACATCTCAAAGTTTTCACGGATAGGACGAAGTTCTTCAACAACTGCTTCGCCTACTGCTGTTTTGAAGTCGCCGTAGCCTTTGCCTGCAAACTCTTTTTCAATCTGCTCATAGTCAAGGCCTGTGCAGCAGGAATAGATGTTCATAAGATTTGACACACCGGGTTTATTCTCTTCGTCAAAACGGACAGATGCTTCACTGTCAGTAACGGCTGAACGCATTTTTTTCATGATAGTTTCAGGCTTGTCAAGCATCGAAATAAATGACTTTGTGTTTTCATCAGATTTGCTCATTTTCTTTGCAGGATCCTGAAGTGACATGATTCTTGCACCTGCTTTCGGAATGTAGGGCTCAGGAATTGTGAAAACATTTCCGTACATACCGTTGAAGCGTGTAGCGATGTCTCTTGCGATTTCAAGATGCTGTTTCTGGTCAGCACCTACGGGAACAAAATCAGCCTGATAAAGGAGAATGTCTGCTGCCATGAGAACAGGGTAGGAGAAAAGCCCTACGTTGATGTTGTCTGCATGTGAGCGTGATTTATCCTTGAACTGAGTCATTCTGCTCATTTCACCGAACTGTGTGTAGCAGTTGAGAATCCATGCGAGCTGAGCGTGTGTGGGAACATGGCTCTGAACAAAAACAATGCTTTTTTCAGGAGAAAGACCGATTGAAAGGAGGAGCGCATAAGCTTCCATAATCTGCTTTCTGAATTGCTGAGGCTCCTGTCTTACGGTGATTGCATGCAAGTCAGCAACTGCATATGCTGCATCAAAGTCATCCTCGAGTGCCTTCCAGTTTTTAAGTGCACCTAAGTAATTGCCGAGAGTAGGTGTACCTGTAGGCTGGATACAGCTTAATATTTTCTTTTTCTTTTCTGTGTTTTCCATTATTTTACCCTCATTTCAAGATGTTACCTAAAATTTCAATTCCTTTTACAATTTTATCGTCTGCAGGAGTTGAGAAATTCATTCTGAAGCACTGAGTTTTATCGTCAGCGTTCATCATAAATGCAGTTCCAGGAACAACCGCCACTTTATTTTTAACTGCTTCTGCACAGAAGTCAAGCATGTCAATGCCGTCGTTCAGTTTACACCAGACAAACAAACCGCCTTCGGGGCGCACATATGTTACCTTGTCGCCAAGATATTTGTCAGTAGCATCGCACATAAGCTCAAGTTTTGATTTGTATATTGAACAGATCTTTGAAATATGCTCTTCAAAGTTATAATCCTTCATCCACTTATATACGATAAGCTGAGCCATCATAGGTGTATGAACGTCTGCTGCCTGCTTGCCCACAGTCATTTTTGCGATAATCTGTTGTGGAGCGATAACATAGCCTACACGAAGACCGGGTGAGAGAATTTTTGAGAAAGAACCGCCATAAATTACAATACCATCTTCATCCAAGCTCTTGATTGCAGGGATGTGCTCACCGCTTACGCGAAGGTCACCGTAGGGGTTATCCTCGACAATAAGAACACCATATTTTTTAGCAAGCTCGTAAACTGCCTTTCTCTTTTCAAGTGACATTGTGACACCTGAGGGATTCTGGAAGTTGGGGATTGTGTAAATGAATTTTACATTTTTCTCAGTTTTCAGAGATTCTTCGAGTTTTTCAATGTTCATGCCGTCATCTTCAACATCGACACCGCAAAGGCGAGCGTTGTATGAGCGGAAACAGTTGAGCGAGCCGATAAATGAGGGGCATTCGCATATTACAGTGTCACCTTCATTGAGAAGAACCTTTGATGCAAGGTCCATAATCTGCTGTGCACCTGATGTTATGATAATGCTGTCGAGGTCTCTGCCTATGTTATGCTTTTTCTTCATGTAAGATGAGACAAGCTCTCTCAGCGGGTTGTAGCCTTCTGTTACGCCATACTGCAGGGCGAGAATGGGGTCTTCAGCGAGAATTTCAGCAGTGATTTTTCTGACTTCCTCAACAGGGAATGCTTCAGCAGAAGGGTTGCCTGCTGCAAGAGGGATAACTCCGGGGTCAGAGGTTGCTTTTAAAATTTCTCTTATAGCTGAGGGCTTGAGAGAAGAGATTTTGTCTGAAAAAATGTATTCCATGTGTTTTAGCTCCTTTGTGCGACAATACACCAAGTATAATAATGTGTCATTATACCATATAATAGAAAATAAATCAAGTTTATTCACTCTCTATATAAATAGGACGATTTTTTTGAAATTCTTTTATAAATAGATGATGACAAAGCTGTTTTTTTGTGATACAATATTATGTAAATCCAAAAATCTATATTTTCAGGAGAATTGAAATGAATATTCAGGAAGCATTAAAACTTATTGACAAAGGCATTGCTGAAAACCTTTCACTCAGAGGCTTTGAGGCAGTATATTCCGAAGAACAGAAAAAAGGAGAACTTCCCGTCAACGAAGACGAGGGCAAGTTCTATGTAGACTATGTTTCAGAAAAAGGTAACATCAGAGTTCTCTATTCTGATGAAAAGCTCTGTTTCCAGATCGGAAGCGGAGAAGGCGAAGGCATGACATTCAAAAGTGTTTCAGCATCACTTTTTGATGAAAATGCAGATGAAAAAGATGTTAAATACATCGCTAACGAGTTTAACGACTGTATTGAGGCAAGATTTAAACTGAAGGACGACAGCAAGCCTGTTAAGGGTGTAAAGCTTCCGCCTCCTGTTTCAAAGGCAGCAGCAAAGAACGGCAACAGCTTTTATGATCCCAACACTCTTGCTAACAGATACACTGTTTTCTATCCTGAACTCAGAGACGAGTATAAGAGAAATATTGAAATTTACGGAGAATTTCTCCCTGATGAATTTTTCAGCAAGTACGGTTCATATGCTATTAATACAATCAGACAGAACGACAAGCAGCAGATGAAGAAGTTCTTCAACATGATGAACGAAATTTATCTTGACGGTACAAATGAGGTTCAGAGCCTTATTGCTGTTACAATTTTCAGTCAGCTTAATAATGATGACGAGCTTCTTGCAAGATGCGTTGACTTTATGGATCCTGAGCTTGCTGCAATCGTAATCAATGTAAACAGATATCTTGCATCAGGTGCAGGTAAAAAGGCAATAAGACTTCTTGAAAATCCCCCTGCATACAAGCCCCCGAAAGCAAAAAGACAGGGCATGATGCAGACTATGATGAATCAGCAACAGAAATAAAGAAGGTTTGACATAATGAAGAAAGTTCTTGTGATTTTCGGTGGTGCTTCAAGTGAACATGATGTAAGCTGTGTTTCTGCAAGGTTTGTTATTGAAAACATTCCTCAGGATAAATATCAGGTGCTCATGCTTGGTATCACTAAAAACGGTGAATGGTTCAGATATACGGGAAAAACAGAAAATCTCCCTGAAGATAAGTGGACAGAGGATAAGGAAAATCTCACAAAGGCAGTAATTTCTCCTGATGCTTCATGCCACGGACTTATAGTTTTTGAAAAAGACGGAATCAAAGAAGAAAAAATAGATGTTGTTTTCCCTGTAATGCACGGAAAAAACGGTGAGGACGGAACAATTCAGGGGCTTCTGCAGTTGGCAGGGATTCCCTACGTTGGTTGTGATTGTCTTTCAAGTGCAATCTGTATGGACAAAACTCTTACAAATACCGTTGCAGACCATGCGGGTATACCTCAGGCGAAATGGCTTGGTGTAACTCAGTATGAATATTCTCTTGATGAAGATAAAATTCTTGACAAAGCAGAGGAATATCTCGGATATCCTGTTTTTGTAAAACCTGCAAACGCAGGCTCATCTGTGGGCGTTACCAAGGTTTCTTCAAGAGAAACTTTTAAAGAAGCCATGGAAACAGCCTTTAGAGAGGACAGAAAGCTTGTTCTTGAAGAGGGCATTGTGGGACAGGAAGTTGAGTGTGCTGTTATGGGTAATGATGAGCCTGTAGCAGGCCAGGTGGGCGAAATTGTTCCCGCAAATGAAATTTATGATTTCGAAGCAAAATATATTTCCGATGCAAGCAAGCTTTTCATTCCTGCAAGGCTTTCTCCCGAAAAGCTTGAAGAAGTGAAGAAAGCAGCATGCTATGCTTATAAATCACTTGGATGTTCAGGTCTGGCAAGAGTTGATTTCTTTGTTACACCTGACGGCGGAATAATGCTCAATGAGCCCAACACACTTCCGGGCTTTACAAGCATCAGCATGTATCCGAAGCTGATGGCGGCAGCGGGAATTGAAAGCGGAGAGCTTCTCGGTCGTCTTATCGCTTACGCTGAGGAAAAATGGAGTAAGTAAATAAATGGAAAAAGAAGTTGTTATAAAAATTGTTGACCGCCATGAAATGGACGGTGACACTGACGGCCTTGAAACTACTCTTCTGGGTAAATTTAAAGGCACGAGAGATAACTATATTCTGAGTTATGCGGAAAACGGTGAGCTTGAAGGCTGCAGTGTGACACTCAGAGTTGAAAACGGTGACACTGTTACAATGACACGCTCGGGAATGTTTGAAACAGAGCTTATTATCCAACGAGGTGTAAGGCACAACTGCTCTTATTCAACACCTGCAGGAAATCTTCTGCTCGGTGTTTTCGCAAAGAGGGTTGAAAGCGACATGACTGAAAAAGGTGGCAGACTTGAATTTGAGTATACACTTGACCTTGGTGCAGGTGTGGTTTCTGAAAACTATCTTGTTATAACTGTGACAGAAGCTTGAAAGGATGTAAAAAATGTCAAAAATCGTAAACGAAACACATCAGCAGATCAGGCAGGCAATTCTTGATGCTATGGGAAAAGCTGTGTGTGCAGGAACTCTTCCTGCAGAGCCTGTCTGTGATTTTAAAATTGAAGTTCCCGGTGACACAAAAAATGGTGACTTTTCATCTAATGTTGCCATGATGTCAACAAAGACTTTCAGAATGAATCCGAGAAAAATCGGTGAAATTATTCTTGAAAATATTGACCTTGGCGGAACATATCTTGAAAGATGTGAAATTGCCGGCCCGGGTTTCCTTAATTTCTACTTAAGCCCCTCTTACTATTCTGCAATCCTCAAGGATGTACGTGCTTGTGGTAAAGATTACGGCCGTTCTTCTTACGGTCAGGGCAAAAAGGTAAATGTTGAATTCGTTTCAGCTAACCCCACAGGCCCCATGCATATGGGTAACGCAAGAGGCGGAGCTCTCGGTGACTGCCTTGCTGCAATTATGGACTATGCAGGCTATGATGTCAGCCGTGAGTTCTATATCAATGATGCAGGTAACCAGATTGAAAAATTCGGTCTTTCACTTGACATCAGATATCAACAGATTTTCAAGGGTGAAGATGCGGTGGAACTTCCTGAGGACAGCTACCACGGCGAGGATATTAAAGAGAGAGCACAGGAGTTTGCATCTGTCCATGGTGACAGTTATCTTGAAAAGAGTGAAGAAGAGAGAAGAAAAGCTCTCATTGATTATGCTCTTCCCAAGAATATTGCAAACATGCAGACAACTCTTTCAAAATACAGAATTGAATATGATAAATGGTTCAACGAGTCAATCGTTCACAATGACGGTGAACTTGCAGACACAATTGAGCTTCTTAAGAAAAATGGTCTGACTTATGAGAAGGACGGAGCACTCTGGTACAAAAATATTGAAGTGCAGACAAAGATGCTTCTCTCTCAGGGAAAGACACAGGATTATATCGACAAGCTTGAACTGAAAGACGATGTTCTTGTCCGTGCAAACGGAAATCCCACATATTTCGCAGCAGATATTGCTTACCACCGCAATAAGCTTGAGGTGAGAAAATTTGACCTTGCAATTGATATATGGGGTGCAGACCACCATGGCCACGTTGCAAGAATGAAGTCGGCTCTTGATGCAATCGGCATTGATTCATCACGCCTTGATGTTATTCTCATGCAGCTTGTCCGCCTTACACGTAATGGTGAGGCAGTAAGAATGTCCAAGAGAACAGGTAAAGCAATTACTCTCGTTGACCTTCTTGAGGAAATTCCTGTTGACGCATCACGTTTCCTCTTCAATATGAGAGAAGCGGGTTCACAGATGGACTTTGACCTTGACCTTGCAGTTGAGCAGAGCTCTAAAAACCCTGTTTACTACTGTCAGTATGCTCATGCAAGAATCTGCAGTATTCTCAAGAAGCTTGCAGCAGACGGTATCGAAATCCGTGATTGCTCAGATGCTGAACTTCAGCTTCTCACAGATGAAAGTGAAAAGGATATTATCCGTCATCTTGCATCTCTCACAGGTGAAATTGTTGAAGCTGTGAAGAAATATGATCCTGCAAAGATTACCCGTTACACAATTGAGCTTGCAACACTTTTCCATAAGTTCTATAACTCATGCCGTGTTGTGTGCGACGATGAATCTCTTATGCAGGCAAGAGCATATCTTTGCATATGTGTGCGTGACACAATCAAAAACATTCTCAATCTTCTTAAAATTGAAGCTCCCGAATCAATGTAATATTTGCAGAATTTTTTCATAAAATATATCCACTGAAATAATAAAAGGGGTATATGTAAATGGAAAAATGTGCCTTGATTCTTTGCGAAAAAAAGATGTCAGAAAAGAGCCGTAAAAGTCTTGCTGATGCAGAAATTGTTTTCAGACCGATGAAAGAAATTCTGCAGGAAAGTGTAGAAAAGTGCGGGATTGAAGACATCTTTTTTCTCTGTGAAAAAGAAGAAAGAACGGAAAACTTCAGAAACTTTTTTGAAAGAAATAAAGACGGAGACATATTTGTCTGCGAAGGCACGAATCCTTTTATTTCACCGGATACAATTACAAAATCCTATGAAGAATTCGTTAAAAACGGCAGAAAAATTACTGCAGTTGTTTCCCGTTTCTGCGATTCGTTTGCCGCTGTGTGGATGAGTCTTGCGGACTTAAAAAAATATTGTTCTTTTACACAGCGTGAAGAAATTCTGCTTAGTGACATTGTAAGCAGCTTTGATGAAATAGCTGAATTCACAAGCGTACATGACGATGATTTCCTTTTCGCGAAAAATCTTTCCGATGCTCTTAAACTGAACGAATATAAACGCAAAAAAATTCTCGAAAAATTTATGCTGTCCGGTGTTCAGATTTTATGTGCTGACGGAGTTATTATTTCGGAAGAAGCGGAGATAGAAGCAGACGCAGTGATTCTTAAAGGTACACAAATTAAAGGAAAAACAAAAATTTCTGCCGATGCAGTGATAGGTCCCGATACAATTCTCGAAGATTGCAATGTGGGGGAAAAAGTAAAAATAAAGGCATCACACTGTTATTCTTCAGAGATAAAAAAAGGCGCAGAAATCGGCCCCTTTGTGAGAATAAGACCTCATTGCACTGTAGGTGAAAATGCAAGAGTGGGAAACTTTGTTGAGCTTAAAAATGCTGATATTGCAGAAGGTGCAAAAATTTCTCATTTGTCTTATGTGGGCGACAGTTTTGTCGGCAAGGAAGTAAATATCGGTTGCGGTTGTGCGACGGTAAACTTTGACGGCAGAAACAAACACAGAACCGTAATTTCAGACGGAGCCTTCATCGGCTGCGGAGTAAATCTTGTAGCACCTGTGACAGTAGGCAAGGATGCTTTTGTAGCAGCCGGTTCAACTGTAACAGAGGATGTTCCGGAAAATGCACTTTCAATTGCACGCACAAGGCAGGTTAACAAAACAGGTTGGGTTTTAAAAACAAAACCTTATAAAAGGATGAAATAAAATTATGTTTGGATTTAAAAAGAAAAAGGAATTTGCATCGTCAGGTGCTGAATTTTTAATCGTGGGACTTGGAAATCCGGGTGATAAATACGAGTTCACACGTCACAATGCAGGTTTTATGTGTGTTGATTTTCTTGCGGATAAGCTTGATTTCAGAATTAACAAGCTGAAATATAAATCTCTTCTTGCTGATGTTGATATCAAAGGTCACAGATGTCTTATTATGAAGCCTCAGACCTTTATGAACAACAGCGGTGAAGCAGTGAAAGATGCTGCACAGTTTTATAAAATTCCTCCTGAAAAAGTTATCGTGATTTATGATGACATTTCTCTTGATGTGGGAAGAATCCGCGTCAGAAGAAAAGGCTCAGACGGTGGACACAACGGAATCAAAAGCATTATTTATCACCTGAACAGTGACAATTTTCCCCGTATAAAAGTGGGTGTAGGTAAAAAGCCGGCAGAGTGGGAAGATTTAGCTGACTGGGTGCTTTCACGTTTTACAAATGATGAACTGAAAACACTTCGCGATGTTGCAGAAAAAGTCTGCAAAAATTTACCTCTCATGCTTGACGGAAAAATTGATGAAGCAATGAACAGAATGAATTCATGAACATAACAAAAGCAGAGTTGACTCTTAAAAATCAACTCTGCTTTTTACTGTTTTATCAATATGTTCACACACTGCGTAAAAATTCCTATCAATATCAGTGTTGCAAAATCTGATAACTTTTAAATTCATTTTTTCTAATTCTTTTGTTCTTGCTTCATCTTTTTCTTTTTGCTCTTCTTCATAGTGACCACCGCCGTCAAGTTCGATGGCGAGTTTTGCTTTTGCACAGTAGAAGTCAACTATGTAATTTCCTATTGCCTTTTGTCTTTGGAATCTTATAGGATGACTTTTCAAAAAATCATACCATAATTTTCTTTCCCAAGGGGTAAGATTTTTGCGGAGTGATTTTGCAAGTTTTATGTTATCTTTGTTGTAGTCTTTCATTTTTCGTTATTCCCATGAATTGTAATAAAGCTAAAATTAACCTTTGCCTCCATCTGACGAGGGAGGTGGATTTTTGCGAAGCAAAAAGACGGAGGGAGAGATAGTAAAACTGTGACTACCCCTCAGTCAAAAAACTTCGTTTTTCGACAGCTCCCCTGACAAGTGGAGCCAACGTGAAGATCAGTTTTAAACGTTAAAATTAATGTCATATTTCTTTCCGTCACAATATAGAACAGCATCAGTAAGTCTGATTTTAAGAATACAGGTGTTCGGATCATTTTCGTTTGTGTGACCGTTATCATACCATTCTGCGAAAACTGCACGGAGTTTTGATGCAAGTTCTGCGTTCTTTTCATCGCAGATGTGTCCTATGTTTTCACCTATACCATGACCGCAAAACCAATCATTACTACAGATAGCTACTTTCGGATTTTTTTCAATCTGTTTCATCTTTTTTGTCAGAGCATGTGTGATAGTATAAAATGCACCGTTTTCATAATAACTGTTTACTGTTCTGACATAAGGTGTGTTTTCATCTACTGTTGCAACTGAGATCAAATTATCATATCCAAATTTTTGGTCAAGTATTTTTTCGACGTCGTTGTTCATTATGCATGTCCTCTTTATAAACATAATGGGACGATTTTACATCGTCCCGTTAATATGCAAATTCTTTATTTAACCGAAAACTTATAAACCGTCTTTGTCTTATATTCCTCTCCTGCGTCATATACGCAATTCGGGAAATCATCTCGGTTGGGGCTGTCGGGATAAACCTGAGTTTCAAGGCAGAAGCCTGCGTGCTGGTTCATAAATGTTCCCTCTTTACCTTCAATGTTGTCAAGGAAGTTTCCGCAGTAAAGCTGAACACCGGGAAGGTCTGTGAACATTTCCATAACTCTGCCTGATTTTTCATCATATGCTGTAACGTTTGCACTGCCGTCTTTCTTTTCGTTGAGGCAGAAGTTATGGTCATAACCGCGTGCAAGATTCAACTGTTCGTAATCATCATGGATATTCTGTCCGATTTTCTTTGCTGTTCTGAAATCAAAGGGAGTGCCTTCAACACTTTTGATTTCACCTGTAGGAATACTGTCAGCATCAATTGGAGTGAAGTAATCAGCATCAATATATAATTCATGATCGCAGATTGATCCTGAATCAAAACCGCCTAAGTTGAAATAAGCGTGGTTTGTGAAATTCATAATTGTCTTTTTGTCGCTGACACCGCTGTATTCAATGGAAAGTGCGTTTCTGTCATCAAGTGTGTATGTGACAGTTACGTTCATGTTACCGGGGAAACCGTTAGAGCCGTCAGGGCTGAAGAAAGAAAATTCAACCTTGTTGTCATCAACAATAATTGCTCTCCATACTGAATGTGAAAACTCACCGCCGCCGTGAAGACACGTTTCGCCTTCGTTGTGAGTAACCTCATATTCTGTGCCGTCAATAGTGAATTTACCTTTTGCAATTCTGTTTGCGTATCTGCCCACAGTCATGCCCTGATAGTCAGAGCGCATTTCGTGGCCCGCAATATCATCAAAACCGATAAGAATATCGTCAAGAATTCCTTCCTTGTCAGGTACATAAAACTTATCGAGAGTTGCACCGTAAGAAATAATTTCCGCTATTAATCCGTTCTTGTTTGTGATAATATACTTGTATACATCTTCTCCTCTTGAAGTTGCACCGTAAAAAACTTTTTCAACACTCATCTGAATGTCTCCTTTCACTTGATAAATATATTATAGAATAAATTTTTATACATATCAAGAATTTATTAAAGATTATTTAAAAGTTGTTAAAAGAAGTTTAATTCGGTTGACCTTTTTTTTGTAATGTTATATAATTTAGGTAACTATATAATAGGGGAGGAATGCGTCTTGACAGATTTGTTTGAAGAATATGTGCGGTTTGTTTTTCCTGTACTTGCCTTCGTTATAATTTCAGGATGTGTTTTCTCGCTCTTCTTCAAAAGGCCCAAGGCAAAACAGGTAGCCTTTCTTGTAAACGAAAAATCAGGAGAAGCTGTTTCGTTATACTATTGGGAGACATCTGTAGGCAGAAGTCCCTCATGCGATGTGGTGCTCAATTACCCCACTGTTTCAAGGTTCCACGGCGTAATTTCAAGAAGAAAAAACGCATGGGTGATTTTTGATACTGATTCAAAGACAGGAATACTTCTCAACGGACATCAGATTAAGAAAAAAGAAAAATTATCAGACGGTGACAGAGTTACTTTCGGCGAAGCTACTTATATTTTCACAACTCCCAATTTCGGAGATAAGAAGAAAGGCGAAAAAGTTCCCGAATATCAGCTCGTCAGCATGTCAAACGGAAAAACCTTTTCTCTTGAAGGCTCGTTTTATACAATCGGCAGAGGAAGAGATGCAGATGTTTTTCTCAATCTTCCTACGGTTTCAAGGAAACATGTAGAACTTCAGTTTGTTGACGGCAAATGGAGAATGAAAAACTTTTCTTCAAACGGAGTTTATGTAAACTCAAAGCAGTATATGGAAGAAAAATTTTTGAAAAACGGTGATGTGCTCGATATCGGAGGGGCAAAAATAAAATTTGCAATTAAAGAATAAACGAGATGAAAGGAGAGAGCAGAATGAAAAAGTTAAAATCCTTCAGATATGCATATTATCTGATTCTTGTAACTGTTTTTCAGATTCTTTCCTTTATTCAGGTTCTTTCAAAATGCGAAGAGGACAAGGCTCAGTTATCGGTAATTCTGTTGTCTTTTCTTCTTGTGGAATGGTTTTATGTAGTAGCCATGAGAGTTACAATAAGGCAGAAATCCTTTGAGCTTGAGCTCATAGCATTTTTCCTGTCGTCCGTAGGTTTGTCGCTTATTGCCACAGTGTCAGTAGACTTTGCAATGAAGCAGGTAATTTATATTCTTGCGGGTGTGCTGATTTTTATAGTCATGCGATGGCTTATTGCCAATGCAGACAGAGTGTCACTTCTTCGTATGCCTGCGGCAGTTTTTGCAGCGGCAGTGCTTGCACTTAACCTTCTTCTTGCTCAGGATTATAACGGAGCAAAAAACTGGGTGCAGATAGGCTCTTTTTCTTTCCAACCATCGGAGTTCGTGAAAATTGCTTTCATATTTGTAGGTGCGGCAACTCTTGATAAATTGCAGACAACAAAGAGTGTTTTCAAATATCTTATTTTTGCAGCAGGCTGTGTTGGTGCGCTTTTCCTTATGCGTGACTTCGGAACGGCACTTATTTTCTTTGCAACCTTCCTGATTATCGCATACATGCGCTCAGGTGACTGGAAAACTATTGCAGTAATCTGTGTTGCGGCAGTTCTCGGTGCGGTGCTTATTATTTCATTCAAATCCACAGTGGCAGCGAGGTTTGCAACATACAGGCATATATGGGAAACACCATATGACGAGGGTATGCAACAGACGCGAATGCTCATTTATTCAGCAAGCGGAGGTCTGTTTGGTGTAGGTCTCGGTAACGGAAAATTAAGAGATATTTACGCATCAACAACTGACCTTATCTTCGGAATGGTCTGTGAGGAATACGGTCTTATTCTCGGTTTTGTAATTCTTCTCACCTTTGCGGCTATTCTTGTTTATACGGTGGCTTCGGCAAAATCTGCAAGAACATCTTTTTATGTTATTGCCGCATGCTCTGCAGCAGGATTGCTTCTTGTGCAGACGAGTCTTAATGTTTTCGGCGTTACGGATTTGCTTCCGTGGACAGGAGTTACTCTTCCTTTTGTAAGCCGTGGCGGTTCAAGTATGATGTCCTGCTGGGCACTACTTGCGTTTATCAAGAGCGTAGACCCCAGAGCATATCCTAAAACATTTAAGGAAACACAGCTTGCAGGATAAATTTTAAAAATTTCACTGAAAGGAGAAAGGAAAATGCATAACACAGTCAAAAGAGCATTTCTGTTGCTTTTTGTTGTGGGTATCTTTGTTGTGGGTACCGTCATTCTTGGCTTTTCTTTCTTCAGAAACAGTGAAGAGTGGGCTACTCACAGAGCAAATGCTCATATTTATTCAGGCGGTCAGATTTCCGCTGCAGGTACAATTTATGACAGTGAAGGCGAAATTCTTGCTCAGACTAAAGATTCAAAACGAACATATAATCCTGATTCTGCTGTGAGGAAAGCAACTTTACATGCAGTAGGCGATACGGAAGGTTTCATGTCAACAGGTGTTCATGCGCTTTTTGAATCAGAACTTACCGGCTACAATATAGTTTCGGGCACATATTATCTTGAAAAATACGGCATAGGAAATGATATAAATTTAACGCTCGACAGTAAAGTGTGCAAAACGGCATACAACGCACTGAACGGCAGAAAAGGTACAGTGGGAGTTTATAACTATAAAACAGGTGAAATCGTTTGCATGGTGTCGTGCCCCACATATGATCCTGAAAACAAGCCTGACAATGACACCATGAATAGTGATGCCTACAAAGCAGCATATATCAACAAGTTTCTGTCATCTTCGTTTACTCCCGGTTCTACTTTCAAAATCGTAACATCAGCCTGTGCAATTGAAAACATTCCTGATATTTACGAAAGGACTTTTGATTGTGACGGAGAATACGAGGTAGGAGAAACGGCAGTTATCTGTAACGGAAAGCATGGCAAGCAGAGCTTTGAAAAAGCACTGAATAATTCCTGCAACTCAGCTTTTGCAGAAATTTCTATTGAGCTTGGCAAGACCAAACTGCAGAAAACCGCAGAGAAAATGGGGCTTACATCTTCCTTTGAGGTTGACAGAGTTCCTCTTTCAAGGGGTACGGCTGATTTGTCAAAAGCGGTAGATATTGACACGGGCTGGGCAGGCATCGGACAGTATACAATTACTGCAAACCCATGTATGATGATGACACTTATGGGTGCAATTGCAAACGGCGGTACAGCGGTGGAGCCGTATTATGTGGGCTCAATCACAACGCCCAAAGGCTTCAGCGTGTATAAAGCAAAAACAGAATACGCAAATGAAATCAGTCTGAATGCTGATACAGCAGAAAAATTAACAGACCTTCTGAGGTCAAACGTAACTGACTACTACGGCGACAGTTCTTTTCCTGATCTTGAAATGTGCGGAAAGACAGGTACTGCTGAGGTTGGTGATGATAAAACAGGAGATAACGCATGGTTTGCGGGTTTTTCTCAGAGAGTGGATTTCCCATATGCCATAGTCGTTCTTATAGAGGATTCAAGCAGCAATGCAAGGCAAGCTGCAATTCCCGTAGCAAATAAAGTTCTTCAGAGCATAGGAGGATAAAAGATATGAGTTATGTAGAATTTAATAACGTCAGCAAAGTTTACAAAGCGGGCGAAGTTGAAATCAAGGCTGTTGATAATGTGAGCTTTGACGTGGAGCAGGGTGAGTTCTGCGTTATTGTCGGTGCCAGTGGTTCAGGTAAAACAACTGCCCTGAATATTATCGGCGGTATGGACAATGCAACAGAAGGCCAGGTAATTATTGATGGCGAAGTAATAACTGAGATGACAAATAAGCGTCTGACTGAGTTCCGTCGTCACGATGTAGGCTTTGTTTTCCAGTTTTATAATCTTGTGCCCAACCTTACTGCACTTGAAAATGTTGAGCTTGCAACGCAGATGTGCACAAACGCTCTTGACGCTGCAACAGTGCTGGAAATGGTAGGTCTCGGCCACAGACTTGACAACTTTCCGTCACAGCTTTCAGGCGGTGAACAGCAGCGTGTTTCAATTGCAAGAGCTCTTGCTAAAAATCCTAAAATTCTTCTTTGTGACGAACCTACAGGTGCTCTTGACTATAAAACAGGTGTTTCAATTCTCAAACTTCTTCAGGAAGCAAGCAGAGATTCAGGCATGACAGTAATTGTTATCACCCATAACCAGGCAATTGCTCCCATGGCAGACAGAATTATTTCAATGGGTAGTGGCAAGATAAATTCTATTAAATTAAACCGTAATCCGGTTGATGTTGAAAGGATAGTTTGGTAAATGAATAATGCGTTAATTAAGGAAGCCTTGCGCACTATAAAACGCAATAAAGCCAGATTTATTTCAATCATCGCCATTGTGGCGGTTGGTATCAGCTTTTATGCAGGTATAAGTGCAGCAGGTCCGGATATGCAACAGACGGCAGTTGATTATTATAATGAAAATAATCTTATGGATATCTGGATGATTTCAACTGTCGGTTTCAATGACAGCGACGTTGAGGCGATAAAAAATCTTGACGGTGTTGAAGAAGCGGTAGGCTCAAAGTTTGCTGACGGTACTGTTATGGTTGACGGCAGGACAGCAGCTAATGTTGACGGCGGTCAGGCAATTTGCCGTGCCTACGGTCTTGATTTTCACAAAGCAAGGGAATATTCATCAAAGGGCAAGGAAAGTAAAGATTACATAAACCGTCTTACTCTTCTTGAAGGCAGATTCCCTGAAAATGAAAATGAGTGTGTCATTGACAGGAGTGATATGGCAACTCCAAAAGGATTTGAAATCGGTAAAACCATCAAAATGGTGGGTATTGAGGAAAATATTGAAAATAAGCTTCGTGTAACAGAATATAAAATTGTCGGTGTTATCAGAACTCCTCGCTACATCTCCTTTGAGAGAGGACAGACTGATGTGGGAAGCGGTTCGCTGGGTTGCTTTATTTATGTTCCCGAAGACTCTTTCCAACTTGACTATTACACAGAAATCTGTGCAACAGTTGAAGGCGCAGACGATTTCTATCCATTCTCAAACGAATATTATGATTTCGTTGCTCCCTCAATCGAAAAAATAGAATCCATTTCCATGGACCATCTGGCAGTGCGGGTTGATGAAGCAACTGCAGAATACAGAAAACAGCTTGAAGAGGGCGAAGCAGAGTATGAAAAGAAAAAGCAGGAGGTAGAGGCAGAGCTTGGTGAAGCTTTTACGGAGCTTGAGTATTACAGAAATCTTGTTGAAAACGGAGATGCTGAAATCGCTGCAGCAGAGGCTCAGCTTGAAGCTCTTGTTTCTTCTAAAAATAATGAACTTGCAAGCGGTAAGACACAGCTTGCAGCGGCACAGAAGGAATATGACAAAAAATACAAGGAATGGGAAGACGGTAAAAAACAGGTTGAAGAATACGAAGTAAGACTTGGTGAACTTCAGACAACTGTGAAAGAGCAGAATGAAAAAATGTCGTCTCTCAAAACAGAAATTGATGATATTCAGAAGCAGATTGATTTCTATTTCCCTGTTATTGATTCTGAACCCACAACAGATGAAAACGGCGAAACTGTAACAAAAGAAAAAGATCCCGAGCTTGTAAGGCTTGAAACTCTTCTTGCAGAGAAGAAAGCGGAAAGAAGAAGTCTTGCCAGTTCCTATGTTTCAAATAACCTTGAAATCAAGCAGATAAATGATAACCTTCCTGCAGCTAAGGCAAGGCTTGCAGACGGCGAAAAACAGCTTAAAGCTGCAAAGGCAGAGCTTGAAAAATATGGTGGAACAATTGCAGGCGCTCCTGCTGAAATCGAGAGACAGGCTGCTGCGGCAAGAGCTCAGATTGAACAGAAAAAGAAGGAGCTTGCAGAGGGTAAGGAAAAACTTGCCCAGTATGATACAGAATACAATGAAGCGTACGAAGAAGCTTATGCAAAGCTTGACGAGGCTGAATACGATATTGAGCAGGCAAGAAAACAGCTTGAAGAGGCTACAACAAATCCCAGATGGTTTGTTTATAACAGAACAATGCTTCCCGGATACGAAAACTATGGTCAGACTGCAGGCAGCATTGAAGCCTTTGCTAAGGTTTTCCCTGTATTCTTCTTTGTAGTTGCGGCTATGGTCGTGCTTACAACAATGACACGAATGGTCAGCGAGGAAAGAACACAGATAGGTACTCTCAAAGCTCTCGGTTGTTCAGATGCAAGCATCAGAGCCAAGTATCTTATCTATTCACTTGTGGCAACATTTATCGGCTCAATAATCGGGTTGTTTGCAGGTTTCCTTGCGTACCCCAATGCGATTATGACAGCCTATGAGGTTGTTTTCCAGGTGCCCGAGCTTACAATTCTCTTCCCTGCAAAGCTTATTATTCTCGGCTCGTTCTTTGCAGTGGCAAGTACAACCATTGCAACATATCTTGCATGCCGTAAGGAAACGGCATCAAAGCCTGCAGACCTTATGCGTGCAAAAGCTCCCAAGGCAGGTAAGAGGGTATTCCTTGAAAAATTCCCCTTTATCTGGAACAGAATGAATTTCTCAGCAAAGGTCACAACGAGAAACCTTATGAGAAACAAGAAGAGAGCTATTGTTACCTTTGTGGGCATTATCGGATGCATGTCACTTCTGCTTACAGGCTTTGGCCTTAACGATTCAATTGACCAGATTCTGACGGCACAGTTCGGCAAGGGCGGAGTCAGCTCCTTCGATGCACAGATTGCTCTTAAAAACAGTCAGATTTCTGCCAATGAAAGTGCAATTTATAATAATGTTCTGAAAAACGATAACATCAACGATGCTATGATGTTCTATAACAAATCTGTTCAGGGCTCATCCGATAACAGTGAGGATTCTCTCAGCGTGTATCTGCTTGTGCCTCAGTCATCTGAAAAGCTTGCAGATTTTGTAGACCTTCGTTCAAGAACAACAGATGAAAAGTTTAAACTTGATGACAGTGGTGTTTTCATTACTGAAAAATTTGCAAAGAGAGCAAATGTGTCTGTAGGTGATGCAGTAAGTCTTAAGTTCAGTAACGACCTGACCATCAAGGTTGCGGTTACAGGAATTGTTGAAAACTATGCATTTCACTATGCATATATGTCGCCTGCTTTGTACAGTCAGATTTTCCAGAAGCCTGTTGCATACAACTATATGTATGTAAAATATGCAGACGGAATCAGAGGTACGGATAAATCAGAAGCTGTTGCAACCGAGCTTATGAAGTTCAACGATATCAACGCTGTCGTTGACGCAGAGCAGACAATCAGAACCTTTGACGAGCTCTTCGATTGCCTCAACCTTGTTATTGCAATCTTCATAATTTCAGCAGCACTGCTTGCGTTTATCGTTCTTTATACACTTACAAGTATCAACATAAATGAGCGCAGACGTGAAATTGCAACGCTTAAGGTTCTCGGCTTCTATGACAGAGAATCAACATCATATGTTGGCAGAGAAAATTATATAATTACGGCTCTTGCTATTATTGTAGGTCTTGTTCTCGGCACATATCTGCATAAGGTGGTAGTTGCTCAGGCTGAGGTTAACGTTGTTATGTTCGGTAGAATTATCGAGCCTATGAGTTTCCTCTTTGCGGTAGGAATGACGCTTCTGTTTGCGATTATCGTAAATGTTGTAATGCATTTCTATATTAAGCGGATTGATATGGTTGAAAGCCTGAAATCTACAGATTAATAAAAGGATAAAATAAAGAAAAACCGAAGTCTCCCCAGACTTCGGTTTTTTGTTTTGTGTGTATTGTTGGTTTTGTTTTTTTATCGGTTTGATTAGCCGATAACACCGAGAAGCCAGTCAAATACTTCTGACACGATCTGCTGAGCTTCAAGACTTGCGTCTGCCCATACAAGGATTTTTTCTACAAGATCAAAAATCATCTGTAACATGGTTTGCACTCCTTTCATTGATATATTTCCCATGAATATAATACCATATCTCCATATGTATAACAATGTAAAATAAATTAAGATTAATTAAGTTTTGACGAATTTTTATTAGTGTTGTAAGTTTTTTGTCGAATAAGGGCGAAGAGTGCGACAAAAAAATGAGCATTCAGAAAAAATATTAATAAAATCGTTGAAATATTTACCAATAAATGGTAAAATGACAATTAATGGAGCATTGAAACAAATGCCTGTCGAATAAATATAATATATGGAGGAAAAAACAATGGAAAAACAAATAAGAGTAATGCTTGCAGAGGAGGGATCTCAGCAGGGTGAGAAATGTGCATCAGTCCTTCGCGAAAACGGTTTTGATGTTATTCTTGTACCAAAGGATGGAACGCAGGTGCTTAGAAAGCTTGAAAACGTTGCCGTAGATGTTCTCGTGATGGATACATTTATGCCCAGACTTGATGGTCTTGGCGTTCTCAGGGAAATGCAGAACAAAAAGTTTTCAAAGAAACCTGCAGTTTTTATGATTTCAGGAGTGGACAATCAGCGTATTGAAAATGAGGTTTTGCAGGCAGGAGCAGATTACTATATGATTAAACCATTTGACAACCATGTTCTTGCGGAAAGAATAAAGCAGATAATCAACTGGCAGTCATCTGCAAGTGTTGTGTCACGCGAAAGGCATCTTGATGATCTTGAAGTAACTGTTTCAGAAATTATGCATCAGATTGGAGTGCCCGCACATATAAAAGGGTATCAGTATTTAAGATGTGCTATAATTCATGCGATAGAAAGCGAAGAAATGATGTCATCGGTTACGAAAATTCTTTATCCTACAGTTGCGAGAGAATTTAAAACAACACCGTCAAGAGTTGAAAGAGCAATACGTCACGCAATTGAGGTTGCATGGGACAGAGGTGACGTAGATGTCCTCTCTTCGTATTTTGGCTATACAATACAGAACTCAAGAGGTAAGCCTACAAACTCAGAATTTGTTGCCATGATTGCAGACAAACTGAAACTGAGAATGAAAGCATCATAAAAACCAAACGGCAGAGAAAATAAATTCTCTGCCATTTCTTTTCGCATTTTAAGACACAAAAAGACAGTAAAACCACTGAAGTGATTTTACCGTCTTTGGTGCGAGTGTTCATAAGGGATTATTATAAATTAAGTAATGGTTTTTTATTTTCGTCAAATTCTTCTTGGGTAATGATGCACATATCAAGCAGTTTCTTATATTTGTTTAATATGTTTTTTCTAACATACACACTACCCAAGCACTCTGTAAAACAAACTAAATTTATTGTATCAATCATCGGTGAGTCACGAACAAGAGAGTCTCCCGTTGGCAATAAATTCTTTAGGCAATTATATGGCAATGATACTTTTTATTTATCCTTCAGTGCCTCAACGATACAATTCAAGCATAACAGTGCATCTTCATCAATGTACTTATTGCATTCCAAGCATCGATTAGAGTGTTTTTCGCAAAAGAATGAATCACCGGTGCTGGCTGCCATATTCGAACAACCAGAATGCAAACACTGATTCGGGGATGTATCTACCGTTTCACCAGTCTTTGTATATGTACCGCTTGCTACTCCGCACTCCATTACCATAGTGAGATTTCCCGAAGCATCTTTTGTTACAGAAAACGTAGCATCCGATCTGTTTGCAGTATTATAGAATCCGCCATCTTTTGCACGTGTAGTCCGATTATAGCCATTTAAGGAAAATGATGTGGCTAAAATATAATCACTTATGAAATCACTTTGACTTACAGCTGATTTACTTGCGAGATAATACACATAACCATTAGGTGTGAAGTAAAAATACCCTCTATGTGAGTCGGCGTGGTTTTCACGCCAAATTCCTACCAATTCAGCTTCAGTAATTGTGTTTGTAGGATCTTTAGAGATTTCTTCTTCGATTATTAAGTTTTCCAATGTTGCGACCATGCTGAACAGGTCAGTGCTATTGGTGACAAGCTTTTGTTGTTTTTCGGTTAAGTTGCTATAGGCCCTGTGTGCTACATATATTTCATCTGCATTTGTTTTAGTTGCACTTTCGATATTGTTAATTTGAGCAATAACTTCCTGAGCAAGAGCTTTGTCCTCCTTAGATGCACATCCAGTTAGCAGAACAGATAATACAATCAAAAGTATCCATAATCTTTTCATTTTATTTCCTCCCCGTATATTAAAAAGTGCGCCAACCGAAGTTAACGCACCGAAAACACAAACCCCGATTGTCGCCAAACAAAACCAGATAAATGGGAATAACAAATCATCGCACACCATCTGTGAAATTTGCAGTTTTGCAAAATTCAAAAAAGTGTACAAATAG
The DNA here is from genome assembly GCA_015065765.1 of Oscillospiraceae bacterium. GTDB lineage: Bacteria > Bacillota > Clostridia > Oscillospirales > Acutalibacteraceae > SIG575. Next base: position 22,120 of record SVPP01000009.1, on the reverse strand, counting down.
ATATGGTATCCCTATAAAAAGAAAATACCATTCCCGTTACATTTATTTGGTTTTGTTTGGCATATTTAGTATATCACAATTATTTAGCTTGTTGCAATAGTTTGATAAAAAGAAATAAAAATAGATTATTCACAGATAAAAGACTTTGTGAATAATCTTATGGTGTAAATCTATCCGAAGAGAGAGAAATATAAGTCTTTGCAAGCATTGAATTTGTGCATACAAATTCCTCTTGTTAGGGATTTACCCTAAAACCAAAAAAGTCGCACTCCGAAAGGAATGCGACGATACATAAAAACAAGAAAAATATATATTAAACTCTATTTTAAGCAAAAAAATTGAGTATTCACAGGTCAAATCCCTTATGAATACTCAATATGGTGCCGGTGACCGGACTCGACGGGCGCTCGCTTCGCTTTGCCCGTCCGGGCAACGATTAAAATCGGCTTCGCCGATGGCGGTTCAAGTCCTGAAAAGATTCAATAAAAAAATAAAGCCTTATAACCAAAAGTTATAAGACCTTAAAAATTGGTGCCGGTGACCGGACTTGAACCGGTACGATGTTGCCACCGAGGGATTTTAAGTCCCTTGCGTCTGCCTATTCCGCCACACCGGCATGTGTGTTTATTATATAATATTCTTCGGCAGACCGAAATATTAACAACGAATATTATAAATCAAAAAAGGCATCTTGTCAATAGCAGAAAGAAAAACTGCCTTGCCATTTATGAGACAAGGCAGAGTAAGTGTAAGCTTTTATTTCAGAAGCTGTTCTGCAAACTCTATTATTTTTGCAAAGATATCGCTGAAGCCTTTGAGAAATTCTGACATATCAGCACCTGTGATTTTTGAAATAAGCTCTGAAACATAATAGGGGATGTCGCTGAGAATTGCAATAATTGACATGATTTTTCACCACCTTTTTATTTTATAAGAGAAGAGATAATTTCTGTGAAGAAGGCAATTACCTTTGACAGAATAACAAGAAGCTTTGCAAGGAATGTGTTTTCTGTAACTGTTGTTTCCTCGCTGTCTGCAATTACTACACCTGAATAATTTTCAGTTGCAGTGTAGTCAATTGTTCTTGTTTTATCTTTTGTGATTGCAATGCCTTCGGAGTATGTAAGTGTCACACTGCCGTATGATTTCTTTGATGTGTCTTTGAGTGTGAAAGCTACCTTTATTTCTTCACCGGGTTCAAGAGTGATGGGAAGTGAAGACCTGATTTCCATGTTTTCATCGCATGAAATATTTTTCAGAAGCATTGAGTTTGATTTTGAATTATTTCTGATAATCATTGTGTTGCCCAGACTCTTGCCGTCTTTCAATGCAATGAAGGAAGTGTTTGTGCAGGTGAATCTCATGTCAAGGTCATTGTTGGGAGCTGATGTTTCCATGAACTGCGGATATTCGTAATGTGAATACGCATCCTTGATATCTCTTGTGAAGAGAAGCTTTTCGACGAGTTCACGGGGACGCTCGTCCCATTCAACCATGCCGTGGTAAAGGTAATTTACAACCCATGTTCTTTCAGGATAATAGCCTGTTGAAAGGTCGATTGTTCTGTCGGGAGAAATATTGTTGTAGCCTGTGTCAACTGCCTGCTTGTAGTCATCAGGGAATTTTTCACCGAAGGGAGCACATGTTGCACCGCATGAATATTTCATGTTAACAATGCCGTCAGAGTTGTCAAAAGTACCGGTAGCAAGAGGAAGTCCCGAGTTTGCTTTGATTGAAACCTGAATGTCATTCTTTTCACAGTTTTCAAAGGTTTCAGGGATGTGTGTCATAAAGCCCTTTTGGAAAGCCTCAACTGTTTCAATGATTTCTTTGTTTTCTACAGGGTCAAGCCAATAATTTTTAAGCTCCTCATATTTATCAAGGGGAACCATTTCCCAGAAAGATACGATTTCCTTGACGGTAGGTACAACTGCATCTTTACATGCAAGGTTGATTTCCTTGTGAATCCAGTCGTGGGGGAGAATACTGTCAATTGCTGAAACATCAATTTCTGTATGAATGATTTCTTCAAGCATGTCAAGCCATGTGAAGTAATTCATTTTCACGGTGTCAAGAGTATAAACATCAGCTACGATGTCTGATCCTTCAAGAAGGGGAGTATCGAGAATTACATTGTATGCCTGCTTTTTATCAGCGTATCTGTAAAGATATTCACCTACAAGGAAGCAACCCTGACTGATGCTGTAAATGCTTACTCTTGAGTGACCTGTAAGAGCGATTACTTCCTGAATATACTCATCAAGCTTATCTGCGTTTTCAGCGTGGCTGTATCTCCAGTCAAAAGTGAAATTGAAAACATGATCATCGCCTACAACCTCAGCAATACTTTCCATGTTGAGAAATTCTGAGTCGTAGTAAGGAATATAGTTTGTGATTTCATTTTCCACAAAAGCCTTGTAGCTTGTGTTTTCAGCACCCTCAACAACAGGAATAATGTTGTATTTTGATGTGCCGTCGGGATTCATTGAAACAATTTCACAGACACCGATAAGGATTGAATATATGGCATCGCGGATTGCTTGCCAGAGCTCCGGTTCTTTTTCAGCGTTTTCCTTTGCAGCGATAACAGCGGGAATGATTTTGAGAATATCGCCTGAACTGTCGCCGAGAATTTTTCCAAGTCTTGAAATGTCGGGAGGGAAAACAACAGTTTCTGAGCCATCATCATTTACCTGAGCAAGTGTTGTGGCACCGAAACCTGAAACTAAAATAACGGGAGTTTCTCCGCAACTGCATCCTTCAGCTGATGCAGAAAAAACAAAGCTGCTGCATAAAATAACTACAGCGAGCAAAACTGAAATTATCTTCTTCAAAATTTTTTCAACCTTTCTTTCTACAAAATTTTACAATACCCGATAATTATAAAACTTTATTTTTTTTAAGTCAATTGAAAAGTCAATTTTTAATGTTTTTTAATTATTGAATAATTGTTAATTTTCTTTAAAAAGTTTTATGTAATGTTTTACTTTTATACAAGTGTGTGTTAGAATATAATAGTAAAAATATATGTGGCGGGAGGTTCACATTTATGAATAAAAAATGGAGTAAAAAGAAGAAAATAGTTGCAGCAATTATCATAGTTGCTGTTCTTGCACTTGTTGCGGCTGTTCTGTACATAGCCTTAAAGCCTGAGGACCCCACAGAAACTCAGATTCATGAAATTGTTCAGGGTGATATAACAGAAACTTTTGACACAACGGCTATTGTTCAGTCGTCAAATCAGAAGGCTTTTGCGATTTATGACGGGGTAAAGATCAAAGAGGTAAATGTAAGAGTAGGCGATAACGTGAAGAAGGGTGATGTTCTTGCAACCTTTGACACAACCTCGCTCAATGCTCTTCTCACTGAAAAGAGAGATGCATATAACACAGCACAGAAGGCCTACAACGATTACCTTGATGGCTCTTTTTCAGCAAAAAGTCAGATAGCGGAAATTGACAAGCAGATTTCTTCTCTTGAAAAAGAGGTGGAAAAGCTCGAGAAAATTGTTTCAGAAGAAAAGAAGCAATCAGAGAAAAATGATACAACCAATTCAGAAGTGAGCAAGGATGATCTTAAGGATTTAAGAGAAGCCCTGAACACTCTTCTGGGTGATAACAAGCTCAGTGAAGCAGTTGTGAACAGACTTCTTTCGTCTGACAGTGCAACTGCTCAGATGGTTGATGCACTCAAGGGACTTATGGCATCTGCTACAATAGATATGTCAGCTCTTCAGTCAATGACAGGTTCTATGATGTCCGAAAACGAAAAGCTTCTCATTGAAAAAGAACTGAATCTCGTTCAGCTTAATGTTCAGAAGAGTATGCTTTCTGCTCAGTCTGCAGATTCTCTTAAGAGCGTTTACAAAACAATTGCAGATTCAGCATACAAGGCTTACGAGGAAATGGCAACTCAGGTCAATTCTCTCAACGGCGGTTGGATTGCAGAGGAAGACGGCTTTGTCCGCGAGGTAAATATCAAAGCGGGCGAAACATATGTGGGTGCAAACGCATCATCATCCGCATCAAATCTTGATATTTCTTCTATTCTGGCATCAGTTACAAGCGGAAGCTACGATATTTCAAGCATTGTTTCATCTCTTGCAGGAACATCTCAGAGCGGTATCGTTGTTGAATATTATCCTCTTGAAGCAACTTTTGAAGTAAGTAAATATGATATTTCAAAAATTTCAATGGACCAGAGTGTTAAGGTTACAACTGCTGACGGCAAAGAGTACGATGCTGTAGTAAACTATATCAGCGCAGTTGCAGATTCATCAGGCAGCGGAATCAACATCAATTCTATTATGGGTGCAGGTTCAGGCTCAGGAAGCACAATCACTGCAAAGGTTGAAATCAAAAATGCAGACAGAAGCGTGATTATCGGCATGGATGTGGACCTTTCAGCAGCACTTGATACAAAAGAAAATGTAACTCTCGTTCCCGTTGAAGCAATTCAGTACGATAACGAAAACGGATATTATGTCTTCAAATATGACGAAGAAGAGAAGATTATCAACAGACAGACTGTTCTTGTAGGTCTCTTCGATGGTTCAAGCTATGAGGTTCTTGACGGTCTCAGCGTAGGCGACAAGATTGTCCGTGCTCCCACACTTACTATGGAGGACGGACAGAGCGTTGTTCCGAAAGGATGAGTAGAGCGTGAATATTATTGAAAATATCAGAATAGCTATCTTCAGTATCAAAACCAATATTATGCGCTCTCTTCTGACAATGCTTGGTATTATAATCGGTGTTGCTTCCGTTATCGCAGTTGTAACAGTCGGTAACGGCGGGCGTGACTATATAATTGATATGCTCAGCAGTATGGGCTCGAGCATGATTACGATTACCGTTAAGTCAGAAGCATCGCCTGATGAGTTTATCTCAAATGCAGACATTAAAGCGCTCAAAAAGATTGAAGGTGTCGAATGTATTTCTCCAATGGGTTATGCGATCGGCTCGGGTTCAACCGACAGAGTTGGCATTGATATGGCAATTGCAATCGGCGGAAACACTGATTTGCAGACTGTTATGATGGCAAAAACAAAACAGGGCAGATTTTTCTCAGAGGAAGAATATGACTCAGCGGCAAAGGTTTGTGTCATGCCTAATGTTATGGCATCGTTGATTTTCGGCACAACAGACTGCGTAGGAAAATATTTCAATCTGAACATAAATAACCAGACAGTTCAGTTGAAAGTTATCGGTCTTTATGATGCTGCAGCATCAGAGGATATGACGGACATGATGATGGAAAGCATGGCGGGCATGGCAAACATGGATATGGCAAGTGCGGCAATGCTTCTTGTTCCTCAGACACTTCTTGATAATCTTAACGGAAGTTCAGATCAGTATAACATGATTTATGTTACTGCAGAGGACGACAGTCAGCTTGATGCTATCGGTAATATTGTTTCAAATGTGCTTTATTCACGAAACAATAATTTCGGTTCGGACATTTATCTTGTTCAGAACATGGCAACATATATTGACATGCTTGACAGCGTTATCAGAATTCTTACCATCTTTATCGCAGGTGTAAGTGCAATTTCACTTCTTGTTGGCGGTATCGGCGTTATGAACATTATGCTCGTATCTGTTACTGAGAGAACAAGAGAAATCGGTATACGAAAATCTCTCGGTGCGAAAACTTCAACAATTATGTTCCAATTCCTGACGGAATCTGTGATTCTCTGTCTTATCGGCGGCGTCATAGGACTGATGCTGGGTGTTGTAGGAGCGTATTCGATAGCAAGTATTATGGATATCAGCGTGTCACTTCAGGTAAGTACAGTTCTTATCGCAGTAGGATTCTCAAGTGCAATCGGTATTTTCTTCGGAATTTATCCTGCAAGACGTGCAGCAAAGATGCTTCCCATCGATGCACTCAGACATGAATAATTCACGGGAGGTTAGTTTATGGCTTTAATTGAAATTAAAGATGTTTATAAAATTTATAATCCCGGTGAAAACGAGGTCAGAGCCCTTGACGGCGTAAGTCTTGAAATAAACGAAGGTGAGTTTGTAGCAATTATCGGTCAGTCAGGTTCGGGGAAATCCACATTGATGAATACTCTCGGACTTCTTGACAGACCTACAAGCGGCGAGTATTTCCTCTCAGGTCGTGATGTTGCAACACTTACAGACGATGAACAGTCTGAAATCAGAAACAAGCAGATAGGATTTATTTTTCAGGGCTTCAACCTGATACCGAGCCTTACTGCTATTGACAATGTTGAACTTCCTCTTGTTTACAGAGGAATGAAGAAGGAAGAGAGAAACCGTCTTTCTCTTGAAGCACTTGAAAGAGTGGGACTTGGAAAGAGACTTCATCACAGACCTTCGCAGATGTCAGGCGGTCAGCAGCAGCGAGTTGCAATTGCACGTGCTGTTGCGGCGAAACCTCCTGTGATTCTTGCAGACGAGCCCACAGGTAACCTTGATTCCTCCTCCGGCAGAGAGGTTATGCGTATTCTTCATGAACTCAGCGATGAGGGCAGAACAATAATTCTTATTACTCACGATAACGAAATCGCTGAGGAAGCCAACAGAATCATACGTATTCAGGACGGAAAAATTGTCAGCGACAAAACAAAATAAGAAGTAAGAATGCTCACTCGAAAAAGTGGGCATTTTTTGTTGCAAAAATATGGTGTTTGATGTAAAATTAAGTACATAAGGAGTGATTAAAATGGCGCCTAAACATTGTCCCATATGTGCAGTTAAAAAGTTTATCCGTTCAAAGAGGCTGAATCAGCCTGTAACAGAAAAGTATAACAACGGCATGGCACTTACACCTCCCATGGGGTGGTCAAGCTGGAACCTTTTCAAATACAAAATCAATGAAACCCTTATAAAAGAGATAGCTGAGGCGATGGCAAAAAGCGGGCTTGCTGATGCGGGATATAAATATGTGAACATTGATGACTGCTGGCAGAATTCCTCACGAGATGAAAACGGAAAACTTCAGACGGACTTTATAACATTTCCGTCAGGTATAAAAAAACTTAATGATTATGTTAATTCTCTCGGACTGAAGCTTGGTATTTATTCTTCAAACGGAACTCATACTTGTGAGGATTATCCTGCCTCTCTCGGCAATGAGAGAATTGATGCAGATACTTTTGCGGAGTGGGGAGTGGAATATTTTAAATATGATTTTTGCCATAATGAGCCTGTGCCCACTGCTGCACCATGGATCATTAAGGTGAATGTAGGCGAAAAGTCCGGATGTGATTTTTACGAAGCTTTTGCAAAGGATGCTGTGCTTTCAGGCGAGGCATGCCTTGAGAAAAATGAAAAAGCTGAAGGCGGATTTTTCATAAAAGGTCTTTGCGCCGGTAACGGTGCTGCAGAATTCAAGGATATTGATGTAAAAGAAGCAGGAAAGTATGTTCTCACGCTGACTGTCAGCAAAGCAAAAAAGGAAAGAAAATTTCTTGTGATTTCCGTGAATTCAAAGAAAGAATATTATCTTGACGTACCTGCTCTGAATCATTATACTCCCGAACACAGATTTCAGCTTGAGATTAATCTTGAGGCAGGAGAAAACACAATCAGACTTTATAACCCCATTGCGTCAAAGAAAGACAGTGCATTTTTCCAGTATAAACTGATGGGAAATGAACTTAAACGTGCAACAAAAGAATATGCAGAAAAGAATGGCACAGAGGAAAAGAAAATCATTTTTTCAATCTGTGAATGGGGCAGAAACAAGCCGTGGCTCTGGGGAGCCGAAGCGGGAAATCTGTGGAGAACAACTCCCGATATTATACCTGACTGGAAAAGCGTGATGGCACTTTATGAAATTACGGTGAGACTGGGAAAGTATGCAGGACCCGGTGGATGGAATGACCCCGACATGCTTGAAGTAGGCAACGGTAACCTGACACATGAGGAAAACAGAAGTCATTTTTCTCTGTGGTGTATGATGTGTGCACCGTTGATTTTAGGTAACGATGTTAGAAAATTCATCAAATCAGACGGAACGGTTGATAAGGACAGTAAGGTTTATCAGATTCTGACAAACAAAAACCTTATCGGAATCGATCAGGATATTCTCGGCATTCCCTGCAGAAAAGTCAAAGGACTTTCTCACTCACCGCTTGTTGATGTGCTTGTGAAACCTCTTGACGGGAAACGTGTTGCAGTGTGTGTCCTGAACAAAGGCAGAGGCAGTAAAAAGGTTAAAGTTCAGATTGATAAGATTGTAGCTTTTGCTGATGTAAATGTAGATAAAAAAGAAAAGTATAATATTTTCAATTGTTGGACTGAAGAAAAAAACGAAGGCAAGGAATTTGTTTCGATTACACAGAAGCATGGCTGTGAAGTATTTATCATTTCTTAAAATTAAAATTTCCGGATGTTGATATCAACATCCGGAAAATTTTTTCTTTTTTAGCGCAATAAAAAATATCAGATAGAAAGAGATGAAAAGCAGAGAAAAATTATATCTGCTCTGAAAGAGGATTATAAAGCCCAGAATTGCAACAGGAAAAACAGTAACACATGAAATTATGAGGGAAATTTTTTCAGCAGTTTCAAAGTTGATTTTTATTTTCAGAAGATTTTCAAGAATTTTACTGCCATCAAGAGGCTCACAAGGCAGAAGATTGAGAGCGGCGATTGTAAGATTGATTTCTGAAAATCGGGTACCGAAAAAAATAAGAAACAGAACAATGTTTACGAGCGGTCCGGCAAAAGCACAAAGAGCTTCTCTTTTAAGGCTGAGATTACTGCAATCTTTTCTTTCGATTCTCATTCCAAATGGTGTAATGCAGATTTTTTCAGGTTTTTCCCGACTAAGAAGCAAAACTGCAAGGTGTCCTGTTTCGTGAAGAATACCTGACAGAATACACAGAAACACAGAACCGGTTTTGTCGAAAATACCGATGATAGCAACGGTAAGTGCGAAGAAAAAACTGATGTATATTTTGGTGTCTTTAAATTTTATTGTCATTTACATCCAGAACATAAAGGGGATTTACTTTTTCACCGTCAATTTCTATTACAAAATGAAGATGGGGTCCTGTTGACCTGCCTGTTGAGCCGACGAGAGCAATCGTTTCGCCTGCTCTGACTACCATTCCTTCCTTCGCAATAATTTCTGAACAGTGCAGATACCGTGTCACAAGGCCGTCTGAATGAGTAAGCTCAATGTAATTTCCGCTTGTGTCATCGTAATCAACACGTGACACTGTGCCGTAGTATGCAGCTTTTATTTTTTCGCCTTCCTCTGCGGCAATATCAAGTCCTGAATGGAAAGAAAAAGTTTTGGTGACAGGATTTATTCTGTAGCCGAAAGGGGAGGAAACAGTACCGCTTACAGGTACACAGATTTCGCTTGAAATATAGTAGGGGGAAAAGGATGTTCCTGTCTGGGCAGAAAAAACAGATATATCATCACCACCCTGAGGGAGTGTTGCATAGCTTTTGATTTTTCCGAAAACTTCTCTTACAGTCATATCGTTTTTCATGATTTGCGTATATGTTTCTTTCAGTATTTCAAAGTTATGCGGGGAAACTTTTTTTACTGCAAAGAGACCGCCTATGAGCAAGGCAGTTACAACAAACTGGATAAAAATAATGTGTGTAAAAAAATCTTTTTTCTTTTCATTTCCGTTTTTCTTTCTTCTTCGGAAATCAGCATTGGTAACATTCAGAATTTCATTTTCTTCAGGCATAAAAACACCTCCATACAAATTATTATGCATGGAGGTGTTCTTTTATTCTGTTATTTCTTCGTCTTCTCCTGGAACATAAGGAACTTCGGCAATAACTTCAAATTTTCTGCCTCTTGACCAGATTCCGGGAGTGATTCTTATAGCGTAGCCGCAACCGCCGGGCATAAGCCATTCATGCATGGGTGCTTCGGGGATTCCAAAGGCTGAGAGAAGATACATGATAACTCCGCCGTGAGTGAAAATTGCTGCTTTCGTTGTGCCTGTTTTCAAAAGGCCGTCAACAATTTTTATAAAGCAGTTTGCCACTCTGTTTGCAAAAGCCTCGTTGCTTTCTCCGAAAGGAGGTTCAACACCCTGTTCACCTGAAAGCCAACGTGAGAAAAGCTCATTTTCTTTCAGCTCTTCTGCAGTTCTGCCTTCATACTCACCGAAATTATATTCGATAAGGTCATTTATAACGATTGCTTCTTTGTCGGGATAAACAAGGTTTGCGGTTTTCGTGCATCTCTTAAGGGGACTTGTGAAAACGGCTTCCACATAAGGATAATCGTAATCCTTTTTCATTTGCTCAATCTGCTTCACTCCGTCTTCGCTGAGCTCTACATCTGTGTGACCGATGTATTTACCCTCAAGATTTGAGTCTGTGAGACCGTTTCTGTAAAAATAAATATAGTATGATTTCATGTGGTTTTATCCTTTGATAAGTGCGTTGTAAAGTCTGATATAATCGTTTGCAGACTTCTTCCAGCTGTTGTCACATTCCATAGCTCTCTTGACCAAAGTTTTCCAGCCTTCGGGATTTCTGTAGCCTTCGAGTGCACGACGGATTGTGTACATCATATCGTGAGCGTTGTAGCTTGCAAATGTGAAACCGTTTCCTTCATTGTCACCGCTGTCAGAAATGGAGTCTTTGAGACCGCCTGTTTCTCTGACAATGGGGATTGAACCATAGCGGAGTGCCACCATCTGTGAAAGACCGCAGGGCTCACTCTTTGAGGGCATGAGGAAGAGATCAGTGCCTGCATAAATTTTCTTAGCAAGGTCGGGAATGAAGCCCAGCTTGAGACCAACCTTGTCAGGATATTTTTCTGCAAGATATTTGAAGAAGTTTTCATACTGCCAGTCGCCTGAACCGAGAACTACAAGCTGCATATCCTCTGTGCAGAGAAGCTCTTCCATAACCGTTTTAACAAGGTCAAGACCTTTGTGGTCAACAAGACGTGAAACAATACCCATAAGGGGAACATCTGCTCTCTGAGGAAGACCGAAATGCTCCTGAAGCTTCTGCTTGTTCACAGCTTTCTTTGAGAAATCTTCTGAAGAGAAGTTTTCATAAATATTTTTGTCGGTTTCGGGATTGTAGAGAACAGTGTCAATGCCGTTGAGAATACCGCTGAGCTTGAACTGTTTATCTCTGAGAATTCCGTCAAGTCCGTGACTGAACCAGGGATCAAGAATTTCTGAGGAATAAGTGGGGCTGACAGTTGTAACAGCGTTTGCACATTCAATTGCGCCCTTCATGAAGTTTACGTCGCCGTCATAATCGAGAATTCCTGCATGCTCTTCTCCGATACCTACAACGTCTGCAAGAAGTTCTTTGCCGTAAACACCCTGATATGCAATGTTGTGGATAGTGAAAATTGTTTTGATATTTTCATATCCCGGTCTGTTTGCATAGAAGAGTGAATAATAAACGGGTGTGAGTGCAGACTGCCAGTCATTACAGTGAATAATATCAGGCTTAAGACCGATATGGGGAAGCATTTCAAGCACTGCTCGTGCAAAGAAAGCGTATCTTTCAGCATCGTCATAGTGGCCGTAGATTCCGCCGTCACGCTTGAAATAATACTGGTTATCAAGAAGATAGTAAATAACTCCGTCCACATTTGCCTCGAAAACTCCGCAATACTGTCTTCTCCAGGCAACAGGTACAGAGAAGCTTGTTACAAAGCGGAGATTGTCTTTAAGTTCTTCCTTGATAGCTGAATACATGGGAAGTACAACGCGGCAACCGATAAGTCTTTTTCTCAGTGCCTTGGGGAGCGAGCCTGCAACGTCTGCGAGACCGCCTGATGCAATATAGGGGAGTGCTTCACTTGCAACATATAAAACTTTCATTTTTTATTTAACCACCTTTCTGATTATGTATTTATTTAATTTGACAGGTGTTACGTGAATTCTGTCGAGATTTCTTTTCTCTGAAATGAATTCATAGCCCTTTGGCAGGATAATTTTACCCTTTGAATTTTCGGGGGCATTTACTGTAAGAATAATGTCTTCACCGTCTCTTTCCCACTTAACCTCAACTCTGCCTGCTACAGTATCGTAGTGAGCTTTTGCAAAGCTGAGAGATTCAATAAAGTAGGGATGAACATGATATTCATTCACGTCACGTCTCAGGGGATTTATCTCAAGACCTGCAATTCTCTTGATGAAGAAGTTGCTGATATCACCGAAGAAGTGATGGTTAAGTGAATTCTGCTTGTAGTCAAAATAGTTTTCCCACAATGCAGTTGCACCGTGTTCAAGCACTGGGAAAACATAAGAGGGATAATCAGGACGTGTAATCATGTTAAGGGCAAGCTCTGTTTCGCCAGCCTGAGCCAGAACATGGAAAATTACCCTGTTGCCAAGATATCCGCAGTCGTAGTGACCGCCCTTTTCTTCGATAAATTCAAGAAGTCTTCTGATTGCCTCGGGCTTTTCAGCTTCTTCAAAAACGTTGTAGAAAATACACATTGCCTGTGAAGACTGACATCTGCCAAGAGCGGTCATTGTTGAATAGTCAATATATTGATCACGAAGATTTTTACGTGTTTCCTCATAGATGCCCTGTGCAAAATTCTGCTGGAGAGTCATACCTGCTTCACCGAAAAGATATGCAGCTTTCTCGCAGATTGACATGACCATAATACTGTCTGTCAGTTCAAGAGGTGCAATATAATCGCCTGCACCTCTGCCTGCAGGGCACCAGTCGCCCAGACCCCACTCGAAAAGACCGTTTTCATTTCTTCTTGTTGTAAGATAGTCAAGATACCTTAAAATTCCGTGGGCACTTTCTTTTATTATTTCCTTATCACCGCGGTAAATGTATGTGTAATAGGGAACGTACACAATAACTCTGTCCCATGCGGGGCCGTTACCCCAGTGGTAACCCCAGCCTGCTGTGGGAACAATTCCGGGAAGCTCACCGCGTTTGTTGAGGGCTTTGCAGATATTTCTTTCCCATTCTCTGAAGCTTTTTTCTGTAGCAAAATTCATTGTCATGTATTCTGCTGAGTAAGAAGCGTCACCTGTCCAGCCGTTTTTCTCGCGGTGGGGACAATCTGTGGGGAAATAGTAGAAATTGCTCTTTGCAGAGCGCACGCACATTTCCTGAAGGAAATTTATCATTTTTTCAGAGCATTCAAATGAGCCTCTGTTTTCAAAATCAGAATTCATCTCAAGGAAAGTTACAAGCTCTTCTGTTGCCTGCTCTTCTGTGATTCCGCTTACATGGCAATACTGACAACCGTGGTATGTAAAAGAAGGGATGAACTCTTCAATTCCGTCACCCTTGCAGATGTAAACATCTCTCTGTGCATATCCTGTAGGATAGAATGTGCCTATATTGTCGCACTGTGAAGTGCCGTCATCATTTAAAAATTCGATAGCCTGAAGAATGATTCTCTGGCCTTTTTCACCCTTGATGCGAAGGCGGAAAACACCTGCTGTGTTCACTCCGAAATCGTAGAGATAGCCTTCTGTATCTCCGAAGAAGGTCTGGTAGTCAACAGAGTTTACAAGGGGAGTTTCTTCAGCATCGCTGAGTCTGTCATCACAGCTGTTTTTTTGGAATTTAAGAAGGTTTTCCTTGATTGAAACAGCTTTTATTTCTTTCTGTACACGGATAGGTTCAGCCTCGCAGATTCTGCATTCGCCTCTTGGAATTTCAGCAAATACTGCATTTTTCCAAGCTGAATCATCAAAGTCTTTGTCGCACCAGCCATTGATTTCCTTGTTGGCATCGTAGAAGCAACCGCTTCTCAGGTCATCAAAGAAAATAGGTGAATCGGCACATTTCCAGCTTTCGTCAGTGTCGAAAAGCTCACCGTCAAGGTCAAGTCTCAGAGCAAGCTTAGGAGCGGAACGGAATTTTGCAATATGAAAATCCCACACACCGCCACCGGGACAGTTCTGCATACCGTTGCCGAGAATTGCACCGATAACGTTTTCTCCCTCGTCAAGAAGGTCTGTAACGTCATATTTGTCGAAGTAAACCATGTCATCGGAGTTTGAAATGTAAGGAGCAAGGTAGCCTTTTGTGATTTCCTTTCCGTTCACGAAAAGTCTGTAAAAGCCAAGACCGCTGACAGTGATTTCAGCTTTTTCAGCCTTTTTGTCAAGGTTATATGTTTTTCTCAGATAAGGAGCAGGAATATGCTTTTCATAAGTGTTATATTCTCTTCCTGCCGCAATAAATTTCGGATATTCTGTCATTATTTTTTACCTCATAATATGGGTTTATCTGTGAAGGTAACGAAGGGCTCTGTAACCCTGTCACTTTCAAAAATTTCAATAATATTTTCACCTTTTTTAAGGAGGGGAGCAGGAACATAGAGCGTCTTCTGAGGTCCTGCGGAATTATAGAATCTGCCGATATTGAAGCCGTTGATTTTTATGAAGCCTTTTTCAAAGCCGTCAGGACGGATAAATGTATCGCAAACCTCATCAACGTTCAGAATTCCTTTGAAGAATCCGGGAACTCTCATTTCTTCGCAGTATGTAAGCGTTGATAAATCGTCAAAAGTAAGAGGATAAATATCCCAACCGAAGTGAGCGCGGAGATTAAGTCTCGCTTCACCGATAATTCCTTTGAATTCTCTCTGGATTTCAACACCGTAGTTTACCCTGCCCATGTTTTCAACAAGAATGTCAACGTGAAGAGTGTCTCCGTCCTTGATTTTTACAGGGAATTTATCGTTGTCAGGTCTGCTTCTTTCGGTTTTGCCCATATATTTTCCGTCAAAGAAAACAAGAGCTCTGTCGCGGATTTCATCGAATTTAAGACAAAGGTTATCGTCATCATAAAGAGGACCTTTGATGTCTGTTGAGTAAAGGATGTAACCGAAATCCTGACCTACTTCTTCCATGGTTTTCGGAGCAACACTTCTGATTTTTGTTGACAGATTGTCAAGATTTGTGAAGAGAGGAGCGAAGGAAGTCATGGTGAGTTTTCCGTAAGCCTTTTTCTTTGTATCGGAAACATCGAGAGAAATTTTTTCTCCTGTAAACTTTTCAACAGCTTTTTTGACAGCGAAATACTTTTCTGTCATGTCGCCTGCTTCATTTAAGGGAGCATCATAGTCATAACTTGTGACAGTAGGCTCGTACGCTCCGTCATAGCAGTTTGCACCGTTTGAAAAACCGAAGTTTGTACCGCCATGGAACATATAGAAGTTGACGCTCGCACCAAGTTCGAGCATTCTCTCAAAGTCGGAAACTGTTGAAGAGGAGTCTCTTTCGTGATGAGTGTCATACCAGTGGTCAAACCAACCGTTCCAGAATTCACAGCACATCATAGGCTGATTCGGTCTGAATTCTTTAAGCTTTCTGAAGTTTTCATCGGGATGTGAGCCGAAGTTGGCAGTAGCTAAATATTCATCAAGTGTACCGCCTGTAAACATCATGTCGCATGGGCCGTCAGAGGTGAAGAAGAAACAGTCAAGGTCACATTTTTTGTAAATGTCAACAATTGCCTGCAGATATTCTTTATCATCGCCGTAGCTACCGTATTCATTCTCGATCTGAACAGCAATAACGTTACCGCCGTTTGATGCGAGATGAGGTCTTATCTGTTCAAAGAATGCTTTGTAATATCTTTCGACCTTTTCAAGGAAGAGAGGGTCATTACATCTTAAGTGCATTCCCTTGTAAGTGAGAAGCCATGAGGGCAGACCGCCCATTTCCCATTCTGCACAAATGTAGGGACCCGGCCTTAAAATAACGTTGAGACCGAGGTCTGCGGCAGTCTGAATAAACTTTGAAACATTCAGGTTTCCGCTGAAATCAAATTCGCCCTCTTTTCTTTCATGGAAGTTCCAGGGAGAATAAGTTTCAACAGTATTGAAACCGCAGTTTTTAAGCTTTTTCAGACGGTCTTCCCAATACTCTTCAACTACTCTGAAGTAGTGTATAGTACCTGAAAGGATGGTGAATTTCTCACCATCCAACAGGAAATTGTTGTTATCATAAGTTAATTTCTTGGGCATGTCAGATTACGATATCCTTTCCGATATATACGGGATAAGTTGATGCACCTGCAAGCTTTTTACCCGGTCTGAGAACTACCAGCTTGTCAGCAATTACGTTTTCGATATTAGCACCTTCGCTGATGTATGAATCCTGCATTACGATACAGTTTTTGACAACTGCACCTTTTGCAATTCTTGCACCGCGGAAGATGATTGAATTTTCAACCTCACCATCGATAACACAACCATCAGCAACAAGAGAGTTTTTAACATTTGATTCAAGACCGTAAATTGCAGGCATGTCATCGCGTACCTTTGTATATACGGGATACTCTTTGTTGAAGAGAGCTTTCATGTTTTCAGGCTCTAAGAGCATACGGCTGATATCGAAATAGCTCTGAAGAGAGTCTATAGTTTCAAAGAATCCTTCAGCCTCAAGGCCGTAAATTTTAAGTCTTGAAACATTCTTGAGGAAAATATCTTTTTCAAGAGAACGGAGATTAAGGCTTCTTGCTTCTGTGATAAGTTTTTCAAGAAGTGCTTTTCTCATGAGGATAATGTTTCCTGAATAGTTACCTTCTCCATCGGGTTCGTCAGGAACTGTGATGCCTGTGATACGGCTGTCTTCATTCAGGTCAAAGCACATAAGGTTTGCAAGGTGAGGAAGCTTACCTTTCTTGTAAATGATAGAAATGTCAGCACCTTTTTCGTCATGGAATTTCATCAGCTTTTTCATGCTGATGTTGTAAACTACATTACAGTCAGAAAGGATAACATATTCCTCTTTTGAGTGCTGAAGGAATTTTGAAATACCTTCAAGAGCACTTATTTTGCCCTTATAAACACCTGACTGAGCCTCGTGGAAGGGTGGAAGGATGAACATACCCTCTCTTTTTCTTGAAAGATCCCAGGGCTTACCTGTTCCGAGGTGGTCCATAAGTGACTGATAGTTTGATTTTGTAATAATACCAACCTTTGAAATTCCGCTGTTAACCATTGAGGAAAGAGGGAAGTCGATAAGGCGGTAACGTGAGCAGAAGGGAACGGAGCCCATTGCACGAAGTGAAGTAATTTCGCTCAGAGCAGAGTCATAAGCGTTTGAAAAAATTATACCAAGAACATTATTGGCTCTCATTATTCCTTACCTCCTATATCTGTTGCTACCTGTTCTTTGGGAAGAGCTTTTGCACCCTTTCCTACAGTTACACCGTTTCCGACAACTGTAACGCCCCAATCATCAAGGTTTTCCATAGCCTCAGGTCTTTCGCCTACAACAGCGTTTTCTTCAATGACAGCGTTTTCTGCTACGATAGCGTACTGAACAACTGCACCTGATTTTACTGTTGTGCCGGGCATTATGATTGAGTCTTTGACAACTGCACCCTTTTCGATATTGACATTTGCAAAGAGAATTGAGAAGTCAACAGTGCCTTCAATCATACAGCCTTCAGAAATCAGTGAATTCTGAATCTGTGCATCGGGAGAAATATAATGAGGTGGAGCAGAGGGGTTACGTGAATAGATTTTCCAGTCTTCGTCATTCAGGTCAAGGTCAACCTTGGGATTAAGAAGGTCAAGGTTTGACTCCCAAAGAGAATCGATTGTACCAACGTCTTTCCAGTAACCGTCGAAGAGATAAGCGTAAAGGTTTTCGCCTGCTTCATGCATTGCAGGAATAACATCTTTACCGAAGTCGTTGCTTGAACCTTCTTTGTTTTCATCGTCAATGAGATAAGCACGAAGCTTTGACCAAGTGAAAACATAAACGCCCATTGAAGCCTTGTTTGACTTGGGAACTTTAGGCTTTTCTTCAAAGGCTGTGATTTTGCCGTCATCGTCAACGAACATCAGACCGAATCGTGATGCCTCTTCCCACGGAACTTCAAGCATAGCGATTGTACATGCTGCATTCTTTTCCTTATGGTACTGAAGCATTTTGTTGTAGTCCATTTTATAAATATGGTCACCGGAAAGGATAACAACATATTCAGGGTCATATTTGTCAATGAAGTTGATGTTCTGATAAATAGCGTTTGCAGTGCCCTTGTACCAGGAAGTGCCTTCAATCTGCTGATAGGGAGAAAGTACATGCACACCGCCGTTTGCTCTGTCAAGGTCCCAGGGCTCACCATTACCGAGATAATCGTTAAGCTCGAGGGGCTGATACTGTGTAAGAACGCCCACAGTGTCAATGCCTGAGTTTACGCAGTTTGAAAGGGGAAAGTCAATGATACGGTATTTACCGCCGTAAGGTACGGCAGGCTTTGCAATGTTTTTTGTCAGTATGCCGAGACGGCTTCCCTGACCGCCGGCAAGAAGCATTGCGATACACTCTTTTTTACGGGCCATAAGTTTATGCCTCCTTAGAAGATTTATTTGTAGATTTTGGTTTGCGTTTATTTGGTGCTTTTAAATATATTACACTGTTTCCGGGAAGGTCCAGTGCGATTGAATTTTCAAATGAGTGAAGAGGCTTCTTTGCGGATTTTATTTTACCCTTCGAGCCTTTGCCTTCACCGCCGAATTCTTCGTCATCGGAATTGAAAACAACCTCGTATGTGCCTGAACGGCTGACACCGATTTTATAGTTTTCTCTGTGTACAGGAGTGAAATTGCAAACGCAGACGATTTCTCTTTCTTTTTCGTCACGTCGTACAAAGGCGATAACCGAATTGTCAACATCATCGCTTGAAATCCAATAAAAGCCTTCCCAACTGTAATCTATTTGCCAGAAAGCGGGAGTGTTTTTATAGAATTCGTTAATTTTTCTAAAGTAATTCTGAAGCTGTGTATGTCGCTCATATCCGAGAAGAAGCCAGTCAAGTCCTTGCTCATAGTTCCATTCAATGAACTGACCGAATTCCTGTCCCATGAACATAAGCTTTTTGCCGGGATGTGCCATCATGTAGCCGATAAATGAACGTACACCTGCAAACTTCTCGTCATATTCACCGGGCATTTTGCCGATGAGTGAGCATTTTCCGTGAACTACCTCATCGTGAGAGATGGGGAGAATAAAGTTTTCCGAAAAAGCGTAGAAGAAAGAGAATGTAAGGCAGTTGTGGTTGTATTTTCTTGAAAGACCGTTAAGTGAGAAATATCTCAGACAGTCGTTCATCCAGCCCATGTTCCACTTGAAGTTGAAGCCCAGACCGCCCACTGATGTGGGTTTTGTAACAAGGGGCCACGCCGTGCTTTCTTCGGCAACCATAAGAACATCGCCGTAATCGCGGAAAATAAGCTGATTAAGTTTTTTCAGGAAATCAACGGCCTCAAGGTTTTCGTTTCCACCGTATTTGTTGGCGATCCATTGTCCGTCATCTCTGCCGTAGTCAAGGTAGAGCATCGATGCAACCGCGTCAACACGAAGTCCGTCAATGTGGTATTTGTCAAGCCAGAACATTGCACTTGAAATGAGGAAGGACTGAACCTCATTTCTGCCGTAGTCGAAAACTCTTGTTCCCCACTGGTAGTGTTCGCCCTTCTTCGGGTCTTTATATTCATAACAGGCTGTGCCGTCAAATTCATAAAGACCGTGTGCATCCTTGGGAAAATGGGCAGGTACCCAGTCCATGATAACGCCGATTCCTGCTTCGTGGCATTTGTCAACGAAATACATGAAATCTTTCGGCTCGCCGTAACGTGAGGTAGGTGCAAAATAGCCTGTTGCCTGATAACCCCATGAGCCGTCAAAAGGATGTTCATTAAGTGGCATAAGCTCAATGTGGGTATATCCCATGTCCTTGACGTATGGAATAAGCTCATTTGCCACATCCTTGTATGAGAGGAAGTTTCCGTCCTCATGCTGTTTCCAAGAACCTAAATTTACCTCATAAATGTTTACGGGGCTTGAATAGATTGAGTTTTCTCTTCTTTTCTTAAGCCACTTCTCGTCATGCCAATCATACTGCCCGATGTCGTAAACCTTTGTCGCATTCTGAGGGCGGGTTTCGAAATGGTAGCCGTAGGGGTCGCATTTCATCAGTGCTCTGCCGTCAGAGGTAATGATTCTGTATTTGTAGTTGTCGAAAACCTGAACGTTTTCTGTTCTGATTTCCCAGACACCGCCGTCACTTATTCTGCAGAGGGGAAGGCTTGTTTCCTCCCAATCGTTGAAATCACCGCAAAGATAAACTTCACGTGCGTTGGGAGCCCAGACTCTGAAAATGCCGGTGTCTCCTTCAAGGTGACAGCCTAAGTATTCGTAAGCCTTGGCGTTGTTGCCCTGATGGAAAAGATAAATTGGTACATTGTTTTCTGTCATTTTATCCGTCCTTTCCATTTAAATATAACTTAACAGATTTATCATATCAAAAAAATTATAAAAATTCAATAGCTTTTGCACATATTTATCAAAAAAATTCTTTTCGCTCTTAGGGACATTTGTATAGTTTGTTAGAAAAAATCGGTAAAAATCGAAGAAACAGGAAAATCATCAATTTGAGAAAAAGACTTGATAAACAGGTGCGTTTCTGCTAATATAGTAAAAAATAAGAATACGGGGTGTATTTATGAAATATGAAGCAAATTGGGAATCAATAACATCACGGCCTGTTCCTCAGTGGTTTCAGGATGCAAAATTCGGTATTTTTATCCATTGGGGACTTTATTCTGTTCCTGCGTTCTGTTCAAGAACTGATTATGCAGAATGGTACGGTCATCAGATTTCAACGGGTTGGGAGCCCAGCACATCTTTTCACAAAAAAACTTATGGTGAAAACTTTAAATATGAGGATTTTGTAAAGGACTTCAAGGCTGAGCTTTTTGATGCAGATGAATGGGCAAGCCTTTTTGAAAGATCAGGCGCAAAGTACATAAACCTTGTCTCAAAGCATCATGACGGCTTCTGTCTTTTCAAAAGTGAATATGCATGGAACTGGAACAGTGTTGATGTAGGACCTCACAGAGATTTCTGTCAGGAACTTAAAGATGCACTTGACAAGACCGATGTAAAATTCGGTGTTTATCATTCAGTTTATGAGTGGTTTAATCCTATTTATTTGCGTAATCCTGAGGAATACGCTGTAAAGCATCTGATTCCTATGCTGAAAGAGCTTGTTGAAAAATATCAGCCGGCAACACTCTTTACTGACGGTGAATGGGATCATCCCAGTGACGTGTGGCATTCAACAGAATTCCTGCAGTGGCTTTATAATGAAAGCTCGGTAAAGGATTTCATTGTTCCCAATGACCGTTGGGGTAAGGAAACAAGAGGACGTCAGGGCGGAAACTTCACAACAGAATACGGCTTTATTGAAGCAGGCAGAAAAATTGAAGATGCTGATTGCGACAGATATTTTGAGGAATGCCGCGGTATCGGACATTCCTTCGGCTTCAACAGGGTTGAACAGCTTGAAGATTACCTTACAGGAGAGGAGCTTATAACAACTCTTGTTGACCTTGTCAGCAAGGGCGGAAACTTCCTTCTCAATGTAGGACCTGCAGCTGACGGTACAATTCCCGTAATCATGCAGGAAAGACTTCTTGAAATCGGTGATTGGCTTAAAGTCAACGGCAAGGGAATTTATGCAAGCCGTAAGCTTAAGTTCAGCACTCAGGAAAATGTATGGTACACAACGAAAGGTGATGCTGATTATGTGTTCATCAAGAAGTATCCTTTCGGTGAAATTGTTCTTGAAGATTACGATTATTCACCTGACAAAAAGGTTGTTCTTATGGGTAACGAGGATGTAGAAATCCGAACAGAAAACGCAAACGGCAAAATGAAACTTATATTCCCCGTAGTAAATCCTGAAACGATTGTATCAAAGCATATCTGGGGATTCGAAATAATTTAAATGAAAAATCCACTCAGTGGTATTGTAGGGGAGGGTCTCTGTGCCCTCCCGTGTTTTTTATTATGCCGAATAAAAAAACCACCTGCTATGCAGGTGGAATGTACGGACTTTAGTGTCAGAAAAAAACAAGTTAAGGTGACAAAAAAACTCCATTCTGCTATAGTAAAAACGGCTACCAACCGAAAAAACAGAATGGAGGACATTAACAATGCAGAACAAAGCTAATGACACATACAGTTTAGCACACACGAGATGGAAGTGTCAATATCACATAGTGTTCTCTACACTGTTCTGAATCACACATATTAAAAATTAAAGGATTATTGTTATCCGTTATGTAATCGGCTGCGCCGAAGAGGTCTGTATAGTCCTCGGTTGTGCAGCCTTTCACAAAGATATGACAA
>SVPP01000043.1 GCA_015065765.1 Oscillospiraceae bacterium | reverse complement strand
ATCCTCAAATCCGTAAAAACATCCGTTTTTACAACACAGAAAAAATATTATTTATAAGAAAGGAGAATTCCTATGAGCAAAAGAACAAGAGATATAGACTTTCATGTGTATCTCAATGAAGAAGAAAATCAGATATTAGAAAATCTTTGCAGCAGGTTAAGGGTAAACAGAAGTGTACTTATCCGTGCGTTGATTCTCGGTAAAAGGTTGGTCGAGGCTCCGCCCGTTGACTACAAACATTTTATTATTGAACTTCGCAGAGTGGGTACTAACCTTAATCAGTTAACTGCAAAGGCTAACTCAATCGGATATATTGATGCTGATGAATGCAAAAATGTTCTGAATGATGTCAGAAAGCTTGAAAGTGACATCGTAAAATATTTCAAGTCAGGTAAGGAAGCGAATCGGGAATGGCTGTAACAAGAATTTGGGCGGTAAGAAATAATCTTTCACAGGTTGTTGATTACGCTTCAAATAAAAGCAAAACTGATTTATCAAAATACTCGGACCTGATTGATGCGCTTCATTATGCAGCCGATGATGAAAAAACAAATCTCGAAAACGAGCAGAAGCTGCTTGTTGAGGGAATCAACTGTGACCCTGACATTGCTGCGCGACAGATGATTGATACAAAAGAGATTTACGGAAAGACTGACGGTGTTGTTGCTTATCACGCATATATTTCTTTCAAGCCCGGTGAAGTTTCACCCGAAGAAGCACAGCAGGTTGCAGTGGAAGTTGCAAATAAAATGTGGGGCAAGGATTATGAAATGATTGTTGCAACTCATCTGAATGCTAACTGTGTTCATTGTCATATAGTAATAAATTCCGTTTCAATGACTGACGGAAGAAAGATGAATGAAAACAAAGCTATGTATCAGCTTTTCAGAAAAACAAGTGATGAGGTTTGTCTTGAACACGGTTTGTCTGTAATTGAAAACCCGAAAGGTAAACGCATTCCCTATAACATTTACAAAGCGATGCAGAAAGGCATCAAAACAAAATACGATTATATGCGTGACGATATTGATTACGCAATTATAAGAAGTGCAAATGAAAAACAGTTTTTCAGAATTATGACACAGAAAGGTTATTGGTTTGATAACGGAAAGATAGCTTACCGTAATGATGAGCACGCAGTGAAGCTCACAACTCTCGGTGAAATTTACACCTATGAAAAAATCAGAGAACGGATTTACTCTCAGGATAAATTTACTGCAAACAACAATTTCAGAAATTATTTATATGCTAATGATTTTTTGAAGAGGCAGATATTCGTTTTCGATTACAAAGGTTATGAGTTTAAAGAATCAAGAGAGTGGTACAGACATCCTGAGTATTTCAGCAGAATGGTTTCTGATTTTACAAAACTGATTGTGGGTAGTGCCGTAATTGGTGCACCTGTTATTTCACTTTTATTTTTTGCCTTACTTTTTGCAGGGGCAATAGCCGAAAGAAATAACTGCAACCCGCATCCGTTTACACCTAAAATGAAATACTCAGCTCCAAGGATTGAGTTTATGCAGGACCAGATTGAACTTGCTATCAATGAAAAGCTTTATGATTTTGCAGAGGTTGATAAGTTTATTTCAAAGACAGAGCTTCGTATTGAGGAGCTGAAAAGTCAGCGTAATAAAATCTACAATCAGATAAGAAGATGCAAAGACCCGACGGCAAAGGAAGACCTTGTTGCCCGTCGGGATTTTTTAACGGCTGAAATTGGTGAGCTTCGGGAAAAATTAAAGCTCGCCAAAAGAATTATTAAAGACAGTCCTGCACTTGAGGAGAAGCTTGAAACGGAAAAACAACTAATCCGTGAATGGTACTTCCCTGAAAGGCAGAGGAACAAAGAAAAAGATTATGACGGAAGGTGATAAATATGCATCCTGAGGAGCTTTGCAGAATTATTGAAAGCAATGAAACTAATAACTCTGAAGAGAAGGAGTATGAGCGAGAAATGACATCGCACGAATATCTTGATATGTATTTTGGTACTAAATACTTTTCTAACAGAAAATTCTTAAGGCTTGTGCAAGAAGAACGCAGGCAGAGAAATGAAAGTAAAAGATTATATTATTATGGAGGAAAATAAATGAATAATAATTTGAAATCACCGGTAAACATTCCGGTAGAAAAAATCCGTCCCTTTGAGGGACACCCTTATAAGGTCTTAGACAATGAAGAGATGAACTATCTGATAGACAGTATTCAGCAGAAGGGCGTTATCTCGCCGATTGTTGTAAGACCACTCGAAAACACAGACGATGAATATGAGATTATCTCAGGTCATCGCAGACTCAGAGCATCGGTAAAAGCAGGACTGGAAACAGTACCTGCTTTAATTTATGCCGTAAGCCGTGATGAAGCGGCAGTTATGCTCGTCGACAGTAATCTTCACAGAGAGCATATCTTGCCATCAGAAAAGGCGTTTGCTTATAAACTGAAGCTTGAAGCCTTAAATCATCAGGGTAAAACTTTTGGCCAAGTTGGCCAAAAGTACAGCAGAGATTTAATGGCAGAATCGGTTAATGAAAGTTCAAGACAGATTCATCGCTATATCCGTCTGACTTATCTCATTCCCGAACTGCTTGAAATGATGGACGAAGATAAAATTGCTTTATCAGTGGGTGTTGAGCTTTCGTTCCTTGATGAGCAGATGCAGTATGACCTGCTTCGTGTAATTGAGGAGCTGGACTGCACACCGTCGTATTCACAGGCGTGGCATATGCACAGGGATTTCAATGAAGGTACACTCACTATCGAAAGTATTGAAAACACACTTGCATCAGAAAAACCGAATCATAAGC
>SVPP01000031.1 GCA_015065765.1 Oscillospiraceae bacterium | reverse complement strand
CTTGAGGGGTAGCTGAAAAAAGAATGCGGTCGGCAAATCTTTCAGCGCCCCTTAAGGGGTTAAGTCCGTATAATGCCCTTGAAGGGCTAATCAAGCCTCCAGCTCAGCTGGAGGTTTTGACTAAAATATAATTTATCAATAAACCAACCCTGCCATTTTGTTGTCATCCTCGAGTGTAAGCGAAGGATCTCAAAATGGCAAAAAATTTTCTCTTGCAAAAAACGAGTATTTCAGAGGAAATGAGAGCATTTTGGAGAAAAACAGAGTTTTTCAAAAAAATGTTTGGAAAAGGCGCGAATTTACTCTAAATTTTTGCAAAAAAGTGTTGACTTTTCAAGGTTTTCGCATTATATTATATCTAACATAGTGTGTAATTTTAAGGGGGCTGTATAATTGGAAAAAGACATCATCATTGACCTTAAAAACATAGATGTTTCCTACGGCGAAAATAAAATACTTGATAATATCAGTCTCTACATAAGAGATAAAGAATTCATAACATTACTTGGTCCTTCAGGATGCGGTAAAACCACAACCCTCAGGGTTATTGCAGGTTTTACACAGCCTGATAGCGGTGATGTTATTTTTAATGGTAAAAAAATCAATGATTTACCGCCTTATAAAAGACAGGTTAATACTATTTTTCAGAAGTATGCCCTTTTCCCGCATCTTAATGTTTTTGAAAATATAGCGTTCGGTCTGAGACTTAAAAAGAAGTCTGATGCCGAAATCAAAGAACGTGTTGCTGAAATGCTTGAGCTTGTAAACCTTAAAGGTTTTTCAAAGAGAAACATCGATTCTCTTTCAGGCGGTCAGCAGCAGAGAGTTGCAATTGCCCGTGCTCTTGCAAATGATCCTAAGGTTCTGCTTCTTGACGAGCCTCTTGCTGCGCTTGACCTGAAGCTCCGTAAGGATATGCAGGTTGAGCTTAAGAATATTCAGCAGAAGCTTGGCATTACATTTATTTTTGTTACCCATGACCAGGAGGAAGCTCTTTCCATGTCTGACACAGTTGTTGTCATGGATAACGGTGTCATTCAGCAGATAGGCACACCTCAGGATATTTATAATGAGCCTAAAAATGCTTTCGTTGCAGACTTCATCGGTGAGAGTAACATCCTTGACGGTGTCATGAAAGAGGATTTCCGTGCAACATTCTCAGGTCACACATTCCAGTGTCTTGATAAAGGCTTCGGAACAGGTGAGGCGGTTGACGTTGTTATCCGTCCTGAGGATATCGTTGTTACATCTCCTGAGAACGGTATGATTTCAGGTACTGTGACATCCGTTACCTTCAAGGGTGTTCATTATGAAATCATCGTTGACATCCGTGGCTTCAAGTGGATGATTCAGTCTATCCATGAGCAGAAGGTAAGGGACAAAATCGGTCTTGTAATCGAGCCTGATTCGATCCATATTATGAAAAAATCAATTTACTCAGGTAAATTCGGTGACTACAGCTCGTTCAGTGATGAAATTGACCATCTTTCGGATATAGAAGAGGAAGAATAATCGGGAGGGATTTTTATGCAGAAGAAAACTCTTTCCGCAAAGCTTCTCGCTTCTCCTCATATTGTATGGTCAGCGTTGTTTATTATTGCACCTCTGATTATGGTTGCATACTATTCTTTCACCAACGCAGACGGCAATTTCACCTTAGAGAACATCAAGGCTCTTTCGGATTATAAAGAGGTTTTTCTCAATTCAATATGGTACGGCATTGTGGCAACAATCATCTGCCTTGTTATTGCTTATCCCACAGCCTATTTTATAGCCCGTTCAAAGGCAAGGGTGCAAAGTACGATGATAATGCTTGTCATGCTTCCCATGTGGACAAGTCTTCTTGTCAGAACATATTCAATCATGTCTTTGATTGAAAACACAGGTATCATAAATACATTTCTTGAAAAAATCGGTCTTGAACCACTTCAGATGATAAATACATCAGGTGCAGTTATTCTCGGTATGGTCTATGACTTTTTACCCTTTATGATTCTGCCCATTTACTCAG
This sequence comes from Oscillospiraceae bacterium, assembly GCA_015065765.1. Lineage (GTDB taxonomy): Bacteria > Bacillota > Clostridia > Oscillospirales > Acutalibacteraceae > SIG575. The sequence goes on along the minus strand of SVPP01000031.1, from coordinate 20,264 downwards.
TGCTTACCAAGCTTGACAACAGGCTTGTTGAAGCGGCACATGACTTAGGTGCAAATAAAATCACAGTGCTGACAAAAGTAATTCTCCCACTGAGCCGTTCAGGTATTCTGTCGGGAATTACAATGGTTTTCGTGCCGTCAGTAAGTACCTTCTACATTTCGCAGAAATTAGGCGGCGGAAACTTCGCACTTATAGGTGAAATTATTGAGGGACAGTTTGTAACCTCAAACAATTTCAACCTTGGAGCTGCTTTGTCACTTGTTCTTATGGTGCTTATCCTCATCTGTATGGCGATAATGAACCACTTCTCAGGTGACGAGGAAGAAAGCGGAGGAGGTCTTATGCCATGAGTAAGAAAATGAATTTTTCTTCAAAGATTTACCTTGCATTGGTATATTTCTTCCTGTATGCACCGATTATCGTGCTTGTTATTTATTCCTTCAATGCATCAAGCAGTACGTCGGTACTTTCAGGCTTTTCGTTCAAATGGTATGCAGAGCTTTTTAATGATGCCGACACCATAACTGCGGTTAAGAATACACTTGTTATCGCAATTGTATCTTCGGTTATTGCTACTGTTCTCGGTACAGCCGCAGCAGTGGGTATTGATAAACTGAAAAATAAATTTGTCAAATCGGCAATTATGAACGTAACAAACATCCCCATGATGAATCCTGAAATAGTTACAGGTATTTCGCTTCTGCTCCTCTTTGTTTTCGGAGCAAAATTAATGGGCATGAAAAGCGTTTTAGGTCTGCAGACACTCATTATTGCACACATTACTTTTGTGCTTCCATACGTCATTTTGTCGGTGCTTCCGAAACTTCGTCAGATGGACCATCATCTTTCAGAGGCTGCTATGGACTTAGGCTGCACTCCGGTAAAATCATTTTTCAAGGTAGTTCTGCCCTCGATAATGCCCGGTATTCTTACAGGCTTTATAATGGCGTTTACTCTGTCTCTTGATGACTTTGTTATCAGTTATTTTGTAAGCGGTCCCGAATGGCAGACGCTTCCCATCAAGCTTTTCTCAATGACTAAAAAGCGAGTGAAGCCCGATATGTATGCGCTTTCAACACTCATTTTCTTTGCAATTCTCGTTCTTCTCATGCTCATCAACTTTATGCAGGCAAGAGGAGAAAAGAAAAAAGAAAAAGACAAATAATTCTAATTTCTCAATGAACAGGAGGGGTGATATGAAAAAAATTGCAGCGTTGCTTCTTGCGACGGTTCTGATGTTTTCATTATCTGTAGTTGCTTTTGCAGAGTCATCACCGCTGACTGAAACAGAACTTCAGGCAAAATATAAAGAGCTTGCAGGCACTTCAATTAACGTCTATAACTGGGGTGAGTATATCTCTGACGGCAGTGAAGGCGTAATGAATGTGAATGAAGAGTTTGAAAAGCTGACAGGTATCAAGGTCAACTACACAACCTATGATACAAACGAGGCTATGTATACAAAACTCAAGTCAGGCGGAGCTGCATATGATATCGTGATTCCCTCTGATTACATGATTGAAAGGCTTCTTGATGAAGGCTACCTGCAGAAGATAAATTTTGACAATATCCCCAACTACAAAAATATTATGGATGAATATAAGGGTTTGTATTATGACCCTACAGATGAGTATTCGGTTCCCTATAATGTTGGTATGGTAGGTGTGATTTACAACAAAACCATGGTGAAGGGTAACCCTACAAGCTGGAGTCTTATGTGGGATAAGGAATATAAGGGACAGGTTCTTCAGTTCAACAATCCTCGTGACGGCTTCGCAACTGCAATGTTTATGATGGGTATTGACGTGAATACTCATGATGAAGCAGAGTGGCAGAAAGCATATCGAATGCTTATTGAGCAGAAGGGTGTTGTTCAGTCCTATGTTTCAGACGAAATTTTCAACAAAATGGAGTCAGGTGCAGCGGCGATATCAGCATACTATGCAGGTGACTATCTGCTGATGAAGGATAACAACCCTGATCTTGAATTCTTCTATCCGGAAGAGGGCACAAACATTTTTGTTGATGCAATCTGTATCCCGAAAAGCAGCCAGAATAAAGAAGCGGCAGAGCTTTACATAAACTTCCTTCTCAGCGAGGAAGTAGCTCTTGCAAATGCAGAATATCTTTACTATGCAACACCAAATAAGGCTGTTCTCGAAAATGAAGACTACAGTCTCAAAGATAATCAGATTCTTTATCCCGATAAGGAAAATATGCCCAAGGTTCAGTATTATCACAATCTTGACCAGGAAACTTTAAGTCTTATGACCTCGCTGTGGTCAGAACTTAAAATTGAAGGCACATCAAATACAGCGGTTTACATCAAGCTTGGTGTAACTGCAGGCATCGCCCTTGCGGTGATAATTTACACCACAATCAAAAAGAAAAAACGCGAAAAATTATATGACGTATAAAACCTTGAACGGCTCCCTTGTGTAAAGGGAGCTGTCAGCGTTAGTTGACTGAGGGAATGACATTAAAAATCAGGTGAAAATATGAAAACCAAACCGAAATCAATATTCTTACTTTTCTTGACAGCAATCATATGGGGCTTTGCCTTTGTGGCACAGAAGGTAGGTGCGCAGTTTGTAGGAGCATTTACCTTCAACGGTATCCGCTTTGTGCTCGGTGCACTGTCACTTTTTCCTGTAATAATGCTTTTTGAAAAAGAAAAATTTGATAAAGCAAAATTTGTTAAAACTTTAAAGGTCGGAATAATCGGCGGTGTTGTTCTGTTTATCGCATCGACACTTCAGCAGATGGGTGTTGAAATTACAAACAGTGCAGGAAAATCAGGCTTTATCACAGGACTCTACACTGTTTTCGTACCCATTGCCGCATTCCTTTTCATGAAAAAGAAAACGAATATCCTTACATGGATTGGTGCAGTCTGTGCAGTGGCAGGTCTTTACCTTCTCTGCATGACAGGCGAAGAGGGCGTAGGCATCGGCGACCTTGTGCTTCTTATCGGAACTGTTTTCTGGACAATACATATTCTGGTAATTGACAAGTTTGTGGGAGAAATCAGCCCTCTTAAATTTGCACAGATTCAGTTTGCAGTCTGCGGTGTGTTGTCAGTTGTGTGTGCACTGATTCTTGAGGATATAAGCTTTGTTGCAATTAAAAGTGCAGCACTTCCCATTCTCTATGGCGGTCTTATGTCAGTGGGTGTTGCTTACACCTGTCAGATTCTCGGTCAGAAGGATGCAGACCCCACATTTTCTGCAATTGTCCTTTCGACAGAGTCTGTTTTTGCGGCAATCGGCGGAGTTCTTCTGCAGAATGAGACAATGACAACATCGGCATATATCGGTTGTGTGCTGATTTTCATTGGTATTGTATTATCACAATTGAAACTGAAGAAAAAATCAGCGTAAACTCTTGCATTTTCTTTGAGTTTATGTTATGATAATCGAAACGCGATGAAAAAGAGAGTAAGTGTTTTAAAGCGGAATCAAGAGAGAACGGGACGAGGCTGAAATCCCGTTTATTCTGAAAAACACCGAAGTTCACTTTGGAGCGGCTGGCTGAAAGTTGCAGTAGGCTTTGACGTGTTTCCCACGTAAGAGGAGAAAGAGTGTTTGCTCTTCGCCGTAAGGCAGTGCAAAAATAAGGGTGGTACCGCGGAAGGTAATTTATGCTTTCGTCCCTTGTCGGGGCGGAAGCTTTTATATTTATTTGGAAAGGAAGAAAACTATGAAAGACATGCTTGAAAGCATAGCAAGAGAAGCTAAAGCATCTCTTGAACTTGCACAGAGTAAGCAGGAACTTGAAAACATCAGAGTTAAATACTTAGGTAAAAAAGGTGAGCTGACAGCAGTTCTCAAACAGATGGGTAAACTCACTCCCGAAGAGAGACCTGTTATGGGCCAGCTTGCTAATGAAGTAAGAGCATCAATTGAAGCACTGATTGAAGCTACTGACGAAAAAATCAAAAAGGCAGAGCTTGAAAAGAAACTCAGAGAGGAAAAACTTGATGTAACAATGCCCGGTAAAAAATCCGAGCTCGGTCACAAGCATCCTCTTAACATTGTTCTTGATGAGGTTAAGGATATTTTCCTCGGCATGGGCTTTGATATTGCTACAGGTCCCGAGGTTGAGTGGGATTACTACAACTTCGAAGCACTCAACATCCCGAAAGATCATCCTGCACGTGACACTCAGGATACATTCTACATCACAGAAAATATGCTTCTCAGAACACAGACATCTCCCGTTCAGATCCGTGTTATGGAACAGCAGAAGCCTCCCATCAGAGTAATTTCTCCCGGACGTGTTTTCCGTTCAGACGCAGTTGACGCAACACATTCACCTCTCTTCCATCAGATTGAAGGTCTTGTTGTTGACAAAGGCATTACAATGGGTGACCTTAAAGGTACTCTTGAAGCATTTGCAAAGAGACTTTACGGTAACGATACAAAAATCAGACTCCGTCCCCACCATTTCCCCTTTACAGAGCCTTCATGTGAAATTGACGTAACATGCTTCAAATGCGGCGGTAAAGGCTGTCCCATGTGTAAGGGCGAAGGCTTTATCGAAATCCTCGGTGCAGGTATGGTGCATCCCAAGGTTCTCAGCGGTTGCGGAGTTGACCCTGAGGTTTACAGCGGTTATGCATTCGGCGTAGGTCTTGAAAGACTTGTTATGTTCCGTTTTGATATTGACGATATGAGATTACTTTACGAGAACGATATGCGTTTCCTCGGTCAGTTTTAATGAAAGGAGTGCCGTAAGATGAATTTATCTAAAAAATGGTTAAATGACTATGTAGAGCTTGATGTAAGCGACAAGCAGTTTGCTGATGATATGACAATTTCAGGCTCAAAGGTAGAAGGCTACGAGCAGGAAGGCGCAGGCCTCCAGAATATCGTAGTAGGTAAGGTTGAAAGTCTTGAAAGACACCCTGATTCTGACCACCTCTGGATTTGCCAGATTAATGTTGGTAAAGAAGAAAATATTCAGATTGTTACAGGCGCACAGAATCTCACAGCAGGTGATATTGTACCCGTAGCAATGGATAACTCAGTTGTTTTCGGCGGCCACAAAATCAAAAAGGGTAAGCTTCGCGGAGTAGAAAGCAACGGCATGCTCTGTTCTCTCGGTGAACTTGGTCTTACAATTCACGATTTCCCCTATGCAATTGAAGACGGTATCTTCGTTCTCGGTGACGATTGTGATAAAACTCTCGGCATGGATATTCACTACGCAATCGGTCTTAATGACGTTGTTACAGAGTTTGAAATCACATCAAACCGTTCAGACTGTCTCAGCGTTATCGGTCTTGCAAGAGAGGCTGCAGCAACATTTAATAAAGAGCTTAAGGTTTCTGCTCCTGTTGTCAAAGGCTCAGGCGGAGACGTTAACGAACTTCTTTCAGTTCAGATTGATGAGGCTGAAAAATGCTACCGTTACTGCGGTGCAGTAGTTAAAAATGTAAGAATCAAGCCTTCTCCCCGTTGGATTAGAGAAAGACTTCGTGCAAGCGGTGTGAGACCTATCAATAACATTGTTGACATTACAAACTTTGTAATGCTTGAATACGGTCAGCCCATGCATGCTTTTGACTTAAGATATCTTGACGGCGGTAAGGTTATCGTAAGAAATGCAAAAGATGGCGAGAAAATCACAACTCTTGACGATATTGAAAGAAACCTTACTCCCGAAATGCTTGTTATTGCTGACGAGAATAAACCCGTTGCAGTTGCAGGTGTTATGGGTGGCGAATTCAGCGGAATCATGGACGATACAACAACTATCGTTTTTGAATCTGCTTGCTTCAACGGCGTAAGCGTACGCAGAACGTCAAAGGCTCTCGGCCTTCGCACAGAGGCTTGCACAAGATATGAGAAGGAACTCAATCCCGCAAGCTGTGAAACTTGTCTTAAACGTGCTCTTGAACTCGTTGAGCTCCTCGATGCAGGCGATGTTGTTGACGGCATTGTTGACTGCTTCCCCACACCGAAAGAGCCTGTGAAACTTGCATTTGAGCCTGAATGGGTAAATAACTTTATCGGCATTGACGTCAGTGCAGAAGAGCAGAAGAAAATGCTTGAAAAAATCGGCTTCACAGTTGAAGACGGCGTAATCACAGCTCCTTATTTCAGAAATGATATTGAGCACAAGGCTGATATTTCTGAGGAAATTGCAAGATTCTACGGTTATCAGGCAATTCCCAACAGAGACCTTGCAGGTGTTGCAAACGCAAGACTGACTGAAGAGCAGCAGCTTGAAAGACTTATCCGTTCAACATGTCTCGGCTGCGGTCTTACAGAAATCGAAACATTCTCCTTCATCAGCCCCAAATATTACGATAAAATCAATCTTCCCGCAGACAGCGAACTGAGAAATTCAGTTGTAATCATGAATCCCCTGGGTGAAGATACAAGCGTTATGAGAACAACTGCAATTCCCTCAATGCTTGAGGTTCTTGCACGAAACTATAAAAACAGAAATGCTGCTGCTCATCTCTACGAAATCCCCGTAGAATATACTTCACAGGGCACAGATACTCTTCCCCTTGAAAAGCAGAAAATCCTTATCGGTATGTACGGTGATTGTGATTTCTTCGCACTCAAAGGCATCGTTGAAGAAATCCTTGCAAAAACAGGACTTAACTCATACGACGTTGAGGCAGTTACAGACAATCCCACATTCCACCCGGGACGCACAGCACGCCTCACAGTTGACGGTGAAGAGTTTGCTATCTTCGGTGAAATTCACCCTGCAGTTCTTGAAAACTACGGCATCGGCGAAAAAGCTTACGTTGCAAGAATTGATATCGAAACAATCTTTACAAAGGGCAGAGAGCCCAAACTCTATAAAAAGCTTCCTAAATTCCCTGCAAGCACACGTGACCTTGCTTTCGTCTGCGACAGAGATATTCCTGTTCTCACACTTGAAAAAGCAATCAGCTCAGCAGCAGGTAAGCTTCTTGAAAATATTGAGCTCTTCGACGTTTATACAGGTTCACAGATTGAAGAGGGCAAAAAGAGTGTTGCATTCAGCCTGAGGCTGAGAGCTGAGGACAGAACTCTTACTGACGAAGAAGCAGACAATGTTGTCAAAAAAGCAATCAAAGCTCTCGATAAGCTGGGAATTTCTCTCAGAAGCTAAGGTTTTTTAAGAAAATTAAAGAAAAAAATATTAAAAAACCATTGTGTTATCGCAAAATGTAGTGTATAATATAGTAATGTGATACGGAGGTGTATTACTTATGGATGATAAGACAATAAAATTTTCAATCAAAACAGAGTGTGAGGATGAAATCAAAAAGAACCTGACATACGTTTACAATTCTCTGAAAGAAAAGGGCTATAACCCTATCAATCAGATTGTAGGCTACATTCTTTCTGAGGACCCGACTTACATTACAACCCATAATAATGCACGTAGCGTGATTCGCAGAATCGACAGGGATGAGCTTATGCAGAAGCTTGTCGAAAACTATCTTAAAGATTAATAAAGGAGTTGTACCAAATGGCTGACGAGAAAAAAGTTCAGGATGAATTTTTCATGTTCAGAGAAAAGCCGATGGTTCGCTGCGGAAATACTATTTATTACGGAGACATGAGAGACCCCTTTGTTGTAATGCTTTCTATTACATCAACAAAGCCTCTCGGCGATATTGAGGTTGCAGACAGAGTTATTGTTCAGCTTCTTTCAACAGATCCGGATGCAAGTCCCAGAGAACGTATTATAAAGAAGAGTGAGAAAAAAGGACTCTACAACGCAATTGATATCGGTGAAATCTGGCTTAAGCGTGCATTGAAGCAGGCTACAGAAGAATAAGAAAAATAATAAGATAGCCCCTTTCATTGAAAGGGGCTGTTTTGATAATAATTTTACAGGAGAAAAATCATGAAAAAACCTACACTTAACTTCGGTGAATTCACACAGTACGATAAAGTTTTCATCACATCCGACATGGGAATAGATGTAGAAAACGTAGCATCTGTTGCCTTTGAGGGTGAAACACTTTATATTGCAGAGGCAGATTCTCTTTCAGTATATGCTGACGGCAAAATCAAAAAAATTCAGGCAAAGGTTTCAAAGCTCTTTACAAGAAAGGGCAGACTTTTTGCAGCAGTGGGCAATTCTCTCTGCGAAATCAAAAAGGGCAAAATTACACGTCTTGCTGACTTCTCAGCACCTGTAATTGACATTTCTGTTGCTCTTGATAAATCTCTGTGGCTTATCACTGAAAACGAACTTTTCCTCATGGAAAACGATGAGTTTACAAAAATCGTTGATCTTCCCGAGGCAACAGTATGCCTTGCAGCACGTGATAATAAATCAAAGTACGGTGAAACAGTTTACGTAGGTTCTCTTGTTGAGGGACTTATGTCAATGAAGGGCAAACGCCGTCACTGGGCAGAGCTTCTTCCCGATGTTACAGGTGTTCTCAGTCAGAAAATCAACTGTATTGCAATCGATGCTCTCGGTCATTTGTGGGTAGGCTCAGATGACGGTCTTAACATCTATGACGGCAAAAATTACTGGTTTAACGGTAACGATTTCTATTCAGTTCCCGACGGCTCTTTCAATGATATGTTCTTTGCAGAGGACGGCAAAAAATATTTTGCAACAAACACAGGTATTATTACTCTCATCGAAGGCAAAATTTCATATTTTTCTTTCGGCGTATGGCTCATGCATCCTACCGTTACGCGCCTTGCTGTTTCCGATAAGGGCACAATCGCCGCAGTAACACCCAGAGGTATCAGCCTTATTACTTCAAAGGAAATGACACTTGAAGTAAAAGCAAACCATTATGATGAAATGGCAGTGAAATATTTCACAAGAAACGAAGGTTATCAGGTAGACAGAATCCTCCGCAAATACGGTGACCTTGAATCAGGCTGGCTTCCCAATTCCGATAATGACGGACTTTTCACAGGACTTTACTGTGCAAGTCAGTGCTTCCGCTATGCAGTGACAGGGGATGAGAAGGCAAAAGCAAATGCAAAAAGAGCAGTTGATGCCATGATTATTCTCACTGAAGTTACAGGAAAATCAGGCTTTACAGCCCGTGCTACAAGACATTCCCATGAAGAAAACTTCCTTACAGGCAACAGAGAAGAGTGGCACGTCTGCGAGGATAACCCCGAAATGGAATGGCTTGGTGAAACTTCATCAGATGAAATGACAGGACACTATTTTGCATACGGAATTTACTATGACCTTGTTGCCGATAAAAAAGAGAAGGCAAAAATTGCTGAGGTTGTGAGAAAAATCACAGACCATATCCTTGAAAATAACTTTCACCTTTGTGACGTTGACGGTGTTCCCACAACATGGGCAAACTGGGAGCCCGAGCTTCTCAATAACGATGACAGATGGTTCTATGAGCGTGGCACAAACTCACTTGAAATTCTCTCATTCCTTAAAACTACATACCATGTAACAGGTGATGAGAAGTATAACGAAGTTTTCGATATGCTTATAAAGAAGTATCACTATGCAATGAACTGCATTCAGTATAAAGTTGAAGACGGCCATGTGGCACATATTGATGATCAGCTTGACTTCATCAATATCTATCCTCTTCTTATGTATACAGACAGTGCTGCACAGAAGGAAATTTTCAAAATGGGACTTACTCACCATTGGCAGTATGAGCGTGTTGAGCGTTCACCCTTCTTCAATATTGTTTACGGCTCAATTACAAATAACTATTGCGACATTGAAAATGCTGCAAAGTCACTTTCGGAAATGACTATGGACCTTATCAGATGGCCCGTATTCAACAGCCACAGAAAAGATATCGTGTGGGATACAGAGCAGGAGGGCACAGGCGTGCCTGCACAGCTCAAATATCCCTTGGAGTATTCAGCAAGAGTGTTTGTAAACTATGACGGCAATCAATTCGTCTGTGATTCAGGTGCAGAGGAATTTGTTGACATCAATACAAAGGTTGTCAACCGTACAGCAACTCTCCCCGGCACAGGCGACAACGGCACCCGTGCAATGATGCCCTATAATTACCTTCTTCCCTATTGGATGGGCAGATACCACGGACTTCTCGGTGACTGATAAAATCAAATAAAACTAAAATCAACATCGGCTCCCCTTGAAAATGCAAGGGGAGCTGTCTGCACTCAGCAGACTGAGGGGATTTTTCGTTAAAAATTTTGTAAATTGATTATTAAATAAGTTGAGATTACATTTTCGTTGTGATAGAATATAATTGTGTTACAATATTAAATTACGGATTAAAAGAAGAACAAAGTGAAAAGGCAGAAAATCGTCCTTTTTCTTTTGAAGATATAGTTTTTAAGGAGTAAGGTAATTGTGAACAATAAAAGAATGCCAAAAATATTTATCGGAATTGTTGCCGGTATAGCTATTCTCGCTGTAATTGGTTTTTGCGCTAGAGATTATTTGATTTATTATAAGAATAATCCGTTTTATGTAAGTGAAAGTTATCCGACCCCCGAACAGGCAATAGAAGAAACTCTTTTGAGTGAAGATTATAAATTTGTTTATCAAAATGATACCGGCTTTGGTTGCTGCAAAACCGAAGTAAATAATTATTCATTTCAATATTTGCTTCGGACAGAAGATGGATGGAGAATTATTACAGATAATGTGATAAGTAATCCATATTTTTCTGTTGATAGAAACAAGCCTGATTATGATATTATTATAAGAAAATATGAAGGTAAATATATGATTATGGTGTCACAACCGTTTTATTCCGAAGAAGATTACGGGATGATAACGGTTTCAGATTCACTGAATACTAAGTATGAACAATTTGAGTATTCGTTGTTGTTTAAGCATAATTATTGGTATTGGTGTCTTGATGAATTACCTGATGATTATAAGATAATGATAAACGATGTTGTTGAGTTTGATAAGGGAAAGCTGTGGTACAAATAAGGCAGGGATAATCAGGAGCCCTTTCTACGGTGACAAAACCTGAATAAGCCAAAAAACGTTAAATGAATAATGAAGGGAAGAGCCTTATGGTCTTCCGAAAGTTCAAATGCAATTTACGGTTGCATGCAAGGAGCAATTCTCTTCTTTGACTGGTTTTAACACATAATATCCGAAAGGTGGATTGATTTATGGCTTCTTTACCGGGATTAAATGATAGCTTTGATGAGATAATGCTGTCAAGAAAATGTGTTGACAGAGCTGGTTTTAAGTTTACTTTTTTTGAAGATCCGAAAAAATACAACTATATAGTGATCAGAAATCCGAAAGCCAGCAGATCTTTGTATGAAAAAGTAAATGAATACTCTGAAAAAACGCTTGAAGAACATATTGAGTTTATAAATTACTACAAATTAGAAAAAGCAGTTATAGTAGCGGAGAATATAGATTTTGTTTCAAAGTGTCCAACCTTAAAAAATATTGTAGTTATTCCATCTCTTAAAGCGACTGATAAATTTGACTTTTCACCGTTGTATAGTTTGCCGAATATCACACAACTGGTATGTATTACTGAATATGGTGATATTCAGAATTCATATTCTACAACTGTCGATTACTCACGAATACCGGGATTAAAGAAAATCGAGGTAACAGGTAAAGGTAACTTGAATTATGGCGAAGTCAGTACATTAGAAGAACTTGTTGTAAGAGAGGATAAGAAAATTAAAGATCTTAATTATTTAAGTTGTGCTACAAATTTAAAAGATATGACTTTTGTTCATTGTGCACTGAAATCTTTAGAGGGATTGGAAAATTTAAAAGAAGTGCAAAGTTTGTGCTTGGAATATTTATATTCGTTGTCTGATGTTTCAGCTGTTGCAAAAATATCAAAATCATTAAGAGTACTTCAAATTGAAAGTTGTCCTAAAATAACAGATTTTTCTTGTTTGTTTAATCTTGTGAATCTGGAACATCTGGTATTGTATGGAAACAACAAATTGCCAACTTTAAGTTTTTTAAATAATATGAAAAGACTTAAAACTTTTTGTTTTTCAATGATTGTTGAGGATTGTGACATAACACCTTGCCTGCAAATACCATATGCTTTTTTGGGCAAAGAAAAGCGTGCTTACAATCTTAAAGACAAGGATTTACCAAAAAGTCTCAATACGGAACCTTTTCAGATTGTATGAAGAAGTAAGAAAAAGGAATTGTTATATGAAGTTGGAACCCATACTCAGCTCCCTTGTGTAAAGGGAGCTGTCATTTTTGTCAGAAAATGACCGAGGGATTGTTTTGAATTTTCACACTCACTATATATTTTTGTAAATTGATTATTAAATAAGTTGAGATTGTTTTTTTGTTGTGATAGAATATGATTGTATTAAAATAATAGGGGAGTGTCTTAATTTGAAAAAGATAATTGTAGCAGACGATGAGGCGAGAATCAGACGCCTTGTCTGCGATTTTCTGAAAAAAGAAGGTTATGAGCCTCTTGAAGCCGATGACGGCGATGTGGCACTTGAAATCTTTCAGAAAAATCCCGATACAGCACTGATGATTGTTGACATTATGATGCCTAACATGGACGGATGGACTTTGTGCCGTGAAATCAGAAAAACATCAGGTGTGCCCATTATTATGCTCACCGCGAGAAGTCAGGAATTTGACGAGCTTATGGGCTTTGAAGCGGGCGCAGACGATTATGTTACAAAACCCTTCAGTCCTGCAGTTCTGATGAAACGTGTTGAACTTCTTATCCGTCGCACATCAAACTCATCCAATTCTTACAAAAACTGTAAAACTGTAGGCTCACTTATAATTGACGAGGATGCTCATGAAGTTTTTGTGGACAAACAAGCGGTAAGTCTTGCACTGAAGGAATACAACATTCTTCTCAAGCTTGCATCAATGCCCGGCAGAGTTTTCACAAGAGAACAGCTTCTTGACGACATCTGGGGATATGACTATGTAGGCGATATCAGGACAGTTGACTCCCATGTTGCCCGTCTTCGTACAAAGTTGGGAGAATGGGGCAACAGACATCTTAAGACAGTTTACGGAACAGGATACAAAATCGAGGTAAACGAATGAAAATTCCGTCTTTTTCAAGAAGAAAATATAAGAGCCTGATGCTTCAGCTGTTCACACAGCTTCTGGCAATTGTGTTTTTTATGATAGCGTTGTTGCTGATTATCAACACAACCTTCATTGAAACCATGTTCTATATCCGTTATCAGACGTCAATGAGTCGTGCTGTGAGCGAAATAAATGAGCTGAAGTCCCTCGATGAATCATTCTTTGATGAAATCGAGAAGATTGAGAAAGAGGACAACTCCTATATAGAAATTTTTGATAAGAATACGGGCAAGCTTATTTACAGTACCCTCATGAATGATATTCGAGGCCATACAATGTTTGACTTTGAGCAGGATCCTAGTCTGTTTTTCGGCTTTGCAAATGCAAGAAAGCTTAAAGTTATAAAAAACCTCGACATTGCAGGAGACGGTCTGTTCTTTATAGGTAAGGAAATTTCAAATGATATAGAATATCTTGTTTATCAGTCTGTCCTTGACACTGGAAATACGGTAAATGTGTATACTCAGATGAATATTATTCAGTCCAATGCAGAATATACATCTGATATTGTGCGAATACTTATTTGTCTTGTAGGTATTTCTCTCATGATTGCATTTTTCATTTATGCATGGCTTTTCACGAGACCGCTTATTGAAATGAACGATGTTACAAAGCGTATGGCAAAAATGGATTTCTCAAAAAGATGTGTGACAAAGTCCACGAATGAGCTGGGACAGCTTGCAGCAAGCATCAATTCAATGTCTGATTCTCTTGCCGAAGCTCTTGGTGATCTGCAGGAGAAAAACCGTCAGCTTGAGCTTGATATTGAGCATGAGCATAAAATGGAAAAATCCCGCAAGGAGTTTGTTTCAAACGTGTCCCACGAGCTGAAAACGCCTATTGCAATTATTCAGGGGTACGCAGAAGGACTGAAGCTGGGAATCAGCGATAATCCTGAGGATAACGCAGAATATCTTGATGTAATTATCGAGGAATCACAGAGGATGAATGACATTGTTCTCGACCTGCTTGAACTTTCCTACTATGAAAGCGGAAGCTATAAGCTCAGCGAGGACTGTTTCTCTATAAATGATCTGATTGAGGAATATTTGTCTGCTCAGAAAATACGTCTCAGTGAAAAGGGGATAAGCCTTGATGTTTCCATGCTTCCCGGTATGTACGGTTTTGCCGATGAATCGAAAATCGGAATGGTGCTTAACAACTATTTCTCAAATGCCGTTTCCCATTGTGAGGAAGAAAAGAAAATTTCTGTAATTGCCGAAGAAGTTGAGGGTAACTACAGAATAAGAGTTTTCAATACGGGTAAGAATATTTCTGATGAAAATTTCGAGGAAATGTGGAACAGCTTCTTCCGTGGAGACAAGTCTCATCGCAGAGAAGAGGGCAGATTCGGAATCGGACTTTCCATTGTTGCGGCAATCCAGAATATGCACTCAATGAAATACGGCTGTGAAAACAAGGAAAACGGAGTAGAATTCTGGTTTGATATAAAAAACATGTTAAAGATTTGTCAATGTAATTGACAAAGATTGTAAAATAATATATAATTAGTTGTTATTAAAATGAAAGGAGAATGGTTAAATGAACTATTCACATGAAGTTGAAAAAATGTGCATGGTAGCAAAGGGACCTCACCATGGTCCGGCACCGATTCCTGAAGAGGGAAAATGGGTAAAGGCATATGAAATCAAAGACATTTCAGGTCTTTCACACGGTATCGGTTGGTGCGCACCCCAGCAGGGCACATGTAAGCTTACTCTTAACATCAAAGAAGGTATCGTAGAGGAAGCTCTCGTTGAAACAATCGGCTGTTCAGGTATGACACACTCTGCAGCAATGGCAGCAGAAATTCTCCCCGGTAAGACACTCCTTGAGTGCCTTAACACAGACCTCGTTTGTGACGCTATCAACGTAGCTATGAGAGAAATCTTCCTTCAGTTCGTATATGGCCGTACACAGTCTGCATTCTCAGAAGACGGTCTTCCTGTTGGCGCAGGTCTTGAAGACCTTGGTAAGGGTCTCCGCTCACAGGTTGGTACAATGTTCTCAACAAACGCAAAGGGCGTTCGTTACATGGAAATGGCTGAAGGCTATGTTACAAGAATGGCTCTTGATGAGAACGACCAGGTTATCGGTTATGAATTCGTAAAAGTTGGTAAGATGCTTGAAGACATCCGTCACGGCAAAACTCCCGATGAAGCTTACAAAGCAAATATCGGTAGCTACGGCCGTTTCGCAGATGCTGCAAAGTACATCGATCCCAGAGAAGAATAATATCATATAAGGAGGACATGAAAAATGGCTAACGAAGTTAGATTTGAAGGCAAAGAAAGAAGAATGGCCAAAATTGAAAAATGTCTTGCTGAGTATGGTATTGCCAGCTTGGAAGACGCACGTGCACTTTGCCTTGAAAAGGGCATTGATGTTGAAGCAATCGTAAAAGGTGTTCAGCCTATCGCATTTGAAAATGCTGTTTGGGCTTATACTCTCGGCGTTGCTCTTGCACTTAAATCAGGCATCACAGCAGCAAGCGAAGCTGCAGCAACAATCGGTAAGGGCCTTCAGGCTTTCTGTATCCCCGGTTCAGTTGCAGAGCAGAGAAACGTTGGTCTCGGCCACGGTAACCTCGCTGCTATGCTTCTTGATGAAAATACAAAATGTTTCGCATTCCTTGCAGGTCACGAATCTTTTGCAGCAGCAGAAGGCGCTATCGGTATTGCAAGAACAGCAAACAAGGTTCGTAAAGAACCCCTCAGAGTTATCCTCAACGGTCTTGGTAAAGACGCTGCTATGATCATCTCAAGAATCAACGGTTTCACATATGTTGAAACAGAGTATGATTTCTTCACAGGCGACCTCAAGATTGTCAACACAACACCTTACTCAGACGGTGAAAGAGCTCTCGTTCGTTGCTTCGGTGCAAACGATGTTCTTGAAGGCGTTGCAGTTATGAAGCACGAGGGCGTTGATGTTTCTATCACAGGTAACTCAACTAACCCCACTCGTTTCCAGCACCTTGTTGCAGGCACATACAAGAAATGGGCTATGGAAAACGATGTTAAATATTTCTCAGTTGCATCAGGTGGCGGTACAGGTCGTACACTCCATCCCGATAACGTTGCAGCAGGTCCTGCATCTTACGGTCTTACAGACTCAATGGGTCGTATGCACGGTGATGCTCAGTTTGCAGGTTCTTCATCAGTTCCCGCTCACGTAGAAATGATGGGACTTATCGGTGCAGGTAACAACCCCATGGTTGGTATGACAGTTGCTTGCGCAGTTGCAGTTCAGGAAGCAATGAGCAAATAAGTAAAATCAAGGTTTCTTGATACTTTTGGGCAACATGTAAAAGCCTCGTTTTAAAAAATCAACAAATAAAAAGTCAGACACATCATTTTTGAGTTTTCTTAAATGATGTGTCTATATTTTTTTGTATGAAAAAGGAGGTTTTTTACAATGAAAAAACTAAAGATGAAACCAACGAATTCTAAAATTGTATAATAACGTCTATCTTAAATTCTGCATTTAATGATATGATATTAATAAAAATGTAGCGGCCGATTTAAATCGACTGCTACATTTTTTTATTATTAGTTTTTCTGCTCAATATAACAAACTTGAAGATCAGGGTGTCTTCTTTTTGCTTCATTTATTGCTTCGAATTCACTTTTAGCAGAAATGCTCATCTCTACTCTTGCGTGAAATCTGCCACCCTGTCCGTTTTCGTTCATCATTACTGTGTACTTGTGTTCCATTTCTTTTCCTCCTTAACTAATATTTAATAGAATCTACTTCTATTATTTAATAAGTTTTTCACAGCTTTCGACAGTAAAAAACTGCCCTGCATACTGCTCTCTGAAAACCTGCATCGCGTGTCCTCTGTCACCGGCTTCAACAAAAGCAACTCCTCTGACTCCCGGACTGGGGGTTGCAGGCTGATAGACGATTTTCCAAGTTTCCCATTCTCCGTAAAAGCTCATAACCTACTCTCCTTTGTATGCAAATTTATGAAAAATTAATCTTCCGAAAATATATGCTTACAAACTATATCGAAAGCATCATCTGAGTTTATAATATTTTCTTCATAATTGTCTTTAATAATATGTTTCCAATAAAGATTACATACTTTATCGGTATAATAAGGTTCGGTTTTATAGTCAGGCATCCAGCGATCAGCTTTTTTACGATATGAAATCTTAGGATTTATTATATCCTTGCCAGACATAATATCAATATCAATAATTTGATTGGCAAAGTCTGCGTTGTAATCTATCGTATCAAAAGGATTTTTTTCAGCACGTCCTTTTGTTGCATCCATATAATATTCGTTATTTGTAACAAAATCAAGACACTCATCTTTTGTAAAAGAAGTATATCCTTCTTCACTATCACCATGCTTCTCAAAATTTAATGCTCTTAAAACAATAGAAGCAATGCGAAGTGGACCATCTATTTTTTTGTATTCATATGCAGCATGATCAAGGCAGGTTACTAAGATGGTTTCGACGGCAGAATTACCTTCCAAAAATTTCTTTTTAACGACCATATGGATACTATTGTAGTAATGTTCAGGTCCCATATTTTTATAGTGATTGGTGTAAATTCTATGCATGCCTTCTTCTAGGTGCTTAAAACCATATTTGTCAACAACATTAACCACATTTTCAAACTCGGATGTTATTTCTTCAATTTCTTTTTTGAAACAAATATCATATGCTTCTTCTTTTGCACACCTATATAGGTTAAGGGTATTGAGAACCTTGTTAACCTCGTCTAACTTCTTGTTTTTATTATTATCACCGAAGGGGTTTACTTCGATAATATCGTATAACGGACAACCCGTATAGCTTCCGTACGAATAACATTCAAGCGTTTTTCGAAGCGTTGTTTCATCACAAGGTTCTCCTAAGTGATATTCGATATATTTTTTTATCGCATCATAACCTGCTTGACCTATAGTTTTTATTAACCCATAAGTGATTTCATAATATTTTTTTACCATTGGATCAGCCAAAGGATCATTGATTTTTTGTGATAATTCAATTGTCTTATTGATAGCATCTGCAGCTGTGTCAACAGCACTTTTAAATTTGTCGAATAAACCCATAAAAACCAACCTTTCAAAATTAAATTTTCAACTAAGTGCATTAAATGTCTAGTGAAAAAAGTTTATTTTAACTTATTATAACACGATAAGACTAATTAGTCAACCTTATAAGACCAATAATTTTGATGCTTTTGTGATACTATATTCTTATAAGACTAACGAGAGGAGTCAGAAAATGGACGTTAGTAAAAGATTGGTTGAACTCAGAAATAAATGTTGGCTCACACAAAACGGTCTCGCAGAAAGGGCCGGAGTATCTCAGACACATTTACGTAGAGTTGAACTTGGTCAGGCTGATATTACTGTGGGACATTTACAACTGCTGTGTGATGCAATGGATGTTTCACTTCAAGAGTTTTTTAATATAGAAACAAGAAACGACGAATTGTCTACAGCACTTTCTAAGCTTACACCAAAGCAAAAGAAACTTTTAATTGCATTTTTAGAGAGTCTATAAAAATTAAGCGATTTGGGATTTCAATTCGTTCTTGTATTTATAATAAGAATTTCTTGATATTTTACAGGTAAGGTATATAATCGGATTGAAAGAAGGTGCTTGTATGTGGCATAAAATCAGTAATGAAAAAGAACTGCAAGATTTTATGAACGAAATGTGGTCTTTCCACGATAGCTGCATAAAAGAGATGAAATATGTAAGCGGAGCTTATGTTGATGGAGACCTTTCAATGCAGGCTGTAAACACCAAAAGATGTTTAAGCGTTATTATTCAGCGTCAAGCCAAGGAGAATACAACAATTGAAATGGTCTTTGAGAAATTGAAATTTCTGAAATTGTTTCCCTGCGATGAAAAATACACCTGTGAGATATTCGGAGCAACTATGTTTTTCAAAGACGGATATGTTTATTGGTGCGACGATGATGACGTAACAGATGCCGACATAGATACCTTTGAGGGCACAATAATCTGTGCATCTGCACTTAGCTGGAGAAGTGTGGAAAACAGAATTGGTAATGATGAGTTTTATGTCGGAAATTAATTAGGATACTAATAAAAGTCAAGGGGATTTGCAAAAAACAACATTTTTAACGGAGAGAATTTTTGTTTTAAATAGCGTCGCAGACCCGAACTTCTTCACTATTTCTTCTTACTTATTACTTAAAAAACCTCTTTCTGAAATTAATCAGAAAGAGGTTTTTTTAGTCCCATTCAAGACCTGTAACTGTGTCCATATCAATTCCTTTTGTTTCGTGTGTTTTACGAGCAAGGAGTATGAGCGACAGGATAAATCCGGGGACGAGAAGCCCGAAGCAGACAGTTCCAGTGAAAGTGTTGCCGAGGATAGTGATAAGCGGCAGGCTCACACCATAAGAAACTGCCACACCGATTGCAGTGACAACAAACTGCGCCGACATTGTTGACGAGCGTAAGTTTGTCGGTGAAGATTCACCAATCATCATGATGATAACGTCATTTGTTGTGTAGTAACTGCCGATACATGCACCGCAAAGGAAACCTACAAGGTAAGGATTCCATGCTATAGTTGAGCCGACAGAGAACAGGATAAAGGAAACAAGGCAGTTGAAAGCAGTTATGGCAGCAGCCGTTTTTCTGCCCTTTGAATCGGAAATGAATCCCATAATAACCTGTGCAAAAGCACATCCCACAGGGAACATAAACAGTGCAGTAGTTACAGGTCCTGTGCTTACTGCGTTCATAACATCTTCACCAAGTGAGCTGAATAAGCCTTTTTCAATAAAGTTCTGTGCATAGCCGTAGGATAGAATAACCTGATAGTTAAGGGTTGCAATGAAGCCTAAGTTCACAAAAGCAGATGTTATATAAAGCCAGCGCAGTTGCTTGTGCTTCATTGCAAATTTAAGAGCAGGAACAAGTCCGCCCTGTGCGTTTTCAACTCGTTTTTCTGCTTCAAGCTCTTCTTCTGTTTTGCGAAGATGCTTCAGCCGTGAATCGATAAAAGTATCTGTTTCTCTTGCAGTCAGAAGAGCAATCAGACAAGTTATAATTCCCACAACTGCAGGGATGAAGAATACGAGTCGCCACTCTGATGCCTCTTTCATCAGAAGCCGTCTTAAAAGGGGAATGAGCATAACGCTCATGTTTGCAATAAACTTGATTGAGGAATAAATTCTTGCCCTGTGCTTTGACGGCGAGGATTCCATTATGTAAACCACATGCATATCGTGCGGAATAAAA